>NZ_JAXCFU010000019.1:0-21788 GCF_055362685.1 Micromonospora sp. SYSU B005 | reverse complement strand
TCTTCGTGGGGGGGGGGCGGGTGGGCGGCTCCCGCCCCCCCCCCCCCACCCCCCCCCCCCACCAGTCGGGCGGGATGCGTGTGGTGCGAGCCGGTGCACGCGATGCAGAGCATGCCGGCGGGGGCAGCCACTCTGCCGCGCGCCCTCTCCCCCGCCTCGGCGACCCGAGCCGTCCGGAGATCTTGGTGCGAAACGGCCCCTATGGGGGCACTTTCGTACCAAGATCTTCGACTGCTCTCGGGATACGGACTATGTGTCTCAGGTGATGGGAGGTCGCGCTGGTGAGAGGGCTCCGAGGCGCTGCTGCGGCTCGGGAAGGCGGGAGTGCCGGGCAGCTTGTCGGCGTGGTGTCCGGTTCGGCGGGTCCGCGTGGTGCCCGGTTCGGCGTGTGTGCGGGGGTGTCCGGGTCGGGGGTGGCGGGCGGCACTCTGGCGGCGGAATCGTGGGCGGGTGGGTGGCGTTGTAACCGGGTGAACGACCGAGCACCGGCGGTGCCCCGCGAGCGGGGCGGCGTCCGTGAGCGCGGGAATCATCCCGGTGGCGGGCTGGTCGTTGAACATGGTTCCGACGACGTGAACCCCGAGCCGCCCCGCCGGTGGCGTGAGGGGCCCGGGAATGATGCCGGGGCCGAGGTCGTTGGACATGCTTCCGGCGCCGCGTAGAGGCACCCCCCTGTGCCCCGCGAGCAGCCGGGATCCCCCGAAGACTTTTTGAGCGCCTGACGGTGCCACGCATCCCCCCGGGTGCGTCGACCCCCGAATGGAGCACTTGTGATGAACACGATTCTGCGCAAGAGCGTTCTGGGTATTGCTGGTCTGGCTTTCACCGGTGGCGTGTTCGCCGGTCCGGTCGCCGCCCACGCGGCCGACACGACCGCGAGCGTGAAGCCGGTGAGTGTCGCGGTGCAGGGTGACAAGCTGATCCCGCATGGCGTGCAGGGTGAGCAGTCGCGGATCGCGTTGAACGACGAGCAGACCAAGAACGTCAAGGCGATCATCGCGGCGACGAAGAAGGCCGGCATGGACGAGCGTGCCGCGGTCGTCTCCATCGCCACCGCGCTGCAGGAGTCGAAGCTGGAGAACCTCGGCCACCTCGGTGACCGTAACGACCACGACTCGCAGGGCCTGTTCCAGCAGCGCCCCTCCAGTGGTTGGGGCACGGTGGAGCAGATCACCGACCCGGAGTACTCCACCACGGCGTTCCTGAAGGGTCTGAAGCAGGTCGACGGCTGGAAGGACATGCCGCTGACCAAGGCCGCCCAGACCGTCCAGGTGTCGGCCTACCCCGACCACTACGCCCAGTGGGAACAGCAGGCCGCCGACCTCGTCGCCCAGCACTGGAACAGCTAAGACGAACAAGTAACAGACACAAGCTGAAGGCCGGCACCCCGAACCAACGGGGTGCCGGCCTTCACGCGTACCCGATGGGTCAGGCCGGGGGCAGCACGAACGTCCACGTGGTGGTGGTCGTGCTGGCCGCGGCGCCGGTGGCGGTGAGGCCGCCGTAGCTGCCGGTCGGCACGCTGCTCGCCGAGTCGGCGAGCAGGCCGGTCACCCGGCCGCCGCCGGTCTGCGAGGAGTTGCTGCGCACCGCCACGCCGGACGGCGGGGTGAGTGCGGTGGAGGTGCTGTCGCCGTGCAGCCAGTACGACACGGCCCAGCTCTGCGCCGTCGTCACCGGCGCGTACGGGGTGATCCGGGTGGCGGTGCTCGCCGGGTCGGTCGCCCTGGTGAAGACGGGCGCGCCCGGTGCGACACCCCGGTACGCGGCCAGCACCAGGTTGCCCTTCGCCTGACTGTCCAGCGTCACCCGGACCGCACTGCCGGCGTCACCGGCGTTCGCGGTCTTCCACCAGGCGGTGGTGGTGGCGAAGCCGCCGTCGAGACGGTCGAGCCGGGTCCAGCCGGTCACCCCGGTCGGCTCGCCGGTGCCGGTGTGCGTGTTCTGGCTGAGCACGAGCAGCAGCGTGTCACCGGCCTGAACGCCCGCCGGGACGGTGACCGTGTGGCTGGTCCAGTTGGCGTTCGCGGTGGCCTGGCCGACGAACGAGATCTGCTCCGGTACGGGCGCGACAGTCACGTCGACTGTCGCGGTGCCGGTGGCGCCCCGGTCGTCGGTGACGGTGAGCGTGACCGGGTAGGTGCCGGCTGTCGCGTACGTGTGGGACGTGGTCGGTACCGAGGCCGTGCCGGTGGTGTCCCCGTCGCCGAACGCCCAGCTGTGGTCCTGGATCGCGCCGTCGGCGTCGGTGGAGGCCGCGCCGGAGAACGTGCACACCAGCCCGGAGCAGGTGGGCGTCAGCGCCGCTACCGGCGCCTGGTTGGCCGGGCCACCCGATCCCTTCAGGATCTTCACGTAGTCGATGTCGCCGGCGAAGTAGTCGCAGGTGACCTTCGTACCGTCGCACTGGCTCTTGCCGCCGACGGACAGCGGCCAGGTGTTGGCGATGGTGCCGGTCGGCCCGTTGAGGCGGCTGGTCCGCACGCCGTCGACGTACATCTCCACGTACGCGGAGGTGCGGTTGCAGGTGACCGTGTGCCACTGGCCGTCGGAGATCGGCACGTCCGTGTAGCCGGTACGGGAGGCGCCGTCCGCGCCCCGGAACAGGCACTTCGGCTTGCCGTTCGGCGCCTCGAACTTCCAGTAGCCGCCGGCCGTGTTGCCCTGTCCCTTCTGGAGGATGTTCCCGAAGGAGTACGTGGTCCGGTAGCGGATGGTCAGCGAGAAGTCCCCGGCGTCCGGGTTGAAGTCGGTGGTGTGCGGCACCAGGTCGACGTGGCCCGGGACGTACTCCTTGTCGGTGGGCAGGTGGGTGGCGAAGCGGTGCCCGGTCGCCCCGGCGTAGAGCGCGCCGGTGACCACCTCGTCGCCGATCGTGCCGTGACGGCCGTTGCCGCTGTAGTCGGTCAGCACCGTCGACGACGCCGGCTCGTCCATGCTGAAGAACGCCACCGTCCGCGTCGCGGTGGCCTGCGCGGGCGCGGCCGAGACCGTCACCCCGGCCGCCGCGACGACAGTCGCCACCCCTAATCGTGCGGCCGTCCGCCGCCACCGTCCCCGCTCGATCGTTGCCATGTGACCGCCTCCCTGCGTATCGGGCATCACAGTGACACGCGTGGTGGCAGCGGCTGAATAACCCGCACGGTCGAGCCGGGTGACCGATGTGGCCGGTACGAACCGTCCGAGGGGATACGTCCGCCGATCGACCGGCGGCGCCGGCAGGCGGGGAGGGTGACTCTCGGTGGGCGATACTGGGTTTGAACCAGTGACCTCTTCCGTGTCAAGGAAGCGCGCTCCCACTGCGCCAATCGCCCGGGGTGATCGCGAGCGGACGACGGGATTCGAACCCGCGACCCTCACCTTGGCAAGGTGATGCGCTACCAGCTGCGCTACGTCCGCGTGCCGCCGGTTCGCACCGGCGACGTGGTGAACTCTACCCGATGCCAAGATCGCCGTGCGGCAGACCCCCGCCGCGCCGGGTGGCCGTGTGGTTGCGCTGCTCGCCGCCGGGGTACTGAGGCCGGTGACAGCACAACCATCCCCCCGAAGGAGGCTGTCGTGGGTATCGGTACGAGCATTTTCCTGATCGCGGTCGGCGCGATCCTCACGTTCGCGCTCAACGCCAGCGTCGGCGGGGTCGACCTCGACGTCGTCGGCTGGATCCTGATGGCGGCCGGCGTCCTCGGCCTCATCATGACCACGCTGGTGTGGGGCCGTCGTCGCCAGGTGGTCACGACCACCGCCGAGCAGCCGGTGGAGTACCGCCGCGTCGAGGAGCGCCGGGACGTCGCCCCGCCGATGTGACAGTGACCGGGGCCGACGGAGCTGATCGGTCCCGGATCGGGCCGGCCGGATCACCCGATCCGGCCGGCCCGCTCTGCTACGGCCGCTCGCCGTCGGTCACGGCGCGGTCGGTGGCGGCGCGGTCGGTGGCGGCGCGGTCGGTGGCGGCCCGCAGCCCGTACCAGCCGATCGCGGCCACCAGCGCCACCTGCACCAGGTAGCTCGCGACGACCACCGCACGACCGGCGTCCTGCGGCACCAGGACGAACGCCACGACGTAGACGAGCCCGGCGACGACCAGCGGGCGCGGCATGGTCCGGCCGATCAGGATGCCGACGAGCGCCAGGACCATGCCGAGGACGATCGCCACCTGACTGCCGAGGATGGCCGGGAGCAGCCCGTCCAACTGATCGTTGAAAGCGTCGAACAACGCGCGTCCCTGCTGCTCCGGCAGGACGGCCGGGTCGGCGGCGTAGGCGAACGGCAGCACCTCGGCGGTGATCGCCAGCGCGAACACCACCCCGCCGAGGCCGGCCAGGAAGGCCCCCACCAGGTTCAGCACGCCCGCGCGGCCCCGGGCCAGCCCGACGATGAACACCGCCGCGGCGATCCACGACACGGCGTACGCGGGCCCGCCCAGGTAGAGGTTCATCGGCCAGTACGCGGACCCCAGCTCACGGACGTCGTCGTAGTGGATCGCGCCGTCGAACGGCGGCTCCCACAACATGAACAGGGTACGGCCGGCCAGGGCCACCAGGAGCAGGACGAAAAGGGCGACGAGCGCGGCGCGGCGCAACTTCGGTACGGGCACTGTGGGAGCCTCCGTCGATTCAGGTGTCGCCCCACCGTGCCGAGGTACCGCCGGCACGGGCATCGGCCTCAGCACCTATCTTCGGAAAGTCCCTGCTCAGCGCGGCTGTCGCGCGTGCTCCAGCCAGATCCGCGCCGCCCGTACCCGCCGGTTCGTGTCGCCGCCCGGGGTCAGGCCGAGCTTGACGAAGATGGCGCGCAGGTGGGCGTCGACGGTCCGCTCGGAGACCACGAGCTGCGCCGCGATCCCCGCGTTGCTGGCGCCTTCGGTGAGCGCGGCGAGCACCTCGCGCTCGCGTGCCGTCAGCCCGCCGACCGATGCCGCGCCCGCCCCGGCGGACACCCCCGTGCCGGACACCTCCGGCGAGGCTGCCCCACCGGCCGGGTCCGCCGGCCCGGCGACGTCCGCCGTGCCCGCCGCGCTGCCTGTCTCCGTACCCTCTGCTCCGCTGTGCGGCGTCACCGGCGGCGCTGTGGGCGCGGCGGTGAGCAGCGCCGCCAGCCGGCCGGTACCGGCCCACGCCCCGCCGCCGACGACGACTGTCAGCGCCGACACGACCAGGGCGACCGATGTCGGGCCGAGGGACGAGCCGGGAGCGGCCACGAGCGTGCCGGCGCCGACCACCAGCAGGGCCGCGGCGGCCAGGCCGGCGGCGCGCACCACAGTGCCGACCCGGCGGGCCTCGGTGGCGCCCCGGGCGGCGGTGACCGCGCAGGCGGCGGCGAACACGGCGGCGCCGGACAGGGCCACCAGGAAGGCGACCGAGCCCAGCGCCGGCTCGACGTCACCGGGCGCGCGGGCGACCGCGAGGAGCAGGCAGAAGACGACTGTCAGCGGCGCCGCGGTGGTGGCCGCGGCGGCCACGCCGAGCCGTGCCCGCACGGTGTGGTGCGAGCCGAGGGCGGCCCGCCAGAGCGTCACCGGCAGCAGGAGCAGCGCCGCCACGCCGAGCAGGGTGACGGCGGCGCCGACCGGCGCGAGCGCGGTACGCCACGACTCCCCCGCGATCGTCGGCAACCCGTCGAACGGCTCGCTCGCCGTCGTCAGCAGCGCGTTGACGAGCGTGGCCGCGCCGAGGACGAGACCCACGTACCGGTGCGCCTTCGGGGTGACGGTGCCGGTGCGGACGGCGGCCGAGGCGGTCAGTTGCATCAGCGCGAGCGGCGGGATCCACGCCGAGTTCCACGCCGCGACGGCCGGCCCGGCCCACCGGTGGCCGGCCGCGACGGTGGCCACCGCCAGGACGGCGAGCCCCAGGTACGCCAGCAGCGACGCGGCGAGCCCGGTCGCCAGCCGGCCGGCGGCGCGGTGGCCCGAGCGGGCGAGCCGCGACGCGGCGACTGCCGCGGCCACTGCCGCCACGGCCAGGGCTAGGGCGCCGGCCGGATCGGTAGCGAACCCGCCGTGACCCGCCGCCCCGAGGGCGGCCAGCGCTGCCACACACGCCCCCGCCGCGGCCCCCGTGACCACGGGCGGGCCCAGCAACGCGGGCACCGGGCGGACGGAGGCGGTCACCGCCCCCGCCGGGCTGCGGCTCTGCGGATCGGATGCGCGGCCACCGCCACATTCAACCCGGTACCCCGTCCCGCAGTCGATGCCACGTCGCCGGGTCAGCCCCGCATCAGCTCGTTCAGCGCGTCGAAGTCGAGCCCACCGGCGAGCGCGCCGTACGTCCCGGCGCCGAGCACCTCCGCGGCCGCCCGCTGCGCCACCGCGTACGCGGCCTCGGCCACGGCCGGTCCGATGCTTACCCGGGCCACGCCGAGCCGCGCCAGCTCGGCGATCGGCGGCGCGCCCGGTCCGGCCAGCACGTTCAGCGGCGCCGGGATCGCCGCCGCCAGCGCGGCCACCGTCTCCGGCTCCACGGTTCCGGGTACGAAGATCCCGTCCGCGCCGGCCGCCAGGTACGCCTCGGCGCGCGCGACGGTCTCGGGTACGCCGCCGACCCGGCGCAGACAGGTGTCCACCCGCGCGTTGACGTACAGCGGGATGCCGGCGCGGTCGGCGGCGGCCCGGACGGCGGCGAGCCGGGCGACCTGCTCGTCGACAGGGCGCAGCGGGCCGCCGCCGTCGTGCCGGGAGTCCTCCACGTTGACGCCGACGGCCCCGGCGGCGAGCACCGCGGTGATCGTCTCGGCGACCTCGGCGGGACTGTCGCCGTACCCGGATTCGATGTCGGCGGTGACCGGTACGCGGACCGCGTCCGCCACCCGGCGGATCACGTCGACGGCGGTGTCCCGGGCGAGCACGTCGCCGTCCGGGGCACCGCGGCTCCACGCGACGGCGGCGCTCGTGGTGGCCACGGCGCGGGCGCCGGCCGCGGCGACGATCCGGGCGCTCAGCGCGTCCCAGGCGTTGACGAGGATCAGTGGGTCACCGGGCTGGTGCAGGGCGCGGAACCGCTGGGCTCGGGTCTGTTGATCGTCCACCGGGCCAGTCTGGGTGGGGCGGTCCGGTCGCGGCAATGGCCGGCGGCGCGGTACTGGACTGATCGACGGCGACGAGAAAGGCCGTGTCGATTGATCGACACGGCCTTTCCGCTGGTGGGCGATACTGGGTTTGAACCAGTGACCTCTTCCGTGTCAAGGAAGCGCGCTCCCACTGCGCCAATCGCCCTCGTCTACTGCGAGGTGGAGACGGGATTTGAACCCGTGTACACGGCTTTGCAGGCCGTTGCCTCGCCTCTCGGCCACTCCACCGAGGTTGCCCCCGAACTGCGTGGCGGCATCTCCGAGCGGACGACGGGATTCGAACCCGCGACCCTCACCTTGGCAAGGTGATGCGCTACCAGCTGCGCTACGTCCGCACGCCCCCGGTGTTATCCGGTGACGGATGAGAACTTTAGCCGAGCCCGGGAACGGTTGCCAAATCGGGGCCCCTTCCGGCGCGTCCGGGTGTTGCCGGCGGCGCGTGGCGCCGGCTTCCTAGGAGCCTGGGTGGCTGCCGTCGGAAGTCGACAGGCAGGGCCGCGACCTGCGGAATCCGCTCGGCGAGGCGAGTGTCCGGCATCCGACTGTTCCGCCGCCGACCGGCCGCTTCGGTAACTCCCTGTGGTCATACGGATGGGTTACCGTAACGCCGTGACGAGACGAGCCGCCGAGATCCGCCTGGACGCGCTGCTGCGTACGGCCTGCGAGGTGATCGCGGAACGGGGGCTCGCCAACACCCGCACCGCGGACGTGGCCGAGGCCGCCGGGGTCAGCCAGGCGCTCGTCTTCTACCACTTCGCGACGAAGGACCGGCTGCTCGCGCAGGCCTTCGCGTACGCGGTCGAGCAGGACCTGGCCCGCCTCGACGCGGTACTGCGCTCCTCCGCCCCGCCGCTGGCCAAGCTGCGCCGGATGCTGCGCCTCTACGCGCCGACCGGCCGGGCCACCTCCTGGTCGATGTGGATCGACGGCTGGGCGGAGTCGCTGCGTACGCCGGAGCTGGAGAAGCTCTCCCGCCGCCTCGACCTGCGGTGGCGGCAGGATCTGGCCGCGGTGATCAGCGCCGGGGTCGCCGAGGGCACGTTCGACTGCCCCGACCCGGCCGGCGCGGCCTGGCGGATCAGCGCGGTGATGGACGGGCTGGCGGTCCAGCTCGCGGTGCACGAGCGGGTGATCACCCGCCGGCAGATCGCCGAGTGGATCCGCCTGGTGGCAGCCCGGGAACTGGGCCTGGAACCCAGCCAGCTCGACTGACCCCTGCCCGCGGGCGGGTCAGTGCCAGCGGGGGCGGGGGCGTTCGAAGGGGGGCGGGAGCGTCTCCGGCTCGGGCTGCGCGGACGGGCGCAGCAGGCGGCGCATCCGCAGCAGCAGACCGGCGCCGAGGAACAGCAGCAGACCGCCGAGCAGGAACGCGGCCTGCACCAGGCCGAATCCGCCGCGGTCCGCCACCGGCCGCCCGGCCACTCCACCGGGCGCGGGCGGCTCCACCACCGCGGCGTCGGTCGGCTCGTCAGTGGGCTCCTCGTCGGGTGCCTCGGAAGACGGCTCGTCGGTCGGAGTTTCGGTGGGCTCCGCGCTGGTGGGCGCCGGCGTCGGCGACGCCGCCTCCTCCCCCACCACCTCACGGGAGGCGGTCCGCCGGGCCAGCAGCCGCAACTGCGGGTCGTACGCCTCGGCGGCGAAACTCACCCGTCCGCGCCCGACGTCCTCGGCGAACGCCACCCGGTAGCGGGCGGTCACGGTACGGCCGGGACAGAGCACACCCGGGTCGAGCTGCCGGTCGGTGAGCCGGGCGGTGTCTCCCTCGGTGCGGATCTCCAGCGGGAACGAGCCGCTGTCCTCCACCCGGTCCACCTTGAGCTGGTCCAGCCGCAGGCCCTGTACCCGCACCAGCATCGACCAGCGCACCTTGACACAGCCGCCCCCGTCGGAGCGGGACACCACGGCGGACAACGTCTCCACCCGGTTCCCGGCGGTGAACTCGTCCGGCAGGCCGCTCAACTCCGTGGAGAAGGCCGCCGCCGCCCGCGCCGGCAGGGCACCGCCGTACCCGGTCCCGGCCACGAAGGTCAGTACCAGTCCGATCCGCAGCGCGTGCCGCCAGCCGCTCACCACGCCTCCTCACCCTCGGTCGTGTCCACAGGCAACGCTAGGAGCGCGCCGGGCACGCCGGTAGACGGGCGTGTTCGCATCCAACGCCACAACACGGGGGCGATTTCACCGAGCGTGGTGAACCGGTCACGACCTCGCCGCGACACGCCCGGGATCGGTTCCGGAACCCGTGTGGGACACAATTCTCCGGTGTCCGAGCTGTCCGCCGCGTTCGTCCGGCTGCACGCCCGCCTCGCCCCCGTGGCGTTCGTACCCGAGGTGCGGCTGCACCAGGCCGACGAGCCGATCGGTCTGTGGGAGCTGACCGAGGGCGAGTTCCGCAGCTCCCAGCCGCCGCCGTTCTGGGCGTTCGCCTGGGCCGGCGGGCAGGGCCTGGCCCGTTACGTCACCGACCACCCCGACACGGTCGCCGGCCGCCGGGTGCTCGACCTGGCCTCCGGCTCCGGTCTGGTCGCCATCGCCGCCGCCCGCGCCGGCGCCGCCGCCGTCCGGGCGGTCGAGGTGGACGAGCGGGCCGTGGCCGCCGTCGCGCTCAACGCCGAGGCCAACGGGGTACGCGTCGACGCCGAACTCGGCGACATCCTCGACTCCGACGCGGGCGACGCGGAGGTGGTGCTGGCCGGGGACGTCTTCTACAGCGAGGCGATGGCCCGCCGGATGCTGCGCTTCCTGCTCCGGGCCGCCCGTTCCGGTGCCCGGGTGCTGGTGGGCGACCCGGGCCGGGCGTTCCTTCCGCGCGAGCGCTTCCACGAGCTGGCCGCGTACGACGTGCCGGTGTCCGAGGCGCTGGAGAGCGTACGGGTGAAGCACACCACCGTCTGGGAGCTGGACCCGAACCCGCCTGGTGCCCGCCGCTAGCGTTACCGCGTGCTGTTCCGGGGCTGGGGGGAGTCCGTCGACGGGCCGTGGCCCGACGCGGCCACGGTGGTCGACCACGTCGGCGTGCCGCACCTGGTGGTGACCCGGCACGCGCTCGTCCGCAAGCTGCTCACCGACCCGGTGACGTTCCGGCCGGACAACGCGCTCGACGCGGTCACGCCGATCCCGGTGGCCGCGCTGCGGATCCTCGCCGGGCACCGGTTCCGGCTGCCGCCGACGCTGGCGAACAACGGCGGCGCCAGTCACCCCCAGATCCGCGGCATCGTCGCCGACGCGCTGCACCCGCACCGGGTGGACGCCCAGCGCCGGTGGCTGACCGGGCTGGTCCGGGAGCGGGTGGCGGGGCTGGCGGCGGCGCTGGACGCGGGCCGCCCGGTCGACCTGTACGCGGGCCTCGCCGCCGACCTGCCGCTGCTGGTACTGGCCCGGCTGGTCGAGCTGCCGGACGCCCCGGTCGGCGCGGTCAAGGACTTCGCCCGGGCCGCGCTGGAGCTGTTCTGGGCGCCGCTGGACTCCTCCCGGCAGCTCGCGCTCGCCGCCGAGGTGGGCCGGTTCCACACCGTGCTGCGCGAGTTCGCCGCCACCGGGGGCGGGCTCGCCGCGCGGCTGCGCGACGCCGGGCACTCCCCCGACGTGGTCGTCGGGGCGCTGTTCTTCCTGCTGGTCGCCGGCCAGGAGACCACCTCGCAGTTCCTCACCCTGCTGCTGCACCGGCTGTCCGGCGAACCGGCGGTACGGGCCGGGCTGCGCACCGGTGAGATCGGCGTGGACGACGTGGTCGAGGAGGGGCTGCGACTGGAGCCGCCGATCGTCACCTGGCGGCGGGTGGCAGCAGTGGACACGACGCTCGGCGAGGTGGGCGTACCGGCGGGCACCAGCATCGTGGCCTGGCTGGCCCGCGCCGGGCGCGATCCGGCCGTGGTCGAGGCGCCGGGCGAGTTCCGTCCCGGGCAGCCCGGCTCGCGGCGGCACCTGGCTTTCGGCGCCGGGCCGCACCGCTGCGCCGGCGCGCAGCTCGCCCGGATGGAGGCGGCAGTGGTGGTCGCCGAGGCCGCCGCGCTGCTCGACGGGGTGACTGTGGTGCGTCCACCGTGGTGCCCGAACAACCTCACCTTCCGGATGCCGGACGCGTTCGTGGTCCGTCGCACCTGACGAAAGTCAGTGCCGGCCGCTGCCGTTCGACGGCGGTGTGGCACCCCCGCCGGCCCATAGCGTCGCCGCATGATCACACTTCGTGCGTTGACGAAACGGTTCGGCGACGTGACAGCCGTCGACGACCTGACCGTCGAGATCCGCCCCGGGCAGGTCACCGGATTCCTCGGCCCGAACGGCGCGGGCAAGTCCACCACGATGCGGATGGTGCTCGGCCTGGACCGGCCCACCGCCGGGCAGGCCCTGGTCAACGGCCGGGACTACCGCACGCTGCGGCACCCGCTGCACGAGGTCGGCGCGCTGCTCGACGCGACAGGTGTGCACCCGGCCCGCTCCGGTATGGCGCACCTGCGGGCGATGGCACGCAGCAACGGCGTACCGGCCCGCCGGGTGACCGAGGTGCTCGACCTGGTGGGCCTGGACGCCCGCGCCGCCGGCAAGCCGGGCCGGGCGCTGTCGCTGGGCATGGGTCAACGGCTCGGCATCGCGGGCGCGCTGCTCGGCGACCCGCCGGTGCTGCTGCTCGACGAGCCGGTCAACGGGCTCGACCCGGACGGGGTGCGGTGGATCCGCGGGTTCACCCGCCGCCTCGCCGACGAGGGGCGCACCGTCCTCGTGTCCAGCCACCTGATGAGCGAGATGCAGCAGACCGCCGACCGGGTGGTGGTGCTGGGGCGCGGCCGGCTGGTGGCCGACGCGCCGCTGGCCGAGCTGATCGCCGCCCGCCCCGCCGCGTCGGTCCGGGTACGCGGCCCCGAGCCGGCCGCGCTCGCCGCCCTCGGCGACCGGCTGGCCGCCGAGGGCGCGACTGTCACCGCCGACGAGGGCGGGATGTCCGTCGCCGGCAGCACCGCCGGCCGGGTCGGCGACCTGGCGCACGAGATGGGGGTACGCCTGCACGAGCTGACCCCCGTCGCCCCCTCCCTGGAGGAGGCGTTCCTGGAGCTGACCGCCGACAGCGTGGAGTACGCCGCCGGCCCGACCGGAGGTGGCACCCGATGACCGCACCGTCCACGCTCGACCCGGCCCGTCGGACCGCCCGGCCCGCCCCCACCACCGGGCATCCGCTCGCCGGGGCGGTGGCCGCCGAGTGGACGAAGCTCTGGTCGGTCCGCTCCACCTGGTGGACGCTGCTCGCGGCGGTGCTGACCATGGCGGCCACGAGCGCCCAGCTCGCCATCTACGCGCGCAACGCCAACACCGACGACGACCCGGCCGACAACCCGGGCGTGGTGGACGTCGGCGAGATCGTGGCCGGATCGCTGGAGCTGACCCAGTACGTGGTGCTGGCGCTCGGACTGTTCGCGATCACCAGCGAGTTCACCACCGGCACGATCCGCACCACGCTGCGGTGCACACCGTCGCGGGGGCGGGTGCTCGCCGCGAAGGCGATGGTGGTGGGCGCGGTGACGTTCGGCGTCGGGCTGCTGCTCGGCACCGTCGGCGCGGTGACGGCCCGGCCGGTGCTGGGCGAGTGGGGCCGCGCCCCGCTGGGCGCGACGGTGGCCGACGTGGTGGCCGCCGCGGCGTACCTGGCGCTGATCGGTGTGCTGGCGCTCGGCCTGGCGGCGGCGCTGCGGGGCGCGGTGCTGGCCCTGACCGTCCTGTTCGCGCTGCTGATGATCGTGCCGCTGTCGTTGCAGGAGCCGGACATCACGGTGCTGACCCGGATCGCCGACGCGTTCCCCGGGGTGGCGGGCAACCACTTCCTGGCCGGGGACACCGAGCCCTACCCGGCGGCAGTGGGGCTGCTGGTGCTCGCCGCCTGGGCCGCCGCCGCGCTGGCGTTGGGCCGATGGGCGCTGGCGAGGCGCGACGCCTGAACGGGGGCGGGCTGGTCAGCCGGTGGGCGGGACCAGCCCCGCCTCGTACGCGAGGATCGCCGCCTGCACCCGGTTGCGCACGTCCAGCCGGGTGAAGATGCTGGTCAGGTAGCTCTTCACGGTGCCCTCGACCAGGTGCAGCCGGCGGGCGATCTCGGCGTTGGACAGTCCCGCCCCGACCAGCGCCAGCACGTCGCGTTCCCGGTCGGTCAGCCCGGCCAGCCGGTCCCGCGCGTACGGGCCGCGGGCCAGCCGGCCGCCGCTCAGCTCGATCACCCGGCGCGCCACCCGCGGCGACAGGTACGCCCCGCCGTCGGCCACCGCCCGCACCCCGGCCAGCAGTTCGCGCGGGTCGCCGGACTTGAGCAGGAACCCGGCGGCGCCGTGGCCGAGCGCGCGGGCGATCAGGTCGTCGTCGCCGAACGTGGTGAGCATGACCGCCGCCGTCTCCGGCACCAGCCGGCGGATCTGCGCGGCGGCGCTGAGCCCGTCGCAGCGGGGCATCCGGATGTCCAGCAGCGCCACCCGGGGGCGGTGCGCGCGGACCAGCTCGACCGCCGCCAGGCCGTCGCCCGCCTCACCGACCACCTCGATGCCCGGGTCGGCGGCCAGGATCGCCCGGACCCCGGCCCGGACCAGCGCCTCGTCGTCGGCGAGCACCACCCGCAGCGGGCGGTCGTGGTCGTCGCTCATGGTGCGATCTGCTCCTTGCTGACCAGCCGCCCGCCGGCGAAACAGAGCCGCCAGGTCGCCTGGGCGAACGGGAAGTTGCCGTCGGTGTAGAACTCGCAGCCCGGCGCGGCGCCGGTCGCGGGCGGGTCGGCCTGCCGGCGGGGCAGCCCGAGCGCGTCGCGCGGCTCACCCAGCCGCAGCCGTTCGTAGCCGGGCCGGTCCAGCACCGCGCCGGCGGTGGCGAGCGGGTAGTAGACGAGCGCCAGCACCAGTGCGAGCCCGGTGGGCGCGCCGATCGCGACGAGCAGGCTGCGCCGCGCCCGCCGCCGGGCCTCCCGCAGCCGCCGGGCCGCGTCCCCCGGTTCACCCCGCCGAGGTACGCCGGCACCGCCGAGCGGGTCGGCGTCCGCGTCCGGTGTGCCGGGGCCGGCCGCCCGGTCCAGCGGGACGCGTGCGGTGACCGCCCAGCCACCGTCGCGGGGACCGGCGTCCAGGGTGCCGCCGGCGAGGCGTACCCGCTCGCGCAGCGCCAGCAGCCCGGAGCCGTTCGACGGCGGCCCGGGCAGCGGACCGGCCGGCGGTGGCGCGTTCACCACCGCGACCGTCACAGTGCCCTCGGCGCGGGCCACCTCGACGGTGACCGGGGCACCGGGGGCGTAGCGGGCGGCGTTGGTGAGCGCTTCCCGGACCACCCGGTGCACCGCGTGCGCGGGCAGCGGCGGCAGGTCCGCCTCGTCGCCGCGCAGGTCGACTGTCATCCCGGCGTCGCGCGCGCCGTCGACCACGTCGGCGACCGTCTCCCCGGCCGGCCGCAGCGTGCGCTCCTCGCGCAGCACGCCGATCACGTCGTGCAGGCGTTCGGTGGCGGCGGCGACGCTCGCCCGCAGCTCACCGGCCGCCGCCCGGTGCGCCGGGGACAGGTCCGGCGCCAGTTCCAGCGCGCCCGCCCGCAGCGCGATGAGGCTCAGGTCGTGGCCGAGCGAGTCGTGCATGTCCTGGGCGATGCGGGCCCGCTCGCGCAGGCGTACCCGCTCGACCTCGGCCCGGCGCTCGGCCTGCGCGTGGCGCAGCCCGGCGTCGGCGAGCGCGCGGTGCTGCCGCCGCAGCCGGCCCAGCAGCCAGGGGAACACCCCGGCGAACAGCAGCACCGAGGAGAGCACGAACCAGGTGGACGGCTCGGTGCCGAGCAGCCCGAGGTTGAGCACCGAGCCGGTGACCGCGATGGCGGCGAAGACGGCGGCGGCCGGTGCGGCCCGCTCGCTGCGCCGTCCGGCCAGGTAGCCGAAGACCGGGATGGCGAACACCACGTTGCCGTCGACGAGCGAGCCGGCCACCACCGCGAGCACCGCGACCAGCGGCCACCGGCGGCCGATCCACACCGCCGTGCCGAGCAGCGCCAGCGCGGCGGCCAGCGGCGGCAGCTCGTCCGCGTGCCACGGCGGGGTGAGCCGGCCGTACGCGACGGGTGCCGCGAGTACGGCCCAGAGCAGCAGGTCACCGGCCCGGCGCTGTCGTTCGCGGGGTTCCACGGCGGTCACGCTACCCACGCCCGGCCGGGCCGGGCACCGACGAAAGTCAGGTCTCCTCGGCCCAGGCCCGCCAGTCGTCGAGCACGCCGTAGAGGGCGGGGGTGAGCCAGCCGGGCGCGGACCGGCGGAACACACCGGGGTCCATGCCGCCCGCGCCGGCCGGCACCGCGCCGAGCAGATTCGGCAGCAGCTCGGACAGGTTGAGCCAGTGCACCAGTTCCGGCTCGGTCGGCCAGGCGCCGATCACCACGCCGGCCGGGACGGCCCGCCGCTCCAGCGCCTCCAGCGTCAGCGCGGTGTGGTTGAGCGTGCCGAGCCCGGCCCGCGCCACCACCACCGCCGGCGCGCCGAGCGACACCGCCAGGTCGGCCACCGTCCACGGCTCGCCGGACGGGCGCAACCCCATCGGTACGAGCAGCCCGCCCGCGCCCTCGACGAGCACCAGGTCGTGCTTGTCCGCCTCCTCGCGGATCGCGTCGACGGCGTTGTACAGCTCCAGCGGCGGCAGCTCCGCCACCCGGGCCGCGGCCAGCGGGGCCAGCGGGTCGGGGTAGCTGGCGAGCGTCCGGCCGGTCAGCGGGGCGGCCAGCCGGGTCACCGCGTCGACGTCGCCGGGCTCGCCTGTCGCCGTACCCGTCTGGCCGGGCTTGACCACAGCGACCCGCAGGCCGGCCGCCTGCGCGGCGGCGGCGACGGCGGCGGTCACCACTGTCTTGCCGACCTCGGTGTCGGTGCCGGTCACCAGCACCGGCCCGGTCCAGGCGTCGCCGAAGCTCATGGCGCACACTCCACGATCACGTCCAGGGCCCGCTCGAAGCCGGCCCGGTCCACCCCGGCGCTGACGGTGAGCCGCAGCCGGGAACGGCTGTCCGGCGTGGACGGGGGACGGAAGCAGCCGACCGCCACGCCGCGGTCCCGGCAGGCGGCGGCCCAGGCGGTCGCCTCCTGCGGGCCGGGCGCGGTCACCGAGATCACGGCGCCGTCCGGGGCGGACACGGACAGCCCGGCCGCGCCGAGCCGGCGCACCGCCGCCGCGACCCGGTCGGCCAGCTCGGCGCGCAGCGCGTCGCCGTCGCGGGCCAGGCGCACCGCGGCGCGGACCCCGGCCACCACGGCGGGCGGCGGCGCGGTGTCGAAGATGAACGTGCGGCCGGTCTCCACCAGGTGGCGGACGAACTCGGCCGGCCCGGCGACCACACCGCCGGCCCCGCCGAGCGCCTTGGACAGCGTTGCGGTGACCACCACGTCGGGCGCGCCGGCCAGCCCGGCGGCGGCGACCCCGCCGGCCCCGGCCGGGCCGGTCACGCCGAGCGCGTGCGCGTCGTCGACGAGCAGCAGCGCGCCGTGGCGGCGGGCCACCGCGTGCAGCTCCGCGAGCGGGGCCAGGTCACCGTCGACGGAGAAGACCGACTCGGTCACCACCACGGCGGGGCGGCCCGGCGCGGCGGCGAGCGCCGCGGCCACCGCCGCCACGTCGGCGTGCGGCGTCACGAGCGTCTCGGCGCCGGAGATCCGGCAGCCGTCGATCAGCGAGGCGTGGTTGTGGGCGTCGGAGACGAGCAGCGTCCGCGGCTGGGTCAGCCCTCGGACGGCGGCGAGGTTGGCCAGGTAGCCGGAGGAGAACACCAGCGCCCGGTCCACGCCCAGCCAGCCGGCCAGGTCGTCCTCGAGCGCGTGGTGGGCGTCGGTGGAGCCGCGCACCAGGCGTGACCCGGTGGCGCCCAGCCCGTACGCGGACAGGGCCTGCGCTGCGGCGGCGGTGACCTCGGGGTGGGTGGCCAGGCCGAGGTAGTCGTTTCCGGCCAGGTCGACCACGGCGTCGTCGGCGGCGCGGGGGCGCAGCGTGCGGGTCAGTCCCGCCCGGGCCCGCAGCTCGGCGCGGCGGTCCAGGGCCGCCAGCCAGTCCGCCACCGTGCCGTCCCCTCCCGCCGACTCCCCGCCCCCCGCCGGGCGCTTCCGCGGGGCGAAGTTACCACCCGCGCCGAGGGCCCCGGCGTGGCGCGGTCCCGGCTCGCCGGGGGGCCGGCGGCGGTGGTTTCCCGCGCTCACGGTGGCCTGTTAGGTTACGAGCCATGCCAGAGATCCTCGACCAGGCCCGGGAGCGGGTGCTGGGCAACGGCGTCGGCCTCGACGAGGCCGGTGTCCTCGCGGTGCTGAACCTTCCCGACGAGCACCTGCCCGCCGCGCTCCAGCTCGCCCACGAGGTCCGGATGCGCTGGTGCGGCCCGGAGGTCGAGGTCGAGGGCATCGTCTCGCTGAAGACCGGCGGCTGCCCGGAGGACTGCCACTTCTGTTCGCAGTCCGGCCTGTTCACCTCGCCGGTGCGCTCGGTCTGGCTGGACATCCCGGCGCTGGTCGAGGCCGCGAAGCAGACCGCCGCGACCGGCGCGACCGAGTTCTGCATCGTGGCCGCGGTACGCGGTCCGGACGCCCGGCTGATGAAGCAGATGCGCGAGGGCGTGGCCGCCATCCGCGCCGCTGTCGACATCCAGGTCGCCGCCTCGCTCGGCATGCTCACCAAGGAGCAGGTCGACGAGCTGGTCGAGATGGGCGTGCACCGCTACAACCACAACCTGGAGACCTGCCGCTCCTACTTCCCGAACGTGGTCACCACGCACTCGTGGGAGGAGCGCTGGGAGACGCTGCGGATGGTCCGCGAGTCCGGCATGGAGGTCTGCTGCGGCGGCATCCTCGGCCTCGGCGAGACGGTCGAGCAGCGCGCCGAGTTCGCCGCGCAGCTCGCCGAGCTGGACCCGCACGAGGTGCCGCTGAACTTCCTCAACCCGCGCCCCGGCACGCCGCTGGGTGACCGCCCGGTGGTGGAGGGCAAGGACGCGCTACGCGCCATCGCCGCGTTCCGGCTGGCCATGCCGCGCACGATCCTGAGGTACGCGGGCGGCCGCGAGCTGACCCTCGGTGACCTGGGCACCCGCGACGGCCTGCTGGGCGGCATCAACGCGGTGATCGTCGGCAACTACCTGACCACGCTGGGTCGCCCGGCCAACGCCGACCTGAAGCTGCTGGAAGACCTGAAGATGCCGGTGAAGGCGCTCTCGGCGACCCTGTGAGGCAGCGGTGACCGAATCCTCCCCCGCCACGGCCGCCCCCGCCGCGCTCTGGTGCGACAGGTGCGGCGAGTCGGTGACGGCCGGGCCGCACCCGGCGTGCGAGGCGGCGCGGGCGTGGGAGCCGCCGCGCTGGTGCGCGTCCTGCCGTCGGCGGATGAAGGTGCAGGTCGTACCGGCCGGCTGGTCGGCGGTCTGCGTCGAGCACGGCGAGCGGCGGGGCTGAGGCGTGCTGCGCGGGCGGGCGGTGACGCTGCGGCCGGTGACCGACGCCGACGTACCCGCCCTGGCCGCGATCCGGGCCACCCCGGAGGTGCGCCGCTGGTGGCGTGGCGGTGACGACCTGGCCGAGTCGATCCGGGCCGACCTGGCCGACGACGCGCTGACGATCTACGCCGTCGAGCACGACGGCAGGCTGGTCGGCGCGATCCAGTGGTACGCCGAGACCGACCCGGACTACCGCCACGCCAGCCTGGACGTCTTCCTCGACCCGGCGGTACGCGGCACCGGGCTGGGCGGCGACGCGATCCGCACGCTGGTCCGGCACCTGATCGACGAGTACGGCCACCACCGGTTCACCATCGACCCGGCGGCGGCGAACACGGCGGCGATCCGGGCGTACGCGAAGGTCGGGTTCCGCCCGGTGGGCATCATGCGCCGCTACGAGCGCGGCGCGGACGGGCGCTGGCACGACGCGCTGCTGATGGACCTGCTCGCCGAGGACCTGGCCGGCTGAACGAACGGGCGTGCCCGGCACCACGTGGGTGCCGGGCACGTCTTCCGGTAGCTGTGTGACGGTCAGCGCTGGAGGGTCAGCACACCCGGCCGCCACGGCAGCAGGTTGTAGTCGCCTCCCGCACTGGGGTTCTTGCCCTGGTACAGGAACTGCAGGTTGCAGGGGTCGATGGTCTTGGTCTGGTCGGGGTTGGTGCGGACCAGGTCACCGTGGCTGATGTCGTTGGTCCACGTCGCGCCGCTGTTGGCCTTGCCGGCGAACGGGTTGCTCTCGGTGGCGGCCTGCGGGGTCCACGAGCCGCTCAGGCTGTTCGACGTGAACGACCGGAAGTAGCGTCCCTGACTCCCGATCGCCTCGACGATCATCAGGTACTGGTTCTGGCCCGCCACCTTGTAGACCTCGACGCCCTCGAAGAGGTTGTTCGTCGAGTCGGTCATGATCGTCGTGTAGCTCGAACCGAAGCTGCCCGGGAAGTTCCCGAGCGGCATGCTCGACCGGTAGATCTTGCCGTTGTCCCCGGCGAAGAAGAGGTACATGTTCTGGTCGTCACCGATCAGGGTCTGGTCGATGACGCCGTACGGGGCGTCCGGCAGGGTGGCGGTGGACAGCGTCTGCGCCGAGGACCAGCCGTTGGCGTTCGTCGGGTCGCTCGACGTCTTGTAGCTGAACGAGGTCGGTCCCCACTGGTACGCCAGCACCCAGATGTTCTTCGGCGCGAAGTACAGCAGGGTGGGTGCCACGGTGCCCTGGCTCATCCCGTTCTGGCCGGCCGAGGCCATGTCGGACCAGTTCGTGAACGGGCTGAAGTTCATCGAGCTGTACTGGCCGCTGCTGTTGACGTACGACCCGTAGACCAGGTGCTTGCCGTTGTAGACCACGTTCGTGAAGTCCTTGAGCGAGACCCAGCCGTTCTGCGGGTTGGCCAGCGCGCCGGTCGACGACCACCGGTAGGTCGACGGGAGCGAGCAGCCGCCGGGCGGGGGCGTCGTGGTCGGCGGCGGCGTGGTCGGGGGCGTGGTGCCGCCACCGAAGTCGGTCCGCCACTGCTGGTTGGTCTGCCCGTGGCAGTCGTACAGCTGGATCTGCTGCCCGTTGCCGGTGCCCCAGACGTCCAGGCAGCGCCCGGACTGCACGCCGCTGATGGTGCCGTTGGAGTTGATGTTCCACTGCTGGTTCGACTGACCGTTGCAGTCGTAGATGATGATCCCGGTGCCGTTGCCGGTGGCCGCGCCGTTCGCGTCCAGGCACTTGCTGCCGTAGACCATCAGCTGCTTGCTGGAGGTGTACGTCCACTGCTGGTTGGACTGACCGTTGCAGTCGTAGAGCTGGACGCGGGTGCCGTTGCTCTGCGAGGAGTTCGGCACGTCGATGCACCGGCCCGACTGCACTCCGACGATCCGCCCGGCGCCACCGCTGGGCGGCGGTCCCGTGGTCGGGGTCGTGGTCGGCCCGGAGGTCGGGGCGGCCGCGTTGAGGACGTTGAGGACCGAGTTGTACGCGGCCTTCTTGTTGCCTCCGCCGTCGAACAGCAGCGGGCTCTCGTTCGAGCGCCACGAGTCGCTGTCACGCACGCCCCACACCGTGATGCCGATACAGCGCGGCACGTTGATGCACGCCTGAGTCAGCCCGGCGTACTGGCTGGTCGAGGAGTTGGTCACGTCGACCTCGGTCAGCGCCACGTCCACACCCAGCGCCGCGAAGTTCTGCAGCGTGGTCTGGAAGTTGCCCGGCAACGAGCTACCGCCGGTGAAGTGGGTCTGCAGACCCACGCAGTCGATCGGCACACCCCGGGACTTGAAGTCCCGGATCATGTTGTACACACCCTGCGTCTTGCCGTACGACCAGTTCTCGATGTTGTAGTCGTTGTAGCAGAGCTTCGTCGACGGGTCGGCCGCCCGCGCGGTCCGGAACGCCACCTCGATCCAGTCGTTACCGGTGCCCTGCAGGTTCGAGCTGCGGCGGCTGCCGTCCTCGTTGAACGCCTCGTTCACCACGTCCCACGCCGCGAGCTTGCCCCGGTAGTGGGCCATCACACCGTTGATGTGATCGATCATCGCCTGACGCAGGTTGCTGCCGTTCAGGCTCTGCATCCAACCCGGCTGCTGCGCGTGCCACGCCAGCGTGTGGCCACGGACCTTCAAGCCCCGCTGGGTCGCCCAGTTGTAGATCTGGTCACCGGAGGAGAAGTTGAACTGGCCCCGCTGGGGCTGCGTCGCGTCCGGCTTCATCTCGTTCTCAGCCGTGATCATGTTGAACTCACGCCCGGCGATCGTGCTGTACGTGGAGTCGCCGAGCCGGCCCGCCGCGATGGCGGTGCCGAAGTAGCGGCCCGACTGCGCGGCGGCGGCGCCCAGCGTGGACGCGGCGGCGTTCGCCGACGGCATCATCACCGCGACGGCTGCCACCGTCACGGCGCTGACGGCGCCGGCGAGCAGCGCCCGGACGGCCGGTGATCGCCGTCGCCGGCTCCCGCCGCGATGAACGGATGGGCTCATTGCCATCTTGGCCTCCTTACTGGCCAACACCCAGGCCGTCGGGGCGAAGACGACTGGACGTCTCGGTTGGGTATCTAGCTCCGTCGATGCTTCCATCGCGCATCGACGAGGACAATGGTGTTTCGGAAACGTTTCGGAAAGGTTCTGGCCGCGCGAGGCGCGGGGGGGGGGGGGGGGCGGGGGGGGGGCCCCCGCCCCCCCCCCCACGGCTCGGAGTTCGACATCGGCTTCGTCGAGCGGCTCACCCCCGAGCTGATCGCGGTCCGGCACCGGCTCCGCGAGGCGCTGCGCGAGATCGCCGC
>NZ_JAXCFU010000018.1:0-76819 GCF_055362685.1 Micromonospora sp. SYSU B005 | reverse complement strand
CCACCACCAGCCGGATACCTCATGCCTCCGACCTACCGCCCACATCGACCCAGATCACGCAGACACGCCGACGGACGTCAGCCTTTCAACCTCTGTAGCCGCCGCGTCTCCCCGAGTGACTGAGGTACGCGCACGGCATCTCCGCCTCCCGCTCCCAGGCGCTTCCTTTCACGGCGACGGGGTAGCTGACCTCTCTGGCCTGCCGGTCGGCGGTCTCGACCGAGAACCGTATCGACAACGGCTCGCTCTCGAACGCGGTGGAACTAGCGCACTCGACGCGCACCTCGACATCGATCCAGCCGGTACCGCCAGGTCGTAGCAGCCTCGACTGGCCGGTGTCACGGACCTGGATGCCCGGTCGTTGACCGACAGCCGCACCGACAGTGATCGGCGCGGGTCCCGTGTTGATCACCGCGAGCTGTCCGTTCAGCTGGACGACGCCCAGGGCTTCCGTACCCGAACCCCCGCTGACTCTGTCTTGAGGTAGGGCCACGAGCGCGACCGAGGCATTCCGCTCCCGCTCGTCCCGCGAGACTCGCAGCTCGCTCACACCGACACCGCCGAGCACAGCGCCGATCACGAAGGCAGCAACGAGCCGTACGTTCATCGTTCGTCCGGACACGCGGCGACCAGGAACAGCGCCGTCCGAATCCGCCGGCCGGTGATCGCGTTCGTCCAGGTCGATCACTTCGTGCTCCGCCGGCATGGCGTCAGCCTAGGGCTCTCCCCGGCCAGCATCGACCGGCCGTACAGCCGGGATCGCGATGAGTTTCGTTACCGCGTCCGGTCAGCATTCCTGTGCACCGATCTCCGGACACCGGGCAGAGCATCATGACCGCTACGCGCAGGAGGCAAGCGTGAAACTTCTCCTCACATCCGCAGGCGTCCAGAACCCGAGCATCAACGATGCGCTGGTCGACCTGCTGGGCAAGCCGATCGCTGAATCCAGCGCCCTCTGCATCCCCACTGCGGCGTACCCGATGGGCGGACCGGCCTCGGCCTGGCGCTTCATCACCGGTCAGACGCCGCTGCCCATGAGCGGTCTCGGCTGGAAGTCGCTGGGCGTACTCGAACTGTCAGCGCTACCCAGCATCGGCCAGGAGCACTGGGTCCCCTGGGTCCGGGAGGCCGACGTCCTGCTCGTGCACGGTGGCGACGCGACGTACCTGTGCCACTGGATGCGGCAGTCCGGGCTGGCGGACCTCCTGCCGTCGCTGCGGGACACCGTCTGGGTCGGGCTGAGCGCCGGCAGCATGGTGCTCACCCCCCGGATCGGTACGGAATTCGTCGAGTGGCAGTCCGCACCCGACGACCGCACGCTCGGGCTCGTCGACTTCTCGATCTTCCCGCACCTGGGCCTCGAACCGGACAACACCATGGCGTCTGCCGAGAAGTGGGCGGCCGAGATCGCCGGTCCGGCGTACGCGATCGACGACCAGACGGCCATCAAGGTGACCGACGGCGCCGTCGAGGTCGTCTCCGAGGGGCAGTGGAGGTGGTTCCCCGCGTGAGCACCCGCCCATGCCGCGATCAGCGCGCCGCGTACCCCAGGTCGGTCGCCTGCAGGCGGCGCTGCAGCCAGGTGACGACGAGTTCGTCGAAGCCCGGCGCTCGCTCGGCAGGGGTGTAGCGCCCCTCCCTGACCTGCGCGGGCCCTTCCCCCGTGTAGACGCGGATGCTGTGGTCGGCACCGGGGAAGACCACAGTCGTGTGATCGGCGTGGCGTGCGCCGTCGAGGGTGCCGCTGATGGCGCGCACGCTCGCCTCCACCGGCACGAGCAGGTCGTCCGCGCCGAAGATCGCCAGCAGCGGGCAGCGCAGAGCCGCCAGTGCCGGGGCGGGGTCGTAGTCCGCGATGCCCGCGATGAACGCGATGGACTCGGGTGTCGTCCCGGCGAGCATCGGATACCAGGGAGCGCCGTGCCAGTGCGCCTGCGCGGCGTGCACGCGCGCCGGGTCGTCGCCCGACCGGACCCGCCGGATCTGGTCGCGTAGCAGGAGAAGCGCTTGCTGGATGTCGGCGCCGCCGAAGCCCTCCGCAGCGAGTTGGTGGCGGAGCCGGTACTCCTCCTGGTCCCGTACGCTCACGCCCGGCCCCGACACCGTCACCACCGCCGCGATCCGGTGGTCCGCTGCCGCAGCGAGGTGAGCCACCCAGCCGCCCTGGCTACCGCCGATCAGCGCGACCGCGCCGGACAGCACGTCCTCGCGGCTCCGCACGGCCCGGACCGCGGCCACGGTCTCGGCGGCGCGGTCGGCCATGGTCTGACGGGTCCAGTCACCCGTCGACGCACCGGAACCGGGCTTGTCGTAGGCGAGACTCGCGAAGCCGGCTGCGGCCAGCCTCGTCTGCCACGCCCCCTGGTCGCGACCGCCCGGCCCGGAACCCTCGACGAAGACCACCGCCGGGTACGGCCCCGGCCAGGGCGGCCGGACGACGTCGCCGACCAGCTCGTTCCCGTCGTCGAGGAACGAGAACTCCGCGGTCACCGGTTCGAACAACACCCCGTCGACCGTACGAGGCTCCTGCCACCTGCCTGCGTCCTCACGCATTGGCCCCGCATGCTCGCTCGATGTCGAGCAGGTCCTGGACGTTGTTCTCCCTGATGCAGGTGAGGAACCGTCGACGGGCGATGACCCGGCTGATCCGATGGATCGGTGAGCCACCGGTCAAGGTGTAGGTGAGCTGGAGGTCGGTGGTGCCAGCCGCGGCACCGGGAACCAGCCGGTACTCGGTCACACTGTGCCCGCCCGCGAAGCACTCGACGACGTAGCGGAACGGGGGCCGGCAGTCGGTCACGCGGAGTTCCACGGTGACGGGCCAGCCGTACGGCCTGCGGGTCTCCCGCCACCTCGTGCCCGTTCCGAACGCCTGGCTGTGGAGCAGCTCAGTCGCGTCGACCTTGGTCAGCAGCGCCGGATACCGCGCGACGTCGGCGAGGCACCGCCACACCTTCTCCGGCGGTGCGGAGATCGTGTGGCTGAAGGTCATCGGCTGCAATGTCTGTCCTCTGCTGGGCGTACGGTCTCGGTCCGGTGTCGTGTTGAATCCGGGCCATGTCGCCGGCCCTCGGACCCGCCTTCACGATCCCCGGCTATACCACCATGTCCCCGCCCGGCTACGACGTCGAGTGCGACGCGACCGTCCATGCGGCAGACGGCGTGGTCGGATACCCCGCCTTCTGGTTGCATTTCCTGTCCGGACCGCTCGGCGCCCACCGGGAGTCGGAGGCCGCCTTCGGAGTGCAGGCCGCCGACTACGACGCGATGTGTGACGTCCTCAACGACCCGGAGCGCTGGCCGGCGGTCTCGGTGCGGCTCGACGGAGAGGTGTGGCTTCGGATCGTCTACCGCAACCTGGAGGACGAGGCGGGACTCGACTTCGTGGAGGATCGGCCGGGGCGGCCGGCGAAGGTTGTCGCCTCGGTCGAGGGCCACGGGTTCACGTCCGCGATGACCTGGGCGGAACTGCTCGCCGCGGCGGCACTGCCGGACGAGCGGCTGACCTGGGCGCAGCGGCTCATCCTGATGCTGCCGATGCTCGGTCCGCAGGAACTGCCCGAGGACGCCGGGAACGTCATGCACCGGGCGCTGGACGAGATCGGCGCCGCGAATCGGTCGGCCCTGGTAGAGGTCCTGCTCGACGCCATGGACTGGCGTACCCACTAGCTGGAACTCCGCTCTCATCGCCGAGAAACTGCCTGATGGCGCCGCGAAGACGCTGGTCCGGGTCACGAGGGTCCGGACCAGCGTCGGAGGACGGGCGACCGGCGACGAGCTCCGCCAGAACCGACCGCAGCCGCTCCCGTTCCGTTCGCAGGCCCGACCACGCCGAGTCGGGTAGCCGCAGCACGTTGGCGAGCAGGTCACCCGGGTAGTAGTCGCCCTCGGCCAACGGATCGCGGAGCAGGACCTGTACCGCGAGAGGCAGCAGCGCCGACACGCCGCTCCCCTGCCCGAGCATGATGCGCAGGTCTTCCACGGTGAACTCGGCCAGCGGCTTGCGTCGTAGCTCCGAGCAGCGCCTCACGAGAGACGTGGCCTCCCGGCCGGGGTCCGGCCAGACGTCCCGTTCCAACTGCTCGATCGTTGTCACGGCGGTCAGGCTAGCCCGCGTCCCGCGGCTGTCCTCCACTTCCCGGACCGCTTCCGGGCTTCGGCGCAACGCGTCCGGAGAATGGACGAACAACCGAAGACCCATCGGCACCCGCTGGTGGCGAGCCGGGCCGAGCACGAACCCCGCGGCCACGAACGAGATGGAAGCGCCTGCCTCATGACGAACCCCTGGCATGTCCTGACCGAGGCCGAGCGGGAGCAGTGGACGTACACGCCGGGAGCCGGCGTGGGACCTCTGCGGTTCGGAATGAGCCACGACGAGGCCGCCGAGGCGCTGCCCGGGTTCGCCGCATCGGTTTCCGTCGCACACCGCGGCTTCGACCGGCCGACGAAGGCGGAGTTCCGCAACGCGGGCGTCGCTGCCCACGCCACGGCGGTCACGGCTTATTTCGGCAGGTCAGAGGGCCTGTTCTGCGTAGTCGTCGATGCGCGGTACGGCCCACAGGTGACGCTGGACGGGATCAGCCTGGTCGGACGCGTGCCGTCCCGGCTGGAGGAGCAGTTCCTGAGCTACGTGCTGGCGCGCGGCATCGCGCCGCAGTACGCCCCGGAAGGCGATCCGGCCTCCGACGACCTGGGGATCGTCATGCGCGTCCAGCGGACGGGCGACGTCGTGCTGTCCCGGCCGGTGTTCGCGGTCGTCCGCGAGCGTGCGAACACCCTGTGGGACTGCGTGCCGTACGACGAGTTGTGCGTCCACTGATCAGCCGGCACGGCCAGCCGCGACCGCGTCGGTGGCGGGCACTGCCGGATCCGGTCGCCTCGCGAGGACGATCACGCCGATCAGAAGGAGCACCAGCCAGAACGGCACCAGCACCGGAGCGAGCCCGCGCCAGACGGGCCACACCGGCTCGGCGAGCCGGTGCACGGCCAGGTCCGCCCAGGTGACGACGGCTGCCGGGAACAGGCCGACGGTCACCAGCGTGCCGACCACCAGGGGTACGGGCCGGCGACTCCGCGCCGCCGCCCAGAACAGCGCCGCACCGGCGGCGACGCCGAGCAGGGTGCCGGTGATGGTGGCGACGCGGAACCCTCCGGGAGCGCTCTGCGTGATGCTCAGCCTCGACCCGTATGCCGGATGCGTGAGGGTGACCGTCATACCGTCTCGCTCGGCCCGCCAGCCGTCGCACGATGCTCCCGGCACCCGACGGAGTTCCCGCCACCCGCCCGTCTCGGCGGCACCCCGCATCCGCTCCGACAACGTGCAGTCGGGGCCGTCGCCGTACTGGAACTCGGCCCGGTTTCCGCCGAGGTCGTCGGCGGCCAGGAAGACGCCGTACCGGTAGCCGCGCACGGTCGTCGAGCCGCTCGGCTCGACACCGGGGAGCAGTTCGCCGGCCGCGCTCCGAGCTGCCTCAGGGCTCAGCGATACGGCGCCCCGGCCGCCGTACCAGGACCCGACGGCCAGGCCGGCCGTGCCGAACAGCAGCGCGCCGAGCAGCGCCATCGCGACGTACCCCAGCCGACGCCCCACCGGCCCACCCCCTGTCGCCGTGCGGCACAGCGTAGGCGTCGCACGCCACACGCGGCGCCCCGCAGCGGAGGCGATCTCGGCGCTCAGTCGGAGAAGCGGGCCGATGGCCTAGTAGTGGTCCTCGATCGGCCGCCGCGCCTCGTCGAACAGCGCCGGCCCGTCGTACCGCACCGGACGCGGCGCGGGCGTCGCGGGCTTGACCTGCTCGAACTGCTCGGTGGACAACGCGTACACGACCCGGCCGAGGCCTGATGCGTTGATCGCCACAGTGCACATCGGGCAGGGCTGGCAGCTGGTGTACATGGTGGTCGCGACCGCCGCCTCGGGGGCGAGCTGACGGGCGGCCCAGCGGGCCAGCTTCAGCTCCGGGTGGGCGGTGACGTCCCGGTCGGAGACCACAGTGGTGTGGTCCTCGATCAGCACGGTGCCGTCGGCGCCGACGAGCAGCGACGCGAACGGCCGCTCGCCGGACGCGCCCGCCCGGTCGGCGAGTTCCACGGCACGGCGCAGGAACGCCTCGTCGTCGGGTGTCATCAGCCCTCCACGTGTCGGCGGTAGCGAGCCGAGGCCGTCAGTCGGCGGCGATCTGCTCGACGGATCGGGCGGCCACGGCGCGCAGGGCCGGGTCGCCGCTGCGGGCGTACGCGTCGCTCAGGGTGTCGATGAATTTGATCGCGTGCGCGTCCCCGGTGTCCAGCGCCCGCGCCATGGCCTCGTCGAGTTCCGGCCCGGCGGCCGGCGGGAGGGCACGGGCCCCGGCCGGGGCGTAGGCGGCGGTGACGGCGGCGGTCGCCGCCCAGGCGGCGGCCAGGCTCGGCTGCCACAGCGCCGGCGGCAGGGCCGGCAGGGTACGCAGGACGGCGTTCGGCGCGGTCGCCGCGTGCACGAGCATGACCGGGGCGGCGTACCCGTGCGTTCCGTGCCGCACCACGGCGGCGTCGACGACGGCGGCGAGGCGGGTGGGCACGTCGGCGGCGGCGTCGCCGGGCACGGCCGCCGCGACGGCCGGCCAACGGTCCAGGTCGGCCAGCTGCGCCAGGCGGGACCGGATGCCGAACCGCTGATCGGGTACGCGGGGCACGGCGTCGAGCGCGGACCGGGCGTCGGTTCCGGGGTACGGCCCGGCGCCGGGCGGTGCGAGCGGCTGCCAGCGGGCGGCCCAGTAGGCGAGCCCCTGGCCGAGTTCGGTCACGCGCGGTGCGGTCTCGGCGTCGAGCAGCGCGCGCACGGCGTGGCCGACCCGGATGACGCCGTGGGTGGCCCCGGCGGCGATGCCCGGCAGCAGGCGCGGCCACCAGCGAGCGAGCACGTCGCGCCACGGCGCGCCGGCCAGCTCGCGGTCGAAGAGGTCGAGCCAGTCGCCGGTACGCACCGGGTCGCCGAGCGGGTCACGCCACTCCTCGGCGACGATGCGCCGGATGCCGCGCGGGCGTTCCTCCAGCCGGCCGGCGTACGCGTCGATCCAGCGGTGCACCGCCCGCCCGTGGCCGTGACGCACCAGGGCCTCCGCGGCCATCGGCACGTGGTTGGACAGCCACCCGTCATGCTCGGGACCGGTGTGGCGTACGCGCTCGTACGCCTCGTCGAGTACGGAGTTCAGCACACCGGGAAGCGTCCGACCTGAAGTGCGGTTCAGGTCAAGCGGCGGCGGATCCGCGCCATGTCCTCCTCGGGGAGCGCGTCGGCGACCAGCAGCCGGGGCAGCAGGTCCGTCTCCAGCGTGATGGCCCGGAACACCAGCGCCACCGTCACGTCGTGGCCGGGCCGGTGCACGACCTCGACCGGGTCTGCGGCCCCGACGCTGCCCGGCGTGACCACCCGCAGGTACGCCCCGGGCCGTACCTCCTCGGTGAACCGCTTGATCCAGCCGCGTTCGCCCAGCCACCCCTGGAACGTGCCGCAGGGGATGCGCGGGCAGGAGACCTCCAGCACCAGTTCCGGGCCGATCCGCCACCGCTCACCGATCAGCGCGCCGTTGACGTCCAGCCCGGCGGTGGTCAGGTTCTCGCCGAAGCTGCCGTCGGCGAGCGGGCGGCCCAGCTCGGCCTCCCAGTGGTCCAGATCCTCCCGGGCGTACGCGTAGACCGCCTGGTCGGTGCCGCCGTGGTGGGCCACGTCGTAGACCCGGTCACCGGCGAGCCCGACCGCGCCGGTGCCCTTGGGGCCGGGCGCGGTGACGGCGACCCGGCCGTCGACTGGGCGCTTGTCGATGCCGGTGGCGCCGATCCCCTTCCACGGGTTCGGTTGCGGTCGGCCCACGTTGACGGAGATCACCTTCATGACCGCGACGGTATTCGGCCACGGTCCCACCGGCCACCCCATTCCGCCGGGCCGGGTGGGAAGCGGGGCAGCGTGGGCTGCGTACGATGCGGGCCGGACATCCTCGTCGGGTGGTGGAGGTAGCCGCGGATGGCAGGCCAACAGGACGGTTTCGCCCTCGGCGTGGACCTCGGCACCTCGAACACGGTGGCGGTGCTGCGCTGGCCGGACGGGCGGACCCGGCCGGTGCTCGTCGACGGCCATCCGATCCTGCCGTCCGGCGTCTACGCCGACGCGGACGGTCACCTGCACGTCGGGCGGGACGCGCAGCGCCTGGCCCAGGCCGACCCGGCCGGCTACGAGCCGAACCCGAAGCGCCGGGTCGACGAGGAGACGGTGGAGCTGGGCGGGCGGGCGTACCGGCCGGCGGAGCTGCTGGCCGCGACGCTGCGCGCGGTCGCGGACGCGGCGGTGGCGGCGGTCGGGATGCTGCCCCCGGCGGTGGTCACCCACCCGGCGGCCTGGACGCCGGCCCGCCGTCAGGTGCTGCACGACGCGCTGGAACTCGCCGGCTGGCCGGCCGCGGCCGAGCACACGCTTGCCGGGCCGATCGCGCCCGGCACCCGTCTGCTGCGGGAGCCGGTGGCCGCGGCGCGCTACTTCACGCAGGTGCTGCGCCGGCCGGTGCCGGTGGGCGGTGCGGTGGCGGTGTTCGACTTCGGCGGCGGCACGCTCGACGTGGCGGTGCTGCGCAACGAGGGCGCCGACCCGTGGGGCGACTCCGGCTTCCAGCTGGTCGCCACCGGTGGGATCCCCGACCTCGGCGGCCTCGACCTGGACGCGGCCCTGCTCGGACGGCTCGGCGAACTGGTCGGCCCGGCCCATCCGGGCGAGTGGGCCCGGCTGACCGATCCGGCGACCACCGCCGAGCGGCGGGCCCGCCAGCAGTTGTGGGACAACGTGCGCGGCGCGAAGGAGATGCTGTCCCGGGCGATGGTCGCGCCGGTGGCCGTACCGGGGGTGGAGGCGGCGGTGCCGCTGTCCCGGGAGGACTTCGAACGCCTGGCCGCGCCGCTGCTGGCCCGGGCGGTGACGGAGACCCGCGAGGTGACCGCCGCCGCCGGGCTGCGCCCGGAGCAGCTCTCCGGTCTGTTCCTGGTCGGCGGGTCGACCCGGGTGCCGCTGGTGGCCCGGCTGCTGCACGCCGAGCTGGGCATCGCGCCGACGGTGCTGGAGCAGCCGGAGATGCCGGTCGCCGAGGGCGCGCTCACCGACCTGCCGCTGCCCCGGCGGTCCGGCCGTCCCGGCGTGCCGGTCCAGGCCGCGCCGGCACCACCCGCGCCGACGCAACCCGAATCGACACGGCCCGCGCCGGCCACGGGCGAGACCGCCGCCACGGCCCCCGCCGGTGCGACGAGGACGAACCCGACCGCGCCGCTCGGCGGTCCGGACGCGGCGTCCGCCGGACCGCACGGCACGCTGGTCGCCGACGGCCCCGTCCCGCAGACCGCCGCCACGAGGTACGACGGCACGCCCGGCCCGGTTCCGCCACAGCCCACGAGGTACGACCACATGCCGGCCGCCCACGGGCCGGTTCCGCCCCACCCCGCCGGCTACGGCGTACCCGGACCGTCCGCTCCCCCGCCCGGCGGCTGGCAGCCCGGCGTACCCGGGGCGCCTTTCTCCCCCGCGCCGAACGGTGTCCGGCCCGGCGGCGGCCGGCCCCGGCGCGGCCGGTGGATCGCGCTCGGCGCGGGTCTCGTGGTCGTCGCCGTGGCGGCGTCGGTGCTGCTCTGGGTGTTCCGGGACCGGCATCCGGCGCTGGACTTCCACACCGCCGAACTGGTGAAGACGGTGGCCGCCGGTGACACGCGGCCGGACCAGATGTTCACCGCGACGCTCGGGGAACGCGCCTACCTGGCCCGTTCGCTGCCCGACGGGCACCTCCACGTGAGCGCCGTCGAGGCGGCCACCGGCAGGACGGTCTGGGAGAAGCGGACCGACGCGACCGCGCAGCGGTGGGCGGGGATCCGGACGCTGCCCGACGGGCTGCTCGTCCTCGGCGACGCCACCGGAAGCGACACCCCCCGCGTGCTCGCGGTGCTCGACGAGGACTCCGGGGACCAGCGCTGGCGGACCGACGTCGGCCGCGACGACACCCTGTACCTCGGGCCGGACACGATCGTCCGGCTGGACCGCACCGGCGAACGCCTGATCGGGCTGCGGCTGAGCGACGGCGGGCAGCGGTGGGAACGGCCCAACCCGCGCACCGAGTACGGCGACGCGCGCACGAAGGTGGTCCCGGTCGGCACCGGCGCGGCACTGGACGGGCCCGGCAACGCCGAGGGCTCGCCGCTCGCCCCGTGGGCGGGGAAGGCGGACCGGCTCGTCCAGGTCGGCGCGGACCGGTCGGTCCGGGTGCTGGACATGCGCACCGGCAAGGTCCTCAAGGATCGGGGCAACGTCGCCGGGCTCGACGATCCGGTGGCCGCCCGCGACGACCGGCTGTACGTGGCGGAGAACGAGCGCGGCCTGCGGCTGCTCGCCTACGACCTGGGCGGTCTCGGCACGCCCAGCGTGCTGTACGAGGCGCCCGAGCAGGGCGGCCGGGTGAAGGATCTCGTCACCTGCGGAGAGCGTCGCGTGTGCCTGCTGGAGACGCCCGGCAGCGGCGCCGACGACACCCGGGTGGTGGCGGCGACCGAGGGCGAGGGCACCCGGCAGTGGCGGGCGCCGCGCGCCGAGTCGCTGGTGCCGGTCGGTGAGCACGTGCTGGCCGGGCGGGACTCGCCGGACGCGGTGACGCTGTTCGCGCCGGACGGCACTCCGGTGCTGCGCGACCGGGACGGGACGGCGGTCCGGCTGAACGCCGGCAACCTGCTGATCTTCTCCGAGGCGCCGAGCGCGTACGAGGACGACCGCGTCCTCGCCGGGACGGCGGTGGACGGCAAGCCGGTCGAGATGGGGCAGCTCAAGCAGATCCGCAGCGAGTCCTGCTCGTGGAACACCGAGATGCTGGTGTGCGGCGCGGAGAAGGAGTTCCGGTTGTACCGGTTCGCCGGCTGACCGGAACTGAGCTTGACAGTGATCGATGTCTCGGCTGGTGTGAACGGCAGAGAGATCGACGTTCGTCAGGAGGCCCCGTGTTCGTCCGACGACGGTGGACCGCACTCGCCACCACCAGCATCCTGATCGCCGCGGCGCTGGCCCATCCCGGGCCGGGCGCCGCCGCACCATCCGCCCCCACGATCACGCTCGCCCCCGCCGAGACCGCGCTGGTCCGCGTCCGACTGGCCGACCGGGCGCAGCTCGACCGCCTGGTCGCCGGCGGCGCCGACCTGGCCAACCGCCCCCGCTCCCGCGACGGCGAGTGGATCGCCGACCTGGTCCTCACCGGACGGCAGCTCACCGACCTCACCCGGCAGGGGGCCACCGCCCTGCAGGTGGTGCAGCGCGCCGACGACGGGACCCGGCACCTGGCCGAGAGCCGCCGCGCCGCACAGGAGAGCACCCGCGCCGGGCTGCGCGCGAGCGGCGCCGCCACCACTGTCGACACGCTCCAGTTCCTCCAGGCGTACTGGTGGACCACCGGCGGCCGGACGTTCCTCCAGGCCCAGGTCGCCACCACCGCCACCGACGACCCGGACGTCGAGATCACCGTCACCTGGCGGACCGCCGACGGCGCCACCGGCTCGTTCCCGCTGTACCGCTTCGAGGACTCGGGCGAGTACCAGTACCACTACGCGCTTCCGCAGCCGGTGCCGAGCCGGCCGGTGCAGCTCACCGCCACCTCCACGCTGGGCGGCACGAGCCGGCCGGTGACACCGTCGCTCTGGCCGAACGCGACCCCGCCGCCGCAGCCGGCCGGCTACCAGAAGGACTTCATCGACGCCTACCTGACGCCGGTGGACATCAAGGCGCGCATCGCCCGGCTCGGCCGCCAGTACCGCGACCTGGTCGACGTGATCGACCTGCCGAACAAGACCCAGGGCTACCGGCGGAACGCCGCCGCCTACCTGGGCGACCCGGCGGCCGCCGCAGTGGTGGTGGAGTCGGTCCGCTTCGGCGACCAGGGCATGAACGGCGTGCAGGTACGCACCGTCGACCCGGGCCGGCCGAACCGGCCACTGAGCATGCGTTACCGGGACCGGGTGCTCACCGTCTCGCTGGCCACCGACCGCGCGGGCAAGGTCACCAGCACCACCGACGACGTCGCCGCCCTGATCAACGCGCCGCGCGGTGCCCGCTTCCGGGCCACTGTGGACGACGGCTCGGCCGGGCTGCCGATGCCGGTGGCCGGGCCGGTACGTCTCGACGACGGGTTGCAGGGCACCGAGGTGCCGGCCCGGCCCTGGACCGTGCAGGCGCTGCGCATCGGCAAGCACCGCGACGGCTCCCGGATCGGTGTGCTGGCGTACTCGCAGGAGCACGCCCGTGAGTGGGCCACCCCGCTCGTCACGCTGGAGTTCGCCGAGCGGCTGCTGGCGAACGCGCGTACCGACGCGGCGACCCGCAAGCTGCTGGAGCAGGTGGACGTGTTCGTCATCCCGACGGTGAACCCGGACGGCGCGAACTACTCCTTCAACGACTACAACTTCCAGCGCAAGAACCTGGTCAACCACTGCACCGGCGCCTCCCGTGACCCGAAGTACCGCACCATGTGGGGCGTCGACGTCAACCGCAACTACACGGTCGGCTCCCTGTTCGACGGATACGTGGGCGCCAGCGCGAACTGCCTGTCCGGCAACTACGCGGGCACGGCGGAGCTGTCCGAGCCGGAGAGCCGCAACGTGATCGACCTGGCCAAGGCCCACCCGAACATCAAGTTCGCGATGAACGTGCACTCGTACGGCGGCTACTTCATGTGGCCGCCCGGGGCGTACAAGGCCGACGGGCGGGTGACGCTGCCGCGCCCGTCGATCGACGAGTCGACGCTGTTCCTGGGCAGCGCGCGGCGCATCGTCGGCGCCATCGCGGCCGAGCGCGGCACCGTCACCTGGCCGTCGCAGACCGGCCCGGTCGCCGACGTGCTCTACTCGGCGGCCGGCAACTCGGCCGACCAGCTCTACTACGAGCTGGGCATCTTCGCCTGGGACTTCGAGGTCGGAAACGACAGGTGGAACGAGGCCACCGGCCAGTGGGAGGGCGTCGGCTTCCAGCCGCCGTTCGACGAGGCGCACGCCGAGGCGCAGGAGTACGCCGGCGGCCTGGTGGAACTGGTCCGCGTCGCCCGCGACTACGCCGCCGACAACCCGGTCCGGCGCTGACCGCAAGCGGTCCCCGGCCGGTGGAGTCCGGCCGGGGACCGCGTCAGCTCGTCCGGGGCGGGTCGGCCCGGCCGTCTCAGTCGGTGGTGCCGAGGTCGCGGAAGACGGCGAGCGCGCCCGGGTCGTCGATGGTCGCCGGGACCGGCTCGTCGCGCCCCTCCACCAGGCCCCGCATGGTGCGCCGCAGGATCTTCCCGGAGCGCGTCTTGGGCAGCGCCGGCACCACTGTCACCCGGCGGAACGCGGCCACCGGGCCGATCCGCTGCCGGACCAGTGCGACCAGCTCGGCGGCGAGCGCGTCCGGGTCCGCGTCGGCGCCGGCCTTGAGCACCACGTACCCGCTGGGCACCTGCCCCTTGAGCGCGTCCGCCACGCCGATCACCGCGCACTCGGCCACCGCCGGGTGCGTCGCCAGGACCTCCTCCATCGCGCCGGTGGACAGGCGGTGCCCGGCCACGTTTATGACGTCGTCGGTGCGGCCCATCACGTACAGGTAGCCGTCCTCGTCGAACCGGCCGCCGTCGCCGGTCAGGTAGTGACCCGGGAACGTGGACAGGTAGGAGCGGACGAACCGCTCGTCGTCGCCCCAGAGCGTGGGCAGGCAGCCGGGCGGCAGCGGCAGCCGGATCACGATCGAGCCGTCCGTGCCGGGCGGCACGTCCCGGCCCGCGCCGTCGACCACGCGCACGTCGTAGCCGGGCACCGGCACCGACGGCGACCCCGGCTTGATCGGCAGCGGCTCCAGGCCGCGCGGGTTGGCCGCCACCGGCCAGCCGGTCTCCGTCTGCCACCAGTTGTCGACCACCGGTACGCCGAGCCGCTCCCCCGCCCAGGCCCAGGTGTCCGGGTCCAGGCGCTCACCGGCGAGGAAGAGGGTACGCAGCGCACTCAGGTCGTACCGCTCGATGTGGCTGCCGTCCGGGTCCTGCCGGCGGATCGCCCGGATCGCGGTGGGCGCGGTGAACAGGGCCGCCACCCGGTGCTCGGCGGCGACCCGCCAGAACGCGCCGGCGTCGGGGGTGCCGACCGGCTTGCCCTCGTAGAGCACCGTCGTCGCGCCGGTGAGCAGCGGCGCGTACACGATGTAGGAGTGGCCGACCACCCAGCCCACGTCGGAGGCGGCCCAGAAGACCTCGCCCGGCTCGATGCCGTAGACGTTGCGCATCGACCAGCGCAACGCCACCGCGTGCCCGCCGTTGTCCCGCACCACGCCCTTGGGCCGCCCGGTGGTGCCGGAGGTGTAGAGGACGTAGAGCGGGTCGGTGGCGGCCACCGGCTCGCACGGCACCGGTTCCGCGTCCGCCATCACCTCGGCCCAGGTCAGGTCGCGGCCCGGCACCAGCGGGGCCGGTTCCTGCGGGCGCTGCACCACCACGCAGCGCTCCGGCGCGTGCGCGGCCTCGTCCAGCGCGGCGGCCAGGATCGGGTGGTACGGCACCACCCGGTCGGCCTCGATGCCGCAGGAGGTGGCCACCACCACCTTCGGCCGCGCGTCGTCGATCCGGACGGCCAGCTCGTGCGCGGCGAAGCCGCCGAAGACCACCGAGTGCACCGCGCCGATCCGGGCGCAGGCCAACATGGCGATCACCGCCTCCGGGACCATCGCCAGGTAGAGCAGCACCCGGTCGCCCCGGCCGACGCCGAGCCGGCGCAGCGCACCGGCGAACCGGGCCGTCTCGGCGAGCAGTTCGGCGTAGGTGAGCATGCGGACCGTGCCGGTCACCGGGCTGTCGTGGATCAACGCGGGCTGCTCGCCACGCCCGGCGGCGACGTGCCGGTCCAGCGCGTTGTGGCAGGTGTTCAGCACCCCGTCGGGGAACCAGCGGTACAGCGGCGCCGCCTCCTCGTCGAGGATGCGTTCCGGCGGGATGACCCAGTCGATGTCGGCCGCCGCGTCCCGCCAGAAGCCGGCCGGGTCGGCGATGCTCCGTTCGTACGCTGATCGATACGCGCCCATACCGCCATGCTGCGCCCCGGCGCCGCGCCGGCACGACGGCCGGACGGGTCCGGTGCGCCGGAAGCACGTCCCGGCTCGCTGAACGGCCGCTCACGGCGGTGGGCGGTGACCGCTCAGCCCAACGGGCGACGGATGAAGCCCGCGGGGCGGGGTAAGGCAACACGGTCCTGGTGGAGAGACGACCGGTGTCGCGGCGTACCGCGGCCGGGCACGCGGGCGGGCGGCGCGAATGCCGCCCGCCCGCGCATCCCGGGGCCGACCCGGGCAAACCGAGTTTGATCGATCACGGCTGTCGACTAGCGTGCGCAGGCGTGAAAACCAATCGGATCTTGCCGATCCTTCTGACCTGCGCCGTGCTGGGGCTCGCCGCGTGCGGCGACGAGAAGCCCGCGACCACGGCCGGGCCGGCGGCCACCTCGGCCTCCGCCGCCCCCTCCTCGGCTGCCCCCTCGCCGTCGGCGGCCGCGATGAGCGACAAGGAACTCTGCACCGCCGCAGAGAAGATCAACAAGGACATGCGGGCGAAGCTCATGACCGCCGTGCAGTCGGGCGGCGACCTGACGAAGCAGACCGGCGCGATCCTCACCGAACTCGGTGACCGGGTGACAGAGCTCGCCGGGACCGCCGGCGACGGCAAGGCGGCCACCGCCCTGAAGGAGTTCGGCGCGGAGGCCGGCAAGGCGGGCTCGGCCGCCGACCCGGGCACCGCCGCCGACAACCCCGCCATGGAGAAGGCCAGCAAGGACATCAACGCCGCCTGCAAGACGGCCGGCGCGCCGACCACCTTCTGACGCCGACACCCCGGGTCGTCCGTCCGGCGCGTACCGGACGGACGACCTGTCGGCTCAGTTGCCGGTCACCCAGTTCCAGGCGGAGACCACCCACTCGGTCTGCTGGAGGTACGCCACCCCCACGCCGGCCAGGAACAACGCGGTGATCAGGTGGGCGCCCCGGGCGCTGCGGCGCACCCGGCCGAGCTGCCGTTCCAGGATCAGCCGGCCGAGCAGCCGGGCCAGCGCGAACAGGCCGACCGCGGTGAGCAGGCTGAGCACGAACGTGAGCAGCGGAGCGACCAGGTTGCCCCGGCCGGAGATCGCCCAGATGCCCCAGCACACGAATGCGAACAGCGCACCGGCGGCGCTCAGCTCCCCGCCCTTTCGCGCCTGGGCGAGATGCCAGCTCATCGGCCGGCGGGGCGCCTGCTCGGCCGCCCAGTCGCCGTGCTCGACCGTGGGGAACTGCTCGGTGCGGGGCGTACCCGAGGCGCGCGGCCGGCCGACCGCCGCCACCCCGCGCTGGAACGCGTCCCGCTGCGGGGGCACCACCCCCGGCTGGGGCGGCACCTCCACGGTGCGCTCGGCCCACGGCTGTGTCTGGTCCGCCATCTTCGTCCTCCCCCTCGACCGATTCCGGCCTCGGTTCCGAGGGTAGCCAGCCCGCAAATAGGGTGCCGACCCCCATCGCGGTGCGATACACACGTGCCGTGACTGACGTGCTGGTATCCCGGGCCGAGGACTTCGACGACATCGCGGCGCTGCTGGCGCTGGCCTTCCACGGCGATCTCGACCCCGACGTGCAGGCGCTCGAACGCCCGATCTTCGAGCCGGACCGGTCGTTACTGGTCCGCGACGGCGGGACGGCAGTCGCGCACGCCGCCGCGTTCAGCCGCCGTCTCGCTGTTCCCGGCGCGGACGTGCCGGCCGCGCACGTGACGATGGTCGCGGTGGCGCCGACTCACCGGCGACGCGGCCTGCTCACCACGCTGATGCGCCGCCAGCTGCAGGAGGTCCGCGACGCCGGCCGGGAACCGATCGCGGTGCTCTGGGCCAGCGAGGGCCGCATCTACCCCCGGTTCGGCTACGGGTCGGCGGCCCCGCGCTACATGCTGTCCGTCGACACCACCGGCCTGCGCCTGCCCGCCCCGGCGCCCGGCGAGGGCAGGCTGCGACTGGACCGTCCGGACGCGCACCGGGACGAGCTGGCCCGGCTGTACGAGCAGGTCCGCGCCGGCCGGCCCGGCTGGTCCCGGCGGGACGAGCGCTGGTGGTCGTACGTGCTGGCTGACCTCAAGGCGCACCGGGGCGGCGCCACCGAGCGCCGGGTGCTGCTGCACGAGGGCGCCGACGGCCTCGACGGGTACGCGCTGTACCGGACGAAGGACAGCTCGACGGCCGTCGGGCCGCAGGCCGAGGTGCAGGTCGGCGAGGTGGTGGCGGCGACGCCGGAGGCGTACACGGCGCTGTGGCGGCTGCTGCTCTCGGTCGACCTGACCCGCCGGCTGTCGTTCGGAATCGCGGCCCTGGACGAGCCGCTGCTGCGGCTGGTGGACGAGCCCCGCCAGCTCTCCCCGCATCTCGCCGACGCGCTCTGGGTGCGGGTGGTGGACGTGCCGGCCGCGCTGGCCGCCCGGCGCTACGCCACCGACGTGGACGTGGTGATCGAGGTCACCGACGAGCTGCTGAAGGAGAACACCGGCCGCTGGCGGCTGGTCGGCGGCCGCGACGGGGCGGAGTGCACGCCCACCACCGCACCGGCCGGGCTGGCGTGTGACGTACGCGCTCTCGGTGAGCTGTACCTCGGCGGCGCGAACCCGTACGCGCTGGCCGCCGCCGGCCGCGTCCAGGAGCTGATCCCGGACACGCTGACCGCGTTGACGCCCGCCTTCACCTGGTACCGCGCCCCCTCCCCCATGGAGGTCTTCTGACCGCCCGCCCGCACCCCTCCCCGCCCACCCCAGCCCAGCCCGGCGTAACCCGGCTGGCCCGGCTGGCCCGGCTGGCCCGGCTGGCCCGGCTGGCCCTCGCGATCATGAAGTTAGCGGCGCGGATCGTCCGATTTGTTCCGGCTAACTTCATGATCGCGCGGGGGCGGGGGCGGGGGCCGGGGGCCGGGGGCACGGGCGTGCGGGCGGGAGCAGGGCCGGCGGGACCGCCTCGTCGTTCCCGGCGCGCACGCCCGTCGGGGGACTCGTCGGCGCGCGCCTCGTCGACCTTGGAGTTGTGGCACCTCACATACCTCGCTGACCGGGCACTCCGGGCGCCACAACTCCCAGATCGACGGAGGCCGGCGGGATCGGGTGTGCCGGGAGCGGGTATGGGACGGCTGGGTCGGCGGGCCGCGCGGGGTGCTAGCGGCGCGCGGGTGGGCTCGGGGACGGTACGGTCGGGGGATGGGTGAGGCGGAGCGACGGCGACGACGGCTGCGGCATCACGGCGAGGCCGCCCCGCCGACGGAGACCGCCGGAACCGGTGCCGACGGCACGGGCACCGGCGGCACCACCGCCAGCACCGCCCCCGTACACGACGACGTGGTGCCCCGGTCCCCGCGCGGCGGCCGGCCGGGCGAGCCGGAGACCCGCGGACGCCGCGCCGCCCCGCCCGCCGAGGAGGGCGAGCGCGGGCTACGCGGGCTGGTCGGCTCCGGCTCGTCGCAGGTGAGCGTGACGGCCGCACTGCGGGCACGCGACGCCGCCCGCCCCACCGCGGACGACCTCGCCGAGGCCGAACAGCGGGTGGTGCTCATCCGCCGCAACTGGGTGCCGCGCGAGGACCTGCCCCGCAACGGGCGGTGAGCCCGGAGGTGTCCGCTCAGGCGGGCAGCTCGGGCAGGCGGCGGCGCTGCTCGTAGGCGGCCACCTGCTCGATGCGCCGGCTGTGCCGGGGGTTGCCGGAGAACGGCGTGGTCAGGAACGCCTCGACGAGCGCTGTCGCCTCGTCCAGCGTGTGCTGCCGAGCGCCGATCGCGACGACGTTCGCGTCGTTGTGCTCACGGGCCAGCTGGGCGGTGTCCACGTTCCAGGCGAGCGCCGCCCGGACGCCCGCGACCTTGTTCGAGGCGATCTGCTCGCCGTTGCCGGAACCGCCGATCACCACGCCGAGGCTGCCCGGGTCACCGACCACCCGGTCACCGGTGTGCAGGCAGAACGCCGGGTAGTCGTCGTCCGGGTCGAAGACGTGCGGTCCCACGTCCACCACCTCGTAGCCCTGCTTGGCCAGGTGGTTGGCGAGGTGCACCTTCAACTCGAAACCGGCGTGGTCGGATCCCAGGTAGACGCGCATACCGCGCAGTCTGACAGGCCCGCCTCCTCCGCCGGCGCGCGGGCGGCGACCCGGAGGCGGATTCGTCACACGGTCAGTGCGGCAGCTCGGCCACGACCAGGCCGGCCCGCGCCTTCGGGGTGAACCAGGTGCTCTTGCGCGGCATCTTCTCCCGGGCCAGGTTCACCGCGACGAAGTCGTCGACGGTCACCGGCGCGACGAGCACCGCCAGCTCGGCCCGGCCGGCGTCGACCTCGCCGACGAGCCAGCTCGCCGGGTAGTCGCCGCCCACGTACGTGATCCGCTTGTCGCCCGGGTCGAGGCCCAGCGCGTCGCGCAGCAGCAGGCGCTCGACGAGCGCGTGGTCGAGGTTCTCCAGCCGGCCGGCGCCGACGTGCGGCAGCGTCACCGCGTACCCCCGGCCGCCGAGATGGAGATGCACGACGCCGCCGGTGGCCGGCACGCCGACCGGCCCGTCCACCGGGGTGATCTCCGCGCCCGCCGCGCGCAGCCGGTCGAGCAGCTCGTCCGGCGTGGTGGTCAGCTCGCTGACCAGCCGGTTGTAGGGCTGGATGGCGACCGACGCGGGCGTGGTGACCACCGCGAGGAAACGCGGGAAACCGCCGGTCTGCGCGGCCAGGCTGCGGTGGTTGCCGTCCGCGACCACCAGATCCCCGCCGCCGGCGAGCGCGGTCAGCTCGTCCTGCGCCGGGCCCGGGCCGAGCAGCCAGATCGCGTGCGTCCGGCCGGACTGGTCGACGTCCGTCGCGGCGGGCGCGCCGGCCGCGTCGGTCGCCGCCGCGAGCGCGGCGTGCAGCTCGTCGCCCCTACCGGTCTGGAGCAGGAGTACGGGCGAGAGCAGGTGACCGAGCGCCTCGGCCAGGGCGACGCGCTCGCGCACCTTGGCGATGAACACGTCCTCGTTGCGGATGACCAGGCCCGGCTCGTCGGCGCGGGTGGAGATCTGGTCGGTGTCGACCATGGCCCACAGCCCGTACGCGCTCTCCTCGCCCGGCGCGCTGATCCGGTAGAGCACCACCACCTGCTCGGCCGGCGTGTAGCTGCCGTCCGCCTTCGCCTCGGCCAGGCGCGCCACCGCGTCCGGCAGCGCGTCGAGGAAGGACTTCCCGAGACTGCCGGGCGCCCGGTGGGGCATCTCGATGCCCAGGGCGCTGTGCGGATTCGCCTCGACGATGGAGGTGATCTCCGCGTCGTCGGCGAACTCGTCGTAGTTCTGCGCGCCGGTGCCGCCAGTGGTGATCCAGGCCCGGGTGATCGGATGCACGACCGTCATGTCCGCTGACGCTACCCGGGCCCCGATCGCCCCCGCCGCCGGACTCACCCGCTTACCACCAGGTGAAAGGAAGGCGGCTCAGGCGGTGGGGTTGCGGTGCCGGCCCGGGGCGGGGCGGCGCACCGGCGGGGCCGGGCGGGAGCCGGCGTTGAGGCGTACCGTCGTCGCACCCGCGGCGGCCGGGTGGGCGGCGGGGCCGGACCGCGACGGCGCGCGGGCGGGCCGGACGGTCTCGGCCGGCGGTGTCATCCGCGAGGTGGCCACCACCCGGGCCACGCCGACCACGATCGGCGGGGCCAGCAGGTCGGCCACCTCGGCCGGGCCGGCCGGCCAGTCGCTCTCGGTCACCGACCAGTACGTCGCACCGGAGTCCTCGGTCGCCTGCTGCGGCGCGTCGTCGGACATGTGGCGGTGCTTGGCCATGGGAACGCCTCCAGGAGCTGCCGTGTTGCGGCCCGCGGGCCGTCGGCTGGGACACTCGGTGAAACGAGCCCCGCACCGGCCCGGTGACGGGCGGTGCGGGGCTCGGGGTGCGTTGGGCGCGGTGTTAAGAAGGGCCCCCTCCTCTACCGGAGGCGTTAAGAAGGGACCCTTCCTTTCACCTCAGTCGAAGATCGGGCCCTGTTCGCGGGTGCGCTTCAGCTCGTAGAAACCGGGGGTGGCGGAGACCAGCAGTACGCCGTCCCAGAGCCGGCCGGCCGCCTCGCCCTTCGGTGCCGGCGTGATCACCGGGCCGAAGAAGGCGACCTGCTTGCCGTCCGGGCCGGGCGCGTGGATCACCGGGGTGCCCACGTCGGTACCGACCGGCCGCATGCCCGCCTCGTGGCTGGCCCGCAGCGCCTCGTCGTACTGGGTGGATTCGGCCGCGTCGGCGAGCGCCGGGTCCAGCCCGACGTCGGTGAGCGCGCCCGCGAGCATGTCGCGGCCCAGTTCCTCCTTCTTGAGGTGGATCCGGTTGCCCATCGCGGTGTAGAGCTTCGCCAGCGCCTCGGCGCCGTGCGCCTGCTCGACGGCGATGCACACCCGCACCGGACCCCAGCCCTTGATCATCAGGTCCTGGTACTCCGCCGGCAGTTCCCGGCCCTCGTTGAGTACGGACAGGCTCATCACGTGGAACCGGATGTCCACGTCCCGGACCTGCTCGACCTCCAGCAGCCAACGGGAGGTGATCCACGCCCACGGGCACAGCGGGTCGAACCACATGTCCGCGGTGACACGTTCGGTCACGGTGTCTTCCCTTCACGACATCGTCGCGCCGGGGCTCCGGCGCGGTCACCTCCGATCCTCACCCCGTACCGCATCGACAGGTACCGGAATGAGAGCGTGACCTCGACCACCGAGAGCGGTCCGTGCATGGAAGACTCGGTTCTCGACGGGCCGTCACGAGCGGCCGGGCAGTACCGGCGCCGCGGGGCGCGGCGAGACGAGTGGGATGGAGACGAACAGTGCCGGGAGTGCGCAACCTGACCCAGGTCGAGGCTACCGAGCGGGCCCGCCTGCTCGAGGTGACCGGGTACGACATCAGCCTTGACCTGTCGACCGCGGTGCAGCCCACCGGTCGCACGTTCCGCTCGGTGACCGAGGTCCGGTTCCGCTGCGCCGAACCGGGGGCGACGACGTTCATCGAGACAGCCGCGGAATCGGTGCGGTCGGCCACGCTCAACGGCGAGCCGGTGGACCTGTCCGGCTGGTCCGCCGAGAAGGGACTCACGCTCAGCGGCCTGGCCGCCGAGAACGTGCTGGTGGTCGACGCCGACTTCGGCTACTCCAACAGCGGGCAGGGCCTGCACCGCACGGTCGACCCGGTGGACGGCGAGACCTACCTCTACAGCCAGTTCGAGACCGCCGACGCGCAGAAGGTCTACGCCTGCTTCGACCAGCCCGACCTGAAGAGCGTCTACACCTGGCACGCCACCGTCCCGGACCACTGGCGGGTCGTGTCGAACATGCCGGTGGCCCGCGAGGAGGCGGCCGGTGAGGGCTTGAAGACGGTGCACTTCACCGTCTCGGAGCGGATGAGCACCTACATCACCGCGCTGTGCGCGGGGCCGTACCACGAGGTGCGCCGCAGCCACGACGGCATCGACATGGGCTACTTCTGCCGGGCCAGCATGGCGCCGCACATGGACGCCGACGACCTGCACCTGATCACCACGCAGGGCTTCGACTTCTTCCAGGAGAAGTTCGGCGTCCGCTACCCGCTGCCCAAGTACGACCAGCTCTGGGTGCCGGACTTCAACGCCGGCGCGATGGAGAACTTCGGCTGCGTCACGCACGCCGAGTCGCACTACATCTTCCGGTCGCAGGTCACCGACTTCGAGTACGAGCAGCGCGCCAACACGATCCTGCACGAGCTGGCGCACATGTGGTTCGGTGACCTGGTCACCATGCGCTGGTGGAACGACCTGTGGCTGAACGAGTCGTTCGCCGAGTGGGCCAGCCACTGGTGCAACACGCACGCCACCCGCTTCACCGACGCGTGGACCACGTTCCTGTCGATCCGCAAGAACTGGGGTTACCGGCAGGACCAGCTCTCCTCCACCCACCCGGTCTACTGCGAGATGCCGGACCTGGAGGCCGTCGAGGTCAACTTCGACGGCATCACGTACGCCAAGGGCGCGAGCGTGCTCAAGCAGCTCGTCGCGTACGTGGGTGAGGAGCCGTTCCTGGCCGGTCTGCGCGCCTACTTCGGCAAGTACGCCTGGGGCAACGCCACGTTCGACGACCTGCTGTCCGAGCTGGAGGCGGCCTCCGGCCGGGAGCTGCGCAAGTTCGCCGCCCAGTGGCTGGAGACCGCGCAGGTCAACACGTTGCGCCCGGAGGTGACCATCGGCGCCGACGGCACGTACGAGCGGGTGGTGGTCCGTCAGGAGGCGCCGTCGGGCTACCCGACGCTGCGTACCCACCGAATCGGCGTGGGCCTGTACGACCTGACCGACGGCCGGCTGGTGCGCCGGGAGCTGATCGAGACGGACGTGACCGGCGAGCTGACCGAGCTGTCCGAGCTGCACGGCAAGCGGGCCGCCGACGTGCTGCTGCTCAACGACGAGGACCTGACGTACGCCAAGCTGCGGCTGGATGAGCGGTCGATGGCCACTGTGGTGCAGCACATCGCCGGCTTCGACTCGTCGCTGGCGCGGGCGCTGTGCTGGACCGCCGCGTGGGACATGACCCGTGACGCCGAGCTGTCGGCCCGCGACTACGTGGCGCTGGTGCTGGCCGGGCTGACCGCCGAGACCGACATCAACCTGGTGACTGCGACGCTGCGGCAGGCGACCACGGCGCTCACCTTCTACGCCGACCCGGCGTGGGCGCCGACCGGCTGGGCCGACCTGTCCCGTACCGCACGGACCGCGCTCGCGGCGGCCGAGCCGGGCAGCGGCTTCCAGCTCGCCTGGGCCCGGGCGTACGCCTCGTCGGCCCGCTCCGGCGAGGACCTGGCGACGCTGCGCGGCTGGCTGGACGGCAACGGGGTGCCGGAGGGCCTGACCGTGGACACCGAGCTGCGCTGGACGGTGCTCCAGTCGCTCGTCGCCAACGGTGCGGCGGGTGCGGCCGACGTGGACGCGGAGCTGGCCACCGACCGTACCGCCAGCGGCGAGCGGGAGGCCGCGTACGCGCACGCGCTGGTGCCGACCGCCGAGAACAAGGCGGCGGTGTGGGCGCTGCTCACCGGCCCGGACGCGCTGCCGAACTGGCGTAACCGGGCGCTGCTGCAGGGCCTCACCCACCCGGCGCAGGTCGAGCTGACCGCGCCCTACCGGGAGCGGTACTTCGCCACCGTGGACCAGGTGTGGGCGCAGCGTGACAGCGAGCCGGCGCAGGAGTTCGTGCAGCTCGCGTACCCGTCGTACCTGGTCGAGGAGGACACCGTCGCGGCCACCGACGCGTGGCTGGCCCAGGACGGGCGGCCGGCGTCGCTGCGGCGGCTGGTGGCGGAGGGCCGCGACGGCGTGGTCCGCGCGCTGAAGGCCCGGGAGCGGGACGCGCGCAGCGCCTGAGTGAGGCATGCCGGCCGGGGCCGGCGCGGGTGGCAGCCCGCGCCGGCCCCGGCCGTTATCGTGTGTGGAGGAGGTGGACGTGATGGCACAACCGACCCACGAGTGGCGCCCGCCGGAGCGGCCGTGGCAGGAGCAGGACCTGTCCGACCTCCCCGAGGACGGAAGCCGCTACGAGATCATCGACGGGAGCCTGCACGTGACCCCACCTCCCGGGTACGGGCATCAACTTCTGGCCGACGAGATCCGATCGGCGCTCCAGGCCACTGCGCCGACCGGTTGGTGGGTCATTCGGGAGGCCGGACTTCGGGCGCCTGTCGCCAATCTCATTCCGGACATCTCCGTGCTGAAGCCCAGCGCTCCCCCGGACGGCTTGTGGACGCACCCCTCGGATGTCGCGCTCGTCGTCGAGATCGAGTCACCCAGCAGCCGCCGGTATGACCGGCTGATCAAGCCTCCGCTCTATGCCGAGGCCGGCATCCCGCACTACTGGCGGGTGGAGCGAGGCGACTTCGGCCCGGTGATCTACCGCTACCAACTGGTCAAGGGCGTCCACTACAACCTGATGGGCACACTCGGGCCGGATGACCCCGTCCAGCTCGACGAGCCGTGGCCCATGCGCCTGGATCCCTCCGCCTGGCCCCGCTGAGACGACGAGAAAGCCCGGCCCCGCGTACGCGGGGCCGGGCTTCGTCGTGTGTGCGGGCGGGGATCAGCCCTTGCCGGCGTGGCTGGCGAGCTGGTCGAGGCCCTGGATGATGCCGCCGGCCAGGTCGCCGCCGCCGAAGGAGGCCACCATGGAGAGCGCGGCCAGCTTGGCGTACGTGTCCGGGATGCGCTTGCGCGCGTACTTGCCGGTGACGATCTCCAGCTGCCGCTGGTTGGGCGACACCGCGATCAGCACCGAGCGGTCCGGTTCGGCGAGCTGGCGGTGCAGCCGCTCGGCGTGCTCCCGGATCGGCTCGTCGAGGCCGCCGACGTAGACCGAGAAGACCAGGCCGGTGCCCTGGTCGGCGAGGCGCAGCGCCTCGTCGATGCGGAGCAGCTGACGGGTCGAGAACGGTCCGTCCAGCACGTCGGGCGGGGTGCCTGTCCCCGTCGTGGGCCGCGCTTCACCAACGGTCACTTGCGCCTCCGGTTCCACCGGCCGGCGCCTCCCGGCCGGCCTGCTCCTGCTTGCGGCTGGTCAACGCCGGCGCCTGCGCCCCGGCGGCCAGCGCCGTGCCGGCCGAGTCGGCCAGCTGCTCCGGACGGCCCAGGAACCAGACCGGAGTGAAGTCGAAGGGCCGGCCCGGCCGGTAGCGCTTGGCGCCGCCACCGTTGCCGCGGCTGCCGACGGCCGCCAGGGCGGCGATCAGCAGCACCGCGGCGGCCGGGATGCCGACGAAGACCACCAACGTCTCGGTAACAGACAATCCCAACGCCCCCAGGCGGAAAGAGAGACCAGGAATGGTGCGGGTCGGCCGGTCAGGACCGGTCGCGCCCCACGTCACTTGTGATGTTCACGTTAGCGGAGTCGGCGGCCCGCCAGATTGCGGGGTGCTGATCCCATCCGTCACTCCGGTGCTCCAGTTGCGCGGCAGTGGCGAGCAGTGTCGCGTCGTCGCCGTACCGGCCGGTGAGGAGCACCCCGACCGGAAGCCCGTCGGCGGTCCGTCCGAGAGGTAACGAAACGGACGGATCGCCCGTGACGTTGAAGACCGCGCAGTACGGCGAGAAGCGCCGCTGCCGGTCGAAGTCCGCTGCCGGTTCGAGGGCGGCGAACGCGCCCACCGGCGCCTGCGGGGCCGCGAGCGTCGGGCAGAGCAGCAGGTCACACCCGGCGGTACGGCGTACGCCACGGCGTACCTGCGCCTGGAGTTCGCCGAGCGCGGCCATCAGCCGGGCCGCGCCGAGCGCCTCGCCGCGCTCGCGCAGGTACCGGGTCAGCGGCAGCAGGTCGCCCTCCCGCCCGGCCGGGACGGGGGTGACCGCCAGCGCGTACCAGACGGTCTCGAACAGCGGCCACGCCTCGGGGCCGAGCGGTGCGGGGACGTCGACCACCTCGTGGCCGGCGTCGGTGAGCAGCGCGGCGGCCCGGTCGACGGCGGCCACGCAGTCCGGGTGGACCGGTTCGTCGGCGAGCATCGGCGTGGTGAAGCGGCCGACGCGCAGCCGGCCGGGGCCGGCGACGCGGGCGGCGCGGGTGACGCCTAGGTAGCCGCCGGCGGGCGCGGCCGGCGGCAGGTACGGCTCGCCGGGTACCGGGCGGGCGAGCACGTCGAGCAGCGCGGCCACGTCGGCGACGGTGCGGCCGATCGGCCCGTTCACCGGCAGGCCGAAGCCGCCGAAGCCGAGCGGCCCGCCGGAGACCACGCCCCGGCTGGGCTTGTAGCCGACCAGCCCGCAGAGCGCGGCCGGGATGCGCAGCGAGCCGCCACCGTCGGAGCCCTGCGCCACCGGCACCAGCCCGGCGGCGACCGCGGCGGCCGCGCCGCCGCTGGACCCGCCCGCTGTGTACGCGAGGTCCCACGGGTTGCGGGCCGGCGGCGCCACCAGTCCCTCCGAGTAGAGCGAGCAGCCCAGTTCGGAGGTGGTGGTCTTGCCGAGGCTGACCAGGCCGGCGTCGGCCAGGAGGCGGACCACGTCGGCGTCGACCGGCGGGACGAAGTCGGCGAAGGCGGCGGAGCCGAAGGTGGTGCGGACCCCGGCGGTGAGCGTGAGGTCCTTGATCGCGGTCGGCACGCCGTGCAGCGGGCAGCGTTCCTCGGCCGCGACCGCGTCGGCGGCGCGGGCGGCGGCCCGGGCCTGTTCGGCGGTGACGGTGACGAACGCGCCGACGGTGTCGCCGAGTGCCTCGACCCGGCGCAGGTGGTGCTCGACCAGTTCCAGGCTGGACAGCTCGCCCCGGCGGATCGCGGCGGCCTGTTCCAGCGCGGTCAGGTCGTGCGGCTCGGCCATGCCGTCCATCCTGCCGGTCCGGCGGCCGGGAGGCCGGGCGACACGTCCGGCCGGTCCTGAGCAGCACCGGGTGCGTCCGTCGACTCTAGGGCGACGACGGACGCACCCGCGCCGGCTTCAGCGGCGGCCGAGGAACCGCAGCGCGTTGCCGCCGAGCAGCGCGTCCCGCTGCGCGTCGGTGAGGAAGTCCGCCCGGTGCACCACGTCGCCGACCGGCCGCTCCCCCAGCGGGTACGGGTAGTCGCTGCCGAGCAGCACCCGCTCGGCGCCCATGGTGTCCACGAGCAGCCGCAGCGCCGCCGGTTCGAAGACCACCGAGTCGACGTGGAACCTGTCGACGTACGAGCTGGGCGGTGCGCTCGACGCGCCGCGTACCAGGTCGCCCCGGCGGTGCCAGGCGTTGTCGGCGCGGCCCAGCCAGAACGGGAAGCTGCCGCCGCCGTGCGCGAAGCAGATCCGCAGCGTGTCCGGCACCCGGTCGAACACGCCGCCGAGGATCAACGCGAGCACCGACAGGTGCGTCTCGGCCGGCATTCCGGTCAGCCAGCGGGCCATCCACCGGTCCAGCCGGGGGCCGCCGGGCATGTCCCACGGGTGCACGAACACCGGCGCGCCGACCTCGGCGCAGTGGGTCAGGAACTGCACGATGCCCTCGTCGTCCAGGTCCCGGTCACCGACGTGGTTGCCGATCTCCACCCCGGCGTGCCCGGCCGACAGGCAGCGGTCCAGCTCGGCGCAGGCCGCGTCCGGGTCCTGCAACGGTACCTGGCAGAACGGCACCAGCCGGCCGCCACCGCCGGCGGTGACCTCCAGCGTGAGGTCGTTGAAGATCCGGGCCACCTTGACCGCCTGGTCGGCCGGGCGGTCGTAGCTGAAGAACACCGGGGTCGGCGAGACGACCTGCACGTCCACGCCGTCGGCGTCCATGTCGGCCAGCCGGGCCGGCGCGTCCCAGCACTGCGCGCCGACCGGGCGGAACTCCGTCTCCCCCACCATGATCATGGCGGCGCGCTCGGAGTCCACCCGCAGCCAGGGCCAGCCGGACCCGCCGCACGCCGCGGCGAGGTCCGGCCACCCCTTCGGTACGACGTGCGTGTGCACGTCCACGACCGGCACGCGTCAGCCCTTGCCGGGGTGCAGCGCGCCGCAGTTGTCGCAGGTGCGGGCCTTCTCGTCGGCGTAGAACGCGGCGAAGACCGGGGGCAGGTCGGCGGCGATGTCGCGAACCTGCAACTCGACCTCGTGCACCTTGTGGTCGCACTCGGCGCAGTACCACTGGAACTTCTCCAGCGTGCCCTCCTCGCGGACCCGCTCGATCACCATGCCGATCGAGCCGGCCTCCGGGCGCTGCGGCGAGTGCGGGGTGTTGCGCGGCAGCATCCACATCTGCCCCTCGCGCACGTGCACCGTACGCGGGCCCTCGGGCAGCATCAGGTTGATGTGCATGTTGCCCTTGACCTGGTAGAAGAACTCCTCGTACGGGTCGACGTGGAAGTCCGTGCGCTGGTTCGGGCCGCCCACCACCATGACGATGAAGTCGTCGCTGCCGGGCAGCATCTCCTTGTTGCCCACCGGGGGCTTGAGCAGGTGCTGGTTCTCGCCGATCCAGCCGGAGAAGCTGAACGGCTCGGCGATCTCACTCATGGGAACCTCCCGACGGAAGTAGGGCGACGGCCTGCATCTCGATCAGCAGATGCGGGTGCGGAAGCTGGTGCACGGCGACTGTGGTCCGGGTCGGCCCGGTGGCGTCGAAGAACTCCGCCCACACCTCGTTGTAGCCGCCGAAGTCGTTCATGTTGACCAGGTAGCTGGTGACCTGCACCAGATCGCTCAGGTCGGCGCCGACCGAGCGGAGCAGGTCGCGGATGTTCTCGATCACGGCCCGGGTCTGCTCGCGGATGTCCAGGTCGGTGGTGCCGAACTCGTCCACCGACACCCCGGCGAACGTGTTGTCCGGCCGGCGCGACGACGTACCGGAGACGTAGACGAACCCGCCGGCCACCTTGACGTGCGGGAACGCACCCCGCGGCACGGCCTTGCCGGCCACCACGCGGGCCGTCATGGGAGGGCCTTCAGGGAGGCGGAACCCAGCTTCTCCACTGTGGCGCGGACGTGCGCCCCGGGGCGCAGCGGCACCGCGGCGGTGGCCGCGCCGGCCAGGAACACCCAGCCCTTGCGCAGCCGTACGCCGTGCCGGCCGGCCAGCCGCAGGCCCTCGTCCAGCGCGCGGCGCGGGTCGCCGAGGATGGCGGCGGTCGAGCCGACCTGCGCCACCCGCCCGTCGATCTCCAGCAGCACGCCGAGGTTGTCCAGCCCGTCCGGCACCGGCGACCACGGCCCGACCACGAACGCGGCGGCCGAGGTGTTGTCGGCGATCACGTCCGGCAGCGAGAAGGTGAAGTTCGCGTACCGGGAGTCGATCAGCTCGATCGCCGGGGCGACCGCGCGTACCGCACGGGTGAACGAGCCGACCGGTTCGCCCGGGTCGGGCAGCCGGTCCAGCAGGAACGCCACCTCCGGCTCGACCCGGGGGTGGATGAAGTCGCCCACGTCGACGCCGCCGCCGTCCGGTACCCGCATCACGTCGGTCAGCCGGCCCCAGATCACCTCGTCCACGCCGACCTGCGCCATCTTGGCCTTGCTGGTGAGCCCCATCTTGAGGCCGACCAGCCGCTCACCCCGGTCGAGGCGGCGCTGCACCAGCGCGGTCTGCACCGCGTACGCGGCGTCGACGTCGAGGCCGGTCTCGGCGGCCAGCTGCGGGATCGCGGTGGCGTCGTCGGCCGCCGCGCCCAGCTTCTCCGCGATGCCGGCGATGTCCGGCCCGATCATGAGTTGCTCTCCTTGCTCGCCAGGTCCAGTGCCACGTCCACGATCATGTCCTCCTGGCCGCCGACCATCCGGCGACGGCCCAGCTCGACCAGGATCGAGCGGACGTCCACGCCGTACTTGGCCGAGGCCCGCTCGGCGTGCCGCAGGAAGCTGGAGTAGACGCCCGCGTACCCGAGGGAGAGCGTCTCCCGGTCCACCTGGACCGGCCGGTCCTGCAACGGGCGGACCAGGTCGTCGGCGGCGTCCATCAGCGCGAACACGTCGCAGCCGTGCTTCCAGCCGTGCAGCTCGGCGACCGCGACGAAGACCTCCAGCGGCGCGTTGCCCGCGCCGGCGCCCATGCCGGCGAGCGACGCGTCCACCCGGACGGTCCGCCCGGACGGCGAGCCGAGCGGGCCGTCGCCGAGGATCCGGCCGTGCTCGACCGCGAGCACGCTGTTCGCCACACCCAGCGACAGGTTGTGGTGCGCGTGGATGCCGATCTGCGTCTCCGGTTCCAGCACCTGCCGGTACGCGTCGACGCGCTGCGCCACGTCCGACATCAGCAGCCGCCCGCCGGAGTCGGTGACGTAGACGCAGTGCGCGCCGTACGACTCCATCAGCTTGGCCTGCGCGGCCAGCCCGGCCGGGTCGTTGAGGTGCGACATCATCAGGAACCCGGAGACGTCCATGTCGTTCTCCCGGGCCCACGCGATGTGCTGGGCGGAGATGTCCGCCTCGGTGCAGTGCGTGGCGATCCGGACGCTTGTCACGCCGAGCGCCTTCGCCGCCTTCAGGTCGGCGATGGTGCCGATGCCCGGCAGCAGCAGCGTGGTGAGCCGCGCGGTGGTCAGCACCTCGGCGGCGGCGGCGATCCAGTCCGCGTCGGCGGCGGCGCCGTGCCCGTAGTTGACGCTGGAACCGGCCAGGCCGTCGCCGTGCGCCACCTCGACCGCCGCCACACCTGCGGCGTCGAGCGCGGCGGCGATGGTACGCACCTGGTCGACCGTGTAGCGGTGGGCGATGGCGTGCATGCCGTCGCGCAGCGTCACGTCCTGGATGTAGAGGTCGGTCATCGGGGTGCCCCCTCCGGGGAACGCAGCGCCACCAGCCGCTCCGCGGTACGCAGCGCGGCCGACGTCATGATGTCCAGGTTCCCGGCGTACGCGGGCAGGTAGTGCCCGGCGCCGGAGACCTCCAGGAACACCGACACCTGGAGGCCGGTGAAGTGCCGGCCGAGCACCGGCGCGTACGTGTCCACGGCGTCGAACTGCACGTCCTGCTTGAGCCGGTAGCCGGGCACGTACTCCTGCACGGTCTTCACCATGTCGGCCACCGAGGCGGCGATCTTCACCCGGTCGGCGTCGGCGTCCGGGCACAGGCAGTAGACCGTGTCGCGCATGAGCAGCGGCGGGTCGGCCGGGTTCAGCACGATGATGGCCTTGCCGCGCTCGGCGCCGCCGACCACCTCGATGGCGCGGGCGGTGGTCTCGGTGAACTCGTCGATGTTGGCCCGGGTGCCGGGCCCGGCCGACTTCGAGGCGATCGAGGCGACGATCTCGCCGTACGCGACGGGGGTGACCCGGCCGACCGCGTGCACGATCGGCACCGTGGCCTGCCCGCCGCAGGTCACCATGTTGACGTTCGGCTCGCCCAGGTGCTCGTCGAGGTTCACCGGCGGCACCACGTACGGGCCGATCGCCGCGGGCGTCAGGTCGACGACGGTGCGGCCGTGTGCCCGCAGCACCTCGTCGTGACGCTTGTGCGCGCCGGCCGAGGTGGCGTCGAAGACGAGCTGGACGTCCGCGAACTCGGGCAGCGCCACGAGGCCGTCGACGCCCTCGGCGGTGGTGGTCACGCCGAGCCGGCGGGCCCGGGCCAGACCGTCCGAGGCCGGGTCGATGCCGGCCATCGCCACCATGCGCAGGCTCTCACTCAGCCGCAGCACCTTGATCATCAGGTCGGTGCCGATGTTGCCCGACCCGAGCACCGCCACTCCGACAGTCATGACGTTCCCTCCCGCGAGAAACAGGTACGCACCGAGCCGAGCCCGGAGATGCGCGCCTCGTACGCGGCGCCGGGCGTGACCGGCACCATCGGCCCGAGCGCGCCGGAGAGCACCACGTCACCGGCCTTGAGCGGGTCGCCCGCCCGGGCCATGGTCGCGGCCAGCCACTGCAACGCGTGCAGCGGATTGCCGAGGCAGGCCGCGCCCGCGCCGACCGAGACCGGCTCACCGGCGTGCTCCAGCACCATGCCGCACAGCCGCAGGTCGACGTCCGCGAGCCGCCGGGGCGCGGTGCCGAGCACGAACAGCCCGCTGGAGGCGTTGTCCGCCACCGTGTCCACGATGGAGATGTCCCAGTCCGCGATCCGCGAGTCGACGATCTCGATGGCCGGCAGCACGTGGTCCACCGCCCGGATCAGGTCGACTGTGGTGACCCGCTCGTCCGGCAGGTCCGCGCCGAGCACGAAGGCGATCTCCGCCTCCACCCGCGGCTGGAGCAGCCGGTCGATCGGCACCTCGACGCCGTCACCGACGGCCATGTCGTCGAAGAGCACCCCGAAGTCGGGCTGGAAGACGCCGAAGCTCTCCTGCACGGTCCGCGACGTCAGGCCGATCTTCGCGCCGACGCGGCGGTGTCCCTTGCCCAGCCGTTGCCGGGTGTAGACCTGCTGCACCTGGTACGCGGCCTCGATGTCGCCCTCGGGCAGCAACCGGCCGCGCAGCGGCGGGCAGGGCTTCCCGTCCTGCCGGGCCACGGCGAGTTCCCGGTTGGCGGCCTCGATGTCCACGGTCATGGCGGCTCCTCGCTTACGTCGCTGGGGATTCCGGCCATTCTGCCCACGCGCGCTCATGTGAGGTCCACGCAGACGTTTGTCAGTTCCGAATAGAAGTCGAGCGAGTGCACGCCGCCCTCGCGGCCCACGCCGGACGCCTTCACTCCGCCGAACGGGGTGCGCAGGTCGCGCAGGAACCAGGTGTTGACCCAGACGATGCCCGCGTCGAGCCGGGCGCCGGCCCGGTGCGCCCGGCCCACGTCCCGCGTCCACACCGTCGCCGCGAGGCCGTAGGCGGTGCCGTTCGCGAGCGCGAACGCCTCGTCCTCGTCGTCGAACGGCGCGACGTGCACCACCGGGCCGAAGATCTCCTCCTGGTTGGTGCGGGCGTCCGCGCCCAGGCCGGTGAGCACCGTCGGCTGCACGTACGCCCCGCCGTCGCGGGCGTCGCCGAAGCGCAGCGTGCCGCCACCGGCACGCACCTCGGCGCCCTCGGTACGGGCCAGCGCGTAGTGGCCGAGCACCTTGTCCCGGTGGCCGTGCGAGATGAGCGGCATGTTCGCCGTCGCCTCGTCGTCCGGCCAGCCGTACGCCAGCTCGTCGGCGCGCTTGGCCAGCCGCGCGGTGAACTCCTCGAACACCGGCCGCTGCACGTAGATGCGCTCGGTGCACAGGCACACCTGGCCGCCGTTGGTGAAGCTGGACCGCACCGAACCGGCGACCGCCGCGTCCAGGTCGGCGTCGGCGAACACCAGGCCGGCGTTCTTGCCGCCCAGTTCGAAGCTGACCGCCTTCACCCCGTCGGCGGCGGCGCGCATGATCGCGCTACCGGTCGCCGACTCGCCGGTGAACGTGATCGCGTCCACGCCCGGGTGCCGGGTCAGGTGCTCGCCGGCCGAGCCGGGGCCGAAGCCGTGCACCAGGTTGAACACGCCGTCGGGCACGCCCGCCGCGGCCATCACCTCGGCCAGCAGCGTGGCCGACGCGGGGGTCTCCTCGCTGGGCTTGACCACCACGGCGTTGCCGCAGGCCAGGGCCGGGGCGACCTTCCAGGTGAGCAGCAGCAGCGGCAGGTTCCACGGCACGATCACCGCGACCACGCCGACCGGCTTGCGGACCGCGTAGTTCAGCGCCCGGCCCCCGGCCGGGGTGACTGTGGTGAACGACTCGGTGGGCGCGGTCGCCACGATCTCGGCGAACGCCCGGAAGTTCGCCGCGCCGCGCGGGATGTCGAGCGTCCGGGCCTGCGAGATGGCCTTGCCGGTGTCCGCAACCTCGGCGGCGACCAGGTCGTCGAAGCGCCGCTCCAGCTCGTCGGCGACCCGGCGCAGCACCTCGGCGCGTTCCCGCTCCCCCATCCGGCCCCACGGGCCGCGCAGCGCCGCCCGGGCCGCCGCTACCGCGTCGTCCACAGTCGACTGCGACGCCTCGACCACCTCGAACACCGGCTCGCCGGTGACCGGGCTGCGCTTGGTGAACCGGGAACCGGCATCGACGAACTCGCCGCCGACGAAGTTGCGCAGCAGGCCGGGGCCGTCCGGCGCGTGCCCGGCCATCAGCCGGGGGTCCCAGAGCGTCATCGGCGTCGCTCCACGGCCGCGCCGACGGCGGTGGCCAGCAACGCCAGCACACCGGAGGCGACCGCGCCGACGACGGCGTACTGCCGCCGCACCCGGCGGCGCACCTGCGCGTACGGGGTGGTGGAGAAGGAGACCAGCTCGTACTGGGAGACGTAGCGGCCGGGCAGCGCGCGTTCCAGCGCGTGCTCGACCTGCTTGCGGGTGCGGAACACCGGCGAGGCGACCTTGTCCCGCATCTCCACGAAGTTCGCCAGCGCCATCCGGGCGATCGCCTCGGCGTTGTCCTGGCGGCGGTGCTGGAACAGCGGCAGCGCGGCTGCCCACTCGTCGTCGCACTCGTCGAGGCAGCGGTCCAGCTCGACCACGTCCTCGAACGCGCAGTTCGCGCCCTGGCCGTAGAACGGCACGATGGCGTGCGCGGCGTCGCCGATCAGGCCGACCTTGCCGGCTACCTGCCACGGCGTGCAGCGCACAGTGCCGAGCACACCCACCGGGTTGTGCTGGTAGTCGTCGACCAGGTTCGGCGCGAGCGGGACCAGGTCCGGGTAGTGCGTGGCGAAGAACCGCTCGATCGCCGCCGGGCTGCTCAGCGAGGCGAAGCTGCGGGTGCCGTGGGTGGGCCAGAACAGCGTGCAGGTGAAGGAGCGGTCCGGGTTCGGCAGCGCGATCATCATCGAGGTGCCGCGCGGCCAGATGTGCAGCGCGCCCGGGTCGAGCGCGAACTCCCCGCCCAGCGGCGGGATGGTCAGCTCCTTGTAGCCGTAGTCGAGGAAGTCCAGGCTCTCGGTCAGGCCGCCGTACGCGAGCAGTTGCCCGCGCACCGCGGAGCCGGCGCCGTCGGCGCCGAGGATGACCGAGGCGGTGGCGGTGACCTTGCCCTGCGGCGTCTCGAACGTCATCTCGCCGCCGAGCGGGTCGAGCCCGACCAGCCGGTGGTCGAACGCGACGCGCACGTTCGGCAGCGCGGCGGCGGCGTCGAGCAGCGCGTTGTTCAGCGCGCCCCGGCTGATCGAGTTGATCGCCCGGTCCCCGGAGCCGCTGTAGGACTGGAACTCCGGCTCGCCCTCGACCGGGTGGATCATGCGGCCGCGCATCGGCAGCGCGTCCGCCATCACCTCGTCCTCCAGGCCGATGCGGCGCAGCGCGTCCAGGCCGCGCTCGGACAGCGCCAGGTTGATCGACCGGCCCCGCTCGACGGTGCCGGTACGCGGGTCGGGCCGCCGCTCGTAGAGGGCCACCGGGTAGCCGCGCCGGGCCAGGTAGCAGGCCAGCAGACAGCCGGCCAGCCCGGCGCCGACCACCGCGATCTCGTCGCGCTCACTCGTCACGCTCACGAGCCCTCCTTCTCAACAGTTGCCGCCAGCGCCTCGGCGACCCGCCAGCAGTCGTGGTACGTCGAGTAGAGCGGCACCGGCGCGAACCGGACGATGTCCGGCTCCCGGGCGTCGGCGACCACGCCGTGCTCGTGCCGCAGCCGCTTGGTCAGCTCGTTGGCGCTACCGACCCCGATCCGCACCGAGAGCTGGCAGCCGCGGCGGGCCGGGTCGCGCGGGGTGACCACGGCGAGCGGACGGCCGGGCGTCACCTCGTCGAGCAGCTGCTCCAGCCAGGCGGTGAGCCGCAGGCTGCGCTCGCGCAGCGCCGGCATGCCGACGGAGTCGAACAGCTCCAGCGAGGTACGCACCGGGCCCATCGCGAAGATCGGCGGGTTGGAGATCTGCCACGCCTCCACGGTGGCCGGCGGCCGGGACACCGGGGTCATCTCGAACCGGGTGGCCGCCTCGGTGCTCCACCAGCCCTCGAACCGCGGGATCGACGGGTCGCCGAGGTGCCGCTCGTGGACGAAGACACCGCCCAGCGCGCCGGGGCCGGAGTTGAGGTACTTGTACGAACACCAGGCGGCGAAGTCCACGTCCCAGTCGTGCAGCGCGAGCGGCACGTTGCCGGCGGCGTGCGCCAGGTCCCAGCCGACGACGGCGCCCGCGGCGCGGCCGGCGGCGGTGATGGCCGGGATGTCCATCAGCTCGCCGGTCAGGTAGTTCACGCCGCCGAGCATCAGCAGCGCCACCGTGTGGCCCTCGCGGGCCAGGAAGTCCAGCACGTCCTCGGTGCCGAGCGTGTCCGAGCCGGGACGCGGCTTGAGGCGTACCACAGTGGTGTCCGGGTCCAGGCCGTGGAAGCGGGCCTGGCTGCGCACGGCGTAGCTGTCCGAGGGGAACGCGCTGTCCTCGATGACGATGCGGGTGCGCTCGCCGGCCGGCCGGTAGAAGCTGACCATCAGCAGGTGCAGGTTCACCGTGAGGGAGTTCATCACCACGGTCTCCGCGGGCAGCGCGCCGACCAGGCGGGCGGCCGGCGCGGTCAGCAGCTCGTGGTACGGCAGCCAGGGCCGCTCCGACTCCAGGTGCCCCTCGACGCCCAGGCGCTGCCAGGCGTCCAGGTCGGCGAGGAGTTCGTCCCGGGTGGCCCGCGGCTGGAGGCCGAGCGAGTTGCCCGCCAGGTACGCCGTGTCGGGGTAGCGCCCGCCGTCGGCGGGTGGGATGTGGAACAGGTGCCGGTGGCCGGGGTCTGCGGCGTCGCGGCGGAGGGCTTCGTTCTCGGGGGTGTGCATGCTGTTCTCTCTCGTCACATCGCGGTGCGGGCCGACCACAGCTCCGGGAAGACCACCCGGGCCATGCTGCGCTGCAACCATGCCAGGCCGGCGGAACCGCCGCTGCCGACCTTGGCGCCCATCGTGCGCTGGACGGCCTTGACGTGGTTCCAGCGCCAGTCGCCGAACTCCTCGGCGATCTCGGTCAGCGCGTCGCCGAGCAGGCGGAGGTGGTTGTCCGGCCCGTTGTCGCCGTAGATCCGGACCCAGGCCGCCTCGATCGCCGGGTGTCCCTCGTGCTCGGCGTTCACGTCCCGCGACAGCAGCTCGGCCGGCACGTCGAAGCCCTTGCGGGCGAGCAGCGCCACCACCTCGTCCCAGAGGCTCGGCGTGGCCAGCGCGGCGGTCAGCTCGTCGTACACCTCGGTCTGCCGGCGGAACGGACGGATCAGCGCCCGGTCGCGCAGGCCGAGCAGGAACTCCAGCTGCCGGTACATGGCGGACTGGAAGCCGGAGCCCTCGCCGAGCCGGTCGCGGAAGCGGTTGAAGTCGGCCGGGCTCATCCAGCGCAGGCCGTGCCACGCGGCGTTGAGGCCCTCCAGGTGCAGGGCGGCGCGGCGCAGCGGGGGCAGCGCCTCCCAGATCCGGTCCTCGCGCAGCTCGCGCTTGGCGTGCCGCAGCTCGTGGCAGGTCAGACCGAAGTACAGCTCCATGATCTGGCTGACCATCAGGAAGGACATCTCGCCCGGGTCGTCGCTGAGCGGCTCCTGGAGCCGGTGCAGCGTGCTGGCCCGCACGTACGCGTCGTACGGCACGCGGTCGGCGAACTCCAGCGTCGGCTCGCCGCCGTTGCGCGCCGCCCGAGCCGCCCGTTCCTGGGGGGTTACCGGGCGCACCGCCGTCGTCTGTTCCACAGTCATTCTCCGTCCGTGCGCGGGGTAGACGTCATGATCCCGCTGGTGGGCGGCCGAATGGAATGCCTGTTCAACGGCGGTATGGTGGTCTCACTTCGCGAACCGAAACCATCTCGCGTCGCTGTCTTTACGGAAGGAAGGTCCGCGCGTGGACGACATGGACTGGGCGCTGCTGCGCGAGCTCCAGGCCGACGCCCGGCTGTCGTACAGCGAGTTGTCCCGCCGGGTCCACCTGTCGCCGCCCGCTGTGGCCGAGCGGGTCCGGCGGCTGGAGGAATCCGGTGTGATCACCGGCTACCACGCCCACGTCGACCTCACCCGGGCCGGGCGGACGGTGCTCGCCCTGATCCGGATGTCCTGCTACGGCGCGCGCTGCATCCTCAACGACCCCGACGTCGCGGGCTGGCCGGAGATCATGGAGATCCACCGGATCACCGGTGACGCGTGCAGCATGCTCAAGGTCGCCGCCACCAACATGGGTGAGTTCGAGGAGGTCATCGACCGCCTCGCGCCGTACGGGCAGCCGTCCAGCACGATGGTGCTCTCCACCCCGCTGGCCTGGCACCCCGTGGTCAAGGCGCCCCGTTAGCTTCCCCCGCCCTCCGGGAAAGCAGGCGCCGCTGCCCGTCAGTGGTCCGGCGCACCGTCGCGCCGGGAGGGGGGAACCATGCGAGGGCTCCTGTCACATCGTGCGTTGTCGTCCCTGCTGGGCCTGTTCGGCCTGGTGGCGGCGTTCGTCCTGACCACCGCGCCGCCGGCCCGGGCCGGGGAGAGCGTGTTCATCGAGGTGACGCCGAACAGCGTCCAGGCCGGTTCCCGGGTCAACCTGCGGGCCGGCTGCGACAACAGCAACAACCGTCAGGCGCAGGTCACCTCGGACGCCTTCGGGCGGGTGACGCTGCGGCCGGACAACGGCTTCCTCACCGGCTCGGTCACCGTGCCCGGCAACAAGGCGCCCGGCGACTACCCGGTGAACCTGGACTGCTCCAACGGCAACACCGCCTCGACCATGCTCACCGTGCTCAACATGGCGCAGCCGAGCAAGGGACCGGCGACCGGCGGCGGTGGCACCGCGGGTAGCCGGGGCACCGGTTCGCTGCTGCTCGTCGGCGGTCTGGTCGCGGTGGCAGTGGTGGCCGGTGTGAGTGCCCGCCGTAAGACCGGCGGCCGTGCCTGACGAGAGGTGCCGCAATGGCCCGCTCATCGCGCCGCCGGGACCGTACCGGCCCGGCGGCGGACCGCAGACGCCGCGACGCCGCCCGTCCCGGCCGCCGGTCGCGACAGCGCGCCGGCCGGCTCCGGGCCGCGCTGCGGCTGACGTCCCGCGCCGCGCGCCGGTTCGCCCACGTCGCCGGGCACGCGTTCTCGGCCAGCGTCGCCACCGCCGACCCGCAGTCCCGGCCGGTCCCGGCCCGCGCCGCCGGGACCACCACCCGCCGGTACGCCCCGAGCCGCAGCCCCGGGATCCCGGTGCTCGTGGTGGCGAGCGTGATGGCCCTGATCGTCGCCATGCTCGGCGTGGAACGGGTGACCGGCGTCAGCGTGCTGCCGGACCGGATCGTGGCCGGCCTGCGCCCGCCACCGAAGAAGTTCCCGGTCCTGCCGGCCAGCCCGCCGACGGACCTGAGCATCGGCAAGCTGAACCTGCGCGCGCCGGTGCACCGGGTCGGCATCGCGCCCGACGGCAGCATCGCGGTGCCGGACGTGGAGCGCGCAGGCGAGGTCGGCTGGTACGACAAGGGCCCCACGCCCGGCCAGTACGGCCCGGCGGTGCTCGTCGGGCACGTCGACACCACCACCGGTCCGGCCGTCTTCCACGGGCTGAAGGACCTCGACGACGGCGACCGGATCGAGGTGACCCGCGAGGACCGCTCGGTGGCGGTGTTCGAGGTGACGTCGATCGAGCGGTACGGCAAGGAGAAGCTGCCGGTGGAGGACGTCTACGGCGACTTCAGCCGGCCCAACCTGCGGCTGATCACCTGCGGCGGGCGCTGGGTGGGCGGCGAGACCGGGTACGCGGACAACCTGGTCGTCTACGCCGCGCTGGTCAAGGCGCGTTGAGCGGGCGGGTCAGGCCGCCTCGGGCTCGGGCTCGCGCAGGTCGAGCCAGTCCGCCCAGCGCGGGTCGGGGGCGCGGTGCCCGAGCACCCGCCAGGCGGCTCCTTTGGGCGCGGCCGGCAGGTGGTGCAGCCGCCAGCCCAGCTCGGCGGGCGTCTTGTCGCCTTTGGTGTGGTTGCACCGCGCGCACGCGGCGACCACGTTCTCCCAGGCGTGCCGGCCGCCCCGGCTGCGCGGGAAGACGTGGTCGATGGTCTCGGCCGGCCCTCGGCAGTACGCGCACCGCCACCCGTCGCGGGCGAACACCGCCCGCCGGGACAACCCGACGTGGGTGCGGTACGGCACCCGGACGTAGCGGGTCAGGCGCACCACAGAGGGCACCGGTAACGCGTTGCGCGCGCTGTGCAGGATGCCCTCGCCGTCGGCGACGCAGACCGCCTTGGCGCTGAGGACGAGGATCGCGGCACGACGCACCGACACGACGCACAGGGGCTCGTAGGTGGCGTTGAGAACGAGTGCACCGGAGCCCGCCGTGGGTCGTATGTCAGGCATCGCGCTCACCCTCCCGGTCCAGTCGTTCCCGCCTCGTCTGCGCCGGAACCGCCCCGCGGACAGCGCGGAACGGCTCCGACGCCGGCCGGATCACCGACGTCCGTTGCGCCAATAGTCCCTGATCGCGCCCCGGATTGCACGTACTAATCCGGGCTACCCCCTCCGGTAGCGACACTTCGCCGAGGTGGCGGTGTCCGCCGCCCGTCACCGGTGCGGTACGAAAGCAGGGTGAACGTCTCCGACCTGATCTCCGCCCTGCTGTCGGCCTTCTCCGACCGGAAGCCGGACTGCCAGGGCAGCAGTTCCTGCGAGTTCCTGTACCGGCTCACCGGCTCCGCCTGGTTCGCCGAGAGCAGCTACTGGGTCCTGCTGAAGCCGCTACGGGTCGCGTTGATCCTGTTGATCGCGGTGGCCGCCCGGTGGGCGCTGCACCGGACCATCAACCGGCTGGTGCGGACCACCACCCAGGGCGCGGTGCCGACCATGCTCCGCCCGCTGCGGGAACGCATCCCCAGCGCCACGCTCGACCCGGACCAGTTCGTGCCGGAGCGGCGGCGGCAGCGGGCCGAGGCGATCGGGTCGGTGCTGCGCAGCATGGTCACCGCGTTCGTCTTCGGCATCGCGCTGCTGATGGTGCTCAAGGAGTTCAGCTTCGACCTGGCCCCGCTGCTGGCCAGCGCGGGCATCGCCGGCGTGGCGCTCGGCTTCGGCGCGCAGAGCCTGGTCAAGGACCTGATCGCCGGCCTGTTCATGCTGATCGAGGACCAGTACGGCGTCGGCGACACGGTCGACCTGGGCGAGGCCACAGGCGTGGTCGAGGCGGTCGGGCTGCGGGTCACCACGGTCCGGGACGGCCGGGGCGTGCTCTGGTACATCCGCAACGGCGAGATCGTCCGCGTCGGGAACAAGAGCCAGGGCTGGGCGCTCGTCGTGGTCGACCTGCCGATCGGGTTCGCCGGCACCGAGGAGGCCACCGCCGTGCTGCGTACCGCGGCGGCCTCGGTGGCGCTGGACCCGGAGCTGGCGCCGAGCATCGTGGAGCAGCCGGAGGTCCTGGGCGTCGAGCAGATGACTGTCGACGGCGCGGTGATCCGTACCGTCGTCAAGACCACCGCTGACGGGCAGTTCGCGGTCGGGCGTGAGCTGCGCCGCCGCCTCGCGGAGGCGTTGGAGAACTCGGGGATCGTCGCGCAGATCGCGGCTGCCCGGCTGTTCCCCGGCCTCCCGGTCCAGCCGCCGGCGCCGCCCGCCGCCGAGGGTACTGGTACCGGCGGACCCACCTGAGCCGCCGGACGAGCCGGACGATTTCCGGGGTTCCGCACCGCGCGGCCCCTCGGGTATCGTCCGTTCGTTCAGTCGGAGATGCGACGATCAATCCGTTCGCCCTAGCCAGTTGTCAGACGATCGGGCAGAATCCGGTGCACACGCTCCACCGGGGGGCGTGCTCGTGTCCTCGCTGATCGATCGATCTGACGACGGTTCCCGGTCGGGCCATCACAAGTGGTCGACCAGGAACGATGGAGGCGACGGTGTCCGACGCGCGACCCGCCCGGGAGGCCCCGGCCACATTCCGGGACGTCTTCGGTCAGTCGGAGTTCCGCGCCATCTTCGCCGCCAACACCCTCTCCTGGGTGGGTGACTATCTGGCCCGCGCCGCGGTCACCGTGCTCGTGCTGCGCGAGACCGATTCGGTCGCGCTCTCCGCCGCCGCGTTCGCCGCCAGCTACCTTCCCTGGCTGGTCGGCGGCCCGCTGCTCTCCGCGCTCGCCGAGCGGCACCACTACCGCCGGGTCATGGTCGTCTGCGACCTGCTGCGGATGGCGCTGATGGCGCTGGTCGCGATGCCCTGGATGCCGACCTGGTCGATCTTCGCGCTGATCTTCCTGGCCACGCTCGCGAACCCGCCGAGCCAGGCGGCGCGGTCCGCGTTGATGCCGCACATCCTGACCGGGGACCGGCTGGTCGTGGGCCTGGCCGCGTTCACCAGCGCCGGTCAGGCCGCCCAGGTCGTCGGCTACCTGATCGGCGCCACGGTGGCGGCGCTCAACCCGAACACCGCGCTGCTCGTCAACGCCGTGACCTTCGCCGTGTCGGCCGCGATCGTCCGCTTCGGCGTACGCGAGCGGCCACCGGCGATGACCGAGGTGCACCGCAGCCACCTGCTGCGGGAGACCGTCCAGGGCTTCCGGATCGTCTTCGAGCGGCCGGTGCTGCGCGCCATCGCGGTGCTGGTGTTCAGCGCGATGCTCTTCTCGATCGTCCCCGAAGGGCTGGCCGCGGGCTGGGCCGCCGACCGGACCGACGGCCGGATGGACGCCGGCACCGCCCAAGGTCTGATCATGGCCGCCGTCCCGGTCGGATACATCCTCGGCGGGCTGACCATCAGCCGGCTCGTCGGCCCGGACCGGCGGCTGACGCTGATGCGACCGTTGATGATCATCGCGCCGGCGACGCTCGTACCCGCGCTGTTCAACCCGCCGCCGGCGGTGGTGGCGCTGCTGGCCGCCGGCTGCGGCTTCGCCGTCGCCGGGCTCGTCCCGGTCGCCAACGGCCTGTTCGTGCAAGCGCTCCCGGAGGGCTTCCGGGCCCGGGCGTTCGGCGTCATGGCCAGCGGCACACAGATCATCCAGGGCGCCGCGGTGCTGGCCACGGGCGCGCTCGCCGAGCGCTTCTCGGTCCCGTCGGTGGTCGGCGTGTGGAGCGCCGCGGGGGTGCTGATCATGTCGGTGGCGGCGCTCGCCTGGCCCCGGCCACAGGTGATCCACGAGGCCGTCGCGGCCGCCCGCGCGGAGTCGGCGGCCGGTGGCGGACCGGCGCACTCCCACGCGCCCGGCCCCGCGTCCGGTGACCGGAACCGGGAGCACGGCCGACGCCGGCACGCGGTGACGTGATCCGCGCCGCCCGGCGGGCGGGCGCGGGTGCCGGGCCGCACCTGGCAGGATGGAAGCGTGACTTCCCCAGGCGAGTCGATGACCCTCTTCGAGGCGATCGGCGGCGAACCGGCCTTCCGCAAGCTGGTGGACGAGTTCTACGCCGGTGTGGCCGACGACCCGCTGCTGCGGCCGATGTACCCGGAGGAGGACCTGGGCCCGGCGGCGGACCGGCTGACCCTGTTCCTCATCCAGTACTGGGGTGGCCCGCACACCTACTCGGAGCAGCGCGGCCACCCGCGGCTGCGGATGCGGCACGCCCCGTTCCGGATCGGCGCGGCCGAGCGGGACGCCTGGCTGCACCACATGCGCCGGGCGGTGGACGCGCTGGACCTGCCGCCGCAGCTCGCCGCCGCGCTCTGGGACTACCTGGAGCGGGCCGCCTACTTCATGGTGAACGTGATGGAGGACCCGGCCGGCTGAGCCCGGCTCAGAGCAGGGCGCCCTCGTCGTGCAGCCAGTCGACGAACGTCACCGCGACGGCGGCGCCGCAGTCGAGCATCTCGACCAGCAGCGCGTCGTGGGCGCCGGCGCCGAGCGGGACCTGCAACTCGGCGTAGATCGGGAGCTGACCGCGCTCGGTCGGGTCACCGATGTACGCCTTGCAGAAGCGCCGGGTGTGGTTCCACTCGTTCACGACGCGGTAGGCCCGGTCGGCCCAGTCCGGCGGGACCGTCGCGTGCGGGCGGGCCCGCATCACGAGGATCTCGTCCTCGGGGCCCTCCAGCGCGACGAGCACGGCGTGCCGCTCCCACATGGCCAGCAGGTTGCCGTCGCCGTCGGCCAGATAGCGCACGTCGAGCAGGTCGAGCGCGTCGCAGACCCGGCTCAGCGTGACCGGCGCGACGGTGGCCGGCATGTCCGCGAGGGCCGCCCGCTCGGGCGGCGCCACGTCGTCCCCCGGCTGGCGAGGGGTCGGTGGTCCGACCCGGATGGTGTCATCCACTGTGGTCCCGCTTCGAGTCTCCGGCTCCCCGCCAGCGGCGGGACCAGGGCGCCATGACCACCACGGCATCGCTCGCGCACCTCACTCCCCAGCGGATCCGGACGCCTACGGTGCGTTGGATCCGAGGATGGACGGTACCCGGACAGGCGGCCTGAGGCATCCCCCCAACGACCGCCCCAAACCGGAAGGACGACATGGGGTCATCCGTTCGGATGACCTGGCGTCGGCCTGAGTGCAAGATCGGCGACGGTCCGCGACCAGGCTGCCCCGAACGGTCCGACGAGTCCGACCCATCGACCAGCCGTCCGCACCTGAACGTCGTCCGCGCCGGTGCCGAGGAAACCCATCCGGACCAGCGCCTGCACCAGTCGCTGCGACACCTCCACCGGCGTCCGCGGCGCCTCGTCCGGGGTCACCACCACGGCGACGTGGTCCAGCAGCGCGTCCCGCAGCACCCGCTGCCCGACCGCGCGGCCCGCCACGCCGTGCGTGGACGCCTCGCGCAGCGTCCCGGCCGCCGCCTCCGCGATCCGGCGCAGCTCGGCGCCGGGCAGCGCCTCCACCGCCCGGCTCGCCGCCGGCGGGAGCTGCCACCGCCAGCCGTCGTCCCGGCGTACCGGAAGCGCCTCGCCCCCGGCGGAGAGTTCGGCCATCAGCTCCCCCGCGGCGACCGTGACGTCACCGGGGGCGGTGCCGGGCACGGTACGGACCACGAGCACGCCCCACGGCAGCCGCGCCCAGAGGGCGGTACGGCCCGCGCCCGGTACCGGCCGCAGCCGGACCACAGTGGCCGGGTCGAACCGGACCAGCCGGGCCAGGAAGGCCCCGGCGTCGGCCGTCCCGGTCAACCCGTGCCCGGTCATCCGCTCAGCCCCGGCGCGTAGCGGAGCAGGAACGCCCGCTCCTCCGGCGAGATCCGGCGCGGGCGCTGCGCCGTCAGGTCGAACGGCACCAGCAGCGACCGGGCGGTGCCGGCCAGCGTGTCGCCGTCGTACAGCTCGTACGCGACCGAGAAGGAGGCGGCCCTGATCTGGTCCACCCACAGCTCGATCCGTACCGTCGGGGCGGCCTCCGCGCTGGCCCGGCCGAGCGCGTAGTCGACCGGGCGCAGGTAGTCGACCTCGTGCCGGCGGATGACCACCCCGTCGGCGAACGAGCCCACTCCCCACGCCCGGCCGCCGGCGAACATCATCGCCACCCGGGCCTCCTCGTAGAGCGTGAGGAAGCGGGCGTTGTTGACGTGGCCGTACGCGTCCAGGTCGGACCAGCGCAGCGCGCAGTGGTAGACGAAGCGGTCAGTCACGGGTGAGCTTGCGGTAGGTCACCCGGTGCGGACGGGCCGCCTCGGCGCCGAGCCGGTCGACCTTGTTCTTCTCGTACGCCTCGAAGTTGCCCTCGAACCAGAACCACTTGGCCGGGTTCTGGTCGTCGCCCTCCCAGGCCAGGATGTGCGTGGCGACCCGGTCCAGGAACATCCGGTCGTGGGAGATGACCACGGCGCAGCCGGGGAACTCCAGCAGCGCGTTCTCCAGGCTGGACAGCGTCTCCACGTCCAGGTCGTTCGTCGGCTCGTCGAGCAGGATCACGTTGCCGCCGATCTTCAGCGTCAGCGCCAGGTTGAGCCGGTTGCGCTCGCCGCCGGAGAGCACCTTCGTCGGCTTCTGCTGGTCCGGCCCCTTGAAGCCGAACGCGGCGATGTACGCCCGGGACGGCATTTCGACCTTGCCGACCATGAGGTGGTCCAGGCCGTCGGAGACGACCTCCCAGACGGTCTTGTCACCGTCCAGGCCCTGCCGGTTCTGGTCGACGTACGACAGCGAGACGGTCTCGCCGACCCGGACCGAGCCGCTGGTCGGCTGCTCCAGACCGACGATGGTCTTGAACAGCGTGGTCTTGCCGACGCCGTTCGGGCCGATGATGCCGACGATGCCGTTGCGGGGCAGCGAGAACGACAGGTCGTCGATCAGCACCCGGTCACCGAACGCCTTGGTCAGGTTCTGCGCCTCGATGACCGTGTTGCCCAGGCGCGGGCCCGGCGGGATCTGGATCTCCTCGAAGTCCAGCTTCCGGGTCTTCTCCGCCTCAGCGGCCATCTCGTCGTAGCGGTCCAGGCGGGCCTTGGACTTGGTCTGCCGCGCCTTGGCGTTCGAGCGGACCCACTCCAGCTCCTCGGAGAGGCGCTTCTTCATCTTGGCGTCGCGGCGTCCCTCGACGGACAGCCGGGCGGCCTTCTTCTCCAGGTAGGTGGAGTAGTTGCCCTCGTACGGGTAGGCCCGGCCGCGGTCCAGCTCCAGGATCCAGTTGGCCACGTTGTCCAGGAAGTACCGGTCGTGGGTGATCGCCAGGACGGTGCCGGCGTACTTGGCCAGGTGCTGCTCCAGCCACTGCACGCTCTCCGCGTCCAGGTGGTTGGTGGGCTCGTCGAGCAGCAGCAGGTCCGGCGCCTCCAGCAGCAGCTTGCACAGCGCCACCCGGCGGCGCTCACCACCGGAGAGCTTGGTGACGTCGGCGTCCGGCGGCGGGCAGCGCAGCGCGTCCATCGCGAGTTCGAGCTTGGAGTCGATGTCCCACGCGTCGGAGGCGTCCAGCTCCTCCTGGAGCTTGCCCATCTCCTCCATCAGCTCGTCGGAGTAGTCCGTGGCCATCTGCTCGGCGATCTTGTTGAACCGCTCCAGCTTGGCCTTGGTCTCGGCGACCGCCTCCTCGACGTTGCCGAGGACCGTCTTGGCGTCGTTGAGCGGCGGCTCCTGCGCGAGCATGCCGACGGAGTAGCCGGGCATGAGCCGGGCCTCGCCGTTGCTCGGCCGGTCCAGCCCTGCCATGATCTTGAGGAGGCTGGACTTACCGGCGCCGTTCGGACCGACCACCCCGATCTTGACACCCGGCAGGAAGTTCAGCGTCACGTTGTCGAGCACGACCTTGTCGCCGTGCGCCTTGCGCGCCTTGTCCAGGACGTAGATGAACTGGGCCACGGTGCGGGCTACCTCCGTCGGGTTGCGATCGCGGGCTTGTCGGGTGCGGGGCGCGGGCGTCGATCTCCGCCTGCCGCCGCCGGCCGGGAGCCGGCCGCACGCACGCCGCCGTCAATCCTGACAGGTACGGACCGCCACGCCCACATCACCCCACCCCAGGGGTACGGCGGGGTGCCGCGTTGCCAGCGCAGGTATGACTGAATAGCCTTGACGTATGACCAAGAAGATCGCCGTGAGCCTTCCGGACGATGTCGCGGAGCGGCTGGCCAAGGAGCCGAATGTGTCCGCCTTCGTGGCACGTGCCGTGCGCCGTCAGATGGCCGGCGAACAGACGCGGGTGGTGCTCGCTCGCGCCGGTGTCACGATCGCCGAGGAGGACGTGGACCGGGCCCACGCGGAGATGCAGCAACTCGCCGCGAGCATCACGCCCGAGCTGCGCGAGCAGGCCACCAAGCTCCAGTCGGAGGTCCTTGCGGCCAGGGCGAAGGCACGCCGGTGACGCAGTTCGGCCTGGCGCTCGACACGGCCGCACTGCTGGCCTACGCCTCGGGCGCCAAGGACGTCGGCGCGAGGATCGCCGAGGCTGCCGACTACGCGGGTGACGTGCTGGTGCCCGCCCTCTGCCTGGCGCACGCGCATCAGCAGGCCACGGCCGCGCAGTGGGAGCTTCTCGAATTGCTGGCCGCGCTGCCGCAAGTACAGATCACCCCGGTGGAACCGGACATGTGTGCGCATCTCGGCGGCTGGTCGCGCCGGATGACCGGCCGGATGGACCTCGCGCAGCTGGCCATGGAGGCAGCCGCCAACCCGCTCGTGCCGATCGTGACGGACCGGCGGGAACTGCTCGGTGAGGTGCTCCCCAAGGAGTGGCCGATCATCGACCTCTGAGCCGTCGGTGTCGACAAGATCACGCGGTGGGTTCGGCGGTTCTGGGACGGGTAGGTAACTCCGGCACGGGGGATCAGACGCCGCAGCTACGCTCAGTACGCTCATCGCGGTGGACCCGTCAGTACCCGGAGGTGGCCGATCGTGACCGTCCGTAGCTCCTTTGTCGTAGTGGCCAATCGTCTGCCGGTCGACGAGGTGAGCACACCCGAGGGACGGCAGTGGCGGCGCAGCCCCGGCGGGCTGGTGACCGCGCTGCACCCGGTGCTCGCCGAGCACCAGGGCACCTGGGTGGGGTGGGCCGGCGGCACCGGCGCCGCGCCCGAGCCGTTCGACCTGGAGGGCATCCGGCTGCACCCGGTGCCGCTGAGCGCCGAGGAACTGGAGCGCTACTACGAGGGCCAGTCGAACGCGACGATCTGGCCGCTCTACCACGACGCGGTGGAGACGCCCGCATACAAGCGGCGCTGGCGCGAGGCGTACCGATTGGTGAACGCCCGGTTCGCGGAGGCCGCGGCGGACGTGGCGGCCGAGGGCGCCACGGTCTGGGTCCAGGACTACCAGCTCCAGCTCGTGCCGGCGATGCTCCGCGAGTTGCGGCCGGACCTGCGGATCGGCTTCTTCCTGCACATCCCGTTCCCGCCGATCGAGCTGTTCATGCAGATGCCGTTCCGCACCGAGATCCTGCGTGGACTGCTCGGCGCGGACCTGGTCGGCTTCCAGCAGCGGCTGGCGGCGCAGAACTTCGTCCGCCTGGCCCGGCACCTGCTCGGCCTGCGCTACGAGGGCCAGATGATCCAGGTCGACGGCCGGCAGGTGAAGGCGGGCGCGTTCCCCATCTCGATCGACACCAAGGAGATGGAGCGGCTGGCCGAGGACCCGGCGATCCAGGCCCGGGCCAAGCAGATCCGCGAGGAGCTGGGCAACCCGAAGACGATCATCCTGGGCGTCGACCGGCTCGACTACACCAAGGGCATCGAACTCCGGCTGAAGGCCTTCCGCGAACTCCTCGCTGACGGAAAGTTGACAGTTCCGGACGCGGTTATGGTGCAGGTCGCCACGCCCAGCCGTGAGCGTGTGGAGCACTACCAGGCACTTCGGGTGAAGGTGGAACGCGAGGTTGGCCGGATCAATGGTGAATTCGGCCGGGTCGGCGTGCCTGCAGTGCATTATCTGCATCAGTCGTACAGTCGCTCCGAACTGGCCGCGATGTACGTCGCGGCCGACGTGATGATGGTGACCCCGCTGCGAGACGGAATGAATCTGGTGGCCAAGGAGTACGTCGCATCGCGCGCCGACCAGGGCGGCGCGCTCGTGCTCAGTGAGTTCGCCGGCGCCGCGACAGAGCTGCGCCAGGCGTTCCTGTGTAATCCGCACGACCCGGACGCGGTGAAGGACGCGTTGCTGCGGGCCGTGCATGTCGAAAAGCCCGAAGCCCGCCGCCGGATGCGCGTCATGCAGCGCCATCTGCGCAGCCACGACGTGGGCCACTGGGCCAAGTCGTTCCTCAGCGAGCTCGGCGTCCCCGATACGGAGGCTGCGTGACCTCGCCCGCCCCCGCCGCCGCCCACGGCGGCGTGCTGGATCCCGAACTGCGTGCCGCCATCGGCCGTATCGCCCGGGTTCCGCAACTCCTGGTCGCCTGCGACTACGACGGCACACTGGCGCCGATCGTCGAGGACCCCAGCAAGGCGGTGCCGCTGCCCGAGTCGGTGGCGGCCGTACGCGCGCTCGCCGCTCTGCCGCAGACGAGCGTCGCCGTCGTCTCCGGCCGGGCACTGCGCGACCTGGCCACACTCTCCCGGCTGCCGAGCGAGGTGCACCTGGTCGGCAGCCACGGCTCGGAGTTCGACATCGGCTTCGTCGAGCGGCTCACCCCCGAGCTGATCGCGGTCCGGCACCGGCTCCGCGAGGCGCTGCGCGAGATCGCCGCCGAGCACCCCGGCATCCGCCTGGAACGCAAGCCGGCCAGCGTGGCCGTGCACACCCGCGGCGTCGACCCGCACGTCGCCGCCCGGGCCGTCGAGGCGGTCCGCAACGGCCCCGCGACCTGGGAGGGCGTGACAGTCACCCAGGGCAAGGAGGTCATCGAGCTGTCGGTGGTCGTGACCAACAAGGGCACCGCCGTCGACCAGCTCCGTACCCAGCTCGCCGCCAGCGCGGTGCTGTTCATCGGCGACGACGTCACCGACGAGAACGCCTTCGGCAACCTGACCGGGCCGGACGTCGGCATCAAGATCGGTCCCGGGGAGACGCGGGCCGACTACCGGGTGGCCGAGCCGATCGAGGCGGCCCGCGCGCTGGGTCTGCTGCTGGAGACGCGGCGGCACTGGCTGTTCGGCGAGCGGGCGGTGCCGATCGAGCGGCACTCGATGCTCGCTAACGGCCGTACCGTCGCGCTCGTCACGCCGGAAGCCAAGATCACCTGGTTGTGCCACCCGAAGCCGGACTCGGCGGCGATCTTCGCCGACCTGGTCGGCGGCAGCCCGGCCGGGCACTTCACGGTCGGCCCGGAGCGCGGCGGCATCCCGCTGGGCCAGCGCTACCGCAGCAACACGATGACCGTCGAGACCCGCTGGTCCGGCCTGACCGTGACCGACTGGCTCGACCTTCCGGTACGGGAGACCACGCCGGACGACCCGGCAGTGGTCAGCGGCGACTCGACACTGGTCCGGGTGCTCAGCGGCACCGGGCGGGCCCGGGTCGAGTTCGCGCCGCGCCCCGAGTTCGGTCAGGTGGCGGTGCAGCTCCAGCCGCTCGACGACGGGCTGCTGGTGCTCGGCTCCAACGAGCCGGTCGCGCTGCACTCCCCCGGCGTCGAGTGGGAGGTCACGAACGACGCCGGGTACGAGACCGCGAAGGCGGTGGTCGACCTGTCGGCGGCCGGCGGCCAGGTGGTGCTGGAGCTGCGCTTCGGCACGCAGAGCCTGGAGCCGCACCGGCTGCCGCTGCACGAGCGGCAGACCGCCGCCGAGCAGCCCTGGAAGGACTGGGTGGCCTCACTGCGGCTGCCCGCCACCGCCCGGGACCTGGTCGCCCGCAGCGCGCTGACGCTGCGCGGCCTCTGCCACGAACCGACCGGCTCGATCCTCGCCGCGGCCACCACGTCGCTGCCCGAGGAGCTGGGCGGTGTCCGCAACTGGGACTACCGCTACTGCTGGCTGCGGGACGCGGCGATGACCGCCCGCGCGCTTGTCGACCTCGGCTCGACCGAGGAGGCCGAAGGGCTGCTGCGCTGGATCGACGGCGTGGTCGAGCGCACCGGCGGGCACCCGGAACGGCTGCACCCGCTCTACACGGTGGACGGCTTCGAGCTGGGCGCCGAGGCGGTCATCGACACGCTGCCCGGCTACGCCGGCTCCCGGCCGGTACGCGTCGGCAACCTCGCCAACCACCAGCTTCAGCTCGACGTCTTCGGCCCGGTCGCGGACCTGATCGCGGCGGTGGCCGACGCCCGGGGCTCGATCCGCGACGACGAGTGGCGGGTGCTGGAGAACATGGTCGAGGCGGTACGCCGCCGCTGGCACGAACCCGACCACGGCATCTGGGAGGCCCGCCTCCCCCCGCGGCACCACGTCTTCTCCAAGGTCATGCTCTGGATGACGGTGGACCGCGCGCTGCACGTCGTCCGCCGCCACGGCGGCGAGGACCGGCCCGAGTGGGTCGAGCTGCGCGACCGGATCGCCTCGAACGTGCTGGAGCACGGCTGGCACCCGGAGGCCGAGGCCTACAGCGTCGCCTACGGGTACGAGGAGATGGACGCCTCGTCGCTGTGGATCGGCATCTCCGGGCTGCTCGCCGGCGACGACCCGCGCTTCCTCTCCACCGTGCTCAAGATCGAGGCGGAGCTGCGCAGCGGTCCGGTCGTCTACCGGTACCACTGGGACGACGGCCTGCCCGGCCGGGAGGGCGGCTTCCACATCTGCACGTCGTGGCTGATCGAGGCGTACCTGCGCACCGGTCGCCGCAGCGACGCCGAGGAGCTGTTCACCCAGATGGTCGACACGGCCGGTCCGACCGGGCTGCTGCCGGAGCAGTACGACCCGCTGGCCGAGCGCGGGCTGGGCAACCACCCGCAGGCGTACAGCCACCTCGGCCTGATCCGCTGCGCCCTGCTGCTCGACAACATGCTCAAGCAGTGACCCGACCGGGGCGGGGGACTGACGTCCCCCGCCCCGTCCCCGCCCCGGCCCGGCCCGGCCCGGCGATCTTGCACTTACCGCCCCGACATAAGGGCCATAACGGGCATCTGGTGGGCACCAAGTGCAAGATCGACGGGGTCAGGCCGAGGTCAGGCGCGCGTCGGGGCGTCGGGGGTCAGGGCGTGGACCACGTCGCCGAGCACCACGATCGCGGGTGGGCGCAGGGCGGCGGTCTCGACGTCCTGCGCGACCGCGCCCAGTGTGGAGCGCAGCATCCGCTGAGCCGCTGTGGTGCCCTCCTGGATCACCGCGGCGGGAGTCTCCGCCGGCTTGCCGTGCGCGATCAGCGTGGCGCTGATCGCGGCGAGGTTCTTCAGGCCCATCAGGACAACGAGCGTGCCGCGCAGCCCGGCGAGGGCGTCCCAGCGCACCAGCGACGCGGGCGCGTCGGGCGCGAGGTGCCCGGACACCACAGTGAACTCGTGCGCCACGCCCCGGTGCGTCACCGGCACGCCGGCCACCTCGGGCACCGCGATCGCGCTCGTCACGCCGGGCACGACTGTCACCGGCACACCCGCCTCGGCGCAGGCCAGCAGTTCCTCGCCGCCACGGCCGAAGACGTACGGGTCGCCGCCCTTGAGCCGTACCACCACCTTGCCGGCCCGCGCCCGGTCCACCAGGATCCGGTTGATCTCCTCTTGGGCACGCGACGGCCCGTACGGGATCTTGGAAGCGTCGACCAGCTCGACGTCCGGCCGCAGTTCGTCCAGGAGCAGGCCGGGCACGAGCCGGTCGGCGACGACCACCTCGGCCTCGGTGAGCAGCCGCCACCCCTTCACGGTGATCAGCTCCGGGTCGCCCGGCCCGGATCCGACGAGTGCGACGCGCCCGCCGGTGTTAACAGGGGGCCCCTCCTCTACCGCAGGGGTTAAAAGGGGTCCCCTCCTTCCGAGCAGGGCGCGGATGGCGTCGCGGACGCCCATCGCTCGGCGGGGGTCGCCACCGCCGAGTACCGCCACGGTGACCGGGCCGTGCCGGGTCACCGCCGGGGTCCACGCGCTCGCCGCCGTCCGGTCGTCGGCGCGTACGCAGAAGATCCGCCGCTCGGCCGCTGCCGCGCTGACCGCGGCGGCGGCGGCCCGGTCGTCGACAGCCACCTGGACCAGCCACGCGCCGTCCAGGTCGTCGGGGGCGAACCGGCGCGGCTCCCAGTGCAGCCGCCCGGCGTCGACGTGCGCGCGCAGCGCCGGGGTCAGCTCGGGCGACACCAGCAGCACGTCCGCGCCGGCGTCGAGCAGCGCGGGGACCCGCCGGGTGGCGACCGCTCCCCCGCCCACGACCACCACGCGCCGCCCGCCCAGCCGCAACCCCAGCGGGTACGGGCTGGGCGGCGTCGGCCCGGCCGGCTCGGTCACTTCTCCGCCACCCCGGCGGAGTCGAACGTGGCGACCTCGTGCAGTACCCGGACCGCGCCGGTGACCACCGGCAGGGCGAGCAGCGCCCCGGTGCCCTCGCCGAGCCGCAGTCCCAGGTCGATCAGCGGTTCCAGGCCGAGGTGCCGCAGTGCCGCCGTGGCGCCCGGCTCGGCGCTGCGATGCCCGGCGACCATGGCGCCCACCGCGTCCGGCGCGAACGCGGCGGCGGCGACCGCGGCGCTGACGGCGATCACGCCGTCGAGCAGCACCGGCACGCGGCGCGCGGCGGCGCCGAGGATCAGGCCGGTCAGCGCGGCGTGCTCCAGCCCGCCGACGGCGGCCAGCACACCGATCGGGTCGGCCGGGTCGGGCTCGTGCCGGGCCAGCGCGGCCCGCACCACAGCCACCTTGCGGGCGTACGTCTCGTCGTCGACCCCGGTGCCCCGCCCGGTGGCCGCCTCGGCGTCCACGCCGGAGAACGCGGCGATGAGCGTGGCGGACGGGGTGGTGTTGCCGATGCCCATGTCGCCGGTGAGCAGGATGCCCGCCCCGGCGTCGATCAGCTCGCCGGCGACCCGGATGCCGGTCTCGACGGCGGTACGGGCCTCGTCCCGGGTGAGCGCCGCGGTGACAGTCATGTCGCGGGTGCCGGGGCGGACGTTCGCGGACACCAGGCGCGGGCCGGCCGGATCGGTGGATTCGGCGCCGGGGATCGGGGTGGCCACGCCGACGTCCACCACCGTGACCGAGGCGCCGGCCTGGCGGGCGAACGCGTTGACGACCGCGCCGCCGGCCAGGAAGTTGGCGATCATCTGGGCGGTGACCTCCTGCGGCCACGGGGTCACGCCCTGGGCGTGCACGCCGTGGTCACCGGCGAAGATCGCCACCGCGGCCGGCTCGGGCAGCGGCGGCGGGCAGGCGCCGGCCAGCCCGGCGAGGCGTACCGAGAGCGGCTCCAGTGCGCCGAGCGAGCCGGCGGGCTTGGTCAGCCGCCCCTGCAACTCGCGGGCCGCCGCCATGGCGTCCTCGTCCAGCGGCCGGATCGCCGCGACTGTGGACTCCAGCATCATGCCTCCAGGATCCGTGCCAGCGTCTCGATGAACGCGTCGGTGGTGCCCCGGTCGCGTACGGCGATCCGGAGCCAGTCCGGGCCGAGCCCGGGGAACGTGTCGCCCCGGCGTACCGCCCAGCCGTGCGCGCGCAGCCGCTCGCGTACGTCGGCGGCGCCGGCCACGTGGATCAGGACGAAGGCGGCGGCGGGGCGGCCCGCCACGCGTACCCCCGGCAGGCCGGACAGGCGGGCCACCAGGTGGTCGCGGTCGGCGGCGAGTTCGGCGGCGATGGCGCGTTCGGCGGCGACGGCGGCCGGCGCGGCGCAGGCGGTGGCGGCGGCGAGCGCCGGGGTGGAGACCGCCCAGAGCGGCTGCGCGGCGGCGAACCGGGCCAGCAGCACGGCGTCGCCGAGCAGGTAGCCGATCCGCAGCCCGGCCAGGCCCCAGGTCTTGGTGAGGCTGCGCACCACCACGAGGCCGGGGAGGTCGCGGCGGGCGGCGAGCGACTCGGGCTCGCCGTCGACGCCGGGTGCGGCGGTGGTGTCGGCGAACGCCTCGTCGACCACGAGCACCCGGCCGGGGCGGGCCAGCGCGGCGATGGTGTCGGCCGGGTGCAGCACCGAGGTCGGGTTCGTGGGGTTGCCGATCATGACGAGGTCGGCGTCGCCGGGGACGCGGGCCGGGTCCAGGCGGAAGCCGTCGGCCGGGTCGAGCAGCACCCGGTCCACGCGGTGCCCGGCGGCCCGCAGCGCGGCCTCCGGCTCGGTGAACTGCGGGTGCACCACCACGGGGTGGCGGACGCCGGACAGCGCGCGGGCGATCAGGACGAATCCCTCGGCGGCGCCGGCGGTGAGGAGTACCTCTTCCGGGGGTCGCCCGTGCCGGTGAGCGACGGCGGCGCGGGCCGGCGCCGGGTCCGGGTACGCGGCCAGGTCGCCCAGCGCGGCGGTGATCGGGTCGGCCAGCCAGTCCGGCATCGGGGCGCGGCGCACGTTCACGGCCAGGTCCACCAGGCCGGGCGTGGCCTCGGCGTCCCCGTGGTGGCCCAGGTCGGGCTCGTCGAGCGCGGCGGCGCTCCCGGTCGGTGCTGCGGGCATGTCCGCGATCCTGCCGGGTAGCCGCCGCCCGGGACAGCGCATCCCGGCGTGGGTCGCGTCACGGTCCGCCGGTTTATGAGTTCTTCTCATTTCCGAATCGGAAATGTCATAGCTTGACCCCGTGAGCAGTCGTCCCCTTGCTTCCGCTGGCCGTCTCGTTCCCCTTCTCCGCGCCGGGCTGATCGCCGGCATCGTGGTCGCCGCCGCCCTGTACCCGCTGGTCGCCGTCACCGGCATCGGGGCCAAGGCCACCGCGCACGCGATCGAACAGAAGACGAACATCCTCAAGACCGCGTTGCCGGCCGAGACCTCGTACGTCTACGCGCCCGACGGCAAGACGGTGCTGACGATGTTCTACGAGGAGTACCGGCAGTACACCAAGATCGAGAACATGTCGCCGAACATCCAGCAGGCGATCGTCGCCGCCGAGGACAACCGCTTCTACCAGCACCACGGCGTCGACCCGAAGGGCGTGGCGCGAGCTTTCGTCTCCAACGCCCGATCCGGCGGCGTATCCCAGGGCGCCTCGACGATCACCATGCAGTACGTGCGGATGGCGCTGCGGGACAGCGCGACCACGCCCAAGGAGGTCCAGGAGGCGACCCAGCAGACCAGCCTGCGCAAGGTCAAGGAGATGCGCATGGCGCTGGACATCGAGAAGCACCTGAGCAAAGAGCAGATCATGGAGCGCTACCTCAACTCGGCCTACTTCGGTCACCGGGCGTACGGGATCTACGCCGCCTCGCAGATCTTCTTCTCCAAGACGCCGGCCACGCTCACCCCGGTCGAGGCGGCCACGCTGGCCGGGCTGGTGAAGTCGCCGTCGGAGTACGACCCGATCACCTCCGACCAGAAGGAGGCCACCGGCCGGCGCAACTACGTGCTGGACAACATGTCCCGCCTCGGCTACCTGTCGCCCGACGCCGCCGCCGCGGCGAAGGGCCAGCCGATCAAGCTGAAGCTGACCGACCCGCCCAACGACTGCGCCGCGATCGACGGCGGGCACCGCGCCTGGGGCTTCTACTGCGACTACCTGAAGAACTGGTGGAGTTCCCAGCCCGCGTTCGGCGAGAACCGGCTGGAACGGATGGACAAGCTGCGCCGTGGCGGCTACCGGATCGTGCTCGCGCTCGACCCGAAGACCCAGGCGGCGGCGGAGAAGAACGTCGGGGCCAAGGACAACACCGGCAGCCCGTTCGCCAACGGCATCGTGGTCGCCGAGCCCGGCACCGGGCGGATCAAGGCGATGGCGGTGAACCGGAACTACTCGCTGGACCTGGCCGAGAACCCGAACAGCTCGAACCCGGAGGCCGGCCCGAAGGTCAAGGCGAACTACCCGAACACGGTGGCGCCGCTGCTCGGCGGCGGGACGCTACCGGGCTACCAGGCCGGTTCGACGTTCAAGATGTTCCCGATGCTCGCCGCGCTCAACGCCGGGATGCCGTTGTCCACCGCGTACGACTCGCCGTACACGTACAAGTCGGCCGTCTACGACGGGTGGGCGCCGTCGAACGCCAGCGGCGCGATGACCGGCCGGCAGACCATGTGGTCCGGGTTCGGCAAGTCGGTGAACACCTACTTCGTCCAACTGGAGGAGAAGATCGGCGCGGACGCCGGGGTACGCCTGGCCGAGCAACTGGGGCTGCGCTGGCGCACCGACGTGGACAAGGAACAGGCGTCGCCGGGCAAGGCGAAGAAGTGGGGCGCGTTCACGCTCGGCGTCTCCGACGCCACCCCGCTGGAGATGGCGAACGCGTACGCCGCCATCGCCGCCGACGGGCGCTACTGCGAGGCCATCCCGGTCAACGCGATCATGAACCGGGACGGCACGCCGGCCACGTACACCACGCCGGGCGGGGTGCAACGGGAGGTGGCCAAGCCGCGGTGCCGGCAGGTGGTGAACGCCGACGCGGCCCGCGCCGCCACCGACGCGGCGCGCTGCCCCACCGGCGACACCCCGGCCAAGGGAAGCTGCGGCGGCTGGTCGACAGCCGACAGCGTCCGGGGTACGGTCGGCCGCCCGGTCGCCGGCAAGACGGGTACGACGGACAGCACCCGGTCGGCGTGGTTCGTCGGCTACACGCCGGAGCTGGCGGCGGCGAGCTTCATCGCCGACCCGGACAATCCGTTCAACGCGGTGGGCGACGGGCAGTCGCAGATCCCGGTGAACGCGGTGGCGCAGACCCTGCGGGACTCCCTGAAGGGCCAGCCCACCCGCCAGTTCACCCCACCCTCGGACCGGATAGTCGGCTGACCCGCCCTGATCCGCCCGGGGGTGCGCCCGGGTAGTTGATCAAGGAGTTTGCGTCACGGATCGCCCGATCCACGGACGCGAACTCCTTGATCGACGTCGGGAGGAGGTTGGGCGCAGGGGGTGGTCAGCGGAGGTCGGCGGCTACGAAGGACCACAGCTCCAGGTCGACCCGGGCGCCCCTGACGAAACCGGCGTTGCGCAGCAGGCCCTCGTAACTGAAGCCGGCCTTCTCGGCGACCCGCCGGGACGCCGCGTTGCCGGCCGCCACCCGCAGCTCCACCCGCTGGAACCCGTGCTCGAGGATCAGTGCGATGGCCACCGCGTCCACCGCCTCGACCGCCAGGCCGTAGCCCCGGGCGTGCGGCGCGATCGCGTACGACAACTCGGTGAGCCGGGCGCCCCAGTCGGTACGGCGGGCCCAGAGCGAGCCGACCACCCGCTGGTCCTCCCGGCGGACCACCGCCCAGTGGTCGCCGTCGCCGCTGTCCCGCCGCTGCCGGGCCAGCTCGGTGCACCACGCCCGCCCGTCGATCTGCCCGGACGCATCGGCCAGCGGCAGCCAGCGCTGCGTCTGCCGGTCGGCGAACACCTCGTCCATCGCCTCCGCGTCGGCGGCGACGAGGTGCCGCACCTCGATGCGCGGGGTGGAGACGGTCAGTGCCGGGAAACGGCGTACCGCCACCTGCCCGATCACGCCGACGCCCCCACCGGTGCCAGCGCGGCGGCCACCAGCCGGGCCGCGATGTCCGGATGCGCGGCCCAGTGCGGCACGAGCTGCGAGGCGTGCACCGCCTGCCGGACGAAGCCCTCCGGATTGCCACCCTCCCAGCGCCAGGCCGGCCGGTCACCGGCGCGCGGCGTGAGCACTGCGGCGTGCTGCTTGTGCCCGGTCACCGTGGCACCGGCCGCCGCCACCACGCTGTCGGTGACGGCGGTGGCCGTGCGGTAGCCGACCACCAGGCCGTCCCGGACCGTGCCGACCGCGTCGAGCACCCCGCACATGGGCAGGCCGTCCAGCTCGCGGGCCAGCCACAGCAGGCCCGCGCCCTCGGCGATCACCGGACGGCCCGAACGGGCCAGCTCGGCCACCGCGATGCACAGGCGGCGGTTGGCGGAGAGCTGCTCCGCGTACGTCTCGGGCAGCCCGCCGCCGACGACGAGCGCGCGGGCCCCGGCGGGCAGCGCCTCGTCGCGCAACGGGTCGAGCGTGACCACGTCGGCCCCGGCGGCGCGCAGCAGCTCGGCGGTCTCCGGGTGGCTGTAGGCGCCGGCCGGACCGCCGGCCAGCGCGACCACCGGGCGTTCCCCCGACGGCTGCGGGGCGTCGGCCGGCTCCGGCGACCACGGCTCGACGGTGAGCGCGGGGGCGGAGCGGGCCAGCGCCAGCAGCCGGTCGAGGTCGACGGTGGCGGCCACCGCCTCACCGAGCCGGCGTACGCCCCGTTCGGCGTCCGCGTCGGCGCGCACCACGGGCCCGGTGCCGTACCGGCGGGCGGGCAGCACCGGAGGCAGCTCGTGCCGGCGCAGCGCCCCGTAGACCGGCACGCCCACGTCGTCGAGCGCCTCACGCAGCAGCGCCTCGTGCCGGGGCGAGGCCACCCGGTTGAGGATCACGCCGCCCAGCCACAGCTCGTCGTCGTACGCCCGGAAACCGTGCACCAGCGCGGCCACCGACTGGCCCATCGCTGCCACGTCCACCACGAGCACCACCGGGCTGCGCAGCGCGGTGGCGACTGCCGCCGTGGACTCGCTCTCGGGTCGTCCGGCGACCGAGTCGTAGAGGCCCATCGTGCCCTGCACCAGCGCGAACCCGGCGCCATCAGCGCCGTACGCGAAGAGGGGGGCGATCCGCTCCGGGCCGACCAGTCTCGGATCAAGCGTGCGCCCGGCGCGCCCGGCGGCGAGCCCCAGATACGCCGCGTCCACCTGGTCCGGCCCGACCTTGAACCCGGCCACCGGGATCCCCCGGTCGGTGAGCGCCGCGAGCAGGCCGAGGGAGACGGCGCCGGTGCCGTGCCCCGAGGAGGGCGCACTCAGCACGACGCGCGGCACGTCGGTCATCATCGACTCCTGATGTGGGTGGTTTCCGCCCGCGTGACCATACCCGTCCGGCCCGGCGCGCGAGAGCCGCGCACACCGCCGTTTCTGCCTGGCAGCGGCGAGTGGCATCGCTCATACGGGTAGCCTTGGCCAACGTGTACCGGTTCCTGCTGACCCCGCGCTGGCTCGGCTACCTCGCGCTCACGCTCGTCGCCGCCACGGTGATGGTGTTCCTGGGCAACTGGCAGCTGGACCGCTACCGGGGGCGCACGGCCGTCAACGAGCGCATCGACGCCGGGGCCACCATGACACCCGCGCCGTTGCGCGACGCGCTCCCCGCGCCCAGCGGCGGCGACGTCGGTCCCGCACCGTCCGAGGAGCTCACCTGGAGCCGGGTCACCGCCACCGGCCGGTACGACAGCGCGAACACCGTCCTGATCCGCGGCCGGACCCTCGACCGGACGGTCGGCTTCGAGGTGCTCACCCCGCTGGTGCTGGCCGACGGCACCGCGGTGCTCGTCGACCGGGGCTGGATCCCGCCCGTGCCGGGCGCCGGCGCGACAGTCCAGCCGGAGGTGCCGGCGGCGCCGACCGGCGAGGTGACAGTGACCGGCCGGGTCGTCGGCAGCGAGAGCGGCGGCGGCGCGGTCAGCCGGCGCGACGGCAAGCTGGAGGCCCGGCGCATCGACATCCCCCGCCTGGCCGATCAGCTCCCCTACCCGGTGACCGGCGGCTACGTGCTGCTCGACGGGCAGACGCCGGCGGCCGACCCGGCCTTCCAGGCGGTCCAGATCGGGCACACGAACAACTGGCAGAACTTCGGCTACGTGTGGCAGTGGTGGATCTTCGCGGTGATGAGCCTGTTCGGCTACGGCTGGGTGGCGCGCCGGGAGGCCCGCCGCCGGGCCGGGCTGGACACCCCGGGTGAGCCGGTGGACCGCGCCGCCGAGCCGGCCACTCCCACCTCCGCCTGAACAGGCCTCACCGGGCACGGCCCGCCTCGTCGATCCTCTGCACAGGCGCCCGTTACTCGCCGTAGCCGCCATCGACGAAGGACTCCTCACGACGGATATGCCTGAGAGGCATATTTATGCCTCTCAGGCATATCCGTTCCGAGCGATGAGGCTTCCGCGCAGGGCGGGCCGTGGATCCGGCGGCACACCGGGCGGCGGGGACGTTGGTAGGGTCCGCGGATGATCGTCAATCGTGGGGGTCGCGGTGACCTCTGACGCCACGACGCCCCCGGCCGCCGAGCCACCCGCGTACGACCCGTGGTCGGCCATGCCGCCGGCCGTCGCGCCCCCCACCGAGCAGTTCCCGGTGATCGCCGCGCCGGACGCACCGGTCACCCCCGCACCGTTCTCCGCGCCGCCGCCCACCGCGCAGTTCCCGGCCGCGCCGCAGTTCTCCGCACCGCCCGCGCAATACTCCGCACCGCCCGCGCAATACTCCGCGCCGCCTGCCCAGTTCTCCGCGCCGCCGGTGCCGGCGGCCGGGGTGGTCGCGCCGTACTACGGGCCCGCACCCGGGGCGTACCCGCCGCCCGGGCCGGTGCCGCCCACGCAGTCGGCGGTGGCCGTGCAGATCGCCGAGATCGTGGTGACGCCGCCGGTGATCCGTACCCCGGCCGGTGTCCTGCCACTCGCCGGCGCCTCCTGGTACGTGACCGACTACTGGCAGAAGGAGGAGAAGATCGCGCACTGGGCCGTCGTCGCCGCGATCCTCGGCTTCTTCTGCCTGACCGTGTTCAGCCTCCTGTTCCTGCTGATCAAGGAGACGCGGCACTACGGCACCGTGCAGGTGACGGTGAGCAGCGGCGGGCACCAGTACGTCGCGCGGATCCCGGTCACCGACCAGTTCCAGGTGCAGCAGCTCAACAACCAGGTCAACTACGCCCGGTCGCTGTCGGCGGGCTGAGCCGTCAGCCGGTGACCCGGCCGGCGTGGATGGCGCGGACCGCGTCGATGGTGTCCGCCTCGGCGGCGGTCTTGTCGTCGCGGTAGCGCAGCACGCGGGCGAAGCGCAACGCCATGCCGCCCGGGTACCGGCTGCTCGTCTGCACCCCGTCGAACGCGATCTCGACCACCTGTTCCGGCCGGACCCGCACCACCCAGTCGCCCTTCTCCACGGCGAGCGACAGGAACCGTTCGGTCTGCCAGCGCAGCAGCTCGTCGGTGAGCCCCTTGAACGTCTTGCCCAGCATGACGAACTCGCCGGTGCGCGGATCGCGGGCGCCGAGGTGCAGGTTGGACAGCCAGCCCTCCCGCCGGCCGCTGCCCCACTCGACCGCGAGGACCACCAGGTCGAGCGTGTGCCGCGGCTTGACCTTGACCCAGGCCGAGCCGCGCCGACCGGCGTCGTAGGGCGCGGCCGGGTCCTTCACGACCACGCCCTCCTGACCGGCGTCGACAGCCGCGGCGAACGCCGTGGCCGCCTGCTCCGCGTCGTCCACCTCGACCCGGTCGACGAGCAGCGAACCGTCGACAGCGCGTGCCAGGGCCGCCCACCGCTCCCGGCCGGGTGCGTCGATCAGGTCGGCGCCGTCGAGGTGCAGCAGGTCGAAGAAGTACGGCGTGAGCACCGGTTCGCCGGTGCGCTCGGCGGCGGCCAGCACGGCGGGCGCGACCTGCGTCGGCCCGGTGGTGCTGGGGGTGGTGCGACGGGCCGCCCGGCTGGACGTCTCCTGGAACGGCAGCGGCCGGCCGGCGGCGTCCAGCCCGATCGCCTCGCCGTCGAGCACCAGCTCGCGTGCGGGCAGCGCGCGGACGGCTGCGACCACCTGGGGCAGCCGGCCGGTGATCTCGTCCAGGCTGCGGGTGAAGACCGCGATGTCCGCCCCGGAGCGGTGCACCTGGATGCGGATGCCGTCGAGCTTGACGTCGACCACGGCCGGCACGCCGGTGGCGGTGAGCGCCTCGTCGACCGAGGGCGCGCTCTGCGCCAGCATCGGCGCGAGCGGCCGGCCCACCTGGAGCCCGAACCCGGCCAGCGCGGCGGCGCCGCCGGTGAGCGCCGCGACCGCCACCGCCCGCAGGTCACCGGCGAGCAGCAGGGCCCGGCGCACGGCGGTCACCGGCACGTCGGCGGCGCGCGCGATCGCGTCGGTCAGCAGCCCGGCCTGCGCGCCCTGACGCAGTTCGCCCCGGAACAGGCCGGTCAGCAGGCGCTGCTCGTCGGCGGTGGCGGCGGCGAAGAGACGGCCGACCAGGTCCCGCCTGCGGGCTTGCGAACCGGACCCGGCGACGCGGGAGATCTCCTCGATCGCCGCGTCCACGGCGGCGACGGTGAGCGTCGGCTCGGCGGCCGGCGGGGGCAGGTCACGCAGGCCCGCCCAGCCGACACCGGTCTGACGCTGGCGCAGGTCACCGGCGAGGTAGCCGGCACCGGCCGGGATCTCGCCCGGCTCCAGCCCGCGCAGCGCGGCGGCCAGCAGCTCCACCTTGGCCCGACGGCCGCTGGTGGCGCCGACCGCGGCCGAGGTGGCCGCCAGCTCCGCGAAACGCACGTCCACATCCTGCCAGCCGCCTGTGACATCGGGGCGGATCCGGCGACCCGGCACACCGCACGGGTGCGCCGGATCCGCCGGGCCGACGGTCAGGCCGAGACCGGTTCCTCGATGCGCAGGCCGCGCCCGCGCACGCCCTCGGCGACCCGGGTGAGCAGCGCGTCGAGCGTGACCAGGGCGGCGGAGAGCTCGCCGATCTGTTCGTTGAGCGTGTCCTCGGACCACGCGGAGACGTCGACGTCCCCCAGAGCACGGACGGCGGCCTGAAGCCGCTCCATCTCGTCGTTCGTACGCATGTTCGAAAGGCTATAACACCCCGCCCGCCGACACACCACAAACTCCGACATCGGCCCCGAAGTTACGGTTTCGACACCTCAGGAGCGGTTTCCGGCCTCCGCCACCCGGGCCAGCAGCAGCGCCTCGGCCAGGCACACCCGGGCGAACTCGCCCAGGTGCAGGCTCTCGTTCGGGCCGTGCGCCCGCGCGTGCGGGTCCTCCACACCGGTCACCAGGATCGCGGCCTGCGGGAACATCTCCTGGAACGTGGCGATGAACGGGATCGATCCGCCCACCCCGATGTCGACCGGGTCGGTGCCGTCCCAGGCCGTCCGGAACGCCGACCGGGCCGCGTCGAACATCGGCCCGGAGGCGTCGATCACACAGGGCGCGCCGTCGTGCTCGAACGTCACCGACACCTGCGCGCCCCACGGCGCGTGCCGCTCCAGGTGCGCGGTCAACGCCGCGTACGCCTTCTTCGGGTCGTCGCCCGGCGCCAGCCGTACGCTCAGCTTCGCCTTCGCGGACGGCACCAGCGCGTTCGGGGCCTCGCCGGTGGACGGCGCGTCCACGCCCAGGATCGCCAGCGCCGGCTTGGTCCAGAGCCGGTCGGTGATCCGGCCGGTGCCGAACAGCGTCGCGCCGTCGACCAGGCCGGCCTCGGCCCGGAACCGGTCCTCCGGGTAGTCGACGCTGGCGCCCTCGCGGCCGACCAGCCCGTCCACCGCGACGTCGCCGGCCTCGTCGTGCAGCGTGCCGAGCAGCTTCACCAGGGCGGTGAGCGCGTCCGGCACGGCGCCGCCGAACATGCCGCTGTGCACGGCGTGGTCGAGCGTGCGCACCTCCACGAAGCAGTTGACGATGCCGCGCAGCGAGGTGGTCAGCGCCGGCACGCCGACGTCCCAGTTGGTGGAGTCGGCGATCACGATGACGTCCGAGGCCAGGTCTTCGCGGTGCTCGGCGAGCAGCCGCTCCAGCGAGTCCGAGCCGTACTCCTCCTCGCCCTCGATGAACAGCACCACGCCGACCGGGAGCCGGTCACCGAACGCGCGCAGCGCGGCGACGTGCGCCATGATGCCGGCCTTGTCGTCGGCGGCACCCCGGCCGTAGAGGCGGCCGTCGCGCTCCACCGGCTCGAACGGGTCCGACTCCCACAGCGACAGGTCGCCGACCGGCTGCACGTCGTGGTGCGCGTACATGAGCACGGTGGGGGCGCCGGGCGGGGCCGCCTTCGTGCCGATCACCGCGGGCTGGCCGCCGGACCGGACGATCCGCGTGTCGAGGCCGCAGCCGCGCAGCAGCTCCGCCACCGCCTCGGCGGAACGCTCCACGTGCGAGTGGTCGAAGCCCTCGAAGGCGATGCCCGGGATGCGGACGAGTCGCTCGAGGTCGGCACGGACGCCGGGCAGTTCCCGCTCGACGGCGGCCCGCACCTCGGACTCGGAGAGGATCGGAGTGGTCATGACCGGAATCGTATGCTGGCCTTACCCCACCACGTCGCCCGAGCCCGATCGCCGCCCCGCGCGCACGTAGTACCGGCCCGCGTCGTGCGGCAGGTCCGGGGCGCCGTCGACGACCAGGTCCACCGCCGCGGCCGTGCCGTCGGCGGTGAAGTGCGCCCGCTCCCCCGCGTGCCAGCGGCGCAGCTCCGGCAGGATCTGCTCCCCGTCGCGGGCCAGCGCCCGCCGCAACCGCAGCTCGGCCGGCGCGGTGACCAGCACCGACAGCGTCAGCTCGGGGCGCACCGCGGCGCGGGCGGCGCTCACCCCCTCGACGATCAGCACCGGACCGGCCGGCACCGGCACCACCCGGTCCAGGAAGCGCCGGCGCACCCAGCTGTAGCGCCGGTAACCACCCGCCCGGCCGGCCCGCAGCGGGCCGAGCACCTGCTCCTCCAGCCGGGTCCAGAACGTGAGCTGGTCGTCCCAGCCGTCGAGCAGGTCGTCGGTGTGCACGAGCGGCGGGCGCACGCCGCCCGCCCGCTCCGCGAGGGCGTCCGCGAGGCGCGTCGCGAACCGGCTCTTGCCCGCGCCGCTGGGCCCGTCGACGGCGACCAGCCGGGTACGCCCCAACCGCGCCGGACCGGCCAGCACCCGACCGGCCAGCCCGGCGTACGCCTCGATCACCGCCACGTTCACCCGACCGACGCTAACGTTCCCCCGTCCGCTGGAAACTGCGACCCGGGCGGACCGTTTCGCCGAGCGGCGGCGCTGCGCGCTGGGCATCATCGGGGGGTGCTCCATGACGTGATGTGTCCGGGCGTCGACGCCCTCCTGGAACAGGCCCGCGCCGGTCTCCGCCGGCTGACCCCGCACGAGACCGTCGAGGCGGTCCGTGGCGGCGCGCTGCTTATCGACACGCGTACCGAGGCGCAGCGCCGCGAGGAGGGTGAGCTGCCCGGCGCGATCGTCATCGACCGCACCGTGCTGGAGTGGCGGCTCGACCCGGCCAGCGCGTGGCGCATCCCGGAGGCCACCGGGTACGACCGCGAGGTCGTCGTGGTGTGCCGGGAGGGGTACAGCTCCAGCCTGGCCGCCGCCAGTCTCCAGACGCTGGGGCTGCGGCAGGCCACCGACATGATCGGCGGGGTGCAGGGCTGGCGGGAGGCCGGGCTGCCGATGTCCGACCGCCCGGCCGACGTGCGCTACTGAGCCGGTGGCGCGCCGGGTGGCACGAACGGCAGCCCCGGCGGTGGGCCGGACTCGATGAGCCGCCACAGCGCGTCCGTGTCGAGGTGTTCCTCCACCAGGTCGCCGAGCAGGTCCAGCGTCCGTTCCCGGGCCGCCGCGAAGGACGTGTCCGGCGCGACCTTGAACCCGGTACGCCCGGCCGCCTCCGCCACCTCGGTCAGGAACCGGCGGCGGAACGCGTCGGAGGAGAAGGCGCCGTGCCAGTGCGTGCCGTACACGGTGCCGAGGTGCGCGCCCTCGCCGGTGCCGTCGGCGTAACGCAGCAGCGGCGCGAGTCCCGGGTCGGCGGCCGTGACCCGGCCGTGGTGGATCTCGTAGCCGTGCACCGGCACGTCGCCGGCGGCGGTGCCATCGGCCCGGCGAACCGTCTTGCGCGGCTCGAAGGTGATCTCGAAGGGCAGCAGCCCGAGGCCGGGTACGGTGCCCCGGCGGCTCTCCACCGCGTCGTGGATCGCCCGGCCCAGCATCTGGAAGCCGCCGCAGATGCCGAGCAGCGGCCGTCCGGCGGCGGCGTGCGCCCGCACCGCGTCGGCCAGTCCGGTCTCCCGCAGCCACGCCAGGTCGGCGACTGTCGACTTGGTGCCGGGGAGCACCACCAGGTCGGCGGCGGCCAGTTCGGCCGGCTCGACGGTGAGGCGGACCCGCACACCCGGCTCGGTCGCGAGGGCCTCCACGTCGGTGGCGTTGCTGATCCGCGGTAGCCGCACCACGGCGACGTCGAGCCAGTCGGTGCCCCGGGGCGCCGCCGGGCGGCCGAGGACCCGCCCGTACGCGAGCGAGTCCTCCGCGTCCAGCCACAGGTCCAGTGCCCAGGGCACCACCCCGTACGTCGGGCGGCCGGTGACCCGGCGCAGCATGTCCAGCCCCGGCTGGAGCAGGCCGCGGTCACCCCGGAACTTGTTCACCACGAACCCGGCCAGCAGCGCCTGGTCGGCCGCGTCGAGCAGCGCGACGGTGCCGAACATCGAGGCGAACACGCCACCCCTGTCGATGTCGCCGACCACGATCGCTGGCAGCCCCGCCTGCCGCGCCAGCCCCATGTTGACGTAGTCGCCGTCGCGCAGGTTGATCTCGGCGGGACTGCCCGCACCTTCGCAGATCACCACGTCGTACTCGGCCCGCAACTCGGCCAGCGCCGCGTACGCCGTGGTGGCGAGCCGGGACCGTACCTCGTGGTAGTTGCCGGCGGTGACCGTGTCGACCGCCTCGCCGAGCAGCACCACCTGGCTGGCATGGTCGCTACCCGGCTTGAGCAGCACCGGGTTGAAGCGCAGGTCGGCGTCGAGCCCGCAGGCGGCGGCCTGCATCGCCTGGGCGCGGCCCAGCTCGCCGCCGCGACCGTCCGGCCCGACCACCACGGCGGAGTTGTTCGACATGTTCTGCGCCTTGAACGGGGCGACCCGGACGCCCCGGCGGCGCAGCCACCGGCAGATGCCGGCGGTGAGCACGCTCTTGCCGGCGTCGGAGGTGGTGCCGGCGACGAGCAGCCCGCCGCTCACCGCCCGCTCCCCCGGCGGGCCGCACGCATGAGGACGCCAAGCGCGGCCCGTCCGGCCGCCCCGGCCGCACGCCCGACCGTCACCGGGTAGAGCGCGGCCAGGCCGAGCGCTGCCACACCGACCGCACCGGAGATCCGGGCGGCCCGCTTCAGGTGCCGCGCCTCGGGGCGGGGTCCGTCACCGAGGAACGGCCGGGTCTCGGCGCGGCCGAAGTAGACGTTACGGCCGCCGAGCCGGACGCCGAGCGCGCCCGCCATGGCCGCCTCGCACTGACCGGCGTTCGGGCTCGGGTGGTCGGCCCGGTCCCGCCGCCACACGTGCCACGCGGCGGCCCGGTTCCCGTGCGCCACCGGCGCGACGGCCACCGTGAGCAGCCCGGTGAGCCGGGACGGCAGCAGGTTCAGCGCGTCGTCCAGCCGGGCCGCGGGGGTGCCGAAGCGGGCGTACCGGGGCGAGCGGTGGCCGACCATCGCGTCGAGCGTGTTCGCCGCCCGGTAGCCGAGCAGGCCGGGCAGGCCCGCGACGGCGCCCCAGACCAGCGGGGCGACCACGGCGTCCGAGGTGTTCTCGGCGACCGATTCGACAGTGGCGCGGGCGAGTTCGGGCTCGTCGAGGGCGGACGGGTCGCGCCCGCAGAGGTTGCCCAGGCGGGCCCGGGCGGCGGGCAGGTCGGCCCGGCCGAGTGCCCGCGCCATCACCCGGGACTCGTGCCGCAGCGTGCGCCCACCCAGCACCGTCCAGGTGCCGGCGGCCACCAGCGCGGCCCGCGCGATCGGATGGTGCCGGGTCGCCAGCGCGGCGGCGGCGCCGAGCAGGACCGGCGTGCCGACGGCGAGCGCCGTGAACGCGGTGCCGGCCGCCCGGTCGGGGCGGTAGACCCGCCGTTCCAGCGCACCGGCCGCCGTGCCGAAGCCGGCCACCGGATGCCACCGGCGGGGGTCGCCGAGCAGCGCGTCGAGCGCGTAGCCCGCCACCAACCCGGTCGCGTTCGCCATGGCGGTCGCCTGCCGCACCCGTCACCACCTCCGGCCGGCCAGCCTAGTCGTACCGCGGGGTGGTGACGCCGACGTCACCACCCCGCGCCCCCGTCGGACGAAGAGTCAGGCGGGCACCGGGGTACGCCGCCGTCCGCGACGCCCCGACGCGGTCCCGCCCGCACCGCCCGGGCTCGCGCCGCCCGGCTCGCCCTCACCCGGTCCGGCACCACCCGGCCCGTCGGCCTCCGGCGGCGTGACCTCGCCCAGTTCGTCGTCCTCGGCCGTCACCGGGCCGTCGTCCTCCGCGTCGCCCAGCTCCTCCTCCGGGCCACCCGACCCGGGGTCGAAGCCGGCGGCCTGCCGCACACCGGGCCGGCCGTCGAACGGGTCGGGCTCGCCCACCCGCTCGACGGTGCCGGCCAGTCCGACCCGGCCCCCGTACTCCGGCGGCGGGAAGTCGTCGTCGAAGGGCCGGTCGTCGAACGTCGCCGGGGCCTGGGCATCCGGCACCGGCTCGGTCGCCTCGCCGTGCACCCGCTGCTCGGCCTCCGCGTCCTCGACCGTGCTGGTGGCCGCGCGGGGCTGGTTGCGCAGGAAGCGTGCGCGGCCCCGGGACAGGTCGTGCCCGACGGCCACCGCCTCCAGTTCGTAGAGCGTGCGGTGGGTGCCGGACTCGTCGGTCCAGTCCCGGGTGTAGAGGCGCCCGGCCACGATGACCGGGTCACCGACCGCCACCGAGGCGGCCACCCCCTCGGCGAGGCGGCGCCAGCAGTTGACGCGTACCCGAAGGCTGTTGCCGTCCACCCAGCGGCCGCTGTCGCGGTCGAGGCGGCGCGCGGTCGAGGCGACCTTGAAGTTGGCCACCAGCGTCCCGCTCTGCGTGGTCCGGCGCCACTCCGGCGCGGTCAGCACGTTGCCGACGATCGTCACGTACGTATCGAACATCGCCCCTCCCAGGGATCGACTTGTCCCGGTGAGCGTCGGCCGGATGCCCGGCCCGGGCCACCCCGCCGGCCCGGTCCTGTGGATGACGAACCGACCTGTGGACAACCACCTGATCAAGGTCCCGATCTGCTAGGCCGACCGGCCCTACGTGCCTGAGCTGCAAAGACGCATGATCGAGTGGAGCCGGCAAGCAGGCGTTCCGGAATCACGCCGGTTGGGTAAGTACTTGATCAACCGAGAGAAAGGGAGCTCCCATGCTTCTCCGAGACGTCCGCGAGGCAGCGCGATGAGCGCCGTGGCGAACCCCGCGACCGTGGCCGAGTGCCTGCGGGTCGGCGCCGGGTTCTCCCAGGGCGACCGCAACTGGATCGCCGAGCAGTTCGGGACCCTGGACGCCCGGCTCGCCGGCTTCCACGCCGACGCCACCGAGCTGGAGGTGTCCGTCAAGGATCGCGAGGCCCGGGGCCAGAAGGTGACCCTGGAGTGCTGGATCGCCGGGCGGCAGAAGATCGTCACCACCTCGACCGAGGAGGATCTGCACGCCGCGCTCAACGACGTCCGGGACGACCTGCGCCGCAAGCTCAACGACGCGAAGACCCGGCAGGAGCCGCGCCACAACAAGCACCTGCGCGCCGTCGACCAGCCCGAGGGCGCCCCGTTGCAGGACGCCGAGACCGTCTGAGGCCGTATGCCCCCGTCCGTCCGGTGCGGGCGGACGGGGGCTACCGCCGGGTAGCGAGGCGGCGTACCGTCGCGGTCGTGGAACCGGACGTGCTGGGCGCCCCCTACGAGCGGCGGACGATCGAGCTGGGCACCGACGACGAGGGGCCGGTGGTCGCGACCCTCGTGCGGCGGCGCGCCGACCGCCCGACCGGCCGCGCCGTGCTCTACGTGCACGGCTTCGTCGACTACTTCTTCCAGACCCACGTAGCGGACTTCTTCGCCGAGCGCGGCTGGGACTTCTACGCGCTCGACCTGCGCAAGTACGGCCGTAGCCTGCTCCCGCACCAGACCCCGAACTTCTGCCGTGACCTGAGCGACTACTTCCCCGAGCTGGACGCCGCCGCGGAGATCATCCGCGCCGAGGAGGGCCACGACACCCTGCTCGCGATGGGCCACTCGACCGGCGGCCTGATCATCTCGCTCTGGGCGCACGACCGCCGCGACGCCGGCCTGGTCGACGGCATCGTGCTCAACAGCCCCTTCTTCGACATCAACGCGCCCTGGATGGTCCGTCGACCCCTCGCGGCCGCCGTCTCCCGCCTGGGCCGCAGGGCGCCGCAGCGTGTGCTGCCGTTCGGCCTGGGCACGGTGTACGGCGAGAGCCTGCACGCCGACCACCGGGGCGAATGGCGGTACGACCTGGCTTGGAAGCCGCTCGCCGGGTTCCCGGTCCGGGCCGGCTGGCTCAACGCGATCCGTACCGGCCAACGTCGCCTGCGGGCCGGGCTGGACATCCCGGTGCCGGTGCTGCTCGCCTGTTCCACGCGTAGTTTCCGGGGCACCAAGTGGCACGACAGCGCCACCGGCGCCGACGCCGTGCTCGACGTCGAGCACATGGTGCGCTGGGCGCCCCGCCTCGGCCGGCACGTCACGCTGGCCCGCTTCGACGGCGGGCTGCACGACCTCACGCTGTCCAGTCCCGGCGTACGCGAGAAGGTCTTCGCGGAGGTCGGACGGTGGGCGGAGGGATTCCTCCGCGCCGGGCCGACCGAGCCGGAGCCCACGACGCCGCCGGCCCCTCGGCGGCCGGCCGACGCGAACGCCGAGGGCTGAGGCCGGTCCGTCCCGCCGCCGGGACGCCCGGCTCAGTCGGCGACGACCGCCGTGAGCGCGGCGCGGATCCGGTCGAAGGTGGCGATCGGATGGCCACCAGCCTGCGGCGGCAGCACCACGCCCAGGCAACGCAGCGCGGGCCCGCCGTCCGGCCCGGCCTCGACCGCGAACACCGGCGCGCCCACGTAGCCGGCGGGCAGTTCCGTCGTGACCCGCACCTCGCCGCCGTCCCGGGCGACCCGCTCGACCACCGCCTCCAACGGCCGCGTCCCCCCGTCGCCGACCCCTAGGGCCAGCACGAACGCCGACGCGGGCGCCGCGCCGATCCGCGCGACCGCGTCGGCCGGCGCGGCCACCGCCTCGGTGACATGCTGGGTACGCCAGCGCCAGCCCCGATCGTCGGCCCAGCCGTGCAGACCGCCGGTCGGCATCGCGGCGAGCCCCAGTTCCGGCAGGTGCAGCCAGTGGTCGGCGAAACCGGGCAGGTCGATCGGCTCGTCCGCACCCTCGGCCGGGTCGGTGACGCTCGGCCGCAAGCCGATCTCGCCGTACGCCCGGTCGGTGAGCGCGTCGGCGGTGAGCAGCCACTCGTGCGCGATCTCGCCGTCGTCCGTAGCGCCGACCAGCTCGCTGTAGAAGAAGGCCGTGCCGAGGACGCCGGGCGGTGTGCCCGGGCCGTCCGAGCCGGTGAGGGGCAGGATCGCCCGCCCGAGGAGCTGACACAGCTCGAAGACGATCTCGTTCTCGGTTTCCTGGTCGAGCAGCATCCGACGAGGGTACGGATCGCGTCCCGCCCGGCCCGCGCCGGACCCGCCGGAACTGTGGTGCCGGTCCGGGCCCCGGCGTGGGACGCTGAGGGGCGGAACGGACGCGCCGACCCGTACCACCGGGCACGCGGGGAGCGGCGGTACCCTCTTGGCGCAACGACCGTCGGCACGCGCCCGTAGCTCAGCGGATAGAGCAGGGGACTTCTAATCCCAAGGCCGCAGGTTCGAATCCTGCCGGGCGCACCATCCCGACCGCAGGTCAGCGGCTTTCCGCCGCCGGTCGAATCGATCACCACGGCTCACGTACAGCCATTCGTACAGCCTACTCAGCCGAAGAGGTGCTTCGCGGCCTCGTCCACGGCGGCCCGCGCGATCTCCGGCAGGACGTGGGCGTCAAGGCCGGCAGCCGCCCGAATCTTGTGCCATGTCCGGTCGATGTGGTCCGGGTACATCGGCGTACCGACCTTGGACGGGAAGACCAGACCGTCATCCTTCCACCGCTCCCCCGCCATCAACCGATCCGCGGCCTGCTGCTGACGATGAGCGCGGAACAGGGCGAGGGTCTGCGCCGGGACCGGAACCGCCCGCCGGGACCGGGGCGCGGCGGCGAGGTTCTGCCCCTGCTCCTGGCGGCGGCGAAGGTCGACCAGCTTGCCGAGCACTTCCCGCTCTGTCTTGCCGTAGACCCACTTCTGCGACCGCTTGCTTTTCCGAACCACTAAGATCATCGATTGACGGGACCCGGGATGACGGAGAGTTGTTGCTCGCGGTTCGGGTTCTAGGCTTTGTCAGTGCTGATGTTCCGCTCGCCGGGGAAGTGCCTGGGGACCAGACGCCTGACGCTAGAGTCTCGCCGTGGTGAACCAGTCGGTCCGTGAGGCCTACTCATACATGTCTGAGCAATACATCGCCTTGTTCAAGGGTGACTCGCAGGCTGACGTGGACGACGCGGCCCTCGTCCGGGACCACCTGGTCGGCTTGGACGGTAGGGTGCTCGATCTCGGGTGCGGCCCCGGGCACTGGAGCGCCTACCTGCATTCGTTCGGCGCCGACGTGACCGGTGTGGACCTGGTCCCTGAGTTCATCGACCATGCACAGACGAACTTTCCGGGGCCGGAGTTCAGACTCGGATCGATGACCGACCTGAACCTTCCCGACCACTCGGTGGCGGGCATCCTCTCCTGGTATTCGACCATCCACCTGCCGCCGCCAGAGCTGGACGGTGTACTTACCGAGTTCCGCCGGATGTTAGCTCCCTCCGGGAAGCTGGTGATCGGCTTCTTCGACAGTGCCGACGGCGTAGCCGCGTTCGACCACAAGGTTCACACGGCATACCGCTGGCCCGTAGATACGATCTCCGCCCGCCTGGCAAAAGCCGGTTTCACCGAGGTTCAGCGCTTGAGGAAACAGATTCCGGACCGGCCGGACCGCATGTGTGCGGCCATCGCAGCGACAGCCGCTGCGTCATAGTGATCATCTCACCGCTGGACCAGCCCTTCCGGGCAACTTGATGGCCTCGATGTCCCGTTCCGGGCGTTCCGGTGGATCCACGCGGGTTGCCTCCCCAGGCCAAAGATGGGTATCTCTGGGTAAGCAACTTCGGGATCATGTCAATGGATACGCTGCGTATACCGAAAGAGTGGGGCAGAACTACAGCAGGGTAGTCCGGTCAACACATCCCTCGCCCCAGCCCACATCAAGGCGGCCCGCAAGCGGGCCGCGCCGGCCCGGCCCCGGCCTGCTGGCGACCTCCGGCCGGCATCGGCCGGGCCGGCCGGCCACGCTTACGAGATGCAAGAGCTTGAAGACCTCGGGGCTCCGCCCCGAACCCCGACCCTCCTCAGAGATCGGCCGGGAGCGGATCACCTCGCCGGGCACCACAAGGGCTACCAGCCTCCCCAGGCCGGGCCAAGGTCGTACGTCCAGTAGGGCGCTCCACCTTGTCCCGGCCTGGGGAGGCTGGACGGTCTGACGACTGCCCGACGAGGAGACCCGCCTTCTGGCCCCGCCTAGACGCTTGTGCGGCGCCTGATCAGTTTCCGACTGCCAGCCCGCCGGATTGCTTCGCCCACCCCCGTTGACGAACGAAGCGACCGACTGGTGCCAGCCTGGCTGACCTTGGCTTGGGGCTAGATCCGAAACATGTGTCGGCGAATGCTTCCGCGATTGCCGCGATGCCCGCCTCTTTCGCCGTTACCACCCGGCCGTTGGCGAGCGACGACCACCAGCGTGAGAAGGACCGGGCCGAGCAGGCTCACGAGGACTGCGTACGTGGCGAGGGCGCTGAACTCCACACTTGGGGAGCCCCGCCACGGGCTCACACTTCCAGCCAGTTTGTGCAGCGAGAGCTGAGCGACCGGAGTAAGTAACACCAGCGAGGCCCAGACGCCGCGGTTGTCACGATGGAGGGCCGGGCCGAGAGCCAGTAGCAGAGCGACAGCCAGCAGAAGCCCACCGGCGGCCGGTAGAAACCGGGCGGTACTGGCGGCGTAGTACCCATCGAACGCGTCATGCAGGATCAGGTAAGCCGCTGTCCCACCTGCGCCTACCGCCGCGAGTGGTACTCCAACCCGAATGAGGGTCAAAGACCCCTCCGGCAGGAGGAGCGCTAGCGCGCCAAGAGTGACTTGCGGCAGCAGGATGAACAGCGGTGGCCTGGACAGGCCGGTCAACGCGCTCAGTGGCACTGCCGCGATCGTGAGCGCAAGAGCTACGGCTACCGCGACTCGCGTCGTCCGGCCCGGGGAGACGGTTGCGGCGATCGCGGCGACCAGCCAGGCGGTCCACGCAATGAACCCGAGTGAGGCGAAGGGACTCATGTGCGGGTGGTCCCCAACGGGCGCCACGGGACGCAGTTCCGCCACCCACCAGATGGCCGCAAAGGCGGTAGCAGCGAGCAATGCCACGACCGAGGCGAGATGCACCCCGGGAACGAGATCAATGAGGCCGGCGGCGCGCAGCCGCTGACGGACGCCGCCGCGCACGAGATCCGTGATGTCGCCAGGTGAGGGCCAGCGTTGGCCAGGCTTGGCCAGGTCAAGGCACGTTCCCACGATCTCGGCCCCACGCGCCCGGCGATAGTCCGAGGGGTACACATTCAGCAGGCGCAGGTACCTGCGTTCCAAGTTGGTCACGCCAAGCCTCCGGCGGTACGCGCAGTGAGCGACCGGCCGGTGCGGGCTCGCGCGCGAAGCCGCGTCGTGGCCGCCTCGACGTTGCGCCGCAGCCGGTCCGTCTCCTCCGCCAAAGTGGCGTCGCCGGCTGGCGAGAGGCGGTAGTAGCGACGCGCTCGACCGTTCACGACCTCCTCCCGGTCGACCTCCACCAGGCCGGCGTCGACCAGCCGGTCAAGCGCCCCGTAGAGGGTGCCTGGACGCAGTGAAACTCTGCCATCGGAAAGAACGGCAACCTCGCCGATCAACCCGTAGCCGTGCATCGGCTCCTTCGCCAGCGCGGTCAGGATCAAGAAGGTCGGCTCACGTAGCGGTGTGTCCATGCCCGCAATATATCGGACGCGAAGCTATATCGGGGGGCGTTACATGATGGTGTCTCCCAAGGCCATCATGGGCCATCCATGGGCCAGTAGCCGGGGCGCGCAGCGGTCATGAGCGGGCACGAGGGGCAACTGGCTCGACCGTTGGGACCAGGCGTTTCGGGCATCACGACCAGATGAGCACGATCTTCCAAACTGACGGTGCGGGTTCGATTCCCGTCGCCCGCTCCACCAACGAAGGCCCAGGCAGACCGCATGATCGCGGCACCTGGGCCATCGCATTCCTCCCCCATTTTCGATCTTGCGCCGTTCACCGGCGATGTCAGCCCGCCCCGGCGATCCGGTGATGCAGCGCCGAGGCGATCTCATGGTCGCGCTCGCCGATGGTGTGCTGATGGAGCAGGGCCGCCCGCATGGTGCTGTGACCCCTGCGCTACAGAGGTTGAAAGGCCAAGGTTCGAGTTATCTCGGTGGCTCGGGTTCGAGGGTCATGCCGGTGCTGGCGAAGAAGCCGGCGAGGAGATCGGTCT
>NZ_JAXCFU010000017.1:0-100675 GCF_055362685.1 Micromonospora sp. SYSU B005 | reverse complement strand
CCGCCAGGGGCACGGCTGGTTAGCTACGTTCGGAAGGGATAACCGCTGAAAGCATCTAAGCGGGAAGCTCGCTTCAAGATGAGGTATCCCACCCACATTGTGGGGTAAGGCCCCCAGCTAGACGACTGGGTTGATAGGCCGGAAATGTAAGCCCGGTAACGGGTTCAGTTGACCGGTACTAATAGGCCGAGGACTTGACTACTAAGCTGCTACGCGTCCACTGTGCAACTCTGAACAAACCACCACCCATGTTGTTGGGTTGGTTGACATGTTCATAGAGTTACGGCGGTCATGGCGGAGGGGAAACGCCCGGTCACATTCCGAACCCGGAAGCTAAGCCCTCCAGCGCCGATGGTACTGCACTCGGGAGGGTGTGGGAGAGTAGGACACCGCCGGACAATCTTTCAAATTCAGGGCCACCCCCACCGGGGTGGCCCTGAATTGCGTGACCGGAAAGCCGGCCCGAAGGCCGGCTGCGGTCAGCGGCGCTGGACGGACTCGCGGATGTCCCGGAACAGGGCCGCTGCGTCATCGACCCGGCGGCCCGGGAACATGCCCATCACCACGCTGCCGTGGTCGGCCCACCCGCACACCGCGAAGTCGCCGCCGTCGCCGCTCGTCGTACCGCACTTCATCACGCCGCCCAGGCGACCCGCGTCCACCTCGCGCAGCCCTGCCACCCGGCCGGTCTCGTCGGCCATCAGGCCGAACAGGGTGTCCAGGTCACGTTCGGGCTGCCAGAGCAGCGTGGTGCCGCCGAACAGCAGCACCGAACGCTTGGCGTCCCCGCGGTCGGAGTAGACGGCGCCGTAGCCGCGGTCCAGTTCGATGTCGGCGGCCAGTCCGTCGCGCAGGTAGTCGGCGGTGCTGCGGGCCCGTTCGCTGTCGTCGCGTACCAGCCCGGCCACCTCGGCCGGCTGACCGAGCGTGGTGTCCTTCTGCTGGATCACCCGCCAGCCGCCCAGCCCGAGCGCGCCGGCACCGGCCAGGCCAGCCGCCAGCAGGGAGGCGAGGACGATCTTCCGGCGCCGGGACATGGGACGGCGTTCGGGCTCCTGCGCGGGATCGCGGCGGCTCAGCTCGATCGGCTCATCGGTCAGCTCGACCGGATCGGAACCCCCGTCGACCGGGCGCTCGGTGAGATGCGCGTCGGACATGACCGCCACCGTACGCGAATCACAGGTGGTGCACGTCGGGTCCCCGAAAGCGCTCCGTAGACTTTCAGGGTGACCGAGAGACTGGATGCCCGACGCCCCGACGCCCCGACCCTCGCCGGCCAGTACCAGCCCGGCGAGGTAGAGCAGCGACGGTACGAGCAGTGGGTAGCCGGCGGGCACTTCCGGGCGTCGGCGGACAGCGAGAAGCCGCCGTTCACCATCGTCATCCCGCCGCCGAACGTCACCGGCTCGCTGCACATGGGGCACGCGTTCGAGCACACGCTCATGGATGCGCTCACCCGGCGAAAGAAGATGCAGGGGTACGAGGCGCTCTGGCTGCCGGGCATGGACCACGCCGGCATCGCCACCCAGAACCTGGTCGAGCGGCAGCTCGCCGGTGAGGGGCTGTCCCGGCACGACCTCGGGCGGGAGAAGTTCGTCGAGCGGGTCTGGCAGTGGAAGGCCGAGTCCGGCGGCGCGATCCTCGGCCAGATGCGCCGGCTCGGCGACGCGGTCGACTGGGACCGTGAGCGCTTCACCATGGACGAGGGCCTGTCCCGGGCCGTGCAGACCATGTTCAAGAAGCTCTTCGACGACGGGCTCATCTACCGGGCCAACCGGATCATCAACTGGTGCCCGCGCTGCCTCACCGCGTTGTCCGACATCGAGGTGGAGCACACCGACGACGAGGGCGAGCTGGTCTCGATCCGCTACGGCGACGAGGTCGTGGTGGCGACCACCCGCGCGGAGACCATGCTCGGCGACACCGCGGTGGCGGTGCACCCGGACGACGAGCGCTACAAGCACCTGATCGGCACCGAGGTGGAGCTGCCGCTCACCGACCGGCGGATCCCGATCGTGGCCGACGAGCACGTCGACCCGAGCTTCGGCACCGGCATGGTCAAGGTGACCCCGGCGCACGACCCGAACGACTTCGAGATCGGCCAGCGGCACGACCTGCCCTCGCTGACGATCATGGACGAGCGCGGCGTCATCACCGCGCCCGGCCCGTTCCAGGGCCTGGACCGGTACGAGGCCCGCCCGGCGATCGTCGCGGCACTTCGCGAGCAGGGCCGGATCGTGGCCGAGAAGCGGCCGTACCTGCACGCGGTGGGGCACTGCTCGCGGTGCAAGACGACCGTCGAGCCGCGGCTGTCGTTGCAGTGGTTCGTCAACACCGCGCCGCTGGCCAAGGCCGCCGGTGACGCGGTGCGCGACGGCCGGGTGAAGATCGAGCCGGCCGAGCTGGCCAAGCGCTACTTCGCCTGGGTCGACAACATGCACGACTGGTGCATCTCCCGCCAGCTCTGGTGGGGTCACCGCATTCCCGTCTGGTACGGCTCGGACGGCGAGATCGTCTGCGTCGGCCCGGACGAGGAGCCGCCGACCGGCGAGGGCTGGCGGCAGGACGAGGACGTGCTGGACACCTGGTTCTCCAGCGGTCTGTGGCCGTTCTCCACGCTCGGCTGGCCGGAGCAGACCCCGGACCTGGCGAAGTTCTACCCGACCAGCGTGCTGGTCACCGGCTACGACATCCTGTTCTTCTGGGTCGCCCGGATGATGATGTTCGGCCTGTACGCGATGGACGGCGTGCAGCCGTTCGACGTGGTGGCGCTGCACGGCATGGTCCGCGACGAGCACGGCAAGAAGATGTCGAAGTCGTTCGGCAACGTGGTCGACCCGCTGGACTGGATCGACCGGTTCGGCGCCGACGCCACCCGGTTCACGCTGGCCCGGGGCGCCAACCCCGGCCAGGACGTGCCGGTCAGCGAGGAGTGGTGCCAGGGCTCCCGCAACTTCTGCAACAAGCTCTGGAACGCCACCCGGTTCGCGCTCCTCAACGGCGCGCACACCGACGGGCCGCTGCCGGCCGCCGCCGACCTCTCCACCGTCGACAGGTGGATCCTGTCCCGGCTGGCGCACGTCACCGCCGAGGTCGACGAGCAGTTCGAGGCGTACGAGTTCGCGAAGGTCTGCGACCTGCTCTACCACTTCGCGTGGGACGACGTCTGCGACTGGTACGTGGAGCTGAGCAAGCCGGTGCTGGCCGAGGGCGGCCCCGCCGCCGACGCCACCCGCCGGGTGCTGGGCCACGTGCTGGACCAGCTCCTGCGGCTGCTGCACCCGGTCATCCCGTTCGTCACCGACGAGCTGTGGGCCGCGCTCAGCGGCGGCGAGACCGTACTGTCGGCGTCCTGGCCGGTCGCCGACCGTACCCTGATCGACGACGCCGCGGAGGGCGAGGTCGGCACCCTCCAGCGGGTGGTGACCGAGGTCCGGCGGTTCCGGTCGGACCAGGGGCTGCGGCCGACCCAGCGGGTCGCCGCGCGGCTCGACGGCCTGGCCGGCGCGGGCATCGCGGCGCACGAGCCGCTGGTGCGCTCGCTGGCCCGGCTCGACGCCCCCGCAGACGACTTCCAGGCCAGCGCCACGCTGGCCATGCCCGGCGCGGTGAGCGTCGCGCTCGACACCCGCGGCTCGATCGACGTGGCCGCCGAGCGCGCCCGGCTCACCAAGGACCGGGCGGCAGCCGAGAAGGAGGCCACCCAGGCGCGGGCGAAGCTGGACAATCCGGCGTTCGTCGGCAAGGCGCCCGAGCCGGTGGTGGCGAAGATCCGCGAACGGCTGGCGGTGGCCGAGGCGGACCTGGTCCGGATCGACGCCGCCTTGGAGGCGCTTTCCTCGTGAACGACCGCACCGAGTTCGCCGAGGTGGAGGCCGCGCTCAACGCGCGCGGCTTCACCCGGATGCACTTCGAGCTGGAGAAGATCGAGACCCTGCTCGACCTGCTGGGCAGCCCGCAGCGGGCGTACCCGTCGATCCACCTGACCGGCACCAACGGCAAGACCTCGACGGCCCGGATGATCGACTCGCTGCTGCGGGCGTTCGGGCTGCACACCGGCCGCTACACCAGCCCGCACCTGGAGACCGTCCGGGAGCGGATCAGCCTGGACGGCGAGGCGGTGAGCGAGGAGCGGTTCGCGTCCACGTACCGTGAGATCGCGCCGCTGGCCGAGCTGGTCGACCAGCGGTTCGCCGAGCCGCTGACGTACTTCGACATGACCACGGCGCTGGCGTTCGCCACGTTCGCCGACGCCCCGGTCGACGTGGCGGTGGTGGAGGTCGGGCTCGGCGGCGCGGAGGACGCGACGAACGTGATCCAGGCCGGCGTCGCCGTGATCACCCCGATCGGGCTGGACCACACCGAGTGGCTCGGCGACACGATCGAGGACATCGCGCTGCACAAGGCCGGCATCATCCATCCTGGCGCCACAGTGATCGCGGCGGCGCAGGAGGAGGAGGCTGCTCGTCCGATCCTGGAACGCTGCGCCGAGGTCAACGCCACCGTCGCCCGCGAGGGCGCCGAGTTCGGCGTGCTGCGCCGCGCGGTCGCGGTCGGCGGCCAGGTGCTGACCATCCAGGGCCTGGGCGGAGTGTACGAGGAGATCTTCATCCCGCTGCACGGCGCGCACCAGGCGCAGAACGCAGCGGTCGCGCTGGCAGCCGTGGAAGCGTTCCTCGGTGCCGGCGCCCGGCGGCAGCTCGACATCGAGGCGGTCCGTGAGGGATTCGCCGCGACCAGTTCGCCGGGCCGGCTGGAGCGGGTGCGTACCGCCCCGACGGTGCTGCTCGACGGCGCGCACAACCCGCACGGGATGGCCGCGACGGTCGCCGCCGTGCAGGAGGAGTTCGCGTTCAGCAAGCTCGTCGGCGTGCTGGCGGTGCTCGGTGACAAGGACGCGGCGAGCCTGCTGGAACTGCTCGAACCGGTGCTCGACTCGATCGTGGTGGCGGAGAACAGCTCGGCCCGGGCGATGCCGGTGGACGAGCTGGCCGCGCTGGCGCGGGAGATCTTCGGGCCGGAGCGGGTGCAGGTGACCCGGGAGATGCCCGACGCCATCGAGGCGGCGGTGGCGGAGGCCGAGGCGGACGTGCCGGGCGAGCTGTCCGGGGTGGGCGTGCTGATCACCGGATCGGTGGTGACAGTGGCCGACGCCCGCCGGCTGCTCAAGCGATGACCGGCCCGCAGCGCCCGACAGGGCCGGAGCAGCCCGACGGCGTCCGCCGGTCGGGGCTGCGGAACCCGGACAAGGCGGTGCGCGGACTCGGCGCCGGCACGATGTCGCTGGAGGCGCTGGTGCTGCTGCTGGCCATCCAGCCGATCCGGGTGGTCGGCGGTGACCTGAGCGGCGCGGCGATCGGCGCGATCGTGACGCTGGCGGTCGCCTGTGTGGTGCTCGCCGGGATGACGCGCCGCCCGTGGGCATGGCACGCCGGCACCGTCATCCAGGGACTGCTGCTGCTCTCCGGGCTGCTGCACTGGTCGCTGTTCGCGCTCGGGGTGATGTTCGCGCTGGTGTGGGCGTACGCGCTGCACGTGCGGCGGGTCATCCTCGGCTGACGCCGTCGCGGGTGTTGAGAAGGGGGCCTTCCTTACACCTGCGCGAGGGTGCGCCACTGCGTCAGCGCGACGCCGTGGCCGTCGGGGTCGCGGAAGGCAGCCGCCCACACCTCCAGCTTGGTGCCCCGGTTGACCACGCGCGGGGCGTACGTGAACCGGACGCCGGAGTCGCGCAGCCGCTCGTACGCACCCTGGATGTCGTCCACCTCCAGGTTCACGTGCACCAGGCGGCGGCTGATCGGGGCGGCGCCGGTCACCCGGCGCAGCACCAGCCGGGTCGGCCCGGAGACGAGCACGGCGTTGCCCTCGCCCCGGTCCAGCTCCTCGAAGCCGAGCTCGCGGTAGAAGTCGAGGGACCGGTCCAGGTCGGTGACGAGCAGCGTGATGCCGACGCCGCTGATCGGGCTGGCCAGCTCGTCCGGCTCGGTCGCGCCGGACGGGCCGAAGATCGCCTCGTCCAGTTCCTCGGGCGTCGGCGGCGCGTCGGAGCGCCGAGGGGCGTCCGCGGGGTCGTCCAGCGCCACGTCGATCGGGTCGGTCTCGGTGTCGGCCGGCCCGATGTCGGCCCGTCCGGCGTCGGCCGGCCCCGAGCCGGCCGGCCCGGAGTCGACGAGCACTGTCTCGACCGGCACGGTGTCGACCGGCTCCTCGGCCGGCGAGCGGGGCGCCGGGGCGCGGCGGGGGAGCGGGTCAGGGCCGGCCGTGCGTTCGGCCCGCTCGACGAGCTGGCCCTCCAGCACCACCGGGCCGCCGGGGCTCTGGTGCAGCACCACCGGCTCGCGGTCCTCGGCCCGGGGCGGGACGTCGTCCAGGTACGGGTCCGGCACCGGCGGATAGTCGTCGCGGAAGTCGTCCTCCGGCGCGCGCCCGGCCCACGGCGGCGCCTCCTGCGCGATCAGCGGCTCGTCCAGCGGGTCCGGCTCGGCGGCGTACTCAGGCGGCAGGTCGGCGACCGCGGCGGCGCTCTCCGCGTGCGTGGGCACCTCGTCCCAGAGCACGCGTACGTGCCGCTGGTCGTCGAGCGCCACCCGGACCGGCAGCGCCTGGCCCAGCGAGGGCCACTTGGCGACCGGCACCCGAGGCTCGATGATCTTCTTGGAGCGGGGCGGCAGCCCCGGTGCGTCGATCACCAGTTGCAGCTCGCACCGGCCGAACGCGTACTGGGTGGGCGGCTCGGAGGCGCTGTGCACGTGCCCGAGGCCGATCACCCAGGTGCGGCCGCCGCCGCGTACCGTGGCCAGGGCGATCGCCAGCACCAGCAGCGCCACGCCGAGCGCCACGATGGCCCAGCTGGTCATGCCGAGCCCGAACACGGTCACGAAGGTGGCGACCGTGCCCAGCACCGCGCCGATCAGTTTGCGTACCGGCGCGATCGTGCGGTTCCCGCCATTCGCCACAGTGGACCTCCCAGGGGTTCCAGGGCCAGGCTAGGCCGCCGCGGCGGGCCAGGGAAGACGCAGCCGCCGCGCCGGCGCCGGGACCGGGTCGCTACGCTGACCGTACCCAGCCGAACCCCGTTTGAGTGCGCAGGAGGAACCCAGCGTGTCCAGCAGCAGCCCGGACGAGCGGTCGCTCGTACTGATCAAGCCCGACGCGGTGCGCCGCGGTCTGGTGGGCGAGATCCTGTCCCGTTTCGAGCGCAAGGGCCTGCGGATCGACGCGATGGTGAGCCGGACCATGGACGGCGGCTTCGCCGACCAGCACTACGCCGAGCACGTCGACAAGCCGTTCTACCCGCCGCTGAAGACGTTCATGACCAGCGGCCCGCTGGTGGCGCTGGTGCTCTCCGGCGACCAGGTGGTCGAGGTCGTGCGCGCGATGATCGGCAGCACCGACGGCCGCAAGGCCGCCGCCGGCACCATCCGCGGTGACCTGTCGCTGTCGAACCGGGAGAACCTGGTGCACGCCTCCGACTCGGCGGACAGCGCCAAGCGCGAGATCGCGCTCTGGTTCCCCGAGCTGGCCTGACCGACGCGCCGACGGCCCCGGCCCGCTCCTGGCGGGACCGGGGCCGTCGTGTGTCAGCGATCAGACCTGCGCCGGCGGCTGCGTCTGGCAGGTCACCGCGACCCGGTTCCACACGTTGATGGTGGCGATCGCCATCACCAGGTCCGCCAGCTCCTTCTCCGACCACACCTTCGCCGCGGCGTCCCAGACGTCGTCCGGCACGCCGTGCTCGCCGAGCCGGGTCACCGCGTCGGTGAGGGCCAGCGCGGCCCGCTCCCGCTCGTCGAAGAACGGCGCCTCGCGCCACGCCGCGACCGCGAACAGCCGGCGGCTGTCCTCACCGGCCGCCAGCGCCTCGCGGCTGTGCATGTCGACGCAGAACGCGCAGCCGTTGCGCATCGACGCCCGCAGCTTCACCAGCTCCAGCACGGTGTGGTCCACGTTCGCCCGGACGTACTTCTCCAGGCCCAGCACGGCCTGGTACGCCTCCGGTGCCACCGCCGCCATGTCCATCCGGCTCATCGCCGCCTCCTTGAGGGTTCGGGTACGCGCACAGGACGGGGCACGGCGGGTGCGGTGTGACGGCCCGGCGGTGTGACGGTGGTCATGCCGGGGCGCTGGACAGCAGTCGTCGACGTGCCGGTCACCTCGACCGGAGTCCCCGGCCACCTGCGGCCGGTAGACCGGGCTGGCGACACTGCCGACCCCTCGGGCCTCACCCAGGCTCTCGTTGATCATGAAGTTGACGGCGATGTGGATCTCGGATTCCGCCGTCAACCTCATGATCGACGGGGCGGAGGCGGGGCGGAGGCGGGGCGGAGGCGGGCGGGAGATACTCGGCGGCGCGGTGGGTGGGGGGTCGAGTACGCTTGACGGGCACAGGCGACGACCCGGCCATCACCGGCGAGCCTCCGGAAGAACGGCCGGGTGACCGGCTCAGTAGAACCGGACGGGACGGCCCGTCACAGCCGGCCAACGAGCGGGCGGTCGCACCTCGGCCGCCAAGCGGGGTGGTACCGCGGGCCACGCCCGGGACGCCGGTCACGGCGTACCGGATTCGGCTCGTCCTCGCAGACCACAGACGAGTGAGCTGCTGAGGGAGAGCGACAGGCGATGGCCTATCCGTTGCACGACCCGACCGGCGCCGGTGTCCCGGCGAGCCCGGACCTGCCCGCGGTCGAGCGCCGGGTGCTGGAGCACTGGACGGCCGACAAGACCTTCGAGGCCTCGGTCGAGGCCCGCGACGCGGGCCGGAACGGCGAGAACGAGTACGTCTTCTACGACGGCCCGCCGTTCGCCAACGGCCTGCCGCACTACGGCCACCTGTTCACCGGCTACGTCAAGGACGTGGTGCCGCGCTACCAGACCATGCGCGGCAAGCACGTCGAGCGCCGGTTCGGCTGGGACTGCCACGGCCTGCCCGCCGAGGTGGTGGCCGAGAAGCAGCTCGGCATCACCACCAAGGCGGAGATCCTCGACCTCGGCGTGGCCCGGTTCAACGACGCCTGCCGCACCTCGGTGCTGGAGTTCACCCACGACTGGGAGCGGTACGTCACCCGGCAGGCCCGCTGGGTCGACTTCGCCAACGACTACAAGACGCTCGACCTGGACTACATGGAAAGCGTCATGTGGGCCTTCAAGACCCTGCACGACAAGGGTCTGGTCTACGAGGGCTTCCGGGTGCTCGCGTACTGCTGGCGGTGCGAGACGCCGCTGTCGAACACCGAGACCCGGATGGACGACGTCTACCGGGACCGGCACGACCCGACGCTCACCGTCTGGTTCGAGCTGACCGCCGACGAGAACGCGCCGGAACCGCTGCGCGGGCCGGTCAAGCTGGGCGTCTGGACCACCACGCCGTGGACGCTGCCGTCGAACCTGGCGCTCGCCGTCGGCCCCGACATCGAGTACGCGCTGCTGGAACGCGACGGCGAGCGCTACGTCGTCGGCGCCGCGCGCCTCGGCGCGTACGCCAAGGAGCTGGAGGGGTACGAGCAGGTCGGCACCGTGTACGGCCGCGACCTGGTCGGACGCCGCTACACGCCGCTGTACGACTTCCTCGTCGAGCCGGCCGGCCCGAACGCCTACCAGGTGCTCGGCGCGGACTTCGTGACCACCGAGGACGGCACCGGGATCGTCCACCTGGCGCCCGCCTTCGGTGAGGACGACCAGAACACCTGCAACGCCGCCGGCATCCCCACCGTCGTGACGGTCGACGACCACACCCGGTTCACCGCGCTGGTGCCGCCGTACCAGGGCGAGCAGGTCTTCGACGTGAACAAGCCGGTGATCCGGGAGCTGAAGGAGCGGGGGGTGGTGCTGCGGCAGGACACCTACACCCACTCCTACCCGCACTGCTGGCGCTGCGACACCCCGCTGGTCTACAAGGCGGTGTCGTCGTGGTTCGTCGCGGTGACGACGTTCAAGGACCGGATGGTCGAGCTGAACCAGCAGATCAACTGGACGCCCGGCCACATCAAGGACGGCTCGTTCGGCAAGTGGCTGGCGAACGCCCGGGACTGGTCGATCAGCCGGAACCGGTTCTGGGGCTCGCCGATCCCGGTGTGGAAGTCCGACGACCCGAACTACCCGCGGGTGGACGTCTACGGTTCGCTGGAGCAGATCGAGCGGGACTTCGGCGTACGCCTGACCGACCTGCACCGGCCGGCGGTGGACGACCTGGTCCGCCCCAACCCGGACGACCCGACGGGCAAGTCGATGATGCGCCGGGTGCCGGAGGTGCTGGACTGCTGGTTCGAGTCCGGCTCGATGCCGTTCGCCCAGGTGCACTACCCGTTCGAGAACCGCGAGTGGTTCGAGCACCACTACCCGGGTGACTTCATCGTCGAGTACATCGGGCAGACCCGCGGCTGGTTCTACACCATGCACGTGCTGGCCACCGCGCTGTTCGACAGGCCGGCGTTCCGCAACTGCCTGAGCCACGGCATCCTGCTCGGCTCGGACGGCCGCAAGATGTCCAAGAGCCTGCGCAACTACCCGGACGTCTACCACGTGTTCGACTCCTACGGGTCGGACGCGATGCGGTGGATGCTGATGTCCTCGCCGGTGCTGCGCGGCGGCGACATGGCGGTCACCGAGTCGGGCATCCGGGACGCGGTGCGCCAGGTGCTGCTGCCGCTGTGGAACGTCTGGTACTTCTTCTCGCTCTACGCCAACGCCGACGGCTACACCGCGCGTCGTCGTACCGACTCGGCGAACGTGCTCGACCGGTACGTGCTGGCGAAGACGAACGAGCTGGTCGCGACCGTCGGCGCGCAGATGGACGCGTACGACATCTCCGGCGCCTGCGCCACCGTGCGGTCCTACCTGGACGCGCTGACCAACTGGTACGTGCGCCGGTCCCGGGACCGGTTCTGGGCCGGCGACGCGGACGCGTTCGACACGCTGTGGACCGTGCTGGAGACGCTCTGCCGGGTGGTGGCACCGCTGGCGCCGCTGACCGCCGAGGAGATCTGGCGCGGGCTGACCGGCGAGCGGTCGGTGCACCTCACCGACTGGCCGCAGGCGGACGAGTTCCCGGCCGACCACGAGCTGGTCTCCGCGATGGACAACGTCCGGGCGGTCGCCTCGGCGGCGCTGTCGCTGCGCAAGGCCAAGGGCCTGCGGGTACGGCTGCCGCTGGCGACGCTCACCGTGGCGTCGCCCGTCGCCGCCCAGCTGCGGCCCTTCGCCGACCTGGTCGCCGACGAGGTCAACGTCAAGGAGGTCGTGCTCACCGACGAGGTGTCCGCGTACTGCCAGCAGGTGCTCACCGTGGTGCCGCGGGCGCTCGGCCCGCGCGTCGGCAAGGCCGTCCAGCAGGTCATCAAGGCGGTCAAGGCGGGGGAGTGGGAGCTGCGCGACGGCGCCCCGGTCGCCGCCGGGGTCACGCTGGCCGAGGGCGAGTACGAGCTGCGCCTGGTCGCCGCCGACGCCGAGCACTCCGCGCCGCTACCAGGCGGTGAGGGAGTGGTCGTGCTGGACACCGAGGTCACGCCGGAACTCGCCGCCGAGGGGCTGGCCCGGGACGTGGTCCGGGTCGTGCAGCAGGCCCGCCGCGACGCCGATCTGGACATCTCCGACCGGATCACGGTGGCGGTCTCGGCGTCCGAGGAGGTGCGCGCGGCGGTCGCCGCGTACACCGGGTTCGTGGCCCGGGAGGTGCTCGCCGACAGCATCGACTTCGCCGAGGGCCTCGACGGCTTCTCCGGCGAGGCCGGCGAGGGCGAGCGCGTGACGGTGACGGTCCGCAAGGTGTGAGCGGACCGGGCCCTCCTGCACCCTCTCGGGTGGAGGAGGGCCCGCACCCAGCGAGTGGACTGCGGGCCACCCGCTCGGTGGCGGACGGCCGCGTCGGCTACCGTGACAGCGCCTGTTTCACGTACGACCGCCGGAGGACCCGTGCCCCTGCTCTACACCATCGGCAAGCTCACCGTGGCGCCCGCGCTCCGGTTGGCCTTCCGTCCGCACGTGGAGGGTTTGGAGCACATCCCGGCGACCGGCGGCGCGATCTTCGCCAGCAACCACCTCTCCGTCGCCGACGAGCTGCTGCTCGGCACCGTGGTGCCCCGGCACCTGGCGTTCTGGGCCAAGTCGGAGTACTTCAAGGGCACCGGCCTCAAGGGCGGCTTCTCCAAGTTCGTGCTCACCGGCCTGGGCGCGATCCCGGTCGAGCGGGCCGGTGGCCGGGCGGCGCTGACCGCGTTCGACGCGGCGATCCCGGTGCTCAAGGCCGGCGACCTGGTCGCCGTCTACCCGGAGGGCACCCGCTCCCCGGACGGGCGGCTCTACCGCGGGCGTACCGGCACCGTCCGGCTGGCCATCGCCGCCGGTGTGCCGATCATCCCGGTCGGCGTGACCGGCACCGACAAGGCCCAGCCCATCGGTACGCGGATCCCGCGACCGGGCCGCGCCAAGATCACTATGAAGTTCGGCAAGCCGCTGGACTTCACCGGCCGTCCCGACGACCGCACGTCGCTGCGCACGATGACCGACGAGATGATGGCCGAGATCCAGAAGCTCAGCGGCCAGGAGTACGTGCCGCGCTACGCCCCGAAGCGCGCCGACCAGGCCGGCGGCGAGCAGACCGCCTGAGCGGTCAGGACTTCGGCACCACCACGCGCTGGCGCAGGTCGTTCAGCAGCCGCCCGCTGTCGTCCACCGACAGCCGGGTGAACACGCCGGTGGTGAGGCTGCCGTGGTCGGCCGAGACGCAGACCACCACCGAGTCGCCGTCCGCGCGGCCGACGGCGCAGCGCTCGTGGCGTCCCCGTACGCCGGTGTCCACCACCACCGACTCCTGCAGGGCGTAGTCCCCGGCGAGACGTTCGATCTCCGACTTGGCGTCCGACTCCGGGCTGAACCGCAGCCCGGTGGTGCCGAACAACGTCACCCGCTTGCCGTCGCTCGTGCTGTAGATGCCGGCGAACGTGTCCTCGGCCAGCAGGTTCGACTCGCGTACCCGGGACTTCAGCTCCTCGGCGGCGGCCCGGCTGCTGTCGTCCTGACGTAGCCGCATCGAGTCGATCTGGTCCGGGAGGGTGGCGCTGGCCGGGTACTGGGTGGAGATCGGCTGGAACCACCAGAGCGGGAGCCCGCAGCAGCAGGCGACGGAGAGCAGCAGCACCCAGGGCCAGCGGCGCCGGCGGCGGGTCCGCTTCGGCGGCTGCTGCCAGCCCGGCGGCGGTGCGACAGGCGGACCGGCCTTGCCCCGGCGCTGCTTCGGCGGCCGCCCGGGCTTCGCCGGCGGCGCGACGGGCGCCGCGGGCGGCAGGGGCCGGGCGGCGGGCGGAGCGGGATGGTGCGGCGGCGAGACCGGCTGGGCCGGTCCGGGGTACGGGGCGCTGTGCGGCGGGGGCGAGACCGGCCGGGCGGCGGGCGGCGCGGGACGGGCCGGTTGCGGGGCAGGGTGAGCGGCCGGGTGGGCCGCCGGTGGCGCCGGGTGCGCCGGGTGCGGGTTGTTCGGCACGGCCCAGGGCGCGGTGTACGGCAGCGTCGGCGTCGGTGGCGGCAGCTCCGGGGCGTGCAGCTCCCAGCCGGTGGTGTCCACCCCCGCCCACGGGTCGACAGGCGTGGCGTGTTCCGGCGACGCGAGCGGCGGCACCGGGGTGGGCTCGGCGGACTCGCCCCAGGCGGGCCGGCGTGCCGGCGGTGGCGGGACGGCTGCGGAACCGCTCCAGCGGGGCGCCTCGGCCCGGGTCGGGTTCGGGGCGTTCTCCACGCGGGTCGGGTCCGGCGTGTTCCCGGCCCGGATGGAGGCCGGGACGTTCTCGACCTTGGTGGGATCCGGCGTGGTCGCGGCCCGGGGTGGCTGCGGCGCGACGTCGATGCGGGTCGGATCCGGCCGGCCCCCGGTACGCGGAGTGGGGACGGGCGTGGTGCGGCCGGGAACCGCTGCGGATCCCCGCGCCCGGGTCACCGGTACGGGCGGGGTGGCGTCGATGCCGGCCGGTGTTCCGGCGTCGGCGGTCGGGGCCTCGCTGTCTGTGGGCGCGTCGGCCGCGTCGGCCGGCGTTCCGGCGTCGCCGGTGGGGGCGTCGGCGGTCGTCGTGCTCGCCGGTGGGTTCGGGCTCGTGCCGTCGAGCGCGGTGGTGTCGGCCGGGTCTGCCGGCTCGCCCGCCGGTTCGGCTCGTTGGCCCCGCCGTGCCGGTTCGGCCTGCTCGGACGGTTCGGGGCGGTCCTCCGGCAGCGCCCGCCCGTCCTGCCGCGCGGGTTCGGCCTGCTCCGACTGCTCGGCGGGGGCCGGCTGCGGGCCGGTGGTCGAGGCCGCCGGGCTGGGCGTGACCGGGACGTCGGGCGGGGAGGCGGGCGCCGCGGCGCCGGACGGCTGCTCGGCCGGAACGTCGGCAGAGGTCGGGTCGTCGGCATAGGTCGGGTCGTCGGCGCCCTCCGGCGTGGTGGACGGGGACGCCGGAGCCGAGGCGCCGGTGGCGTCCTCGGTGACGGCGGCGGTCGCCGGCTCGGTGACGGACGGCATCTCGGCCCCGTCGGCCGGCCGGTCCGCCCCCGGCTGCGGCTGCGGCATCGCGGCTATCTCCTCTCGCGCCCGTTGCGAGGTTAGTACCGCCCCGCCACCCGGGACGAATCCCGCCCGCCCCGGGCCCCCACTCCGGTGATCAAGGAGTTCGTGTCCGGTGGGAGCGTGGGACAGTCCGCAAACTCCTTGATCAACGCGGTGGACACGGGCGCGGGCGCGGGAGAGGGCGGGGGCACCGCGTACGCTTGGGCATCATGAGTGCCCCGTCCACGACCCCGCGTCCCGCCGCCGCCAACTCGGTCTGGCCCCGGCTGGAGCCGTTGCTGCCGCAGGTGACCAAGCCCATCCAGTACGTGGGTGGAGAGCTGGGCGCGGTGGTGAAGGACTGGGACGCCGCGACCGTCCGGTGGGCGCTGATGTACCCGGACGCGTACGAGGTGGGCCTGCCCAACCAGGGCGTGCAGATCCTGTACGAGGTGCTCAACGAGCTGCCCGACGTGCTGGCCGAGCGGACGTACGCGGTCTGGCCGGACCTGGAGAAGCTGATGCGCGCCCACAGCGTGCCGCAGTTCACCGTCGACGCCCACCGCCCGGTGCGTGACTTCGACGTGTTCGGCGTCTCGTTCTCCACCGAGCTGGGCTACACCAACCTGCTCACCGCGATCGACCTGGCCGGCATCCCGATGCTCGCCGCCGACCGCACCGACGCCGACCCGGTGATCGTGGCCGGCGGGCACGCCGCGTTCAACCCGGAGCCGATCGCCGACTTCGTCGACGCCGCGGTGCTCGGCGACGGCGAGGAGGCGGTCCTGGAGATCACCGCCATCGTGCGGGAGTGGAAGGCGGAGGGCTCCCCGGGCGGCCGGGACGAGCTGCTGCTGCGGCTGGCCCGGACCGAGAGCGTCTACGTGCCGCGCTTCTACGACGTCGACTACCTGCCGGACGGCCGGATCCAGCGGGTCGTGCCGAACCGACCGGACGTGCCGTTCCGCGTGCACAAGCGCACGACCATGGACCTGGACGCCTGGCCGTACCCGAAGAAGCCCCTGGTGCCGCTCGCCGAGACGGTCCACGAGCGGTACGCGGTGGAGATCTTCCGGGGCTGCACCCGGGGCTGCCGGTTCTGCCAGGCCGGCATGATCACGCGCCCGGTGCGGGAGCGGTCGATCACCACCGTCGGCCAGATGGTCAAGGAAGGGCTGGAGTTCTCCGGCTTCCACGAGGTGGGCCTGCTGTCGCTGTCGTCGGCCGACCACTCCGAGATCGGCGACATGTGCTCCGGCCTGGCCGAGCAGTACGCCGGCACCAACGTCTCGCTGTCGCTGCCGTCGACCCGGGTGGACGCCTTCAACATCGACCTGGCCCAGGAGCTGTCCCGCAACGGCCGCCGGACCGGTCTGACCTTCGCCCCCGAGGGCGGGTCGGAGCGGATCCGCAAGGTGATCAACAAGATGGTGTCGAAGGAAGACCTCATCCGCACCGTGGTCACCGCGTACTCCAACGGCTGGCGGCAGGTGAAGCTCTACTTCATGTGCGGCCTGCCCACCGAGACCGACGAGGACGTCCTGGAGATCGCCGACATGGCGCACGAGGTGATCCGGGCCGGCCGCGCCGCCACCGGGTCCAAGGACATCCGCTGCACGGTCTCCATCGGCGGGTTCGTGCCGAAGCCGCACACCCCGTTCCAGTGGGCCTCGATGGAGCGGCCGGAGGTCATCGACGGCCGGCTCAAGCTGCTCAAGCAGGCAATCAACAGCGACCGGTCGCTGGGCCGGGCGATCGGCTTCCGCTACCACGACGGCGAGCCGTCGCTGATCGAGGGCCTGCTGTCCCGGGGCGACCGCCGGGTCGGCTCCGTGATCCGCAAGGTCTGGGAGAACGGCGGCCGCTTCGACGGCTGGAGCGAGCACTTCTCGTACCAGCGGTGGGTGGACGCCGCCGCCGAGGTGCTGCCGGCGTACGGCGTGGACCTCGACTGGTACACCACCCGCGAGCGTGAGGAGCTGGAGGTCCTGCCCTGGGACCACCTCGACTCCGGCCTGGACAAGGACTGGCTCTGGCAGGACTGGCAGGACTCGCTGTCGGAGTACGAGCAGGACGACTGCCGCTGGACGCCCTGCTTCGACTGCGGTGTCTGCCCGTCCATGGACACCGAGATCCAGATCGGCCCGACCGGCCGCAAGCTGCTGCCGCTCACCCCGGTCAACGGGCTGAAGCTGCCCGCCGCCGCCCAGGGCTGAGCCCGCCCGTACGCACCGGAGCGCGGGAACCCGACACGGGTTCCCGCGCTCCGTCGTCTCCGGTGACCGCCGCGGTACGCGGGGTGGGGGTGCCCCGACTGGTCCTTCCTCGATACGCTGCGTCCGTAATGGACCGGCCGCGCCGGTAGCGGGGAGGACAGGCAGCATGGGCATCAATCCGCCGGACACCGGCGATCTGCACGTCAGCGTCGAGGACCTGGATGCGGCGGCCGAGTACATCGAGCGCCTCAAGCAGTACGTCGAGGACACCATCTCCTGGGAGATGCAACGCATCAAGGAGGACATGAAGGGCGACAGCAACAGCCCGCAGATCATGCCCAACGGCACCCCGTTCGGCGCGTTCGCCGACGCCCGGTTGCAGTGGCAGGCGCTGGAACGCTCGACGGCCAACATGGAGGCCCACCTCAAGGGTCTCTCGGCCAAGCTGGCCGGCCTGAAGAAGGGCACCGAGGACATCGCCAAGGCGTTCCGCGACGCCGAGGAGCGCAACGCCGCGAACGGCAAGGACATCGAACGGCTGCTGGAGTCCGCGGCTCCGCCGCCCGGTGGCGCCGAGCCGCCCACCTACCCGTACCCGGCCTGAGAGAGGAGACGGTCATGGCTGGAGCCACCTGGGAACGCTGTGTCCGCGAGGTGACGCTGTCGGCGGATCCGTACACCGTCGGCGTGGTCGGCTCGGGGTGGAGCAACCTCTCCACCGCTCTGGGCCACCTGCGCGACTCCCTCGTCGGCCGGTCGTTCGTCGGTCCGATCGCGGCCGGCCAGGAGCGCCCGCACACCGGCGGCCTGCCCGGGATGCTCGCCGGCTGGAAGGGCAGCGGCGGCGACGCGTACCGCGAGCACCTGTCCGAGATCGGCAAGGACATCGAGGACCTCATCACGCACGCCAGCAACGTCAGTGGCGCGCTGTCGCGGATCGAGGGTGACATCCGCAAGACGGTGGCGAGCATCCCGATCCCGCTGATGGACAACTTCGGCTGGAACGAGTGGAGCCTGCCCGGCGGCACCGAGCTGGACGACGCCCGCGACGGGGAGAGCCAGTCCGGCTTCCTCGCCGCCCTGCGCAGCGACTACCAGGGCAACCAGTCCCTGTACGCCGACGGCGCGTTCCGCGACAAGGCCGACGACCTCGAAGCCACCATGAAGATCGACGGCAACGCCAGCGACCAGAAGCGTGGCGGCTGGTGGGACACCAAGTCGCACCTCGACAACTGGTACAACGACAACCAGAAGGCGGCCAACGCGGCGATGTCGCCGTTGCCGGCGGCGGTCGAGGCCGAGCGCCCCAAGCTGGCCGTACCCCAGCCCAAGAACGACTTCGGCGACGGCTACCGGGGCGACCCGCGTGTTCCCCCGTCGGGCGTACCCGGTGGTGGCCTGCCCGGTGGCGGCGCACCCGGCGGCGGCATGCCCGGCGGTGGCATGCCCGGCGGCGGCCCGATGCCGTCCATCGGCAGCACCGGCATCGGTGGCGGCACGCCCGGTGGCGGCTCGTACACGCCGCCCCCCGGTGGGCCCGGCGGCGGCCTGCCGGGCGGCGGCTCCTACACCCCGCCGACCACCGGGGGTATCCCCGAGCTCGGTGGCGCCCCCGGCTCGGGCACACCGGAGTACGGCAGCGGTCTGGCCGGCGCCGGCGGGCCCGGCACGGTCACCGCCGGCGGGCCCGGCACGCTCGGCCTGGGCGCCGGCGGCGTCGGCGGTGGCGCGGGTGGACTGAGCGCCGGTGGCGGCGGCTTCGGCGGCGGTGGCGCCGGCCTGGGCTCGGCCGGTGGGATCGGCGGCGGTGGGATCGGCGCGGCCGGCGGCATGGCCATGGGCGGCCTGCCCGGCATGGTCGGCGGCGGTAACGGCAAGGTTCCGCCGCTGACCAGCGCGGCCAGCGCGCTGAAGGCCGCGGCCGCGGCGGGCCCGGGCGGCGCGGCGGGTGCGCGTGGCGGGATGGCCGGCGCCGGAATGATGGGCGGCGGGATGATGGGCGGTCACGGCGGCGCCGGTCACGGCGGCGACGCGGCAGGGCACTCGTCATGGTTGACTGAGGACGACGATCCGTGGGGCACCGGTGACGGTGCGTCCCCGGGCATCCTGCGATGAGGACGGACGGATGAAGGTGCACGTCGGCGCGCTCCGGCCGGTGGCTGCCGGCCTGTTTGCCGGACTGATGCTGCTGGGCGCCGCCCAGCCGGCGGTCGCCGCTCCGCGTCGCGCCGAGCAGTGGTATCTGGACGAGCTGCGGATCGACCGGGCGCACCAGATCTCCACCGGCCGGGGCGTCGTCGTGGGCGTGGTGGACACCGGCGTCGACGCGGGGCACCCCGACATGCGGGGCCAGCTGCTGGCCGGGGGAAGCACCCGCGATTCCGGCGACGGGCGGCGCGACCCGGACGGTCACGGCACCCACATGGCGGGGATCATCGCGGCCAACGGGACCGGGGTGGTGGGCATCGCGCCCGACGCCCGGATCCTGCCCATCCGGAAGCCCGCCGGCGACGCGTTCACCTCGGACGACTCCGCGCGGGGCATCCGGATGGCCGTCGACGGCGGGGCGAAGGTGCTCAACCTGTCGTACGGCGGTGCCGGAGCCGTGGAGGAGGTCGAGGAGGCCGCGATCCGGTACGCGCTGGAGCGCGACGTGGTCGTGGTGGCCGCCGCAGGCAACGCCCGGCAGGCCGGCCCGGACGTCACCTCACCCGCCAAGATCCCCGGTGTGATCGCGGTGACCGGCACGGTCCGGGGCGGGGGCTTCTGGTCCGGATCGGCCTCGGGGCCGGAGGCGGTGATCGCCGCGCCCGGTGACGAGGTCTACAACATCGGACCGGACCGGGGCTACGGCTGGGGTGACGGCACCTCCGACGCCGCCGCCGTCGTCTCCGGCGTCGCGGCGCTGATCCGGTCGAAGTACCCGAAGCTGTCCGCGCCCGACGTGATCAACCGGATCATCCGCACCGCCCGGGACGCGGGCCCGCCCGGTCGGGACCCCCGGTTCGGCTTCGGCCGGATCGACCCGGTGGCGGCGCTCACCGCCGACGTGCCGGGGGTGTCGGCGAACCCGCTGCTCGGGGCTGCCGCGCCGAGCGCGTCAGCGCCACCGGCCGCCGCCGAGGACGACAACTTCGACGTGACGAAGTACGGCGACCGGGGCGGCCCCACCGACCAGCAGGTGATGGTCATCGGCATCGGCATCGCCGTGGCGCTCGTGGTCCTGCTGGCGCTCGTGGCGTTCCTGATCTGGAACCGCCGCCGTCACCGGCGCGAACTGGCCCGGGCCGGCGCGATCCCGGAGGAGGACTTGGACCGGCTGAACGGTCAGGGCCCACCGGTGCCCGCCGGTCACGCGGCCGCCCCGCCGCCCGGCTACGGCGCACCCGGCGGCTACCCGCCGCCCGGCGCGCACCCTCAGCAGGGCGGCTATCCCCAGCAGGGCGGATACCCGCCGGGGGCGTACCCGCCGCCGGGTGGATATCCCCAACCCGGTGCGTACCCGCCGGGCGAGGGCGCCTATCCGCCGCAGGGCCAGGCCCACCACGCCCCACCCGGCCAGAGCCCTTACGCCCCACCCGGCGACAACCGCTCCTGACCCACACCCCTACCGCCCCGCCCCGCACCGCCCGCGCCCGCCCACCCGGCACGCCCTCGGCCCGACGATCATGAAGTTGGCGGCACATTCGGAGATCGACTTCGCCGCTAACTTCATGATCAGCGAGGCGAGCGCGGGGTGGGGCGGGGGCCAGGGTGGGCGAGGGCGGGGTTTGGGTGGGTTTGGGGTGGGTGGGGTGGCCCCGGGTGTGGGGCGTGGCGGGCGCTGCGTCAGGATGAGACCGATACGCAGGCACAGCCGAGGAGCTCACGATCGCCAGAAAGCCTCAACCCGAGGGCGGCCAGGCCCCCGTCGTCCAGCGGGTCCGTATCCGGTACGCCAAGCGTGGGCCGCTGCGGTTCACCTCGCACCGGGACTTCGCCCGGGCCTTCGAGCGCGCGCTGCGCCGGGCCGGCGTGCCGATCGCCTTCTCCCAGGGGTTCACCCCGCACCCGAAGATCTCCTACGCCTCGGCCGCCCCGACGGGTGTGGCGAGTGAGGCCGAGTACCTGGAGATCGGGCTCCGTGAGCCGGTCGACCCGGCGAAGCTGCGCGAAGCCCTCGACGGCGCCCTCTCACCCGGACTCGACGTGCTCGACGCGGTGGAGGCCACCGGTGGCAGCCTGGCCGACCGGATCGAGGCGTCGTACTGGCGCATCGAGTTGCCCGAGGTCGACCCGAAGGTGCTCGCGCAGGCGGTGGCGGCCTTCACCGCCGCTGACGAGATCCAGGTCGAGCGGATGACCAAGCAGGGGCGGCGTACGTTCGACGCCCGAGCGGCAGTGGTATCAATCGATGTGATGGCTCCGGCTGAGACGCCTTCCGGGGCGGCGGCCGTACCGTGTGCGATACTCGAACTGGTCGTGCGGCAGGTCACCCCGTCCGTTCGGCCCGATGACGTCCTGTCCGGCCTCCGCGCGGTGGCCGCCCTGGAGCCGCCGGTCACCCCGAAGGTGATTCGGCTGGCGCAGGGCACGCTGACCGCGCAGGGCGAGATCGTCGATCCGTTGGAAGCGGATCGCGACGGGGCAACCATCGGAGAGCGCTGACCGTCGGTCAACGCTCTGGCAGGCAGACTTCGGCGGTCGCGCGTTTGCGCGCCCGGCGGAAACACCTTTGCGGCAACCCTGCGTGGCAGCGCTCACCCGCGCCCGGGGCGGCCAGAACTGGAGAACGTCCATGCTCGAGAACGAGCCCGAGGGCGGCGAACGGACCGGCGCAGAGCCGACCGGGACGACCGCCGACAGTGCCGCCACCGCCTCCGGCAGCGCCGCGAGCGCGACCCCGGCCGGCGCCGAGGGAGCCACCACGGAAGGCACCGTGGAGGGCGTCGCCGAGACCAAGCCGCCGGCCCGTAAGCGGGCCAGCCGCCGCAAGGCCGCTCCGCTGAACCAGCCGGAGCAGACCGACGCGCCGGTCGAGGCGTCCGGCACGGTGACCGGCAGCGGCGAGTCGCCGCAGGCCGAGGTGTTCGCACCGATCGCCGGTGAGTTGGACACCGCGCCCAAGACCACCCGGCGGCGTCGTAAGGCGACGCCGGCGAAGGCGGTCGAGGAGCCGGTGGCCGCAGCCGGGGTGGAGGCTGCCTCGGAGGAGGTCGTGCCGCCGGTCAAGGTGACCCGGACCCGTCGCCGCAAGGCCACGCCGGCTGCCGAGACCGTCGCCCCGGACGAGACCGCCGCCGCGGGGCAGGCGCCCGCGGACGGCATGATCGACGGGCCGGTGTCCGCGCCCGGTGGCGATCTGATCGCCGAGGGACGCGCCGACATCGACGGCGGCGAAGCCGCCGCCCCGGCCGGGACCGCCACCGAAGAGACCGCCGGTACCGGCGGCCGGACCCGTACCCGCCGGCGCGCCGCCGCCAAGACCACCGCCGCCGGCGACAAGACCACCAGCGGGAGCAGGGCCGCCGCCGGTACGGCGAGCACCGGCGCCGCCGAGAGCACCGTCGAGGACGTCGAGGACGAGGACGCCGAGAGCGAGACCGGCGGGACCGTCGAGGACGCGGGCGCCGCTGCCGCGCGTACCCAGGAGGTCGACCTGGCCCGCAGCGGCGGCCCGGCGGACGCGACGGGCGTCGTGTCGACGGGCGCCGCCGTGCCGCGCGTGGCCGAGGAGCCGGCCGAGACGCCGCCGCCCACCAGCCGCCGCCGTCGTGCCGCGCTCTCCGCGCCGACCGTCCTGTTCATGGCGCCGCAGCCCGACGAGGCGCCGGCCGTCCAGGTGACGTACCCGGCGGCGGAGGAGCCGATCGAGGAAGCGGTCGAGACCGGCCGGCGCCGCCGTCGCGGCCGCCGTGAGGTCGAGCCGGTCGAGGCCGAGGTCGAGCCGGAGGCCGCCGAGGAGGAGTCCGCCGCCGAGGCCGAGGAGGCCGTCGAGGGGGACGAGGACGACGAGACGGCCGCGGGCCGGCGTCGCCGTCGCAGGGGCCGCCGGGGTCGTGGCCGGGGCAAGGGCGGCGCGGACGAGGCCGACGACGAGGACGGCGAGGAGCCCGTCGCGGCCGAGGCCGCCGAGGGCGAGGCCGAGGAGTCCGCGGAGGACGAGGAGGCCGAGGGCGAGGGGATGACCCGTCGCCGTCGCCGTCGTCGCCGCCGGGGAGCGGGGGAGGCGGACACCGCCGCCGAGGACGGTGTGCCGACCGTCGTCAAGATCCGTGAGCCGCGCAAGCCGGTCGACGAGGTGCAGGGTGTCTCCGGCTCGACCCGGCTGGAGGCCAAGCGGCAGCGGCGGCGGGACGGCCGCGAGCAGCGACGTACCCGCCCGCCGATCCTGAGCGAGTCGGAGTTCCTGGCCCGCCGCGAGGCGGTGGACCGGGTGATGGTGGTCCGCCAGCGCGGTGACCGTACCCAGATCGCCGTGCTCGAGGACGGCGTGCTCGTGGAGCACTACGTCACGCGGAACTCGTCCGGCACCATGGCCGGCAACGTCTACCTGGGCAAGGTCCAGAACGTCCTCCCGAGCATGGAGGCGGCCTTCGTCGACATCGGGCGCGGGCGCAACGCGGTCCTGTACGCCGGTGAGGTCAACTGGGACGCCACCGGCCTGGAGGGCCGGGCCCGCTCGATCGAGCAGGCGCTGCGCTCCGGCGACTCGGTGCTGGTGCAGGTGACAAAGGACCCGATCGGGCACAAGGGCGCGCGGCTGACCAGCCACATCGCGCTCTCCGGCCGGCACCTGGTCTACGTGCCGAACGGCAACGCCTCCGGGATCAGCCGCAAGCTGCCCGACACCGAGCGCAAGCGGCTTCGGGACGTGCTGAAGAAGCTGGTGCCGGACGGCGCCGGGGTGATCGTCCGGACCGCGGCCGAGGGCGCCAGCGAGGACGAGCTGGCGCGTGACGTCAAGCGGCTCCAGGCGCAGTGGGAGGACATCCAGGCCAAGGCGACCGAGGGCGGCGCCCCGGTGCTGCTCTACGAGGAGCCGGACCTGGTCATCCGCGTGGTCCGGGACCTCTTCAACGAGGACTTCCGCGAGCTGGTCATCGAGGGCGAGCCGGCGTACGACCTGGTCGAGTCGTACCTGTCGCACGTCTCGCCGGACCTGGTGGCGCGGCTGCGCCGGCACGCCGGGGTGGCGGACGTGTTCGCCGAGTACCGGATCGACGAGCAGATCCTCAAGGGGCTGGACCGGAAGGTCTTCCTCCCCTCGGGCGGCTCGCTGGTGATCGACCGCACCGAGGCGATGACCGTCGTCGACGTCAACACCGGCAAGTACACCGGCTCCGGGGGCAACCTGGAGGAGACGGTCACCCGCAACAACCTGGAGGCGGCCGAGGAGATCGTGCGCCAGCTGCGGCTGCGTGACCTCGGCGGCATCGTGGTGATCGACTTCATCGACATGGTCCTGGAGTCGAACCGGGAGCTGGTGCTGCGCCGGCTCACCGAGTGCCTCGGCCGGGACCGTACGAAGCACCAGGTCACCGAGATCACCTCGCTCGGCCTGGTGCAGATGACCCGTAAGCGCATCGGCGCGGGCCTGCTGGAGGCGTTCAGCGAGACCTGCGAGTGCTGCAAGGGCCGGGGCGTGATCATCCACACCGAGCCGGTGCCGGAGAAGCCGCGCGGCGGGGCGGGGGAGAAGGTCAAGGCGGTCGCCTCGGCTGTCACCGCACCGGTCGAGGAGAAGAGCGGCCGGCGCCGGGGCCGCAAGGCCGCCGCGGAGAAGCCCGCCGTGGAGGCCGCGCCGGAGCCCGCCGCCGTGCAGCCGCCGGCCGTCGAGCCGCCTGCCGCACCGGCCGCCCCGGAGCGGACCGTCGCCGAGGTGGTCGAGACCGACGACGACTACTACGACACCCAGGGCTACGACTTGTCCCGGTTCGAGACGGACACGCCGGCCGCCCCGGCGGTCGCGGACAGCCAGGAGGGCGACTCGGCCCGGCTGGCCGCCGCCGACGACCCGGACGCGATCGGTGACGGCGACAACGACGACGACAGCGGCGCCCCGCGCCGGCGGGCACGCCGTGGTGGCGCCCGGCGGCGTACCCGGCCGTGAGGCTCTGACCTGCTCGAACAGGACCCCTGAATCCGCACGCTATGGGTGGATTCAGGGGTTCTGTCGTGTCCGCTGGCCGCCGGGAGGCCGCGGACCGCGGGCCCGGTTTGGGGGGCGGGCCGGGTATGGCGTACCCTTGCCTGCGGCGCACTTTTGGTGTGCCGAGTTCCCGCGTGCCCGCGCTGCCGGTGTCACGGCTCCCGGCGAGACGCCGTGGGAACGACCGCGAACGGTGTGACAGCCGACTGCGGTGGAATAGACGCCAGTAGCCTCAACGACAGGGAGTCCGCCTCCGATGTACGCGATCGTCAAGACCGGCGGCAAGCAGTACAAGGTCGCCGAGGGCGACGTGATCGAGGTCGAGAAGCTCGCCGGTGCCCCCGGCGACGCGGTGAAGCTCACCGCGGTGCTCCTCGTCGACGGTGACGACCTGGTGACCGACGCGGCGAAGCTCGCGAAGGTCGCGGTGTCCGGCGAGATCGCCGCGCACACCAAGGGCCCGAAGATCCGGATCCACAAGTTCAAGAACAAGACCGGCTACCACAAGCGCCAGGGTCACCGCCAGCCGCTGACCCAGGTCAAGGTGACCGGCATCTCCAGCGGGAAGTAGGTCGTCCTCCAATGGCTCACAAAAAGGGTGCGTCCAGCTCGCGTAACGGCCGTGACTCCGCGGCCCAGCGACTCGGCGTGAAGCGCTTCGGTGGTCAGGTCGTCAGCGCGGGTGAGATCCTCATCCGTCAGCGTGGCACCAAGTTCCACCCCGGTGACCTGGTCGGCCGTGGCGGCGACGACACGCTGTTCGCGCTGGCCGCCGGTTCGGTGCAGTTCGGCACCAAGCGCGGTCGCAAGACCGTCAGCATCGTGCCGCAGCAGTAGTTCTGAAAGCGTTGCGGGCCGCGGACCTCGAGTCCCGGCCCGCTTCGCTTTTTCACGCGCGGGGCGGACCCCGCTGGAAGGATTGGCGTCGTGACGACGTTCGTTGACCGGGTCGTCCTGCACATGCAGGCCGGCGACGGCGGGCACGGCTGTGTCTCGATCCACCGGGAGAAGTTCAAGCCGTTCGGCGGGCCGGACGGCGGCAACGGCGGCCACGGCGGCAGCGTGTCGCTGGTGGTCGACGCGCAGGTCACCACGCTGCTCGACTTCCACTTCCGGCCGCACCTGAAGGCCGAGAACGGCAAGGGCGGCGCCGGCTCGAACCGGGACGGCGCCAACGGCCGCGACCTGCTCATCAAGGTGCCGAACGGCACCGTCGTGCAGAGCCTCGACGGCGAGGTGCTGGCCGACCTGGTCGGCGTCGGCACCACGTTCGAGGCGGCCCGGGGCGGCCGGGGCGGGCGCGGCAACGCCTCGCTGGCGAACGCCCGCCGCAAGGCGCCGGGCTTCGCCGAGCTGGGTGAGCCCGGCGACCGGCTCGACGTCGTGCTGGAGCTCAAGAGCGTCGCCGACGTGGGCCTGGTCGGCTTCCCCTCGGCCGGCAAGTCGTCGCTGATCTCGGTGATCTCCGCGGCCAAGCCGAAGATCGCCGACTACCCGTTCACCACGCTGGTGCCGAACCTGGGCGTGGTCCGGGTCGACAACCACACCTTCACCGTCGCCGACGTGCCGGGCCTGATCCCTGGTGCGGCCAGCGGCAAGGGCCTGGGCCTGGAGTTCCTCCGCCACGTCGAGCGCTGCGCCGTGCTGGTGCACGTGATCGACACCGCGACGCTGGAGCCCGGCCGCGACCCGCTCGCCGACATCGACGCCATCGAGTCCGAGCTGTCCCAGTACGGCGGCCTGGCCGACCGGCCCCGGCTGGTCGCGCTCAACAAGGTCGACGTGCCGGACGGCAAGGACCTCGCCGACATCGTCCGCCCCGACCTGGAGGCGCGTGGCCTGCGCGTCTTCGACGTCTCCACCGCCACCCGCGAGGGTCTGCGCGAGCTGACGTACGCGATGGCAGAGCTGGTCGAGCAGGGTCGCCGCGCCGCCCCGCCGGCCGAGCCGACCCGGATCGTGATCCGCCCGAAGGCGGTCGACGACGCCGGATTCACCATCGAGGCCGAGCCGGACGGCTCGTACACGGTGCGCGGCAGCCGGCCGGAGCGCTGGGTCAAGCAGACCAACTTCGACAACGACGAGGCGGTGGGTTACCTGGCCGACCGGCTGGCCCGCCTCGGCGTCGAGGAGAAGCTCGCGAAGGCCGGCGCGCAGGCCGGTGACCTGGTGCGCATCGGCGACCGGGAGTTCGACTGGCAGCCGACGCTCTACGCCGGCGTCGACTTCGTACCCGGTAACCGGGGCACCGACGTACGGCTCGAGGAGAAGTCGAACCGTCCGTCGGCGTCCGACCGGCTGGCGGCCCGCAAGGCCCGCCGGGTCCGGCCGGAGGACGAGGTCGAGGCCGCGCCGGTGGCGGAAGCGGACGCCGAGTAGCCGTTTCCGGGTCGGTGGCGGGAAACCTGCGCGAAATCAGGCCGATCTAGCGTACGGGCATGTTGATCGAGTCCCGTCCCGCCACCGATCCGGAGATCGCCGCGCTCGTCGTCGCCCAGCAGCGTGAACTGCGCGACGCGGACGGCGGGCTGGACGGGCAGGTCACAGTCGTGCACACCGACATCCACTACCTGGCCGCCGTGGTGGGCGGCCGGGCCGTCGGCTGCGGTGGGCTCCAGGCACTCGACGCCGACACCGGCGAGCTGAAGCGGATGTACGTGCGTCCGGCGTACCGGGGGCGGGGCATCGCCCGGCAGATGCTGGTGGCGCTGGAGGAGCTGGCGTTCCGGCACGGGCACCGCACGGTGTGCCTGGAGACCGGCACCTACCTGCCGGCCGCGATCGCGCTCTACCGATCAAGCGGTTACGAGCCGATCCCGGTGTACGGCGAGTACGTGGACAACCCGTACAGCGTCTGCTTCGCCAAGCGGCTGCCGGTGGCGGCCTGACCGGTGGCCTGACGCTCGGGGCGAGCGTGGTCGCGGTTGTCCTCCGGCCCGGCGCCGGGCCGGGGCAAACGCCGCGCCGGCGTGTCGCGCCTGGTCAGGGGCGGTCGAAGGGTGCCTCCACCGGGGTGCCGGTGCCGAGGTTGTTGTTGAGCAGCAGACCGGCGGCGAGCATGCCGAACCCGAGGACCAGGTGCAGCCAGTTGTCGGCGTCGTTCACCGGCACGAAGTTGGCAGCGGTGTCGCGGTCGATGGCGAAGCCGTACAGCCACAGCACCAGGTAGAGCGCGCCGCCACCGGCCAGGAAGACCCGCGCCCCGGCCAGCCGCCGGGCCATCACGAGCCCGACCAGCCCGAACAGCAGGTGCACCAGGTTGTGGAGCACCGACACCTGGAACACCCCGAGCAGCTTCGCCTCGGAGTGGTGCCCGGCGAACGTCAGCTCGCCGTAGTGCGTGGTGATGCCGGGAATGAAACCGAGCACGCCGATGAGCGCGAAGACGGCGGCCGCCGCGAGGGCGACCTTCTGCACCGCAGGCCGGGCGGGCGCGTGTTCGCGCAGGTCACGTGCCATCCCTGTCACCCCCGTGGAACTCGCCGCCGCCCGGGCGGGCGGGCACCCCATTGTCTGACCGGGGCAGGGCACTCCCGCAGAGAATTCACGAATCAGGCATGGAGCCGCCGACCTGGGGTAGGGCGATTGTCACGCGGAAACAGATCCGCGTACCCCCCGAAGACACCCCGCTGGGAACACACGAGCGGAAGGGACACCATGACTCAGGATCTTTCCCCCAGTTCGGCCACGTACCAGTCGACGAACGGTGGTGGCGGCGTACGTGACCAGGCCCGCCAGGTCGGCTCCGACGCCGCGAACGCGGGCGGCGCCGTCGCGCAGACCGCCAAGGAGCAGGGCCGGGAGGTGGTCGGCGAGGCCAAGCGGCAGGCCCGCGACCTCTACGGCGAGACCCGCACCCAGGTCGCCGCCCAGGCCGGTCAGCAGCAGCAGCGCGCCGCCAGCGGACTGCGCTCGCTCGCCGACGAGATGCGCACCATGGCGCAGCAGGGCGGCGGCTCCGGGCCGGTCACCGAGCTGGCCCACCAGGCGGCCGAGCGCGTGCACGGCGTGGCCGGCTGGCTGGAGCAGCGTGAGCCGGGTGACCTGCTCAACGAGGTGAAGAGCTACGCCCGCCGCAACCCGGGCACGTTCCTCGTCGGCGCGGCGCTGCTCGGCGTGGTCGCCGGGCGGCTCACCCGCAACATCACCGCGCTCGGCGACGACAACAGCGGCGCGCGGCCGGCGTACGACCCGGACCGCACCGCCGTCATCCCGACCGCGCGTGAGGTGCCGGACCAGGTGCCGCCGGGCGGCTACCTCGACCCGACGCCGGGCAGCTACGCCGAGCCGGACCCGGGCTACTCCGCGCCGGGCGCGACCTACCCGACCGGCGGCGCCCCGAACACCTGGGCCGACCCGGCGGGTGGCACCGGTCAGCCGCTGCCGCCGCCGGAGCGCACCGACCCGCTGCCGGGTGTCCCGTCGACCGGCGCTCCCCGCCCGTGACCGGCCGTATCGGCAGAAGGGAGGCGACGGCGTGACCGTACCCACGCAGGACCCCGGCTATCAGGCGGCGGGTGCCCCGCCCCATGCCGACGAGGTGCGCGGCAGCTCGCTCGGCGACCTGATGCGTCAGGTCACCACTGACCTGTCCACGCTGATGCGCCAGGAGGTCGAGCTCGCAAAGGCGGAGATCCGCCAGGAGGGCAAGAAGGCGGGCAAGGCCGCCGGACTGTTCGGCGGCGCCGGCTTCGGCGGCTACATGGTGGCGCTCTTCGTCTCGATCGCGATCTGGCAGTTCCTCGACAACGTCATGGACTCCGGGCTGGCCGCGCTGATCGTGGCCGTCATCTGGGCCGCTGTCGCGGCGGTCCTGTACTCGATGGGCAAGAAGAACGCCGAGCGGATCCGCGGCCTGAAGCAGACGAACGACAGCGTGCAGCGCATCCCCGACGCGCTCAAGCCGCACCCGGAGGGAGTCATCCGATGAGCACCGATCCCGAGCAGATCCGCCGCGAGATCGAAGCCACCCGCAACAACCTCAGCTCGGACGTGGACGCCCTGGCGTACAAGGTCAGCCCGAGCCGCATCGTCGACGACCGCAAGCAGCGCGTACGCAGCGCGCTGACGAACGTGAAGGACAAGGTGATGGGAACCGCATCGGATCTCGGCCACGGCACCGGCCACGCCGCCCACTCGGTGGGCGACCACGCCTCCTCGATGGCGTCCACGGTGGGCGACAAGGCGCAGTCCGCCGCCGCCACGGTGAGCGACGCCGCGCACCGGGCGCCGCAGGTGGTGCGGCGCAAGTCCGAGGGCAACCCGATCGCCGCCGGCGTGATCGCCTTCGGTGTCGGCATGCTGGTCTCCTCGCTGATCCCGGCCACCCGCCGCGAGCAGCAGGTCGCCGCGCAGGTCAAGGAGAAGGCCGCCGAGCACGGCGGCGTCGTCAAGGAGAAGCTGGGTGAGGTCGCCACCGAGCTGAAGGACGAGCTGCGCGAGCCGGCGCAGCACGCCGCCGAGTCGGTGAAGGCCACCGCGCAGGACGCCGCGTACGCGGTCAAGGACGACGGCCGCGCCGCCGCCCAGGACGTCCGGCACAGCGCCGAGCAGGTGCGGTCCTCCTGAAGGTCCGCGCTCTCGGTTGGGAAGGGCCCCTTTTTATCGCCTGGGCGACAAAAAGGGGCCCTTCCTTACACCTCGGCGCGCAGCGGCGGCGGGGGCACCGCCCCGGTCTCCACCCACAGCACCAGATCGTCGGGGCGGCGCCGCGCCATCCGCCGGCGCAGGACCCCTGTGGGGTGGGCCGCCGTCCGCAGCCGGGCGCCCGCGTAGGGCACCCCGCCGCGCAGCCGCCGGCCCACAGCCAGCCACGCGCACAGGCCACGTTCCAGCACCCAGGCGGGCGCGGCCAGGCTCGTGTGCGCCGGGAAGACCCGGGCGCCGCCGGCCCGTCGCCGGCCCAGCTCCGCCACGGCCACCGTCGCCAGTCCGGCGCGCAGCAGCAGCCCGGGCCGGCGGGTGGCGAGCGCGACAGCCGTCGCCGGCAGCACCGTCAGCGCGGCCAGCAGCCACACCGGCCGGGCCGTCTCGTCGTACGCCTGCCGGACGCGCTGCCCGAGGAAGTGCGCGACGGAGGGCGGTAGCCGCCGCACGTACAGCCACGCCGGGGTGGCGGTGCTGCCGCCGTACGCGCGCACGGTCCGGACCAACTCCAGGTTCTCGAAGAGCACGTCGGGGTCGTAGCCGCCCATCGCCAGGAACGTGCTCCGCCGCACCCCGAGCGTGCCCGGCCAGTCCCCGCCGAACACGCGGGCCAGCAGCGTCCGGCCGGTGTCCCACCAGGCGTGCCAGGGCAGCGGGTCGAAGTGGTTCTGCGGCCGGACCAGGTCCACCCCGTCCAGCAGCTGGTGCACCGCGCACAGGGCCGCCCGGTCGTACCGGACGTCGTCGTCGGCGATCACCACGTGCTCGTGCCGGGCCAGCGCGACGCCGGTGAGCACGCCGAGCACCTTGCCGTTGCGCCCGCGCAGCGCCGGGTCCGGCGGCACGTGCCGGACCAGTCCGCGCCAGGCTTCGGCGTGCCGGGCGAACGACTCCGGCGCCGATCCGTCGACCACCACCACGTCGACCCACCGGCTCAGCTCGCGCAGGTACCCGGTCAGCTCGTCCAGGCCGCCGTCGTCGTGGGCGCGCAGCGGCAGGACGTACGCCATCGGCAGCCGGACCGACGCGGACGCGGCGCCCGCGTCGCGTGGCGGCGCGGCGGTCGGTAGGGTCATGTCGTCTCCCCTCGTGGCGGGTGACGCGACTTGCCCGGAATGCGGCTGCTGAAACCGTTCTGGCCGGCTGTGCCGGTTAGCGCAGCCGGATATCGCGGCCGGCGAGATCGACCCCGGCTCGGCCCGGTTCAGCGCAGCGGGCGTACCCCACCGGCCGGGCGTGCGCCGTCGGCCGGGCGTACCCCGTCGAGCACCAGCCCGCCGGGTGGCAACGCCGGCATGGCCCCGAGGTCGAGCGCCAGGTCCTGCGGCGGAACGCGGTAGCTCATCGCGCCGGTCAGGTTCGTCACCGCCCGCTTCATCAGCTCGATCGTGATCCACTCACCGGCGCAGCGGTGGCCGGTGAAGTGGTCGCCGCCGCCCTGCGGGACCAGGCCGAACGGGTCGTCGCGCCAGCCGGCGAAGCGTTCCGGCCGGAACCGTTCCGGCTCCGGCCACACGTCGGGGTGGTGGTTGGTGCCGTACAGGTCGAGCAGTACCCGCCGGCCCTGCGGGAACGCGTAGCCGCGCCACTGGAACGAGCGTCGGACCCGGGCCGCGGCGACCGGGAAGAACGGGTAGTAGCGGCGTACCTCCTGCACGAACTGCTCGGTCGCGGCGTCGTCGCCCGGCAGCCGGTCCCGCCAGTGCGGGTGGTCGTGCAGCGCCAGCGCGGCGAAGACCACGTACCGGTCCACCGCGACGGTGGGGCGCAGCACGTTGAGCAGCTCCACGGCGGCGATCCGGCGCGGCAGCGGCAGGCCCCGTTCGTCCCGGTGCCCGGCCACGACCGCCAGCGCGCTGCCCTCCGGGGCGGGCACCGCGCCCGCTCGTACCCGCTCGATCAGCTCGCCGGCCCAGCGTTGCGCGTGCCGGCGGCCGAGCCGTCCGCGCCAGTGCCGGGGGCCCAGCGCGGCCGGCGCCTCGATCATCGCGTGCATCTCGGTGGTACGGCGCGGCACGTCGGCCTCGGCCAGCGGAACCCCGGCCCAGGCCCAGACCGTACGGGTCAGGATCCGGCCCACCTCGTCGTAGAGCACCACCGGGCCGCTGCCCGCCCAGTCGAGGATCCGGGCCCGCCACTGTTCGTCGAAGATCTCCCCGAGGCGGCGGATCGCGGCCGGCGTCATGATCGACATGAACATCGCCTTGCGGACCAGGTGGGCCTGCCCGTCGAGGCCCTGCACGCCGCCGACGCCGGTGAGCGTGCGCTGCCCGCGCATGGGCATGGCGCCGCGCCTGACGAACCGCTCCTCGTCGTAGAACAGCTCGGCGGCCTCCCGGCCGCGCAGGCAGATCGTCGGCTCCAGCAGCAGCCGGGTCTGGAAGACGTCGCTGCCGAGGCGGTCGCAGCGGGAGCCGACGAAGCGGTAGCCCTCCCGGAGGAACGCCAGTGTGCTGTCCGGGCTCCGGTCGCTCGGCATGGTGCTCATCTCGGCTGCTCCTGACGCGGTTCGGCGGCGCTGCCTGCCTACCCGGGCCGGCGCGGCCGAACCCTCCATTCCAGCAGCTCCGGCCCTGGGGGAGGGGCCGGGCCACGCGGGCGGGCGCTGGCCCCTCCCCGGGCGCGGAAAAGCTGGTTGGCTCGGGTTCGCGGACCGGCGGGCGACCGGCCCGCCGCCCGCCGGCGCGACGTCCGGCGGGCGTCACAGACGACGGGGGAGGGCACCGATGCGTGACGACAGGGCGGCACGACGGCACCGCGAGGCACCGGCCCGGCTGCGCGGCGACGGCCGCGACGGGCCGCTGATCGGCACGCCCCGGCGCGCCGCCGGCCGCCCACCGCGCTACTTCACCGTGCACCTGGGCTTCGCCGCCGACGATCCGGCCGTCGCGCGGGAGCACGCCGTGGCGTACGCCGAAGCACTCGGCCTGCTCCGCCCGGAGCTGGCGCTCGGTGCGGCGGCGCTGTCCCCGGCGGACGCCTGGCACCGCGCCGAGCGGCTGTTCTGCGACGCCGCCGGGCCCGACGGCGAGCGCTGCGCCGACGTGGCCGGTCACCCCGGCTTCCACCACGCGCCCGGCCCGGGTGGGCTCGGCTGGGGCGACGGTGACTGAGGTGCGCTCAGTCCAGGTCGAACTCGCCGTCCTGGGCGCCCGCGACGAACGCGTCCCACTCGGCCTGGGTGAAGACCAGCACCGGCCCGTCCGGCTCGGCGGAGTTGCGCATACCGATCAGGTCGTCGACGAAGGCCACTTCGACCGCTCCCTCGGAGGTGTCGCCCTCAGCCCGCTGCCAAACCGCCCGGGAGAGGTCGAAATCGCCCTTGGGGTGCTGACCCATCGCTGCTCCTCCATCGCCATGCGTAACGAGACGGCCCGAGCGGACCTCATCGGGCAGGATAAGCGGATGCCGAGCCTCACCCGTGCAGAGGCGACCGCGCGCCGCGCGTCGATCACTGTCGAGTCCTACGATGTGGACCTCGACCTGACCGGCGACGCCGAGCGGTTCCGCTCCGCCGTCACCATCCGGTTCCGGGCCACCCCCGGCGCCGAGACCTTCGTCGACGTCAAGCCGCGCCGACTCCTCGCCGCCCGCCTCAACGGCAACGACCTCGACCCGGCCCTGCTGGTCGGCGACCGGCTGCCGCTGACCGGCCTGGCCGAGGACAACACGCTCACCGTCGAGGCCGAGATGGCCTACTCCAACACCGGCGAGGGGCTGCACCGTTTCGTCGACCCGGCCGACGGCGAGACCTACCTCTACGCGATGTCCTTCCTGGACGACGGGCCGCGCATCTTCGCCGCGTTCGACCAGCCCGACCTGAAGGCGCCGGTGACGCTGACGGTCACCGCGCCGCCGGAGTGGACCGTCGCCGCCAACGGGCCGCTCGCCGACCGCCCCGCGCCCGGGCGCTGGGAGTTCGCCACCACCGAGCCGCTGGCGACCTACTTCGTCTCGCTGATCGCCGGGCCCTGGCACGTGCTGCGCGCCGAGCACGACGGCATCCCGCTCGGCCTCTACTGCCGGCGTTCGCTCGCCGCCCACCTGGACGCCGACGCCGAGGAGATCCTCACCGTCACCCGGCAGTGCTTCGACCGCTTCCACGAGCTGTTCGCCGAGCGTTACCCGTTCGGCAAGTACGACCAGGCGTTCGTGCCCGAGTTCAACGCCGGCGCGATGGAGAACCCGGGCCTGGTCACGATCCGCGACGACTACGTGTTCCGCTCGGCGGTCACGGACACCCAGCGTGAGCTGCGCGCCACCACCATCGCCCACGAGATGGCGCACATGTGGTTCGGCGACCTGGTCACCATGAGCTGGTGGGACGACCTGTGGCTCAACGAGTCCTTCGCCGAATACCTGGGCACCCGGGTCACCGCCGAGGCGACCCGGTTCGACCGGGCATGGACCACGTTCGCCAGCCGCCGCAAGGCGTGGGGCTACACCGCCGACCAGCGTCCCTCCACCCACCCGGTGGCCCCGGAGGAGGTCGCCGACGCCGCGCAGGCGCTGCTGAACTTCGACGGCATCTCGTACGCCAAGGGCGCCAGCGTGCTGCGCCAGCTCGTCGCCTGGCTCGGTGACGAGGCGTTCCTGGCCGGGCTGAACGCGCACTTCGCGGCGCACCGGTTCGGCAACGCCACGCTCGCCGACCTGCTTGCTGCCCTCGGCGCGGCGAGCGGTCGCGACCTGGACGGCTGGGCGGAACGCTGGCTGCGCCGCGCGCAGGTGAACACGCTGCGGGTCGACACCGCCGTGGACGCCGACGGCCGGTGGACCGACGTGGCGATCGTGCAGACCGCCCCGGCGAGCCACCCGGTGCTGCGACCGCACCGCATTGGCGTGGCCCACCACACCGCGGACGGCCCGGCGTACCGGTTCGAGGTCGACCTCGACCCGGACGCCGACGGTGGCCGCACGCCGCTGCCGGAGCTGGTCGGGCGGCCCGCCACCGGGCTCGTGCTGCCGAACGCCGGTGACCTGACGTTCGCGAAGATCCGGCTCGATCCGGCCTCGACGGACGCGGTGCCGCTGCTGCTTCCCGGGCTCGACGATTCGCTGGCCCGGGCGCTGCTCTGGGCCGAGACGCTGGACGCGGTCACCGACGGGGAACGGCCGGCCGGCGCGCTCGCCGAGCTGATCGGGGCGGCGCTTCCGGCCGAGACCGAGGTGACGATCGTCGAGGACGTGCTGCTGCTCAGTCGCCGGCTGATCGACCGCTACCTCGATCCGCTCGCCCGTGACGCGGCGCTGCTGCGGGTGGCGAACGCCTGCACGGCGCTGCTCGACTCGGCGCCCGCGGGCGGCTCCCTGCAACTGGCGGCGGCGCGGGGCCTGATCGGCGCGACCACCGACACGGTCATGCTGACCGGCTGGCTCGCCGGCAAGGACGTGCCGCCGGGGCTCGCGGTCGACGCCGACCTGCGCTGGGCGGTGCTGCGCCGGCTCGTGGTGCTCGGGGCCGCCGGTGCGCCGGAGATCGACGCCGAGGCCGACGCCGACCGCAGCGCCACCGGTGCCGAGCAGGCCGCCGCGTGCCGGGCCGCGCTGCCCGACGCCGACGCGAAGCGGGCCGCGTGGGAGATCGTCACGCGCAGCACCGAGCTGTCGAACCGGCTCGTCGAGGCGACCGCCGAGGGCTTCTGGCAGCCCGAGCAGGCCGAGCTGACCGCCGGGTACGTGGAGCGCTACTTCACCGACATGCCGGCGACGGCGCGGCTGCGTACCGCGTGGGTGGCCGACGCGGTCACAGTGGCCGCATACCCCCGCTACGCCGTGTCGCAACCCACCCGGGAAATGGCCGCGGCGCTGCTGGCCCGCGACGACCTCACGCCCGGCCTGCGGCGATGGGTGACCGACCTGGACGACGACATGCGCCGGGCGCTGGTGGCCCGGACGGCGGTGGCCGCCGCGGCGGCCTGACCGGGGGCACGCCGGGCGGGGACCACCCGCCCGGCGTGGCCGACCCCGCCCGAGACCGCCCGCCGCGCGGCCTACGATCGCGGGGTGGAGGAAGACATCCAGCGGGTCGGCATCATGGGCGGCACGTTCGACCCGATCCACCACGGGCACCTGGTGGCGGCGAGCGAGGTGGCCGACCGGTTCGGCCTGGACGAGGTCGTCTTCGTGCCGACCGGGCAACCGTGGCAGAAGGCGGAGGAAGCGGTCACCCCGGCCGAGGACCGCTACCTCATGACGGTGATCGCCACCGCCTCCAACCCGCGTTTCCAGGTGAGCCGCGTCGACATCGACCGGGGCGGCCCCACCTACACCGTCGACACGCTGCGCGACCTGCACGCCGAGTACGGCCCGAAGGCCCAGCTGTTCTTCATCACCGGCGCGGACGCCCTGGAGCGCATCCTCTCCTGGAAGGACCTGGACGAAGCGCTCGAACTGGCCCACTTCATCGGCGTGACCCGGCCCGGTTTCGAACTCACCGACAAGCACCTGCCGGCCGACTCGGTGAGCCTGGTGCAGGTGCCCGCGATGGCGATCTCCTCGACCGACTGCCGCGCGCGGGTCGCCCGGGGGGAGCCGGTGTGGTACCTGGTGCCCGACGGTGTGGTGCAGTACATCGCGAAACGGCGTCTTTACCAGCGGTGATTCGCCCCCGTGTGTCCCGGTTCATGCCTGAAATCGACCAGAACTGACAAGTCGCCGCACCGCCGGGTGTGAGACGCTTGGAGGGTCGCACGGTTGATCGAAGGAGAACGGTGACAGTTTCCGAACGCGCGCACGAGCTGGCGATGGCCGCCGCCCAGGCCGCGGCCGACAAGAAGGCACAGGACATCGTCATCATCGACGTGGGCGACCAGCTCGCGATCACCGACGCGTTCCTGCTGGCCGCCGCTCCGAACGAGCGTCAGGTGCTCGCCATCGTCGACGCCATCGAGGAGCGCCTGCTGGAGCTGCCGGAGAAGGCCAAGCCGGTGCGCCGCGAGGGCGAGCGGGGTGGCCGCTGGGTGCTGCTCGACTACGTCGACATCGTGGTCCACGTCCAGCACACCGAGGAGCGCGAGTTCTACGCCCTCGACCGGCTCTGGAAGGACTGCCCGCAGATCCCGTTCACCGATCGCGACCTGGCCGACTCGGCCGCCGGCACCGCCACCGCCGAATGACCCGCCTGATCGTCTGGCGGCACGGCAACACCGACTGGAACGCCGCGAGCCGGGTCCAGGGGCAGACCGACGTGCCGCTCAACGACCTCGGCCGGGAACAGGCGCGCGCCGCCGCGCCGGTGCTGGCCGCGCTGCGCCCGGACGCGATCGTCGCCAGCGACCTGCGCCGGGCCGCCGACACCGCCGCCGCGCTCGCGGCGCTGACCGGGCTGCCGGTCCGCTCCGACGCCCGGCTGCGTGAACGGCACTTCGGCCAGTGGCAGGGCCTCACCCTGACCGAGGCGGCCGAGCGGTTCCCCGACGAGTACGCCCGCTGGCGGGCCGGCGACCCCGACCCCGGCGCCGGCATCGAGCCCCTTGGTGACCTGGGCGCCCGGCTCGGCGCCGGGTTCCAGGACGCGGCCGACCTCGCCGTCGGCGGCACTGTCGTGGTGACCACGCACGGCGGCGGCGCCCGGCAGGGCGTCGGGCACCTGCTCGGCTGGGACCACACGGTGCTGCGCAGCCTCGGCTCGCTGGCGAACTGCCACTGGACCGAACTGCGCCACGACGACGTGCGGGGCTGGCACCTGCGTGCGCACAACGTCGGCCTGATCACCCAGCCGGCGCTCACCGACGCCGTCTGACACCTCCGGCCCCGGCAACTCACAGGGCCATCGGCTAGCGTGCCGGTCATGCCCGTCGCGGTCGTCACCGACTCCACCGCCTACCTGCCCCCCGACGTGGTCCGCGCACGCGGGCTCACAGTCGTCCCGCTGACCGTCGTGCTCAACGGCGCGGAAGGGCTGGAGGGCGTCGAGACCTCCCCGGCCGACGCCACCCGCGCGTTCAGCGGCCGGCGGGTCTCGGTGAGCACGTCCCGGCCCGCGCCCGAACAGTTCGCGCAGGTCTACCGCACGCTGCTCGCCGAGGGCGCCGACGGTGTGGTGTCGGTGCACCTGTCCGCCGAGTTGTCCGGCACCGTCGAGGCCGCCCGGCTCGCCGCCGCCGAGGTCGGCGAGGACAAGGTCACCGTGGTCGACAGTCGGTCCACAGGCATGGGCCTCGGCTTCCCGGCGCTCGCGGCCGCCGCGGCCGCCGCGCGGGGCGCCGACCTGACCGGGGTACGCGACGCGGCGCTGGACGCGGTCACCAGGACCACCATCTACTTCTACGTCGACACGCTGGAGTTCCTGCGCCGGGGCGGCCGGATCAACGCGGCCGAGGCACTGCTCGGCACCGCCCTCTCGGTCAAGCCGATCATGCACATGCCTGACGGCGCGATCGTGGTCAAGGACAAGGTCCGTACCGCCAGCCGGGGCGTGGCACGCCTGGTCGACCTCGCCGTCGAGGCGGCAGGCGACGCCCAGGTGGACCTCGCCGTGCACCACCTCGCCGCGCCGCAACGCGCCGAGCAGTTGCTGACGGCGCTGACCGAGCGGCTGGGCGATCGCCTGCACGACACGTACGTCACCGAGGCCGGAGCGGTCGTCGCCGCGCACGCCGGGCCCGGGCTGGCATGCGTGGTGGTCCACCGCCGCACGCCCTAGGGTGGCCGGATGAGCCCACTGTCGTACGTCGTCACCGGCGGCGGGCGCGGCGTCGGACGGGCCGTCGTCGAACGGCTGGCCGCAGACGGCGGCACAGTGGTCGTGGTCGAGCGGGACACCAGCGCGCTGGACTGGCTGGCCCGGCATCCGCTCGCCGACCGGCTGCACGCCGTCACAGGCGACGCCGGCGACGACGCGGTCACCGGGCGGGCCGCCGACCGCGCCGAGGCACACGCGCCGCTGGCCGGCTGGGTCAACAACGCCGCCGTCTTCCGCGACGCCGACCTGCACCGCGCGCCCGCGAGCGAGGTCGTCGACCTGATCGCGCTCAACCTGCGCCCCGCCGTGGCCGGGGCCGGCACCGCCGTACGCCGGTTCCTGGCCGCACGCACCGGCGGCGCGATCGTCAACGTCTCGTCCCACCAGGCCCGCCGGGCCGTGCCGGGTGCTCTGCCGTACGCCACCGCCAAGGCCGCGCTGGAGGGGCTGACCCGGGCGCTCGCCGTCGACTACGGTCCCCGCGGGATCCGCGCCAACGCCGTCGCACTCGGCTCCATCCGCACCGAACGGCACGCCGCCTACCTGGCCGGGCTCGACCCGGAGGGGGCGGCACACGTCGACGCGGAGATGGCCCGACTGCACCCGCTCGGCCGGATCGGGCGTACCGACGAGGTGGCCGAGGTGGTCGCGTTCCTGCTCTCCGACCGCGCCTCCTTCGTCAACGGCGCGACGGTGCCGGTTGACGGGGGACGGGCCGCGCTCGGGCTGGACCCGGAGGCACGCTGAGCTTCGCCTCCCGGCTGCCCTAGCACAGTCAGGGCTTGATCGGGATCCTGTCCACAGTGCGCCCGCTGTCCACAGGTGAGAGTTCACCGGCCGACTGTTGACGAGCCGTCGCCGTAGCGTCCCGAGCCGTGCCAGACGACCAGGAGACGACGGTACGGCGGCGGCTCGCCCGGCTGTTCGGGTTCACGGATGCCGCCGCCGTCCCGCCGATCCGCGCCGGCCGCTTGGGCGAGTCCGGCCATCGAGCCGGAGAGGCCCAGCCCGGCCCGGATCTCGTCGAGCAGGGCGGCCGAGCGGCGCGGTCCTTCTGGCGGCCCGGCCTTTCCCTGCCCGGGCCGGACGATGCCGTGCCGATCTTCACCGGCGGGTCCGGCGCGAGCCTCGGGGATGCCCCTGGCCGGGCCGGCACCCGCGACCCACAGCCGCCGGGCGAGCAGGACGCCGGTCCGCCTGCTCGGCGTCGGCCCGGTGCCCGAGGGCGGCTCGGGCGTGCGCCGGACGAGATCGAGCCGGGTTTCGGGCTGCGCCCCGGATTCCCGGAGCGCTACGGCGGGCGGGAGCATCCGTTCGGGGCTGATCCGGCCTCCGCCGATCCGGACGCCGACGGCATAGGCGACGCTCCGGCAATCGAGCGCGGGCTCGCGTCGCGACTGCCCGGCCCCGGGGCGTTCGATCCCGGGCGCCGGGGCGTACGCGCGCTCGCGGCGGTGGCCGCAGTGGTGGTCCTGGTGGCCGCCGTCTGGGCGTGGCGCGCGCGTCCCAGCGCCGAGCCCGTCCAGCCGGTCGCGGCTTCCGCCGAGGCGCCGGTGAGTGCGGCGACCGAAACCGTTCCCGGGGTGCCCGCGCCGGCCGGCTCACCCGGTCAGGTGGTCGTCGCGCTCGCCGGCAAGGTCCGGCGCCCTGGCCTGGTCCGCCTGCCTGCGGGCGCGCGGGTGGCCGACGCGATCGAGGCGGCCGGCGGTGCGCTGCCCGGCGTCGACGTGGCGCTGCTCAACCCGGCCCGCAAGGTCACCGACGGGGAGCTGATCCTGGTCGGCGTCACCGCCCCACCCGGGCAGGCCCCGCCCGGCCCGGCGGCCGGTGGTGGTGCACCGGGTGGCCCGGCGGCGCCCGCCGGACCGGTCAACCTGAACACCGCGACGCTGGCCCAGCTCGACGCGCTGCCGGGCGTCGGTCCGGTGCTCGCCCAGCGGATCCTCGACCACCGGGACCGCAACGGCGGGTTCCGGTCCGTGTCCGACCTGCGGCAGGTCGACGGCATCGGCGACGCCCGGTACGAGCAGCTCAAGGAACTGGTGACGGTTTGACCGCCCGACGCGGGCCACGCCCCGCGCCCCTCGACGGTGGCGCGGCCGACCGCGATGTGCCCGACCTGCGGCTGGCCGGGCTGGCGGTTGCGGCCTGGCTCGCCGCGTTGGCCGGGCTGCACCTGAGTGTCCGGTCGAGCGTGTGGATGGCCGCCGTCGCTGCCGCGCTCGCCCTGCTCACGGGCCTGCACCTGGGCGGCGTGCTCGGCCGGCCGGGTGCGGCGGTCCGCCGTTACGGCTGGATCGCGGTCGCCGTGCTGCTCGGCGTGCTCTGCGGCGCGGCGGCCACCGGCGCGCGGGTCGCGGTCCGCGATGCCGCCCCGATCCGCGCGCTCGTCACCGACAGTGCCCCGGTCACCGCCGAGCTGGTGTTGCGCGACGACCCCCGCCCGGTACGCGGCGCACCCGGCCGGCAACCGATGCTGCTGGTCCGTGCGGATCTGATCCGGCTCACCGGACCCGACGGCGCCCGCGTCACCGGCCCGGTACGCGCCCTGGTGCTCGCCACCGACCCGGCCTGGCGTCCACTGCTTCCCGGCCAGCGGGTCACCAGCCGGGGGAGGCTGGCCGCCCCGCGCGGCGGTGACCTGACCGCAGCCGTGCTCTCCACCGCCGAACCGCCCACGCTGCGCGGCGACGCGTCGTGGCCGCAACGGGCGGCGGGGGTGCTGCGGGCCGGGCTGCAACGGGCCTGCGAGCCGCTGCCCGACGCGCCGGGCGGTCTGTTGCCGGGCCTGGTGGTGGGCGACACCAGCCGGCTGCTGCCGGAGGTGGAGGAGGACTTCCGGGCCACCGGGATGACGCACCTCAACGCGGTGTCCGGGTCCAACGTGGCGATCGTCGTCGGAGCGGTGCTGCTGCTGGCGCGCTGGGCGCGCGCCGGTCCGCGTACCGCCGCCGTGCTCTGCGTCCTCGCGCTCGTCGGGTTCGTCATTCTCGTGCGGCCCTCGCCGAGCGTGGTGCGTGCCGCCGCGATGGGCGCGATCGGGCTCGCCGCGCTCGCCGCCGGGCGGTCCCGGTCGGCGCTGCCGGCGCTCGCCGCCGCTGTCACCGGCCTGGTCCTGTACGACCCGGATCTCGCGGGCGACCCGGGTTTCGCGTTGTCGGTCTGCGCCACCGGGGGACTGCTGCTGCTCGCGCCGGGCTGGCGGGACGCGCTGCGGCGCCGGGGCGTACCGGCCGGGCTGGCCGAGGCGCTCGCGGTGCCGGCTGCCGCGCAACTGGCCTGCGGCCCGGTGATCGCCGGGCTGTCCGCGACGGTGAGCCTGGTGGCGGTGCCGGCGAACCTGCTGGCGGTGCCGGCCGTCGCGCCGGCCACCGTGCTCGGCGTGCTGGCGGCGGTGCTGTCGCCGGTGTGGCCGGGCGGTGCGGAGTTCCTGGCCTGGCTGGCGAGTTGGCCGGCGCGCTGGCTGGTGGCGGTCGCCGCGTACGGGGCGGACCTGCCGGCCGGGAACCTGCCGTGGGCGGGTGGGGTGGCAGGCGCCCTGCTGCTGGCGGCGGTGAGCGTGGCGCTGCTGCTCGCCTTCCGCCGACGCCGGGCGAGGCGGCTGATCGCTGTCGTCGCGGTGGCGGTGGTGCTGGGCGCGGTGCCGATCCGGCTGCTCGCCTCGGGCTGGCCGCCGCGCGGCTGGGTGGTGGTGGCGTGCGCGGTGGGGCAGGGGGACGCGGTGGTGCTGCCGGTCGCCGTCGGCCGGGCCGTGGTGGTCGACGCCGGCCCGGAGCCGTCCGGCGTGGACGCCTGCCTGCGCCGTCTTCGCGTACGCGAGGTGCCGCTGCTGGTGGTCAGCCACTTCCACGTCGACCACGTCGGCGGCGTGGCCGGGGTGTTCCGGGGCCGGCGGGTGGGTGCGGTGGTGGGTCCGTCCTGGTCCGAGCCGCCCTTCGGCGCAGCCCAGGTACGGGATGCGGCTCGCCGGGCCGGTGCGTCGCTGGCTTCGGTGCAGGCGGGGTGGCGGTGGCGGGCGGGTGCGGTGGACCTGGTCGCGGTCGGGCCGCCGTACCCGCTGCGGGGCAGCCGGTCGGATCCGAACAACAACTCGCTGGTGCTGGCCGCCACCGTGGGCGGGGTACGGATCCTGCTCACCGGTGACGCCGAGACGGAGGAGCAGCGGGCGATGCTGGAGACCACACCGGCCGCCGCGATCCGGGCCGACGTGTTGAAGGTCGCCCACCACGGGTCGGCGTACCAGGCGCCGGAGTTCCTGGCCGCGGTGCGTCCGGCGGTGGCGCTGGTGTGCGTGGGCGTCGACAACGACTACGGGCACCCCAACGCCGGGCTGCTGGACCGGCTGACCCGGGCTGGTGCGCGGGTGCTGCGTACCGACACCGACGGGGACGTCGCGGCAGTCCGGGGGGATGCCGGCCTCGCAGTGGTGAAACGCGGCGCCGAGTCGGGGCGGCCACGCTGAATCAGGGGAATCTTGTCGCGGTAGATGGGGAATCAAGTCAAATGTCTGGATTTGCGCTGTGTGCGGGCTGCGCCGTCCCAGTCCCCGATGAGCAGGCCCGGCCGGGTCGGAGGGCGTGCGAGTATGGGCGACGTGACCCCCGCCGACCTGCCTCCTATTGTGCTCGTCCTCGGCGACGAGGAGCTGCTCGCCACGCGAGCGGTCACCGAAGCCGTCGCCCGGGCCCGCGAGGTCGACCCCGACGTGGACGTACGGGAATACCAGGCCGGCACGCTCACCGTCGGCGAGATCGCCGAGATGCTCAGCCCGTCGCTGTTCGGCGGTCGCCGGGTGCTCGTGCTGCGCTCCGGGCAGGACGCCCGCAAGGACCTGTCGACAGCGCTGCTCGCGTACGCGAAGAACCCCGACCCGGACGTGCAGCTCGTGGTGCTGCACCTGGGCGGGGCCAAGGGCAAGGCGTTCGCCGACGGTCTGCGGGCTGCGGGCGCCACAGTGGTGCCGGCGGTGAAGCTGAAGGGCGACCGGGAGCGGGCCGCCTTCGTGCGGGACGAGATCCGCCGCATCGGCGGCAAGTGCACGCCCGACGCGGCCGACGCGCTGGTCGCCGCCGTCGGGAACGACATGCGTGAGCTGGCCGCCGCCTGCTCGCAACTGGTCGCCGACACCGACGGCCGGATCGGCGCGGACACCGTCGCCCGCTACTACCGGGGGCGGGCCGAGGTCACCGGCTTCACCGTCGCCGACGCGACGATGGTCGGTGACGTACCAGGCGCACTGGAGGCGCTGCGGTGGGCGCTGCACGTCGGCGTCGACCCGGTGCCGATCGCCGACGCGCTGGCCGACGGCGTACGGACCGTCGCCCGGGTCGCCGCCGCCGGCCGGGGCAGCGCGTTCCAGCTGGCGAAGACGCTCGGCATGCCGGCCTGGAAGATCGAGAAGGCCCAGGTACGCGCCCGGGGCTGGACGCCGGAGGGCCTGGTCGAGGCGATGCGGGTGGCGGCCGAGTGCAATGCGGCGGTCAAGGGCGGCGCCGACGACCGGGCGTACGCCCTGGAGCGGGCCGTGTTCTCGGTGGCCGCGGCCCGGCAGGGCGGCGCCCGGTGACCCGAGCGTGGTCGACGGTGGCCACGGACGAGGAGCGGTACCGCCCGCTCTACGCCCGGGTGCTGGGACTGCGCTTCGTCAACCCGGGTGGGGTGCTCTGCTTCCTCTTCTTCGAGGGCGCGGTGGCGCTGGCTGTCCTGCTCGCGCTCGCCGAACTGGTGAGCTGGTGGGCGGTGCTGGTGCTGCCGATCGCGGTGGCCGCGATGGTCAAGCTCAACGACGTGGTGGCCGAGATGGTCGTCCGCACTGCGGCGCAGGTGCCCGAGCAGGAGCGGGACCGCTTCCGCCGCCAGATGGAGCCGGTGGTCGGCCGGGCCCGGGTGCCCACGAGCGCCCGCGCACTCCCGGGCGGCGCGGCGACCATCGGATCACTGCCGCGCGGCGCGGCGCCGCCGAGCGCCCGCGCATGGCCGGGCGGCGCGACCACCGACTCCCGGGGCGTCCGCTACCACCATCCGCAACGCGCGACGTTCGACCACCCGAACGAGCAGTAGCGGCCACCGCGCCTCGCGCTCTCCGGACGCCCCGCGCTTTCCCGCCGGACCGACCGCCGAAGACGCCGCCGGGGGCCCGATCACTCCGTAGATCTTGGTACGAAATGGCCCCCAGAGGGGCCGAAATCTTCCAAAATCTCCGCGCACGGCGCGCGACGGGGGAGGGGACAGGCGGAAGCCCCGTGGCTCGTGGCCCCGGGGCTTCCGGTGGAATCTGTAGCGCTGGTCAGGCAGAGAACGAGGCGACGCGCTTGGCGATCGCCGACTTCCGGTTGGCCGCCTGGTTCGAGTGGATGACACCCTTGCTGGCAGCCTTGTCCAGCTTGCGGGTGGCCTCACGCATGAGCACGGTGGCCTTCTCGGTGTCGCCCGCCTCCGCAGCCTCGTGGAACTTCCGGATGGCGGTCTTCAGCGACGACTTGACCGACTTGTTACGCAGCCGGCGCTTCTCGTTCTGCCGGTTGCGCTTGATCTGGGACTTGATGTTCGCCACGCGACAGCCTCGTCTTGATAGCTCGGGTTGGTCTGCTTTCGCGCACGACGAGCATGCGTCATCGCCGCGCGAAAAGCCAGGCTACCAGGTCGGCCCCGGACGAGCCAAAACGCCTCCGGCCGGGGCCCACCCGACCCTCGTCACCAGCATGCCGCCGCACCCATGGACGCCGCCAGGCCGACCGGCGTTCCCAGGCTGGTCGGGCGGCGCGCCAGTTCGGGGAGGTGGCGGGGTCAGAGCCCGTGTGATGCCGCCTTTTCCCCGTGCTGGTGTGGATCAAGGGTGAGGGTCGGTGGACTGGCTCGCCAGGTCGGGGAAGTGGCGGGGTCGGGGGCAGTGTGATGTGGCCACTTCCCCGTGCTGGTGTGGATCAAGGAGGCGATGGGATGCGGCCGCCTTGCCGAACCGGGGTGGATCACGGGGAACCGGCGGGGTGGGGCCGGCTCGCGGACCAGGTTGCTTGTTGCCATGGCTGTCCCTGGTCAGTCAGGACCAGCCCTGCCGCTCGGCCAGCCAGGCGAGCGCCTGCTCCCCGCTCCACCGCTGGTGGGCGCGCAGGTGCGGGGAGGCGTTCGACGGTCCGGCGGCGGCACCGGTCAGGAAGTACCCGGCCAGTGCGGCGAGCGTCACGTCCAGCGCGTCGGCGGGCGCTCCCGCCGTCGCCGGGTGACCGGCGAACGCGGCGTCCGCGTCCAGGTCGCTGGCGTACGCGGTGAGCAGCAGCCCGGCCAGGTCGAACCAGGCCGGCCCGTGGCAGAGCCAGGGCCAGTCGCACAGCCAGGCCCGGCCGTCGGGGTCGATCAGGAGGTTGTCCACCCGCAGGTCGCCGTGGACCAGCCCCGGGGCCGCGTCGGCGTACCCGGGCAGGCGCGACTCCAGCGCGACCAGCTCGGCCAGCGGGGCGCCGGCCGCCTGCTCGGGCAGCGGCTCGCGGCCGGCGGCCACCTCGCCCCACCAGAGAATGTCGTCGCGGGCCAGGTCCGCGAGGCGGGGGAGCCGGAGCGCGGCCAGCTCCGCGGGCGGGCCGGCGAGCGCGGCGGCCACCTCTGCGTACGTGGCGAGTGCGGCGTCCAGCTCGGCCGGCGCCCAGGGCAGCGCGGGGGTGTGCCCGTCGATCGCGTCGAGCGCGAGCGCGTACCAGCCGGACTCGGTGAGCGCCCAGCGCGGCCGGGGCACCGGCAGCCCGGCCGGGAGCCGGGCCAGGATCGCCGCCTCGTGGGCGTACCAGTCGACCAGGTGCCGTTGCCCGTGCAGTGCCGCCGCCTTGACGAACACGCGCTCCCCGGCGGGGCCGGTCAGCACGGCGGCGAAGCCGCTGGTGAATCCGCCGCCCGTCACCCGTACCGCCGCGGGTGGGCCGCCGATCCGGGCGGCCAGCGCGCCGCGCAGCCCGGCCGGCAGGTCGGCCCAGCCGGGCCGGACGGCTGTCGACCCGTACGGGACGGGCGGTAGGGAGATCGGGCGCACCGCACCATGCTGCCGCACCGGCGGCGCGCACCATGCTGCCGCACCGGCGGCGCGCGGCGAACCGGCGCGTCGGTGGGCTCTGCCAGACTGCCTGCCATGAGGACCGACGAGTTCTGGCAGCTGATCGACGACGCCCGCGCCGGTGCCGGGGGAGAGCCCGACGCAGTGGCCGCCCGGGCGGTCGCGCTGCTGGCTGAGCGCGACCCGGAGGAGATCGTCGGCTACGCCCACCACCAGCGGCGGGTGCTCGCCGCCTCCTACAAGGTCGACCTCTGGGGCGCGGCGTACCTGATCAACGGCGGCGCCTCGGACGACGGCTTCGAGTACTTCCGGGGCTGGCTGATGACGCAGGGGCGGGCGGTGTTCGCGCGGGCGGTCGGCGATCCGGACGCGCTGGCCGAGCTGCCGCAGGTGCGGGCCGCGGCGCTCAGCGGCGAGGAGTTCGAGTGCGAGGAGATGCTGGCGGTGCCGTGGGACGCGTACCGGAAGGCCACCGCGTCCGACCTGCCGGCCGAGCGTGACCCGGTTCCGGTGCCCGACCTGAACGACTTCTGGGACTTCGACGACGAGGAGGAGGCCCGCCGCCGCCTGCCGAGGCTGGCCGCCCTCTTCGTCGAGCCACCCGTGGAATAGCCGAGCCACCCGTGGAATAGCGGTGGAGTGAAGGGGGAGCCCGGGCGCGCGCCGGGCGACGTGGGACCATGGAGGGGGCCGGCGGCGCGCCGGCCCGCTCACGTCAGCCGACCAGAACGGACCGCTGTGCCACCGACGCTCGATCCCGGCGCGAACGCTCCTGGTGCCACCGACCCGGCGCGCATCCGGAACTTCTGCATCATCGCCCACATCGACCACGGGAAGTCGACCCTGGCCGACCGGATGTTGCAGCTCACCGGTGTGGTCGACCCGCGGCAGATGCGCGCGCAGTATCTGGACCGGATGGACATCGAGCGCGAGCGCGGCATCACCATCAAGAGCCAGGCCGTGCGGATGCCGTGGACGATCCGCGAGGGCGACCGGGCCGGCGAGACCGCCGTGCTCAACATGATCGACACCCCGGGTCACGTGGACTTCACCTACGAGGTGTCCCGTTCGCTCGCCGCCTGCGAGGGCGCGATCCTGCTCGTCGACGCCGCGCAGGGCATCGAGGCGCAGACCCTCGCCAACCTCTACCTGGCGCTCGAGAACGACCTGCACATCATCCCGGTGCTCAACAAGATCGACCTCCCGGCCGCGCAGCCGGAGAAGTACGCCGAGGAGCTGGCGCACCTGATCGGCGGCGACCCGGCGGACTGCATCAGGGTCTCCGGTAAGACCGGCGAGGGCGTGCCCTACCTGCTGGACGAGATCGTCCGGCAGTTCGTGCCGCCGGTGGGCGAGGCCGAGTCGCCGGCCCGCGCGATGATCTTCGACTCGGTGTACGACGTCTACCGGGGCGTGGTCACGTACGTCCGGGTGATCGACGGCCGGATCTCGGCCCGGGACCGGATCAAGATGATGTCCACCGGCGCGGTCCACGAGTTGCTGGAGATCGGCGTCATCTCGCCGGAGATGGTGAAGGCCGACGCGCTCGGCGTCGGCGAGGTGGGTTACCTCATCACCGGCGTGAAGGACGTGCGCCAGTCCCGGGTCGGTGACACCGTCACCATCAACAACAACCCGGCCAAGGAGGCGCTCGGCGGCTACAAGGACCCGAAGCCGATGGTCTACTCGGGTCTCTATCCGATCGACGGCTCGGACTACCCGAACCTGCGCGAGGCGCTGGACAAGCTCAAGCTCAACGACGCCGCGCTGGTCTACGAGCCGGAGACCTCCGGCGCGCTGGGCTTCGGTTTCCGCTGCGGCTTCCTCGGCCTGCTGCACCTGGAGATCATCCGGGAGCGGCTGGAGCGGGAGTTCAACCTCGACCTGATCTCCACCGCCCCGAACGTGGTCTACCGGGCCATCCAGGAGGACGGCGAGGAGATCGTGGTCACCAACCCGAGCGAGTACCCGACCGGCAAGATCGCCGAGGTGTACGAGCCGACGGTGCGGGCCACGGTGCTGACCCCGAACGACTACGTCGGCGCGGTGATGGAGCTGTGCCAGGGTCGCCGGGGCAGCCTGCTCGGCATGGACTACCTCTCCGCCGACCGGGTGGAGCTGCGCTACACGCTGCCGCTGGCCGAGATCATCTTCGACTTCTTCGACCAGCTCAAAAGCCGCACCAAGGGTTACGCCTCGCTGGACTACGAGCCCTCCGGCGAGCAGGCGTCCGACCTGGTGAAGGTCGACATCCTGCTGCACGGTGAGCCGGTCGACGCGTTCAGCGCGATCGTGCACAAGGACAAGGCGTACACGTACGGCACGACGATCGCGGCGAAGCTGCGCACGCTGATCCCGCGCCAGCAGTTCGAGGTGCCGATCCAGGCGGCCATCGGCAGCCGGGTGATCGCCCGGGAGACCATCCGCGCGATCCGCAAGGACGTGCTCGCCAAGTGCTACGGCGGTGACATCAGCCGGAAGCGCAAGCTGCTGGAGAAGCAGAAGGAGGGCAAGAAGCGGATGAAGATGGTGGGCCGGGTGGAGGTCCCCCAGGAGGCGTTCATCGCGGCGCTCTCGTCCGACTCCGGCGACGGCAAGCCCGCCGGCAAGAAGTAAGCCGCCGGAGCCCACGAACCGGCCGGCGTCCCCTCGCAGGGGCGCCGGCCGTTCGCGTACCCAGGAAATTTTCAGCTGCTGGCAGCGCTCCCACCTGCGGGTTCGTCCCGGCCGGGGAGCGGCGGTCGATGCCGCCGGTTTCGGTTTTCGATGCGTCGGGCACTTAGCGGTCACGACAGTAACCGCACAGAACGTGCGAAATCGCTTTAGGAGGACCGACCGTGGAGTTCACCGTCTGGGGCATCGTCACCGCGCTCGTCGTGGGTCTGATCGTCGGCGCGCTGGGCCGGCTGGTCGTGCCGGGCCGGCAGAACATGCCGATGTGGCTGCACATGGTGATCGGTGTCGGCGCCGCGCTGCTGGGCACCGTCCTGGCCCGCGCGCTCGGCATCGCCACGCAGACCGCCGGCATCGACTGGGCCGAGCTGGCCGTGCAGGTCGTGCTCGCCGCCATCGCCGTGGCCCTGGTGGCCGGCGTCGGCCGCCGCCGCAGCGTCTCGCGCTACTGACCCCGCACCACGCGCCTCGACGGGCGCCCGGCCTCACGGCCGGGCGCCCGTCGGCGTATTCGGCGCATTGAACCCTGTCGGTGCGCCGGGTCCGCCCGCCGCGCCGGGTTTCGGGGAGAAGCAGCAGGTCAGGGACGTCTGAACAATTCGTCATCGGAGTCGGTTTGGATTTCCGGGCGGTCGGGAACTTAGCGATCACGACAGTAACCACACAAAAACGTGTGACCGGATCTTAAGGAGGAGGGCGACCATGGAGCTCACCGTTTGGGGCATCATCACGGCGCTGGTCGTTGGTCTGATCGTCGGCGCGCTGGGCCGGCTGGTCGTGCCGGGCCGGCAGAACATGCCGATGTGGCTGCACATGCTGATCGGCGTCGGCGCCGCGCTTCTGGGCACGATCGTGGCCCGGGCCTCCGGCTTCGCCGAGACCGCCGGTATCGACTGGCGCGAGCTGATGCTGCAGGTGCTCTTCGCCGCGATCGGCGTGGCCCTGGTGGCCGGTGTCGGCCGTCGCCGCGGCGTCTCGCGCTACTGACCCCGCACCACGCGCCTCGACGGGCGCCCGGCCTCACCGGCCGGGCGCCCGTCGGCGTATGCGGGTCCTGAACTGCCCGGACGGCATCGATGTCGGCCGGGCCTCCGGCTGCGATACGGTCGCCTGTGCCCTCCGTCACGAACACCCCCTGTTGTAAAGGAAATTTTCCTACTAAGGTGCGGCGGAGAAGGTTAGTGCCAAACGGCCCTGAGGGAGATATGGCGTGAACAGGTGGAAGCGGCTGGCTCCGGTCACCGCCATCGTGGCGTCGGCCGCGTTGGTGCTGACCGCGTGCGGTGGCTCCGGCGACGACGACAAGGCCGCCGACAACAGCAAGCTCACTGTGTGGATGATGGGTGAGGGCGGCGACGCCCAGACCAAGTTCCTCGACAGCGTCGAGGCGGAGTTCAAGAAGAAGCACCCCGAGACCGACGTCGTGGTGCAGTACATCCCCTGGCTCGAGGCGCCGAAGAAGTTCCAGGCCGCGCTCGCCGGTGGGGAGGGCCCGGACGTCACGGAGCTGGGCAACACCGAGACCCAGGGCTGGGCCGCGCAGGAGGCCCTGGCCGACGTCTCGGACAAGTTCAACGGCTGGTCCGAGGGCAAGGACATCCTGCCCGACCTGGTCCGCAACGCCCAGCTCGACGGCAAGCAGTACGGCGTGCCGTGGTACGCCGGCGTGCGCGCCGTCTACTACCGCACCGACTGGTTCGCCGAGGCGGGCGTGAAGACGCCGACGAACTGGGACGAGATGGTCGCCGCCGCGAAGGCCGTGCAGGCCAAGAAGCCGGGCACCTACGGCATCGCCCTGCCCGGCAACTCCGAGCTGCCGTTCTACTCCTTCCTCTGGGGTGCCGGCGGGGAGATCGCGACCAAGGAGGGCGACAGCTGGAAGTCCGGCTACAACACCCCCGAGGCGCAGAAGGCGGTCAAGTTCTGGACCGACCTGGTCACCGTGCACAAGGTCGCCCCGCCGGCCGCCGCCGGGTGGAACGAGGTCGACGCCCGTACCCAGTTCGCCACCGGCAAGGCCGCCATGGCGTTCGCCGGTAGCTGGCAGGGCGGCGCGATGAAGAAGGACAACCCCGACATCGAGAAGGTGTGGGGCACGTTCCCGATCCCCGGCCCGGACGGCAAGCCCGCCCCGGCGTTCGCCGGCGGCTCCGACATCGCCATCTGGAAGGACAGCGAGCGGCAGGCGCTGGCCTGGGACTACATGACCGTGCTGCTGAGCAAGCAGAAGGACAAGGAGTTCGCCAGCAGCCTCGGCTTCTTCCCGGTCTACCAGGACCTGGTCAGCAGCGGCGACTACGCCAACGACAAGGTGATGGCCGCGTTCGCCACCGCCATCCAGAACACCAAGCTGACCCCGCTCACCCCGAAGTGGGTCGAGGTCAGCCGGACCAAGACGGTGACCCAGGCGATGAACAGCTCGGTCATCAAGGGCCAGAAGACGGTCGAGAAGGCCACCGCCGACGCGGCCACCGAGATGGAAGGCATTTTGAACAGCAAGTGAGCCTACTGACAAAGAGCCCCGGCGAGGCCGCCGCGCGGGAGACCCCCGCGCGGCGGCGCCGTCGCCGGGTGGACCACCTTCCGTACCTGCTCCTCCTGCCCTGCCTGGCGATCATCGCCGTGCTGCTGCTCTGGCCGCTCGGCCAGGTCGTGTGGATGTCCTTCCACAAGCTGGACAGCGTCCGGCAGCTGCGCGGCGACCGCGAGTGGCCGTGGGTCGGCCTGGCCAACTACGCGCAGATCCTCGGCGACCCGTTCTTCCGTACGGTGCTGCGCAACACGGTGCTGTTCGCGCTCGCCAACGTGGCGCTCACGATGATCCTCGGCACCCTGGTCGGGCTGCTGCTCAACCGCCTGGGCAAGAAGATGGCCACGTTCGTGGCGAGCTGCGTGATGCTCGCCTGGGCCACCCCGGCGCTGACCGGCACGATCGTCTGGAAGTGGATCTTCGACGATACGAGCGGCCTGGTCACGTGGCTGTTCAACAAGCTGCCGGACGGGCTGTCCACGGCCCTGTTCGGGCGCAGCGACTGGACCGGGTACGGCTGGTTCAACGACCCGCTGCTGTTCTTCGCCATCCTGACGCTCGTGGTGGTCTGGCACTCGTTCCCGTTCATCGCGGTGAGCGTCCTGGCCGGGCTCAAGAGCGTGCCGACGGAGTTGCAGGAGGCGGCCCGGGTCGACGGCGCCGGGCCGTGGAAGGTCTTCTGGTCGGTGACGTTCCCGGTCCTGCGGCCGGTCTTCGGCATCCTCGTGGTGCTCTCCACGATCTGGGACTTCAAGGTCTTCACCCAGCAGTTCGTGCTGGCCGGCGGCACCCAGGACCGGTCCACGTTCATGCTGTCGATCTACTCGTACGCGGAGGCGTTCTCGCCGCCGCCCAAGTACGGCCTCGGCTCCGCAATCGCGGTCATCCTCACCGTGATCCTGCTCGTGGTGACCGCCCTGTACGTCCGCATGGTGCTGCGGCAGGAGGACGAATGATGAAGAAGATCGCCCTCAACGGCGCGGGCCTGCTGGTCGCTCTCTTCGCCGCGTTCCCGGTCTACTGGATGGTGGCGACCTCGCTGAAGCCCAACCGGGAGATCTTCTCGTCCACGCCCCGGCCGGTGCCGGCGGAGCCGACGCTGGAGCACTACCGGGAGATCCTCACCGGCAACCTGATCCCGGGCGTCACGTTCGCCGACTTCTTCCTCAACAGCGCGCTCGTCGCGCTGGCGACGGTGCTGCTGAGCGGGCTGGTCGCGCTGCTCGCCGCGACGGCCGTGGCCCGGTTCCGGTTCAAGCTGCGCACCACGTTCCTGATCATGCTGCTGGTGGTGCAGATGATCCCGCTGGAGGCGCTGGTCATCCCGCTGTTCCTGATGATCCAGCGGCTCGGCCTCTACAACACGCTGCCCAGCCTGATCCTCACGTATCTCGGCTTCTCGCTGCCGTTCGCGGTCTGGATGCTGCGCGGCTTCGTCGCCGCGGTGCCGAAGGAACTGGAGGAGGCCGCCGCCATCGACGGCGCCAGCCGGGCCCAGACGTTCCGCAAGGTGCTGTTCCCGCTCGTCGCGCCCGGCCTGGTCGCCACCAGCATCTTCTCGTTCATCACCGCGTGGAACGAGCTGATCTTCGCGTTGACCTTCATCAACGACCAGCAGAAGTACACGCTGCCGGTGGCGATGACGTTCTTCTTCGGCCGGGACGACACCGCCTGGGGCTCGGTGATGGCCGCGTCCACGCTGTTCACCCTGCCGGTGATCGTCTTCTTCCTGCTGGTGCAGCGCCGGATGGTCTCCGGACTGGTCGCCGGAGCGGTGAAGGGCTGAGGGCGGGCGGCCGTCAGGCCGCGGCGAACACCTCGGCCCGCACCTCGGTGGCCGGGTCGCCCTTCACCCGGGCCCAGGAGCCCTGCTCGGCGGTCCACTCCAGGTTGCCGAAACGGACCTTCTTCACGCCGTGGTCGTCGGCGTGCGAGACCAGCCAGTGCGCGTACCGCCAGCCGTTGCGGTCGTCGCCGGCCGGCACGGTGAGCGCGGTCAGGTCGGTCGCCGTGGGCAGCCGGGGCAGACCCCAGTCCAGCGACAGGCTCTCCAGCACGGCGCTGGCGGCGGCCGGGCCGCGCATCGTCGGCGGCGAGGAGACGGTGCAGGCCACCGCGCCGGTCGCGTGGCCGAGCAGCGCCCGGGTGAGGACCTCCGACTCGTCGGCCCACTTCTCGTACGCCTCGGGGAACGCCGACCGCTGCACCCGCTGGGCGGCGTCGGTGACCCGCATCCGCTCCCAGCCCTTGACCTTCTTCAGCGCGGCGTAGAACTTGTTCGCCGCGTACCGCGGGTCCTGGACCTGCTCCGGGGTGCCCCAGCCCTGGCTCGGGCGCTGCTGGAACAGGCCGAGCGAGTCGCGGTCGCCGTGGGCGATGTTGCGCAGGTGCGACTCCTGGTACGCGGTCGCCAGCGCCACCACCACCGCCCGCTCGGGCATCCGGCGCTGCATCCCGATGGCCGCGATGGTGGCCGCGTTCGCCATCTGGTCGGCGCCGAGCACCACCTCGCCGTCCGCCTTCACGGTGCAGGTCCGGCTGGACAGGGGGAGCCGCAGGTGCTCGCCGAACTGTTTGGTCACGACATAGACCGCGAGCAGTGCCAGCACGCACACCGCCACCCCAGATGCCACGATCGCCGCTCGCGTCCGCACCCGCACCCCCTGTCCCGACAGTCCGACAAGCGTACGTCCCACCCGCACCGGCGCGTCTCGGCCGACCGGCGGGCCCCACCTCGGCCGCAATGGCTCCAGCGGGGCCCGCCGCGCACCTCAGTCTCCGGCGGGCACCCAGGCGGCGGGACGCTTCTCCCGGAACGCCATGACGCCCTCGCGTCCCTCGTCGGAGAGGAAGTACCCGGTCGACAGCGCGGCCAACTCGGCGATCTCGGCCCGCAGGTCGGTCCCGGCGGGCCGGCGCAGCAGCTCCTTCGCCCCGGCCAGCGCCCCCGGCGCGCCCTTCACCAGCGACTCGCAGTAGCGCCCGACGGCGGCGTCCAGCTCGTCGGCCGGCACCGCGGCGGTGACCAGGCCGATCTCGGCGGCGCGGCGGCCGTCGAACGTGTCGCCGGTCAGGTACAGCTCGGCGGCGGCCCGCTGGCCCAGGCGCGGCAGCACGGTCGCCGAGATCACCGCCGGGATCACGCCGATCCGCACCTCGGTGAACGCGAACGTCGCCTCCTGCGCGCAGACCGCCAGGTCGGCGGCGGCGATCAGGCCCAGCCCACCGGCCCGGGCCGGCCCGGCGACCTTCGCCACCACCGGCTTCGGGCACTCCCGCACCGCCACCAGCACGTCGCCGAGCATCCCGGCGGGCACCGTGCCGCTGGCGTACGCGGCGGCGGTCTCCTTCAGGTCGGCGCCGGAGCAGAAGACCGGGCCGGTGTGGTCGAGCACGATCGCGCGTACCGCGTCGTCGGCGACCGCGTCGGCCAGCCCGGCCAGCAGCTGGGTCATCAGGGGCGTGGAGAGCGCGTTGCGGTTGTGCGGGCTGTCCAGGGTGAGGGTGGTCACCCCACGGGCCGTGGCGACTCGCACGAGAGCGTCCGGAGAGGTCATGCCGGGCACACTAGTGGCCATGCCCGGCGTCCTTCCAGAAGGCGAACCCGTCCCGCGCGACGGATCGCTGCCCGCCACCGCCCGTCGCGCCGTCGGCGCCCGCGGCTTCGGCGTGTACGTCCACGTGCCGTTCTGCGCCAGCCGGTGCGGTTACTGCGACTTCAACACGTACACCGCCTCGGAGTTGGGCGGCGGGGCGAGCCGGGAGACGTACGCCGACTCGGTGCTTGCCGAACTGGCGCTGGCCGCCCGGGTGCTGGGCGACTCGCCGCCGCCCCGGGTCGACACCGTCTTCGTCGGCGGCGGCACGCCCACCCTGCTGCCCGCCGACGACCTGGCCCGGATCCTCGACGGCATCGACCGCGTCTGGGGGCTGGCCGCCGACGCCGAGGTGACCACCGAGGCCAACCCCGAGTCGGTGAGCCCGGAGTCGCTCAAGACGCTGCGGGCGGCCGGCTACACCCGGATCTCGCTCGGCATGCAGTCCGCCGCGCCGGGCGTGCTCGCGGTGCTGGACCGGCGGCACAGCGCGGGCCGGGCCACCGCCGCCGCGCTGGAGGCGCGCGACGCCGGGTTCGAGCACGTGAACCTGGACCTGATCTACGGTACCCCGGGCGAGACGGCCGACGACTTCGCCGCCTCGCTGGCCCAGGTGGTCGACGCGGGCGTGGATCACGTCAGCGCGTACGCCCTGATCGTGGAGGACGGCACCCGGCTGGCCGCGCGGATGCGGCGTGGCGAGCTGCCGTACCCCTCCGACGACGTGGCGGCGGACCGCTACCTGGCCGCGGAGGCCGCGCTCGGCGAGGCCGGGTTCTCCTGGTACGAGGTGTCGAACTGGGCCCGCTCGGCGGCGGCCCGGTGCCGGCACAACCTGCTCTACTGGACCGGCGCCGACTGGTGGGGCCTGGGCCCGGGGGCGCACAGCCACGTCGGCGGCGTGCGGTGGTGGAACGTCAAGCACCCCAGCGCGTACGCGGCGCGGCTGGCCGAGGGTGCCTCGCCGGCGCTGGCCCGGGAGCGGCTCAGCCCCGAGGAGCAGCACATGGAGGACGTGATGCTGCGGGTGCGGCTCGCCTCCGGTCTGCCGCTGGACGTGCTGGACGAGCCCGGCCGGGCGGGCGCCGAGCGGGCCAGGGACGCCGGGCTGCTCGACGCCGGGGCGTACGCGCGAGGGCTTGTGGTGCTGACGCTGCGCGGACGGCTGCTGGCCGACGCGGTGGTACGCGACCTGCTGCCGTGACCGGCACCGGCCGGCCGCCCCCTCGGCCGGCCGGCGGTGTCACTTGATGAAGTTGTAGGTCATCGGGTAGCGGTAGAGCACACCCTCGTTGGCCTTGATCCCGCCGATGATCCCGAAGATCAGCGGCACCAGCCAGACCAGCATCGGGACGAAGAACAGGATCCCGCAGGTGATGACCGTGACGACCCAGGCGAGGACGCTGGCGATGGTCCAGGTGATCTGGAAGTTCAGCGCCGCGACCGCGTGGGCGCGGACCGTCGGGGACTGCTGACCGCGGGTCATCATCGCGATGAGCGGGGCGACCCAGCCGAGCAGACCGCCACCGACGATGACACCGGCGGCGCCGCCGAAGTGCGCCACCAGGGCCCACGTCTTCTCGTCGTTGTTGGCGTAGGAGGCCGGGCCGTACCCGCCACCGGCGGGGTAGCCGGGCATGCCGCCCGGCGGGGGGTAACCACCCGGCGGGGGGTAGCCGCCGCCCGGGGGCGGGTAGCCGCCCGGGGGCGGATAGTCACCGGGCGGGGGATAGCCGCCGGCGCCCGGCGCCCCGGACAGTGGAGCGGTGGGCGGTTCGCTGCCCGGCGACGAGCCGTAGGGCGCCGACGGGTCGGGCTGGGGGCCGGAGTCCCCTGCCCCTGGAGGGCGAGGAGGTTCTGTCATGGTCGCCACGGTAGGGGCACCGGTCAACTCGCACCAGAGCGACACAGACCGACGATGACCGGCTGTTCGGCCCTGGTGGGCGGCGCTGTGTGGTGGGCCGCACCGCAGGTCCGTCAGGCGATCATCGCGTCGGCGGGGGTGCCGACGTAGACTGGCACTCGCTACAGTCGAGTGCCAGCCGCCCGGCGGATGCCGCGTGCCGGCCCGGCCGAGGTGCGTCAGGAGGTGGGGAATGGGTCTCGACGACCGCAAACTCGCCGTGCTGCGCGCGATCGTCGAGGACTACGTCGCCACGCAGGAACCGGTCGGCAGCAAGGCCCTGGTCGAGCGGCACCAGCTCGGCGTCTCGCCCGCCACCGTGCGCAACGACATGGCGGTGCTGGAGGAGGAGGGCTACATCCGGCAGCCGCACACCAGCGCCGGCCGGGTGCCCACCGACCGCGGCTACCGCCTCTTCGTCGACCGGCTGTCCCGGGTCAAGCCGCTCAGCCCGGCCGAGCGCCGGGCGATCGAGCGCTTCCTGGTCGGCGCCGTCGACCTGGACGACGTGGTGCACCGCACGGTCCGGCTGCTCGCCCAGCTCACCCGTCAGGTGGCGGTGGTGCAGTACCCGAGCCTGGCCCGGTCCAAGGTGCGTCACCTGGAGCTGGTGCCGATCTCCACCACCCGGCTGATGGTCGTCATGATCGCCGACACCGGCCGGGTCGAGCAGCGGCTGGTCGAACTGCCCGCCCCGGTGCCCGCCGACGACGTGACCGACCTGCGCCGGCTGGTGAACGAGAAACTCGTCGGCTGCCAGCTCGCCGAGACGCCTCCGCTGGTGCAGGCGCTCGTCGAGGAGTCCGCGCCGCATCTGCGCCCGGCCATGACGACGCTCTCCACAGTGCTGCTGGAGACCCTCGTGGAACGGCACGAGGAGCGCCTCGCGCTGGCCGGGCAGGCCAACCTCACCCGGGGTGGCCTGCTCGACTTCCAGGGTTCGCTGCGGCCCATCCTGGAGGCGCTCGAAGAAGAAGTCGTACTGCTCAAGCTGATCGGCGAGACCGAGCCGAGCACCACCCGGGTGCTCATCGGCGACGAGAACGAATTCGACAACCTGCGGGCCGCCTCGGTGGTCAGCACCGGCTACGGACCGGGCAGCACGATCGTCGGCGGGCTCGGCGTGCTCGGGCCGACCCGGATGGACTACCCCGGCAATATCGCCATGGTGAGGGCCGTGGCACGCTACGTGGGCGAACTGCTGGCCCAGAACTGACCAGTCAGGGCCGACGGCCGGTTCCGGCCGACGACCGGAGCGACGCGAGACGAACATGAGGACACCTAACGCAGTGGCCAGGGACTACTACGGCATTCTCGGCGTGAGCCGGGACGCCTCCGACGACGAGATCAAGCGCGCCTACCGCAAGCTGGCGCGGCAGTTCCACCCGGACGTCAATCCGGACCCGGAGGCCCAGGAGAAGTTCAAGGACATCAACGCCGCGTACGAGGTCCTCTCGGACGACCGGAAGCGGCAGATCGTCGACCTGGGCGGCGACCCGCTCGCCCCGGGCGGCGGTGGCATGGGCGGCCCGGGCGGGCCCGGCGGCGCCGGTCCGTTCGTCGGCTTCCAGGACATCATGGACGCGTTCTTCGGCGGCGCCGCGGGCGGCAGCCGGGGGCCGCGTCCGCGTACCCGCCCCGGCGCGGACGCGATCCTGCGCCTGGAGCTGGACCTCAACGAGACCGCGTTCGGCGTCGAGGCGCCGATCACCGTCGACACCGCGGTGCTCTGCACCACCTGCTCCGGCGCCGGCACCGCCGCCGGCACCCACCTGGCCACCTGCGAGGCGTGCGGCGGCCGGGGCGAGGTGCAGTCGGTGCAGCGGACCTTCCTCGGTCAGGTGGTCTCCGCCCGGCCGTGCACCGTCTGCCAGGGCTACGGCACCACCATCCCGCACCCCTGCCCCACCTGCGCGGGTGACGGCCGGGTACGCACCCGCCGCTCGCTGACCGTCAAGATCCCCGCCGGGGTCGAGGACGGCATGCGGATCCGCCTGGCCCAGCAGGGCGAGGTCGGCCCCGGTGGCGGCACCGCCGGTGACCTCTACGTCGAGATCCACGAGCGGCCGCACGACGTCTACTCCCGCAAGGGCGACGACCTGCACTGCCGGGTCACGGTGCCGATGACCGCCGCCGCGCTCGGCACCCGGCTGACCATCAAGACGCTGGACAGCGAGGAGACGGTCGACGTCAAGCCCGGCACCCAGCCCGGCAGCACGCTGCGGCTGCGCGCCCGGGGCGTACCGCACCTGCGCGGCACCGGCCGGGGTGACCTCTACGTGCACCTGGACGTGCGTACCCCGACCAAGCTCGACGCCGACCAGGAGCGGATGCTGCGCGACTTCGCCAAGACCCGCGGCGAGGAGGTCGCCGAGCTGACCAAGCAGGGCGGCTTCTTCTCCCGGATGCGCGACGCCTTCAACGGGCACGCCTGAGGTGTCCGCGCCGCTGTTCCTGGTCGAGGCGCTGCCCACCGGTGACACGCTGACGCTGGACGGCCCGGAGGGCCACCACGCGGCCACCGTGCAGCGGCTGCGCGTCGGCGAGGAACTGGTGCTCGCCGACGGCCGGGGCGGCACCGCCGCCGCGGTGGTCACCGCCGTCGGCCGCGGCACGCTCGACCTGCGGGTCACGAGCCGGGGGTACGCGGACGCGCCGGTGCCCCGGCTCGTCGTGGTGCAGGGCATCGCCAAGGGCGACCGGGGCGAACTCGCCGTGCAGGCGATGACCGAGGTCGGGGTGGACGAGATCGTGCCCTGGGCGGCGTCCCGCTCGGTGGCGCAGTGGCGCGGCGAGCGGGGCGAACGGGCCCGGCAGAAGTGGGTCGCGACCGCCCGCGAGGCGGCCAAGCAGGCCCGCCGCCCGTGGTTGCCGGTGGTGGCCGGCGCGCCGGACGAGTCCACCGCCTCGGTGGCCCGCCGGATCGCCGGTGCGGCCGGCGCGTTCGTGCTGCACGAGGGCGCGCAGGACCGGCTGACCACAGTCGACCTTCCGGCCGCCGGGGAGATCGTGCTGGTGGTCGGCCCGGAGGGCGGCATCGCCGACCACGAGCTGGCCGCGTTCGCCGAGGCGGGCGCCCGCACGGTCCGCCTGGGCCCGTCAGTCCTGCGCACCTCGACGGCAGGCGTGGCAGCCCTGACAGTCCTGGCCACCCGCCTGACCCACTGGTAAACCCGCGCGCCCCCCTCTTTGGTGCGCGCTGATCTTGCAGTTTCGGCCCGCGCGGCGCCCCTTTTGCGGCGTTTTGCCCGGGCCGGAAGTGCAAGATCGCGGGGGTCAGGAGCGGAGGTAGGAGGCGCCGTTCAGGTCGATGATGGTGCCTGCCGCCCACTCGGCCTCGGGGCTGGCCAGCCAGTGCACCGCCGCGGCGATCTCCTCCGGCCGGGCCACCCGGTGGAACGGGGACTGGGCGCGCACCGCCTCGCCCCGCTCGCTCTTCAGGTGCTCGTTCGTCATGTCGGTCTCGACGAAGCCGGGCGCCACGCAGGCCACAGCGATGCCGTACGGCGCCAGGGCCACCGCCAGCGACTGGGCCATCGCGTTCATCCCGGCCTTGCTGGCCCCGTACGCCGGGTTGGCCGGCTCGCCCCGGAACGCGCCCCGGGACGAGACGTTGACGATCCGGCCCCCGCGCTCACGCATGTGCTGCGCGGCGCACCAGGCGGCGTTCGCGGCGCCGACCAGGTTGGTGTCGAGCACCTCCCGCCACCGCGCCCGCCACTGCTCGTAGCTGCTCTCGAAGACCGGGTGCGGGGGATCGGCCGGCCCGAACACCCCGGCGTTGTTCACGAGTACGTCGAGGCCGCCGAGCCGCTGGGCCGCCTCGTCCACCATGGCGCGTACCGCGTCGGGGTCGGCCAGGTCGGCGCGGACCACCACGTGCCCGTCGCCGGGCAGTTCGGCGCGCAGTCGCTCCGCCAGCTCGGCCGAGTCCCGGTGGTGGATCGCCACCCGGTCTCCACCTGCGGCGAACGCCCGCGCCACCGCCCGCCCGATGCCCCGCGAGGCCCCCGTCACCAGCACCGCCCGTCCCGACATGGCGGCCATCCTGCCGCATCCTGCCGGTCCGCCCGGCGGTGCCCCCGCCACGCTCGCGGCGACGTCCTTACACTGCTGCGATGGACTGCCTCTTCTGCCGGATCGTCGCCGGGGAGATTCCGGCCACCATCGTCCGCGAGACCGCCACCACCCTGGCCTTCCGGGACATCGACCCGAAGGCGCCCACGCACGTGCTGGTGATCCCCAAGGAGCACTACGCGGACGTGGCCACGCTGGCCCAGGGCGCGCCCGAACTGGCCGGCGAGGTGCTCCAGACCGCCGCCGTGGTCGCCGAGGAGGAGGGCCTGACCGTGGACGGGTTCCGGCTGATGTTCAACACCGGCCCGTACGGCGGCCAGGAGGTCTTCCACGTGCACGCCCACCTGCTCGGTGGCGCGCCGCTCGGCCCGATGCTCTGCCGATGACCGACGTGTCCGACCGGCTCGGCCGGATGGTGCGCCAGGCGCAGGCCACCGGGCGGATCCCGGCGGTGTCGGCCGCCCTGCACCGGGCCGACCGGCCGCTCTGGACCTGCACGGTGGGCGACACCGGCAACGACACCCCGCTGGGGCCGGAGACGGTGTTCCGGATCGGCTCGGTCACCAAGACCTTCACCGCGGCGCTCGTCATGCAGTGTCGCGACGACGGCCTGCTCGACCTGGACGACCCGATCGGGCGGCACCTCGACCTGCCCGCGCACGGCGACGCGACGGTACGCCGGCTGCTGTCGCACACCGCCGGCCTGCAACGCGAGCCGCACGGCGACGTGTGGGACAGCCTGCGCGCCCCGGCCGTCGACGAGATGCTGGCCGACCTGGCCCGGGTCGAGCGGGTACTACCCACCGGCCGGCGCTTCCACTACTCCAACCTCGGCCTGGCGCTGCTCGGCGAGGCGGTCGCCCGGCTGCGCGGCGGCACCTGGGCCGAGGTGCTGGCCGACCGGGTGCTCACCCCCCTCGGGCTGACCGCCACCGGCCCGTACCCGACCGAGCGGGCCGCGACCGGGTTCCTGGTCGACGCGTACTCCGACGAGGCCCACCCGGAACCACCCGCCGACTTCGGCGCGGTGGCCCCCGCCGCGCAGCTCTGGAGCACCGCGTCGGACATGGCCCGCTGGGCCGCGTTCCTGGCCGACCCGGCGGCGGTGGACCCGGACGGCGCGGTGCTCGCCGCGACGACTGTCGAGGAGATGCGCTGGCCGCTCACCCCCACCGACGAGGCGGTCTGGTCGGCCGGCTTCGGGCTGGGGCTGATCCTGATCCCGCAGCCGGAGCGGGTGACACACGTGGGCCACGACGGCGCGATGCCCGGATTCCTCGCCGCCGTGTACGGGCGGCGCGGCGGGCAGGGCACCGCCGGGGCGATGGGCGCCGCGGTGCTCGGCTCGTCCGGTACCGGCGTCGAGGTGTTCGACCTGTCCCACCGGCTGCTGGCCGCCGCCGCCGAGCACGATCCGGCGGAGATCGAGCCGTGGCGTCCCGGCCCGCCCGCCCCGGACCACCTGCGCCGCGTGCTGGGCCGCTGGTGGGGCGAGGGCTTCGAGTACGTCTTCTCCTGGCACGACGGGACGCTGCGGGCGCGTGGCGCGGACGACCCGGCCGGGAAGCCGCCCGCGGTGTTCGCGCCGCTGCCGGACCGGCCGGACGTGTTCCGCACGGTCTCCGGCCGGGAGGTGGGGGAGCTGCTGCGACTGACCCGCGACGAACGCGGCGTGGTGGTCCGGATGCACTGGGCGACCTACCGTTTCACCCGCACCCAGGAGACCTTCGACGGGTACGACTTCCGCGCCGGCGCCTGACCGCCGGGCACCGGAAATGGGCGCGGTGCGTACGGTGCCGACCCGATACGATGGAGGTAACCGAACGCCGCGCCAGCAGGGCCCGGCGCCCGAGAAGCGGAGAGCAGGTGGCGCAGGGCCCGACGGGCCCGACCTATGACCGGCACCCCACCTCCCGGCACGCCGCGTGTGCAGACCAGGATCACGGTCCCCGACCAGAAGATCATGGTGAACCTGCTCGGCGCGGGCGACGAGATCCTGCGGCTCGTCGAGCGCTCGATCGACAGCGACGTCCACGTCCGCGGCAACGAGATCACCATCACCGGCGCCCCCGCCGACAACGCCCTCGCCGAGCGTCTCTTCAGTGAGCTGCTCGAACTGATCGAGAAAGGCGAGACCCTGACCACAGACGCGGTACGGCGTACCGTCGGCATGCTCGAGCAGGGCGGCGCCGAGCGGCCCGCCGAGGTCCTGACGCTCAACATCCTCTCCCGGCGCGGTCGCACCATCCGTCCCAAGACGCTGGGGCAGAAGAAGTACGTCGACGCGATCGACGCCCACACCATCGTCTTCGGCATCGGCCCGGCGGGTACCGGCAAGACGTACCTGGCGATGGCGAAGGCCGTGCAGGCGCTCCAGGCCAAGCAGGTCAACCGGATCATCCTGACCCGGCCGGCGGTCGAGGCGGGGGAGCGGCTGGGCTTCCTGCCCGGCACCCTGAACGAGAAGATCGACCCCTACCTGCGCCCGCTCTACGACGCGCTGCACGACATGCTCGACCCGGAGACCATCCCGAAGCTGATGGCCGCCGGCACGATCGAGGTGGCGCCGCTGGCATATATGAGGGGGCGCACCCTTAATGACGCGTTCATCATCCTGGACGAGGCGCAGAACACCACGCCCGAGCAGATGAAGATGTTCCTCACCCGGCTCGGCTTCGGCTCCAAGATCGTCGTCACCGGTGACGTCACCCAGGTGGACCTTCCCGGCGGGACGACCAGCGGCCTGCGGGTGGTCCGGGAGATCCTGAACAACGTCGAGGACGTGCACTTCGCCCAGCTCTCCAGCTCCGACGTGGTGCGCCACAAGCTGGTGGGCGACATCGTCGACGCGTACGCCCGCTGGGACGCCGAGCGGGAGAACCAGCAGGCGCAGAGCGTGCACGCCGTACCGGGGCGCACCGCCCAGGGCGGCCGGGCCGGCCGGCGCCGCTGAACCACCGGCGGAAGCCGTCACATCATCAGAGGAAGACAGTTGTCCATCGAGATCGCCAACGAGTCGGGTGTCGACGTCGACACCGACGCCGTGCTCGCCGTCGCGCGGCACGCCCTCGACGAGATGGGGGTCAACCCCCTCGCCGAGCTGTCCGTGCTGCTCGTCGACATCGAATACATGTCGGAGCTGAACCACCGCTGGATGGGTGGCGACGGCCCGACCGACGTGCTCGCCTTCCCCATGGACGAGGGCAGCGTCGACCATGGCCCGGGGGAGAGCAACCCGGCCGGCGGTGAGCCCGCCCTGCTCGGCGACATCGTGCTCTGCCCGGAGGTGGCGGCCAAGCAGGCCGCCGTGGCCGGACACTCGGCCGCCGACGAGCTGCACCTGCTCACCGTGCACGGCGTGCTGCACCTGCTGGGCTACGACCACGCCGAGCCCGAGGAGGAGCGGGAGATGTTCGGTCTCCAGGCCCGGCTGCTGGCCAGCTGGCGGTCGACCCGGTCGCGGTGATGGACACCTTGGCGGCGGTCCGCACCCCCGCCGGACTGCCTGATCTTCAACTCCTGGTCTTCGCCGCCGGGCTGGTGGTGCTCGCCGGCCTGATCGCGATGACCGAGGCGGCGCTGGCAGCGGTCTCGCCGGCCCGTGCCGCGGAGCTGACCCGGGACGGCGCCCGCGGCGGACGTGCTCTCCAGGCGGTCGCCGGTGACGTGGTCCGCCATCTGAACCTGCTGCTCCTGCTGCGCCTGCTGGCCGAGCTGACCGCCACCACGCTCGTCGCGCTGGTGGCCGTCGACACGTTCGGCGCGGGCTGGCGGGCGGCGCTGGTGACCGCGGGCGCGATGACTGTGGTGAGCTTCGTCGTGGTCGGCGTCGGCCCGCGGACGATCGGCCGCCAGCACGCGTACGCGGTCGGCCGCGCGGTCGCGCCGCTGGTGCGCTGGCTGGGCCGCGCGCTCAACCCGCTGGCGTCGCTGCTGATCCTGATCGGCAACGCGGTCACCCCCGGCAAGGGCTTCCGCGAGGGGCCCTTCGCGACCCAGGTGGAGCTGCGGGAACTGGTCGACCTGGCCGAGCAGCGCGGTGTGGTGGAGCACGGCGAGCGTCAGATGATCCACTCGGTCTTCGCGCTCGGCGACACCATCGCCCGCGAGGTGATGGTGCCGCGTACCGAGATGGTGTGGATCGAGGAACGCAAGACGCTCGCGCAGGCGCTGGCGTTGTTCCTGCGCTCCGGGTTCTCCCGCATCCCGGTGATCGGCGAGAACGTCGACGACGTGCTCGGTGTGCTCTACCTCAAGGATCTGATCCGCCGGGTGCAGGGCGACCAGGCCGCCCGGCAGATGCCGGTGGCCGAGCTGATGCGCCCGGCCACGTTCGTGCCGGAGTCCAAGCCGGTGGACGACCTGCTCTCCGAGATGCAGGCGGCCCGCAACCACCTGGTCATCGTGGTCGACGAGTACGGCGGCACCGGCGGGCTGGTCACCATCGAGGACATCCTGGAGGAGATCGTCGGGGAGATCACCGACGAGTACGATGTCGAGCGCCCGCCCGTCGAGCACCTGCCCGACGGGGCCGTCCGGGTGACCGCGCGGCTGCCGGTGGAGAATCTGGGCGAGCTGTTCGACACCGAGCTGCCCACCGACGAGGTGGAGACGGTCGGTGGCCTGCTCGCCCAGGCGCTCGGCCGGGTGCCCATCCCGGGCGCCGAGGCCGAGGTGGCAGGCCTGCGGCTGGTGGCCGAGGGCACTACCGGCCGGCGCAACCGGATCGACACGGTTCTGGTGAGCCGGGTCGACCGGGGTGACGCGCCGGAGGGCACCAACCGCAGCGAGCCGCCCGATTCGCGTGGCGACAACAACCGTTCCGAGGAGAGGCAACCCGCCGATGCCTGAGTCACCCGCCGTACCGGCCGCCCTGCCCACCCCCGCCGATCCGGCCGAGCTGAGCGCGGAGGACGCCAAGCTCGTGATCCTGGCCCGGGGAGCGCGGAGCCGGGTGGCGGCCGTGGAGGGCGCCGCGGTCCGCGACCAGGACGGCCGGACGTACGCGGCGGCGAGCGTGGCGCTGCCGTCGCTGACCCTGACCGCCCTTCAGCTCGCGGTGGCCTCGGCGGTGGCGGCGGGCGCGAGCCGGCTGGAGGCGGCGGTGGTGGTGACCGAGGCGTCGACGCTGGACGGGGCCGGGCACGCCGCGGTGCGTGACCTGTCCGCCGACGCGCCGGTGCACGTGGCCGCGCCGGACGGCACCGTCCTCGGCACGGTGGTCGAGTGACAACGCCCGAGGCGCGTCCCTACCGCGCCGGTTTCGCCTGTTTCGTCGGTCGGCCGAACGCCGGCAAGTCGACGCTCACCAACGCGATCGTCGGCACGAAGATCGCGATCACCTCGAACAAGCCGCAGACCACCCGGCACATCATCCGGGCGGTGCTGCACCGGCCGGACTCGCAACTCGTGCTTGTCGACACCCCGGGTCTGCACCGGCCCCGGACGCTGCTCGGCGAGCGCCTCAACGACCTGGTCCGGGAGACCTGGAGCGAGGTCGACGTGATCGGCCTGTGCGTGCCGGCGAACGAGCCGGTCGGCCGGGGCGACCGGTTCATCACCGGTGAGCTGGCCAGCCTCAAGGCCACGGTGCTGGCGGTGGTCACCAAGACCGACCTGGTCGACAAGAAGCGGCTCGCCGAGCAGTTGCTCGCGGTGAGCGAGCTGGGCGAGTTCGCCGACGTGGTGCCGGTCAGCGCGGTCTCCGGCCACCAGGTCGACACGCTCGTCGACGTGATGACCGGCTACCTGCCCGAGTCGCCGCAGCTCTACCCGGACGACATGCTCACCGACGACCCGGAGCAGGTGCTCGTGGCGGAGCTGGTCCGCGAGGCGGCGCTGGAGGGCGTACGCGACGAGCTGCCGCACTCCATCGCGGTGGTGGTCGAGGAGATGATCCCGGAGGGCAACCTCACCAAGATCTACGCCGACGTGTACGTGGAGCGCTCGAGCCAGAAGGCCATCGTCATCGGCCACCGGGGCAGCCGCCTCAAGCACGTGGGCACCACCGCCCGGCGGCAGATCGAGGAGCTGCTGGGCACCCGGGTCTATCTCGACCTGCACGTCCGCGTGGCGAAGGACTGGCAGCGCGACCCGAAGCAGTTGCGCAAGCTCGGCTTCTGACCGGCGGCCGGGGCAGGCCCGGCAGCGGATGATCAGGATCAGCCAGACCTATGGGACATCTCACTTTCCATAGGCGTTCTCGGCTGTTTCACAGTGTCCGGGAGCAGGGTAGGGACCATTGTCTCTGCCCCCGGACCCCGCCGCGAGCTGATGCGAAACCGCTACCTGGACCTGCTCCGCTTCCTGGCCATCCTGCGCGTCGTCACCTACCACGTCACCGGCTACGCCACGCTCACGCTGGTGTTCCCGGCGATGTCGGTGATGTTCGCCCTGGCCGGGTCGCTGATGGCGGCGTCACTGGACCGCAGCGGGGTACGCGCGGCCGGGCGCCGGCTGCGCCGCCTCCTGCCGTCGCTGTGGGTGGTCGCCGCGGTCTTCGTGCCGGCCATGCTGCTCACCGGGCTGACGTTCAGCCCGAAGGTGCTGCTCTGGCTCTTCCCGATCAGTGACCCGCCGGCCAACTACTGGGGCGGGCTGGCGCTCAGCCCGATCTGGTACCTGCGGGACTACCTGTGGTTCGTCCTCGCCTCACCGTTCGTGCTCTGGCTGTTCCGCCGGGCGCCGCTGCCCACGCTCGCCGCCCCGTACCTGCTGCTGGTCGCGATCGAGGCCGGTGTCCTGGCGAACCCGCCGACGGTGCTGCGGGAGTTCGGCCTCTACTTCGGCGCCTGGCTGCTCGGCTTCGCCCACCACGACGGGATGCTGCGCCGGATGCGCAACCGGGTGCTGCTGCCGGTGGCCGCCATGATCGGCGCCGCCGGGCTGGCGTGGATCGTCACCCACCCGGGGCCGCGCGGATTCGACATCAACGACATCCCGCTCGGCAACGCGCTCTGGTCGGCCGCGTTCATCCTGGTGGCGATCGGCCGGGCGCCGGCCGGAGTGACCTGGGTCGACCGCGTGCCGGCGCTCGGCCGGGCGGTGACCGTGGTGAACCGGCGCGCGCTGACCATCTACCTCTGGCACATGCCGTTCGTGGTGCTCCTCACCCCGCTCGTCGGCCTGGTCGGCTGGTCGCCGCGCGACCCGGTGGGCCTGTGGCTGCGGGTGGGGCTGGTCTTCGCGCTCGTCGGCGTGGTGACGCTCATGGTCGGCTGGGTCGAGGACGTGGCCGCCCGGCGTACCCCCGAACTGGTCCCCGGCAAGCCGCGGCGGACCGTGGCCGACCGGGCGGCGGCCGCGCCGGCCAGCCCGGCCCCCGCCGGGGCGGAGGACGCGCTGGTGAGCGTCGGCGCCCGGGTGCCGGGCCCGCGCCGCCCGGCCGAGGACCCCGGCCGGGGAGACGGCGTTCCGGCGTCCCGGCGGGACGCGCCCGGCGGCGACTGAGCGACCACCGGGCGCGGCCCGCTCAGCGCGTGCTGACAGTGACGTTGCCGCTGGTGGCGGACGCTTCGAGCGTCACCGACGCGGTCGGGTCGTCGGTGACGCGTACGTCGGTGTCGCCGGACGTCGCGGTGGCGCGGACCCGGTAGCGGCCGGCCGGTACGGCGAGGTCGACGTCGCCGCTCGTGGCGTGCGCCCGGGCCGGAGCCGGCTGGTCCAGCTCGACGACGATGTTGCCGGAGGTGGTCTCCACGTCGACGGCGGAGGCGAGCCGGCGGGCCTCGATGTCGCCGGAGCGGGCCCGCAGCCGCACCGGAGCGGCCGCCTCGACGACCCGGATGTTGCCCGACGTGGTGGACGCGCGGACCTCGCCGGTGGCGCCCCTGATGGTCAGGTCGCCGGAGCTGAGCGTGAACTCGACGGTGCCCACGTCGGTGAGGTCGACGTTGCCCGAGCCGGTGCCGCCGCGGATCACCACGCCGGGCGGTGCGGTCACCTCCCAGGAGATGCTGCACCGGTGCCCGCAGTCCGTGGGCAGGACGAGTTCGTCGCCCTTGATCTCGTACCGGCTGGTCGGCTCGTCGCCCTGGTAGCGGACCACGCGCTTGACGCGTACCTGGTCGGCGGGGCCGTTGGCCCGCACCACGACGTCGCCGGCGCCGTCGTCGTCCACGGTGATCTTCGTGATCCTGGTCCGCTCGGTGTTGTCGTAGTCGAGCCGGCGGAACGAGAGGGTGTCACACCCGGAGAGAACGATGAGCGTGGCGGCAGCGGTCGCGGCCACCGCGGTGCGGAGCGAAGCCATGGCCAGCACACTAGGTCCGGCCCGGCACCCGGCACATCGGGGATCGCCCGCCGGTGCACCCCGAGCCGACCCTGAGATCGCACCCGGAGGGAGAATGGCCTGATGGCCGGGTACCGCCGACAGCTCTACCGCGACGACGCGGTGGTGCTGCGTGTGCAGAAGCTGGGCGAGTCCGACCGCATCATCACGCTGTTCACCCGCCGGCACGGCCGGTTGCGCGCGGTGGCCCGGGGCGTGCGGCGCACCACGAGCCGGTTCGGCGCACGGCTGGAACCGTTCGGGCACGTCGACCTCCAGCTCGCCGGCGACCCCAAGGGCAACCAGGGCAGCTCGCTGCACACCGTCAGCCAGGTCGAGGCGATCGAGCTGTACGGCAAGCGGTTCCTCGGCGACTACCCCCGCTACACCGCGGCCAGCGCGATCGCCGAGACCGCCGAGCGGCTCACCCCGGTCGAGCGCGAACCGTCGCTGCGGCTGTTCCAGCTCACCCTCGGCGCGATGAAGTCGCTCGCCCGCGGCGAGCACGCCACCACGCTCGTGCTCGACGCGTACCTGCTGCGCGGCATGGCGTTCGCCGGCTGGGCGCCGGCGCTCGCCGCCTGCGCCGTCTGCGGCGAGCCGGGCCGGCACCGCGCGTTCTCCGTACCGGCCGGCGGCGCCGTCTGCCCGGACTGCCGGCCCCCCGGCGCCGCCCACCCCGCGCCCGCCACGCTGGAGCTGATGTCCGCGCTGACCTCCGGCGACTGGGGGTACGCGGACGCCGCCGAGACCGGCGTACGCCGGGAGTGCAGCGGGCTGGTCGCGGCGCACCTCCAGTGGCATCTGGAGCGCGCGCTACGCTCGCTGCCGCTGGTCGACCGGGGTGCCCCGGCGGCCGGCGCGGTCCCGCCGCCCGGCGTCGCGGGGCCGGATGTGGTCCCGCCGCGCTCCGGCGCCGGGCCCGTCGCCGGTGTGAACAGGGAGATGACCGAGTGATCCGATCGACGAGGGCGACCCGCCGCGAGCCGGTGCCGCCGACCCCGCACCCCTCCGGCGCCCGTCCGCCGGCGCTGCCGCCCGCCGCGGTGCCCCGGCACGTCGCCATCGTGATGGACGGCAACGGCCGCTGGGCCAAGGAGCGCGGGCTGCCCCGCACCAAGGGGCACGAGCAGGGCGAGCACAGCCTGTTCGACGCGGTCGAGGGCGCGATCGAGATGGGGATCCCCTACCTGTCGGCGTACGCGTTCTCCACCGAGAACTGGCGGCGCTCGCCCGACGAGGTCCGCTTCCTGATGGGCTTCAACCGGGACGTCATCCGCCGCCGCCGCGACCAGCTCGTCGACCTGGGCGTACGGGTGGTCTGGTCGGGCCGCGCGGGCCGGCTGTGGAAGAGCGTCATCTCCGAGTTGCAGACCGCCGAGGAGATGTCGCGCGGCAACTCGACGCTGACGCTGCAGTTCTGCGTCAACTACGGCGGCCAGGCCGAGATCGCCGACGCCGCCGCCGGGATCGCCCGCGACGTCGCGGCCGGCAGGCTCGACCCGGCCAAGGTGAACGAGAAGACGATCGCGCGGTACCTCTACCACCCCGAGGTGCCCGAGGTCGACCTGTTCCTGCGCCCCTCCGGGGAGCAGCGCATCTCCAACTTCCTGCTCTGGCAGACCGCGTACGCCGAACTGGTCTACCTGGACACGCTCTGGCCCGACTTCGACCGCCGTCACCTCTGGTACGCCTGCGAGCTGTACGCCCAGCGCGACCGCCGCTTCGGCGGCGCCCTGCCCAACCCGGTCGCCCCGGGCGCCTGACGTCACGCTTACCGACGTGCCGCGCTGGGTACCGATACCGGTAGACAGCAAACGCGGAGGTGAACCACATGATTCAGAAGCGGATCGCGCAGTGGGCGGTCATGGCGGTCGCCGTGCCGCTGGCGGCGGCCGGCGCGCGCCGGCTCAGCCACACCCTGGAGGCCCGTCGCGGCCCGTCCGGGGTGAGCCGTCTGCTGACCAAGGGCGCCGACCTGGTCCGGCCGCAGAAGGCCAAGCGTCGCCGGTTCTTCTGACCGCGACACCCGGCCCTGGTGGCTGCGGCCGACATCCGGCCCGAGTGTGACGCCCCGCATCCGGCTTTCCCGCCGGGGGCGGGGCGTTCCGCTCTACGATCGGCGCAGGGCGCGCCGCCGGGTGCGTGCCCGCCACGGGGGTGGAGGATGCGCGATCTCCGGTACGAGATGACTACTGCCCTGGCCGCCGCCGACCTGGTGGAGCCGGCCCGCCGGGACGCCGTCGCCGCACTGTGCGCCGACGTCGCCCAGCGGTGGTGCGCCGACCTCGGGCACACCCCCGCCGTCCGCTCCGGTGAGATCGGCGAGCTGGCGGCGGGCGAACCGGCCGCCGGCTGGGCGCCCGACCCGGACGGTCAGCGGGCCTGGTGACCCGTCCGGCCGTGCTGCCGGTGCGGCTCACGCCTCCACTTCGGAGCGGTCGCCCGCCCACAGCGTGTGGAACGAGCCGGCCCGGTCCACCCGGTGGTAAGTGTGCGCGCCGAAGTCGTCCCGCAGGCCCTGGATCAGCGCGGCCGGCAGTCGCTGCGCCCGCAGCGCGTCGAAGTAGGCCAGCGACGACCCGAAGGCCGGGGCCGGGACGCCCGCCCGGGCCGCGTCGGCCACCACCCGTCGCCAGGCCGGTACGCCGGCGCTGACCCGCTCGGCGAACCACGGCGCGACGAGCAGCGTCGACAGGTCCGGCTCCGCGTCGTACGCCTCCCGGATCCGGTCCAGGAAACCGGCCCGGATGATGCAGCCGCCCCGCCAGATCGTGGCCGTACCGCCCAGGTCGATGTCCCAGTCGTACTCCCGGCTGCCGGCCCGGATGTGGTCGAAGCCCTGCGCGTACGCGACGATCTTGCTGGCCAGCAGCGCGCGGCGCACGTCCTCGACGAACGCGTCCCGGTCGTCCACCTGCCACTTGTCGCCCGCGTCGGCGAACACCCGGCGGGCGGCCTCGCGCTGGTCGGCGTGGCCGGACAGCGACCGGGCGAACGTGGCCTCGGCGATGCCGGTGATCGGGATGCCGAGGTCCAGCGCGCTCTGCACGGTCCAGCGGCCGGTGCCCTTCTGCTCGGCCTGGTCGAGCACGATGTCCACGAACGGCCGGCCGGTGGCCGCGTCGGTGTGGCCGAGCACGTCGGCGGTGATCTCGATGAGGAACGACCCCAGCTCGCCGCCGTTCCACTCCCGGAAGATCTCCGCGATCTCCGCCGGGCTCGCCGACAGACCGGCCCGCAACAGGTCGTACGCCTCGGCGATGAGCTGCATGTCGGCGTACTCGATGCCGTTGTGCACCATCTTCACGAAGTGGCCCGCGCCGTCCGGCCCGATGTGCCGGCAGCAGGGCTCACCGTCCACCTGCGCGGCGATCTTCTCGAAGATCGGCCCCAGCTTGCGGTACGACTCGGCCGAACCACCCGGCATGATGCTCGGGCCGAGCAGCGCGCCCTCCTCGCCGCCGGACACGCCGGTGCCGACGAAGTGCAGCCCGTGCTCGCGCAGCGCTTCCTCCCGGCGGCGGGTGTCGGCGAAGTGCGCGTTGCCGCAGTCGACGACGATGTCCCCCTCCTCCAGCAGCGGGACCAGCTCGTCGATCACCGCGTCGGTCGGCGCACCGGCCTTCACCATCACGATCACCGCGCGGGGCCGCTCCAGCGAGCCGACGAAGTCCGCGAGCGACTCCGACGGCACGAACGTGCCCTCGTCGCCGTGCTCGGCCACGAGGCTGCGGGTACGTTCCGGCGACCGGTTGTGCACCGCCACGGCGAAGCCGTTACGGGCCAGGTTCCGGGCCAGGTTGCGGCCCATCACCGCCAGACCGGTGACCCCGATCTGCGCCGTCGCCTGCTCTGCCATGCGTACCGCCACCTCTCGTTCGTGCTGCCGTGCTGCGACCGTATCGCGGTCGCCGGGGGAGCGGGCGGGGACGTCGACAGGGCGTGATCGGCGGGTGGCCGTGCGTCTCGCGCGGGCACGTCCGCGTTCTCTCCCGGTAAATCGGGTGCGGACCTCCGGGCGGCGGGATAGCGTTGCCGCATGCGTAAGTGACGCCCCACCTCCGAGCCCGGTCCACCGCCGCCAGTGCCGTGGACCCGTCCTGCTCCGGGCGTCCGCATTCCTTCCCCGCCACCGTCGGTCGCGGTGTCTGTCGTGATCGGAACGCACCGGAGCCCTCGCTCGGCGCGTCCCGGTCGGCGCGCCCGCACGACAGGAGGCCCGCGAATGCCCGCGAAGCGCAATCCGAAGAAGTCCCGCAAGCAGTCGTCGCCGCAGGTGACCACGCCAAACCTCGACGCGCTCACGGTGACGCCACCCGCGGTGGTGCTCCCCACCGAGCCGTCGGCGTCCACCGTGTCCCCGGTGGTGCTTCCCACCGAGCCGGCGGCGCCCGCCGTGTCTCCGGATGCGGTGTCGCCGGTCCTGGCTGCGCCGACGGTGTCGCCCTCGGAGTCTCCGGAGACCCCGGTCCTGCCGGGCGCATCCGCGACGCCGCCCAGATCGGGCCCACCGGCAGGGCGGCAGGCCCGGTTGACCGGGCGGAGCCAGCGCGCCGGCCAGACCCGGTTCTACGCCTTCCGCCGCAGCTGACCGACAGCCCCGCCCGAGCCTCCCCGAAGATCTTGGAGGATTCCGGCCCCCATAGGGGCCCTTCCGTACCAAGATCTCGCCCGGCTCTGGTTGATCATGAAGTTGGCGGGGGCGAATCGGGCAACCGGTGCCGTCAACTTCATGATCAACGGGGCGGGGGCGGAGGTGAGGGGGAGGGAGGGAGAGGGAGGGGTCAGCCGATCAAGGGGCGGAAGGTGCCCAGGGCGATGCTTGTGGCCAGGGCGCCGCCTGCCAGCAGCGCGGCGCCCGCCACGAGCAGGGCGTCGGCGCGAGTGAAGCGCTGCGGGCGGGCAACGGTGCGTGGGGTGCCCGCGTCGAAGCCCCGGGCGTCCATCGCCACCGCCAGCCGGGTACCCCGCCGGATCGCGCCCACCAGCAGGGTGAACGCGGTGGACGCGAACAGCCGCAGCTTCGCCACCGGGTTGCGGCCGGCGTCCACGCCGCGGGCCCGGCGGGCCATGCTGATCATCCGCCACTCCTGTTCCAGCAGCGGCACCATCCGGAACGCGGCGAGTGCCCCGATGGCGAACCGGGCGGGTGCCTTGGCGTTCTGGATCAGCGCGTCGGCCAGGTCGGTCGGGTCGGTGGTGGCGAACACGACGATGCCGGGCAGCGCCACGGCGAGCATCCGCAGCACCAGTCCGAGCGCGGTCATCAGCACGCCCTGGGTGACCAGGATCGGCCCGGCCTCGACGAGCACCGGGCCGGAACGGTCGGCCGCGAAGAGCACCAGCGTGATCAGGATGCCGACGGCGCCGGCGAGCAGCGGCCAGGCCCGGCGGGCCAGCACCCGGTAGCGGACCCCGAACAGCGGCAGCACCGCGAGTTCGACGGCGATGGCGATGGCCGGGGCCACCGGGTCGAGCGTCGCCACCAGGATCAGCGTGAAGACCACAGCGGCGGCCAGCTTCGCCACCGGGTTGCGCCGGGCCAGCGGGGCGCCGGGCGCGGCGACCGGTTCGAGGCCGATCACGTGACCACCCCGTCGGGGGAGCGGTGCAGGGTGAGCGTCCGGTCGGCCAGCGCGGCCACGAAGTCCGCGTCGTGGGTCACCGTGACCAGGCCGTGCCCGGCGTCGCGCAGCTCGGCGAGCAGGTCGACCAGTTCCAGCCAGGTCCGCCGGTCCTGGCCGAACGTGGGTTCGTCGCAGATCAGCAGGCGGGGCGCGGTGGCCAGGGCCGTCGCGACACTCAGCCGCCGTGCCTCGCCACCCGAGAGGGTGTACGGGTTGGCGCCGGCCAGCTTGTCCAGCCGCAAACGGTGCAGCAGTTCGTCGACGGTGGCGGTGACCGCCGGCTCGGGTCGGCCGGTGCGGCGCGGGCCGAGCGCCAGCTCGTCGCGCACCGTGGCGGTGACGAATTGGTGTTCCGGGTCCTGGAACACCGAACCGATCCGGCGGACCAGCGCGGGTGCGCGCCAGCGGTGCGGGGGAGTACGAGCGTCCCGCCCGGCGAGTTCCGCCGACGCGGTGACGGCGCCAGTGCCGGGCTTCAGCAGGCCGCCCAGGAGCAGCGCCAGTGTGGACTTCCCGGCCCCGTTGGGACCGAGGACGGCGAGCGCTTCGCCGGCGCGTACCCGAAGGTCGGTGGGGTTGAGCCGCGGCGGCAGGCCGAGCCGCTCCGCGGAGAGCAGCACGTCGCCGGGCGGCGTGGTGGCGTGCCGGGGCGGCGCGACGTGGCCGGGTACCCAGACCCCGGCGGCCGCAAGCGCCTCGCCGTGCGCGGCGAAGACCGCGTCGGGCGGCCCGTCGGCGCGCACGCCGCCGCCGGGTTCCAGCACCACGACGCGGTCGACCAGCGGCAGCGCCTCGGTGACCCGGTGCTCGACCAGGACCATCGTGGTGTCCGGGTCGAGCGCGTTCGCGACGGCCCGGCGGATCAGGCCGGCGCCGGCCGGGTCGAGGTTGGCGGTGGGCTCGTCGAGCAGCAGCAGCCCGGGGCGCAGCGCGAGCGTGCCGGCCAGTGCCAGCCGCTGCTGCTCGCCGCCGCTGAGCGCGGCGGTGGGGCGGTCCCTGTCGTACGGGAAGCCGACCCGGTGCAGCGCCTCGTCGACGCGGGGCCAGATCTCGCCGGCGGGTACGCCACGGTTCTCCAGCCCGAACGCCACGTCGTCGCCGGAGCGGGCCATGACGAGCTGGGTCTCCGGGTCCTGGAAGACGATGCCGACGCGCTCGCGGGCCTTGCGCGGGTCCAGCCCGTCGATCTCGACGGTGCCCTCCTGCTCGCCGGAGTCCTCCGGCAGCAGCCCGGCCAGTGCGGCCAGCAGCGTGCTCTTACCGGCGCCGGAGGGTCCGAGCAGCAGCACCCGCTCGCCGCTCTCCACGCGCAGATCCACCCCGCGCAGAGCCCAGCGTTTCCGTCCCCCGTGCCGCCACCCGAACCCCCGGAGCACCACCCCGCTCACCGCCCACCACCCCCTCTCCCGGCCCAGCCTGCGTGATCAAGGAGTTCGCGTCCGGAGAACCGTGCCCGGCGGACGCAAACTCCTTGATCACCGGGGCGGGGCGAGGCGAGCCTCAGACCAGGGCGCGGTCGCGGCCGGCGGGGAAGCGGTCCAGTACGCCGGTGTTCGCCAGCGCGCGGGTGAGGGCCACCGCGCCCAGGCCGGCCACCAGCAGGCAACTGAGCACACCGAAGGCGATGTAGGGCAGCCGGAAGGTCGTCCAGCTCGTGCCCGGGTACCAGTACAGGGCGTCGAACAGCGTGGCGAAGAGGCCGCCGCACGCGCCGGCGAGCGCCGCCGTGAGCGGCCGGTAGAGGCGGTACCGGGTGGCCGCGAAGACCGCCTCGACGCCCAGGCCCTGCACTGCGCCCTGGAGGATCGCCATCGCGCCGTACGGGGAGCCGAGCAGCACCGAGACGGTCGAGGCGACGGTCTCGGTGAGCAGCGCCGCACCCGGCTTGCGGACGATCAGCGCGCTCAGCACGGCCGGGATGAGCCAGACGCCGTACATCACCGACTGCAGCGGGGCGAAGAAGGCGAACGGCCCGTCGCTGCCCTTCCAGAGGATGTTCCAGAGCTGGAACACGACGCCGAAGGCTACGGCGATGACCGAGGCGACGACGATGTCGACGGTACGCCAGCGGTTGCTGTCGGTACGGTTCATGGTTGGCTCCCAGTTCGTCGAGGTGAACCAGGAGAAGACGCACGCCGCGCCCGGTGGTCACCGGACGGCGACGCGGCTGGAGGTCGACCGAACTCCCTGCGCTGGCATTACCCAGATCAGGTTCGAGGGTCTGCGGGCACCGGCCCGCACTCTCAGCGCTGTGCGCTCCCCTGTCGGATGTGAAGTTGTCTCGTCGCAGACGCTAGCACCGACGACGGCCCCCAGCCCAGCAGGGCGAGTGTCGGTATGGTGGCGATCATGCTGGTGGATGCGCGGGGACTGACGTTCGAGGTACGCGCCGGCGGCCCCGAGGGCGGTGATCCCGTCCTGCTGCTGCACGGCTTCCCGCAGCACTCCGGCGAGTGGGACGCGGTGACGCCCGCCCTGCACGCCGCCGGGCTGCGCACGTACGCGCTCGACCAGCGCGGCTACTCGCCCGGCGCGCGTCCGGCGGACGTCGGGGCGTACCGGATTCCGGAGCTGGTGGCCGACGCGGCGGCGGTGCTGGACGCGCTCGGGGTGACCCGCGCGCACGTGGTGGGCCACGACTGGGGCGCGATCGTGGCGTGGGGCCTGGCGGCGGCGCACCCGGAGCGGGTCCGGACGCTGACCGCGGTGTCGGTGCCGCACCCGGCCGCCATGGGCCACGCGCTCGCCACCGACCCCCGGCAGAAGGTCAAGTCCGCCTACATCGCGTTGTTCCGCAAGCCCGGTACGGCGGAGAAGGTGCTGCTGGCGTGGAACGGCGCCACGCTGCGCAAGCTGCTGAGCGGGGTGGGCGGCGCCGGCGAGGTGGCCCGGTACGCCGAGCCGATGCGCGAGCCGGGGGCGTTGACGGCGGCGCTGAACTGGTACCGCGCGATGACCGGGACGGACATGAAGGCGGTCGCCCCGGTCGGGGTGCCCACCACGTTCGTCTGGAGCGACAAGGACGTGGCGATCGGCCGGACGGCCGCGCAGGCGTGCGCCGCGCACGTCACGGGTGACTACCGGTTCGTGGTGCTGCCCGGGGTCAGTCACTGGATCCCGGACGAGGCGCCCGGCCCGCTGGCCGAGGCGATCCTCGCCCGGTGCGCAGGAACGGAGGAAGCATGACGGTGAGCGCCGACGCGTACCTGGCGGTGGTGACCGAGACGATCGGCCGGGTCGCCGCCGAGCAGCGGCAGAACGTCGCCGACGCAGCCGACCTGATCGCGGCGGCGCTGCAGGCCGACGGGGTGGTGCACGCGTTCGGCACCGGGCACTCCGAGGCGCTGGCCATGGAGATCGCCGGGCGGGCCGGCGGGCTGGTGCCCACCAACCGGATCGCGCTGCGTGACCTGGTGCTGATCGGCGGCGACCCGGCCGACGTGCTCGGACCGAAGCTGGAACGCGACCCGGCGGTCGCGCACCGCCTCTACGAGCTGGCGCCGATCCGTCCGCAGGACGTGTTCGTGCTGGCCTCGAACTCGGGCGTGAACGGGGCGATGGTCGAGTTCGCGTCCATCGTGAAGGAACGCGGGCACGGGCTGGTGGCGATCACCTCGGCACAGCACTCGGCCCGGATGACGTCGCGGCACCCGTCCGGCCGCAAGCTGGCCGACTTCGCCGACGTGGTGCTGGACAACGGCGCCCCCTACGGCGACGCGACGCTGCCGCTACCGGGTGGCGGCGCGGTCGGCGCGGTCTCCTCGATCACCGCGGCGCTGCTCGCCCAGCAGATCGTCGCCGAGGTGGTGGCCCGGCTGGTCGCGGCGGGGCAGCGCCCGCCGGTCTACCTGTCCGCGAACATCACCGGCGGCGACGAGCACAACGCCGAGCTGGAGGCACGGTACGCGGGCCGGATCCGCCGCGGTTCCTGAACCGGTTTCGTGATCAGCCGTACGGGGCACTGGCGCTCCTGCCGGTGGGCGTTCACCCGCCGGCCGTGCCGTCTCCCGGGGAGGTCCGCGAGTGTCGAAGGAATCCGAGAAGCAGCGCTGGCAGCGCAACTTCGCCGACCTGTTGCAGGAGCTGCGGGTCGCGCAGACCGGTGTGCAGATCCTCTTCGCCTTCCTGCTGACGCTGCCGTTCAGCAACGGGTTCGGCCGGACCACGGAGTTCCAGCGCGACGTCTACATCCTGGCGCTGCTGACCGCCGCCGCGTCCGCCGCGATGATCATCTCTCCGGTCGCGTTCCACCGGGCGCTGTTCCGGCAGGGGCGTAAGCCGGAGCTGGTCCGGTTCGCCCACCGGATGGCCACCGGTGGCCTGTTCTTCATGCTGATCGCGATGGTCAGCTCGGTCCTGCTGGTCACCGACTTCGTGCTGGACCGGCCGATCGCGTTCCTGCTCAGCGCGCTCACCGGCGTGTGGTTCCTGATCTTCTGGGCGATCCTGCCGTTCAGCCGGCGCAACTGGGGTGAGGACGACATCGACGACGAGGACGACAGCCCTCAGTCGCTGACCGACTGACGGTCCGCCAAATCGGACGTGCACGCAGCGCTACCCCTGGGTAACACCCGGGGGTAGCGTCGTTTTCGTCGAACGCGTCGACGCAGCCGGACCGCGAGGAGGCAGCCGTGACCACGACACAGAACAGCCGGCCCGAGTCACCGGACGGCGCGGGGCCGCTGCCCACCGAGGCGGGCCAGGTCTCCGAGAAGGAGGCCCGCCAGGTCGCCGAGGCGGCCCGCGAGTCGGCCTGGGACCGGCCCAGCTTCGGTAAGGAACTGTTCCTCGGCCGGTTCCGGCTCGACCTGATCGACCCGTGGCCCCGCCCCGACCCGGCCGAGGTGGCTCGCGCCGACGAGTTCCTCGGCGCGCTGCGCGCGTACCTGACGTCCGAGGTGGACGGCGAGGCGATCGAGCGGGACGCCCGCATCCCCGACGAGGTGTTCCACGGCCTGGCCGGGCTCGGCACGTTCGGCATGAAGATCGACCGGAAGTACGGCGGGCTGGGGCTGAGCAACCTGCACTACTGCCGGGCGTTGATGCTCGTCGGCTCGGTGAACCCGGCGGTCAGCGCGCTGCTCTCCGCACACCAGTCGATCGGCGTGCCGCAGCCGCTGAAGATGTTCGGCACGCCCGAGCAGAAGGACCGGTTCCTGCCCCGGCTCGCCGCCGGTGAGGTCTCCGCGTTCCTGCTCACCGAGCCGGACGTCGGCTCCGACCCGGCCCGGCTCGCCACCACCGCCGAGCCGACCGCGGACGGCACCGGCTACCGGCTCAACGGCGTGAAGCTCTGGGCCACCAACGGCACGCTCGCCACGCTGCTGGTGGTGATGGCCCGGGTGCCGGCCGGCGAGGGGCGGCGCGGCGGCATCACCGCGTTCGTGGTGGAGGGCGACAGCGACGGCATCACCGTGGAGCGGCGCAACTCCTTCGTCGGGCTGCGCGGCCTGGAGAACAGCCTCACCCGGTTCCACGACGTGTTCGTGCCGAAGGAGAACGTGATCGGCGGTGAGGGCAAGGGCCTCAAGATCGCGTTGACCACGTTGAACACCGGCCGGCTCTCGCTGCCGGCCATGTGCGTCGGCGCCGGCAAGTGGGCGCTCAACGTGGCCCGCGAGTGGGCGGCGGACCGGGTCCAGTGGGGCCGCCCGGTGGGCGAGCACGAGGCGGTGGCGAAGAAGCTCTCCTTCATCGCCGCCACCACGTACGGCATGGAGTCGATGCTCGACCTGTCCTGCATGCTCGCCGACGACGACCGCAACGACATCCGGATCGAGGCGGCGCTGGTCAAGCTCTACGCCAGCGAGATGGCCTGGCGGATCGCCGACGAGCTGATCCAGATCCGCGGTGGCCGCGGCTACGAGACGGCCGACTCGCTCGCCGCTCGCGGGGAACGGCCGGCCGCCGTCGAGCAGCTCCTGCGCGACCTGCGGATCAACCGGATCTTCGAGGGCTCCACCGAGATCATGCACCTGCTGATCGCCCGCGAGGCGGTCGACGCGCACCTGTCCGTCGCGGGCGACATCATCGACCCCGACGCCGGGCTGGGCCGCAAGGCGAAGGCGGGCGCGCGGGCCGGCGCCTTCTACGCGAAGTGGCTGCCCACGCTCGCCGTCGGCAAGGGGCAGACGCCCGGGGCGTACCAGGAGTTCGGGCCGCTGGCCGGGCACCTGCGCCACGTCGAGCGGACCTCCCGCAAGCTGGCCCGGTCGACGTTCTACGCGATGTCCCGGTGGCAGGGGAAGATGGAGCGCAAACAGGCGTTCCTCGGCCGGGTGGTGGACATCGGCGCGGAGCTGTTCGCGATGAGCGCGGTATGCGTCCGGGCCTACGCCGAGCGGGACGCGCACCCGGAGAACGTCGAGCTGGCCGACCTGTTCTGCCGTCAGGCGCGGCTGCGCGTCGACGAGCTGTTCACCGGCCTGTGGTCGAACACCGACTCGGTGGACGTGGCCGCCGCCAAGCGGATCGTCGCCGGCCGGTACGCCTCGGTGGAGGAGGGCGTCGTCACCCCGCCCGCCGACCTGCCCTGGGTGGCCCGATGGGAACCGGGGCCGTCCACCGAGCAGGACGTCCGCCGTCGCATCCCGCCGGCCGGCTGACCGGACCAACCCGGCGGCCGTCCGCCCGGACGGCCGCCGCGGCGGTCAGCGCGCGATCGCCCAGGCCAGGATGCCGGCCAGGATCAGGCCGTTGAGCCCGGCCAGCACCAGGTACGCCGACGGCGGGATCTTGCGGCCCTTGCGGACGAAACTCACCAGCACGGCCGCGTATCCCAGCAGCAGCACGGCGACGACGATCAGGAAGTACAGCACCGGCACACCTTACCGGCCGCCACGCAGCCCCAGTTCGCGCAGCTCCAGCGCGGCGAGCGCGTCGACTGTCGCGTCGTCGCCGCGCCGCCACGCCTCGGCGACGTCGGGCGCGATCCGGGTCAGCTTCGACAGCGGCTGACCCGCCAGTGCGCGCAGCGCCAGCAGGTCCCGGCCGGCCGGGACGCCCGCCAGGGCCTTCGCCGCGCCGGCCCGGCGCATCCAGCGCAGGCGCAGCGGCAGCCAGCCGAACAGCACCAGGCCGAGCGGGAACACCAGCACCGCGACGGTCAGCCCGAGCGCGAGCTGCCCGACCAGCTCCTGCTGGTCGCGGCCCGCCTCGGCGACCGCGCGGGCGGCGTCGGCGGCGCGGGTGAACGGCGCGGTCAGCTCGTCGCCGACGATCGGCACCCGGCCGACCTTGCCGCCGGCCTCGGCCAGGTTGTCGGCGAGCCCACCACCGGCCCCCTCCAGCTTCTGCCCGGGTACGGCGAGCTTCTCGACCACGTCGTGCAGCCACAGCGCGAAGCGGATCGCCGCGTACACCCAGGCGACAACGAGCAGGTCGGTGAGGAACTGGCGGACGGCGGTGGGAAAACGGTCGGCGTAGATCTTCACGCCGGACAGCGTCCCACGACACGGGCGCGTCGGCACCTGGCCGATTTCCCGCTCAGTGCGACCCTTCGCCGGCGTGACTGACCGCGTCCCTGACGATGTGGGCCACGTGGTCGTCGACGAGCGCGTACGCGATCTCCCGGCCGCGCCGCGACCCGCGCACCACCCCCGCGCCGCGCAGCACCCGCAGGTGCTGGGAGACCAGCGGCTGCGGGGCGCCGAGCTTCTCGACCAGCTCGTGCACGCAGCGCTCCCCCTCGGCCAGCTCGCTGACGATCGCGAGCCGGATCGGGGCGGAGAGCGCGCGCAGCAGGTCACCCGCACCCTCGAAGGCGTCGTACCCGTTCGTGCCGGTCACCCTGTAACGGTAACCAATCCCAGCTGCGCCGGCGGGCAGGGCCTCATCCCAGCAGCACCTCGTGCTCGGCCGGCTCGGGCGGCGGCGTGGACCGGTCGGCCCGCACCCGCCGCCGCACCGCCCGCAGACCGGCCGCGGCGATCGCCACCAGCAGGAACGAGCCGATCGCCACGATCACCACCGAGGCGCCGGGCGCCGTGTTGGCGGTCGCCGCCACCCAGACGCCGGTGCCGGCGGCGAACACGCCCAGCGCCATGGCCGCCGTCATGGTGGACCGGAAGCCCCGGGTCACCTGCTGCGCGGTGGCCACCGGCACGACCATGAGCGCGCTGATCAGCAGCACCCCGACCGCCCGCATGGCGATGGTCACGGTGACCGCGGTGCCGACGGCGATGACCAGGTTCAGCGTCCGCACCGGCAGGCCGGACACACGCGCGTACTCCTCGTCGTGGCAGACCGCGAACAGCGCCGGGCGCAGCACCAGCATGGTCACCAGCAGCACCGCGCCGAGCACGCCGATGGTGACCAGGTCGCCCGGCGAGGTGGTGGTCAGCGACCCGAACAGGTACGCGTTGAGCGACCCGCTGCTGGCGTCGGAGAGCCCGACCAGCATCACGCCACCGGCGATGCCGCCGTAGAACAGCAACGCCAGCGCGAGGTCGCCGGAGGTGCGCCCGTACGCGCGGACCAGCTCGATCACGATCGCGCCGAGCGTCGCCGCGATCACCGCCACCAGCACGGGGGAGCGGTTGAGCAGCAGTCCCGCGCCGACGCCGGTGAGCGCCACGTGCCCGAGCCCGTCGCCGATCAACGCCAGCCGGCGCTGCACCAGGTAGATGCCGAGCGCCGGGGCGGCCAGCCCGATGATCAGCGCGCCGACCAGGGCGCGGAGCATGAAGTCGTACTGGAAGAGATCCATCTCAGATGCCTGTCCAGAGCCGGGCGGGCTCCTCGTCGCAGTGCGGGTGCACGTGCTCGTGGTCCGGGTCGGCGTGGTGGCCGGCCGGCTCCGGCACCGCGCCGTCGTGGGCGATCCCGCCCTGGTGCACCACCACGGCCCGGCTGATCAGCGGGCGCAACGGGCCCAGCTCGTGGGCGACGAGCAGCACCGTGCCGCCGCCGTCGCGGAACCCGCGCAGCGCCTCGGCGAACGCCTCCTGGCTGGCCGCGTCCACCCCGGCGGTCGGCTCGTCGAGCACCAGCAGCTCCGGCCCGCCGGCCAGGGCGCGGGCGATCAGGGTGCGCTGCTGCTGGCCGCCGGAGAGCGTGGACACCGGGTCACCGGCCCGGTCGGCGAGCCCGACCGCGTCCAGCGCCGCCGTCACCGCCTCCCGGTCCGCGCGCCCGGCGGGCCGCAGTACGCCCCGGCGGGCCAGCCGCCCGGACGCCACCACCTCGCGCACCGTCGCTGGTACTCCGCTGCCCGCGCCGAGCCGCTGCGGCACGTACCCGATGCGGTGCCACTGCCGGAAGCGGCGCTGCGGCGTGCCGAAGAGGGTGACCGACCCGGCACCGACCGGCACCAGGCCGAGCGCGGCGCGCACGAGCGTCGACTTGCCGGAGCCGTTGGCGCCGAGCACGGCGACCACCTCTCCGGAGGTCACTGTCAACGAGACGTCACGCAGCACCGGGCGGCCGTCGTAGCCGACCGTGGCGTGCGCGATCTCGATCACGGGTGGGGTCATGAGCAGTCCAGAGCGGTTCGCAGGGTCTGCAGGTTGGCGCGCATCGCGGAGAGGTAGTCGCCCTCGGCGGGCGGGCCCTCCAGCGGGTCCAGCATCGCGGTCTTCGCCCCGACCTCGCGCGCGATGGTCTCGGCGACCTTCGGGCTGACCCGGCTCTCGAAGAAGATCGTCCCGGCCTGGTGCTCCCGGGCCTCCTTCGCGACCTCGGTGAGCCGCTGCGGGGACGGCTCGGACTCCGGGGTGAGCCCGCTGATGCCGATCTGCTCCAGCTGGTAGCGCTCGGTCAGGTAGCCGAACGCGGTGTGGCTGGTGACGATCTCCCGGCGCTGGCAGGTGCGCAGGCCGTCGGCGTACTCGGTGTCGAGCTTCGTCAGCTCGGCGCGCAGCGCGCCGGCGCGGGCGGTGTAGTCGGCGGCGTGGTCCGGGTCGGCCTTGCCGAGCCGCTCGGCGAGCTTGTCGCCGATGGTGGCCAGCCGGGTCGGGTCGAGCCAGACGTGCGGGTCCTTGCCGCCGCCCTCCTCGGAGTGCCCGGCCTCGCCCTCGTGGTCGTGGTCGTGCCCACCGGCGGCGGCGTCCCGCAGCGGCGTGACGCCCGCCACGTCGAACGCGCGGTCGCCGCCGTTCTGCTCGACCGCCTCGTCCACCGCCGGCTGGAAGCCGCTGAGGTAGACGACCACGTCGGCGTCGACCACCTGGCCGACCTGCCGCGGGTTGAGTTCCAGGTCGTGCGGCTCGGCGCCCGGCTTGGTGAGGTTGCTGACCGCGACCGTGTCGCCGCCGATCCGCTCGGCGAGGAACTGGAGCGGGTAGAACGCGGCCACCACGTCGACCCGGCCGGGCTCGCTCGCGCCGCCCGAGCTGTCGGCGCAGGCGGTCAGGCCGGCGGCGGCGAGCAGGGCGGTGGTTGCGGCGGTCAGGATGCGGCGCGGTGCACGAACGGTCATGGGCTCAACTGTCCGCGACAACGAAAACTATTGTCAAAAACGCATGATTGCATGTCAGCGCAGGTCAGCTCGGCTCTGCTTCGTGCGGTCAGCCGACCATGAGCTTCGCCAGCGCCACCGCGATCAACAAGGTCAACATCACCAGCCGGAGCATCCGGGTCGCCGGCGCCTGCACCGGCCAGGTGACCGACATCAGCCAGACCAGCCCGCCGGCCAGCACGAGCAGCAGGACGCCACCCGCCGGGCCGGGCGCGAACAGGCCGACAAGCACCAGGGCCAGCGCGGCCAGGAACACCGCCGTCGGGTTGAGCCGTGCCAACCGGGACAGCACGGGACTCTGCGTACGCTGCATGCCACGAACTCTACGAGGAGGAACCCCGTGCTGGTCACCAACCGCTTCGTGGTGGAAGCCGAAACGGTGGACGAGTTCACCCGTGCGGCGCACGCCGCGCTGGCCGCGCTCGCCGCCCGCCCCGGCTACCTGCGCGGTGAACTGCTGCGGGCGCTCGACGACCCGGACCACTGGCTCCTGGTCACCGAGTGGGAGTCGGTCGGTGCGTACCGGCGGGCGCTCGGCGGATTCGACGTCAAGGTCACCGCCGTGCCGCTGCTCGCCCGATCGGTGGACGAGCCGTCGGCGTACGAGACGCTCGCCGGCGCCGCCCCGGAGGGGGAGGTCGTCGTCGTCGCCAGCGATCGTGCCGCAGGCCCGTACCGCTGAGTGCCGGGGCACTACCCTGGCGCGTATGACCGCTCCCGGACCGGCCGCGCCACCCCCGTCGTCAGTTCCGCCCGCGCCGCCGGCGGACCCCGGGGTGCCCACGCCGCCGCAGGGACCCGGCGCCGTGCCGCCGTTCGCCGCCCCGCCCACCGAGGGCGGGCGGACCCGGCTCTGGCTCGGCCTCGGCGCGGGTGCGCTCGCAGTGCTGATCTGCTGCGGCGGAGGCGGTGCCGCAGTGGTCGGCCTGGCCGTGAGCAACGCCCAGGCGATCGGCGAGCAGGGCCGGGCCGTCACGAACGACTACTACCAGGCGCTCGTGGCCCGGGAGTGGTCCAAGGCGTACGACACGCTCTGCGACGACATCCGGCGACGCGAGCCCCGGCGCGAGTTCGAGCGGCGAGTGGCGACCGAGCCGCAGATCTCCGGCTACCGGGTCGGCGAGGTCGACCTCAACACGCTCACCGTGCCGGTGGACGTCACGCTCGCCGGCGGCCGCCGGGAGGCGCAGACCGTGACGCTGGCACCCGACCAGCAGACGGGCGGCGTGGAGGTCTGCGGGGTGAGCTGACCGGCCCCCGGTATTCTGCTGGGCTCGGGACGGACACGGTCGTACCGTTGTCCCGAACAGCCCGGTTCTATCCATCTCAACCGCGCCGACCGCCAGCCGGCGTAGGAGGAAACATGCCAGCCGACCGTATCGACGCCGTCACCAGCCTCGCCAAGCGCCGGGGCTTCGTCTTTCCCTCCAGCGAGATCTACGGGGGCACCCGGTCGGCGTGGGACTACGGTCCGCTCGGCGTCGAGCTGAAGGAGAACGTCCGCCGGCAGTGGTGGCGGACCATGGTGCAGCAGCGCGACGACGTCGTCGGCCTCGACTCGGCGGTCATCCTGGCCCGCAAGGTCTGGGAGGCCAGCGGCCACATCGCCGAGTTCGTCGACCCGCTCACCGAGTGCCAGTCCTGCCACAAGCGATTCCGGGCCGACCACCTGGAAGAGGCGTACGAGGCCAAGCACGGCAAGCCGCTGACCTCGCTGACGGAGCTGAACTGCCCCAACTGCGGCAACAAGGGCACCTTCACCGAGCCGAAGATGTTCAACGGCCTGATGAAGACCTACCTGGGCCCGGTGGAGAGCGACGAGGGCATGCACTACCTGCGCCCGGAGACCGCCCAGGGCATCTTCGTCAACTACAAGAACGTCGAGACGGTCGCCCGCAAGAAGCCGCCGTTCGGCATCGCGCAGACCGGCAAGTCGTTCCGCAACGAGATCACCCCCGGCAACTTCATCTTCCGGACCCGCGAGTTCGAGCAGATGGAGATGGAGTTCTTCGTCGAGCCCGGCACCGACGAGCAGTGGCACGAGTACTGGCTCTCCGAGCGCTGGAACTGGTACCTCGACCTCGGCCTGTCCGAGGAGAACCTGCGCTTCTACGAGCACCCCAAGGAGAAGCTCTCCCACTACTCGAAGCGCACCGTCGACATCGAGTACCGGTTCCGGTTCGGCGGCAGCGAGTTCGCCGAGCTGGAGGGCATCGCCAACCGCACCGACTTCGACCTGTCCACGCACAGCAAGCACTCCGGCGTCGACCTGTCGTACTTCGACCAGGGCAAGGGCGAGCGCTGGATGCCGTACGTGATCGAGCCGGCCGCCGGCCTCACCCGCGCGGTGCTGGCGTTCCTGCTGGAGGCGTACGACGAGGACGAGGCGCCGAACACCAAGGGCGGCGTGGACAAGCGCACCGTCATGCGGTTCGACCCGCGCCTGGCCCCGGTCAAGGTCGCCGTGCTGCCGCTGTCGCGCAACGAGGCGCTGTCGCCGAAGGCCAAGCAGCTCGCCACCGACCTGCGCAAGCGCTGGGTGGTCGAGTTCGACGACTCGCAGGCGATCGGCCGCCGCTACCGCCGGCAGGACGAGATCGGCACGCCGTTCTGCGTCACTGTCGACTTCGACACGCTCGACGACAACGCGGTCACGGTCCGGAACCGGGACACGATGGCCCAGGAGCGCGTCTCCCTGGACCAGGTCGAGCGCTATCTGATCGAGCGCCTGCCCGGCTGCTGACCGTGTAAGGAAGGGCCCCTTCTTAACGCCTCGCGTAGAGCAGGGGCCCCTTCTTAACACCCGACGCCGGGGGAGATCGGCTCCGCCCGTACGCCGGTCGCGGCGCCCAGCCCGCGCCGGGCCGCGTACGCGTCCTCCACCGTGCGCCGCACGCGGCCCGGCTCCCGGCGGATCTGTGCCGGCGTGAAGTGCAGGATGAGCACCCCGTGCCGGCTCAGCTCGTTGTGCCGGTCCAGCGTCCGCGCCCAGTCGTTCGGGCTGAGGTGGTACTCCCGCGAGTCGACCTCCAGCGCCACCGCGCAGTCGGCGAGGTAGCCGTCCGGCGTCGGCAGGCGGGTGCCGTCGGCCGCCGACAGCCGCGGGTTCCACAGGATCTCGCCGAGCACGCCGCTGCCGCCCAGGCACTCCCGCAGCTCCGTCTCGGGCGCTGAGCGGACCCCGTCGGTGATCTCCGCGAACGCCTTCCGGATGAGGGCGGTGCGGCTGCGTCGGGCCCGGCGGATCTCCGCATCCAGGCTGTCCAGGTCGGTGAAGCCGCGTTGCACGGCCTCGGCCACCGTCGCCCGTACCGGCCGCAGCTGGCGCAGGTCGCGGGCGGCGTCCACCACCGCCCGCGCCGGCGAGCACACCGGGTACAGCGCGGTCCGCCGCGCCCGTGGATCAAGCTCCAGGGCCCGCGCGATCACCGCGTGACCGGCCGATCGGCGCCGCACGTGGTGCGGCAGGATCAGGTGTACGTCAGCAGTGCGCGGGCTGTGCCGGAAGCCGTACCAGATCAGGGCCGCGAGGCCGGTGAGCTGCGCGTCGGCGCCCGCGTAGAGCGCCGCCGAGATGCGTCGCTGCTCGTCGGTGAGGGTGCCGGTGACGAGCGCGTACGTGGCCGGCAGCACGCGCTGCCACAGGCCGCGCCGGGTCTGCCGGTACAGGTACATGTCGTCGTATCCGACGCCGAGAAGCTGCATCCGCGTGACGATCTGCTGCTGGCGTTCCGCCAGGTCGGTGAGTTCGGGTGGCTGTTGGCGCATGCCCGGCAGCGTGCGGGCTCGAGCGCTGCGCTTCCTGCCCGCTCGCCCGGCCTGTGGACAGCCGCCCCGATTGTGGAGAACGCCCGCCGGGCGGGCTGGCTGTGATATGCGCCCTGTTAAGAAGGGGCCCCTGCTCTACCGGAGACGTTAAGAAGGGGCCCTTCCTTACACTTGTGCGGTGACTGCCCCGACCCTGCCCGCGTTGACCATCGGCCCACACCGGGTGTGGCCGCCGGTGGTGCTCGCGCCGATGGCCGGGATCACCAACGTCGGCTTCCGCCGGCTCTGCCGTGAGCAGGGCGGTGGCATCTACGTCTGCGAGATGATCACCACCCGCGCGCTCGTCGAGCGGAACCCGAAGACGCTGCGCATGATCGCCTTCGGCGCCGAGGAGCACCCTCGCAGCCTCCAGCTCTACGGCACCGACCCGGAGATCACCGCCGCCGCCGTACGGATCGTGGTCGAGCGCGACCTGGCCGACCACATCGACCTCAACTTCGGCTGCCCGGTGCCCAAGGTGACCCGCAAGGGCGGCGGCTCGGCCCTGCCGTGGCGTCGCCGGCTGTTCGCCCGGCTGGTCAAGGCCGCGGTGGACGCCGCGTCACCCGCCGGGGTGCCGGTCACCGTGAAGATGCGCAAGGGCATCGACGACGACCACCTGACGTACGTCGAAGCGGGGCTCGCCGCGCAGGACGCGGGCGTCGCGGCGGTCGCCCTGCACGGGCGTACGGCCGCGCAGCGCTACTCCGGCACCGCCGACTGGGACGCGATCGCCACGCTCAAGTCGGCGCTCGACGTGCCGGTGCTCGGCAACGGCGACATCTGGGAGGCCGACGACGCGCTGCGGATGGTCGCGCACACCGGCGTCGACGGTGTGGTGATCGGGCGCGGTTGCCTGGGCCGGCCGTGGCTGTTCGCCGACCTGGAGGCCGCGTTCAACGGGAGCGCCGAGCGGCGGCTACCGAGCCTCGGCGAGGTGGCGGTGACGATGCGGCGGCACGCCGAGCTGCTGGTGGAGCAGTTCGTGGCGGGCGCGCGCAACCCGGCCCGGGGCGAGCGGGACGGCTGCACCGACTTCCGCAAGCACGTCGCCTGGTACCTGAAGGGCTTTCCGATCGGCAGCGAACTGCGCCGCTCGCTCGCCATGATCGAGAGCCTGGCGCAGCTCGACGACCTGCTCGGTAAGCTCGACCCGGCCGTACCGTTCCCGGTGGAGAACCTCGGCCAGCCGCGCGGCCGCACCAACTCCCCGGGCAAGGTCTTCCTGCCCGACGGCTGGCTGGCCAGCCGCGACGACGACACTCCGCCCGACGGCGCCGAGCTGGACGACTCCGGCGGCTGACCCGCTGACCCCGGACACGCCGAAGGGCCCGACCCCTGTTCTGGGGTCGGGCCCTTCGGCATTGTCACTCGGTCAGGAGCTGTAGCCGCGGCTGGCGATCCAGTGCGCCAGGGCGTCCACGTCCATGCGGTACGAGGCCTGATTCGGGTTGGCCGAGTCGGCGATCGTCACGACCTTCCCGCCGTCGCGGTAGCCGACCACGCTGATGTAGTGGCCACCCTCGAACGAGTGGGCGTTGCCGTCGGTGTCGGTCGCGGTGCCGGCGATGTTCGCCACCACGGCCCGGCCGTCGTCCACCGTGCGCACCACGTCGGCACGCAGCTTCTCCACCTTGTCGCCGGCCTTGTCCACCGGGATCTCGGTCGACTTGTAGACGTCCTTACCGGTCTCCTTGTTCAGCACCGGCGTGATGTCGTTGATGGAGTTGGTGCCGTCCTCGGTGGTGCCCATCTCCTCGGCCATCGCGTGCACGTCGATGTTCTTGCCCTGCACGCTCAGCGCGTTCCGGGCCGCGGCCGGGCCACAGAAGTAGAAGTTGGGCTGCGCCTCGTAGCGCACGTCCAGCTCCCGCTCACCGTGCTTGCGGTCGGTGGTGACCTGGGCGGCGGCACGCTCGGCCGGAGTGGCCTGGGCGGCGATGGCGGGGCCGGCGATGCCACCAGCGGTGGCGACGACACCAGCAGCGGTCAGAACGGTCTTGCGCAGCAGAGTGGTAGCCATGATCAGTTGCCTCTCTGTCGGGGGTACGCGGCGATGGGGGATGCCGCGAAGAAAGATCAGGTGGCCCGGTATGTGCGTCGGGCCGATGGCTCGCTCGGGCGGCCAGGGGGACGGCCTGCTCCGGCGGCTCGGGGATGTAACGACCGGGGGCCCGGGGTCATTCCCGGGGCGCTGCCCGGCGGTGGGGCCGGCTCGACAGGCGGTCGGCCTGCTCGGCGGCCCGGTGATGTAACGACCGGCGTCCCGTCCCGGCCCGAGGGGGCGGGCGGTCGGCGGGTGCGGCGCGGTCTGCCATGTACAACGCCCCGCACCCACCCCCGATTCCACCCCACCGGTGACCCCCACCACCCGAAATCCGGACACCCGCCCCCACCGGGCCCGCCGCCGACACCGACCCCGCCCGCCCTCACCGCAGCCACCCGGCCCGGCCACGCCCGAGGGGCTCCCCTCACCGGGGTGAGGGCGTCGATCATGAAGTTGGCGGTGTCTTGTGTCCGGTTTGTCGCCGTCAACTTCATGATCGACGGGTTCGGCGACCCCGCGCGGGTCAGGGAGTGGTTGGGGAGGGGTGGGGAGTGGGCTGGGTGGGGATCTGGGCTGGGGTGGTGGGCCAGGGGATTTCGGGGGACTGGTGGAAGGTGATGCCGGCGGTGGACCAGCGCGGGCCGTGGCCGGCGAGCCGGCTGCGGAACCGGGACCAGTCATGCGTCTCGCGGGGTGACCAGCCCAGCTCGGCGACGGCGGGCAGACGCGGGAAGAGCATGAACTCGACCTCGGCCAGCGTGGTGACCGACTCGGTCCACAGCGGGGCCTCCACCCCCAGCACCGCCTCGGCCGGTACGCCCCGCACGTGAGTGGCCGGATCCCACTCGTATGCCCGGCGTACGTCGATCAGGCCCGCCCAGTCGTGTCCGATCGGGGTGCCCGGGGCGTACTTCATGTCCAGGTACGCGTGGTTGCCGGGGGAGAGGATCAGCCGGGCGCCCCGGCGTACCGCGTCGGCGGTCTCCGGGTCGTCCCCGTTCGTACCCCACCACTGCAGGACGCGCCCGTCGACGTGTTCGGCCGGGGCGAGCTGGTGCCAGCCGACGACGGTCTTGCCGGTGGCGGCGACCAGCCGCTGCGCCCGCGCCACGAACGCGCGGTAGCTGTCGGCCGGCACCTTGAACGCCTCGTCGCCGCCCAGGTGCAGCCACGGCCCGGGCGTCAGCGCGGCCACCTCGCCGACCACGTCCGCGACGAAGGCGTACGTCCGCTCGTCGGCGGGGTCGACGAAGCTGAAGCCGACCTCGGTGCCGGTGTACGGCGGCGGCGCGACCTTGCCGGGCGCCAGTTCGGGGTACGCGACGAGCGCCGCGTTTGTGTGGCCCGGCAGGTCGATCTCGGGCACCACTGTCACGTGGCGGCGGGCGGCGTACGCGACGATCCGGCGGTAGTCGTCACGGGTGTACCAGCCGCCCGGGCCGCCACCGACCGCTGTCGTGCCGCCGACGTCGGCGAGCCGGGGCCAGGAGTCGACGGCGATCCGCCAGCCCTGGTCGTCGGTGAGGTGCAGGTGCAGGTGGTTGAGCTTGTAGCGGGCCAGGTGGTCGATCACCCGCAGTACGTCCTCGACCGGGAAGAAGTGGCGCGCGACGTCGAGCATGGCGCCCCGGTAGGGGAAGCGGGGCCGGTCGACGATCGTGCCGCCGGGGATCGCCCAGCGCGCGGCGACAACGGCCGGGTTCTCGATCGGCGCGGGTAGCAGCTGCCGCAGTGTCTGCGCGCCGTGGAACAGCCCGGCCGGGGTGGCGGCGGTGATCCGCACGCCGCCGGCGGTCACGTCGAGGCGGTAGCCCTCATCCCCGAGCCGCACGTCGCCCGGCCCGCCGGAGCCGCCGGACTCGCTGGAGCCGCCGAAGCCGCCCGATCCGCCGAAGCTGCCGGAGCCGCCCGATCCGCCGGCCCCGGTGGAAGCCGCCGCGGCCAGCGTGAGCGTCAGCGGGCCGCCCTCGGCGGTGTCGGCGACCGGGAGCGGGAAGCCGGTGGCCGGGCGCAGCCACCCGGCGAGCTGTTCGGCCACGTCCCGCCCGGCGGGGCTGACCCGCAGCACCGCGTCCGCGCTCAGTGTGAAGTCACCCGCCGGGTCGGGGCGCACCTGCTCGGGCGCCGGCACCACGTCGTCGAGCCGGACCGGCGCCGGACCGGCGAGCGCCCCGGCGGCCCGGCCCGCGGCGACCCGGGCCAGCTCGGCGGAGGACGCCGCCACACCCGGCAGGCCGTCGGCGGGCGCCGCCACACCAGGTAGGCCGTCGGCGGGCGCTGCCGCACCGGGCAGGTCGGGGGAGGAGGGCGCCGCCGCACCGGGCAGGCCGACGGGGGACGCCGCCGGGGCGGGCGCGCCGGGCGAGGCCGCATCCGGCGGCGGCAGGTCGCCGGAAGGGCTGGTGGGAGGGGTGTCGGACGGCTCCGGCCCGATCTGCGGGGCGGCGGGGTTTGTCGGCACGGCGACGGCTCCGAGGGTGTATTCGCGCGGGATATGGCAAAGGTCAGGTTCCGCGAGATGCAGTGACGTCAAGAGTACGAGGAGAAGCGGAATTGCGTGATCGTGCTCGTGGAAGCGTTCCCAAAAACCCGTACGAACGCGGATTGTGGTGACCGTTGTGCCGAAAGTCACCGAACGCTCCCAGGTTTCTCGAAACTCGCCTAGCCTTCGGCCCACCGACGCTGACGAGCCGGGATTGCCGGTGGTCACTACCGGGGTATGTCCGAACTGAACCTTCGTTAAGTGTCAATGGCGCGCGTGGGAGGCTCTGGTGGCAGCGCACGATCCGGTCGAGCAGAAGTACGTCTACGACTTCGCCGAGGGCAACAAGGATCTCAAGGATCTGCTCGGCGGCAAGGGGGCCAACCTGGCCGAGATGACGAATCTCGGCCTGCCGGTTCCGCCCGGCTTCACGATCACCACGGAGGCCTGCAAGGCGTACCTGACGACCGGGCGCGAGCCGGACGGCCTGGCCGCGCAGATCGAGGCGCACCTGGAGTCCCTGGAGCGCGAGATGGGCCGGCGCCTCGGCGACCCGGACGACCCGCTGCTGGTCTCGGTACGCTCCGGCGCCAAGTTCTCCATGCCGGGCATGATGGAGACCGTCCTCAACGTCGGCCTCAACGACCGCAGCGTCGAGGGACTCGCACGACAGGCCGGTGGCAGTGCTGACCGGGCCGCCTCCGGCGGCGCAGACAGGTTCGCCTGGGACTCGTACCGGCGGCTGATCCAGATGTTCGGCAAGACCGTCTGCGAGGTGCCGGGCGAGGAGTTCGAGCACGCGCTGGACGAGATCAAGAGCGCCAAGGGTACGCACAACGACCTCGACCTGGACGCCGACGACCTGCGCGGGCTGGTCGACGCGTACAAGAAGATCTTCGCCAAGCACACCGGCCGCGAGTTCCCGCAGGAGCCGCGCGAGCAGCTCGACCTCGCCATCCGCGCGGTCTTCGACTCGTGGAACGCGGAGCGGGCGATCCTCTACCGCCGGCAGGAGCGCATCCCGGCCGACCTGGGCACCGCCGTCAACGTGGTGACGATGGTCTTCGGCAACCTCGGTCCGGACTCCGGCACCGGCGTCGCGTTCACCCGCGATCCGGGCAGCGGCGCGCAGGGCATCTACGGCGACTACCTGGCCAACGCCCAGGGCGAGGACGTGGTCGCCGGCATCCGCAACACGGTGCCGTTGCAGGAGCTGGAGCAGCTCGACAAGACCTCCTACGACCAGTTGCTCGGCATCATGGCCCGGCTGGAGGAGCACTACAAGGACCTCTGCGACATCGAGTTCACCATCGAGCGCGGCAAGCTCTGGATGCTGCAGACCCGCGTCGGCAAGCGCACCGCCGCCGCCGCGTTCGTCATCGCCGGGCAGCTCGTCGACGAGGGCCTGATCGACCTGGACGAGGCGCTGCACCGGGTCAACGGCGCGCAGCTCGCCCAGCTGATGTTCCCGCGCTTCCAGCTCGACCACGAGTTCGAGGCGGTCGCCAAGGGCATCGGCGCCTCCCCGGGCGCGGCGTCCGGCAAGGTGGTCTTCACCTCGGCCCGGGCGGTCGAGCTGGCCGCCGAGGGGGAGTCGGTGATCCTGGTCCGCCGGGAGACCAACCCGGACGACCTCAACGGCATGATCGCCGCCCAGGGCATCCTCACCTCGCGGGGCGGCAAGACCAGCCACGCCGCCGTGGTGGCCCGCGGCATGGGCAAGACCTGCGTCTCCGGCGCCGACGAGCTGGACGTGAACGTGCCGGCGAAGAGGTTCACAGTGGGCGACCACGTGGTGAACGAGGGCGACGTGGTCTCGATCGACGGCACCACCGGCAAGGTCTACCTCGGTGAGGTGCCGGTCATGCCGTCCGAGGTGGTGCAGTACTTCGAGGGCGAACTCGACCCGGAGAACACCGACGACGCGCTGGTCCGCTCCGTACACCGGATCATGACGCACGCCGACGCGGCGCGGCGGCTGCGGGTACGCACGAACGCCGACACCGGCGCGGACGCGGCCCGGGCGCGGCGCTTCGGCGCCGAGGGCATCGGCCTGTGCCGCACCGAGCACATGTTCCTCGGCGACCGGCGCGAGCTGGTCGAGCGGCTCATCCTGGCCTCCGGCGACAAGGAGCGGGAGGACGCGCTGGCCGCGCTGCTGCCGCTGCAGCGGGCCGACTTCATCGAGATCTTCCGGGAGATGGACGGCCTGCCGGTCACCGTGCGGCTGATCGACCCGCCGCTGCACGAGTTCCTGCCTCCGCTGGAGCAGCTCGCGGTGAACGTCGCGGTCGCGCAGGAGCGCGGCGAGGACGTCGCCAAGGAGGAGGCGCTGCTCGCCGCCGTGCGGCGGATGCACGAGGAGAACCCGATGCTGGGCCTGCGCGGCGTACGCCTCGGCCTGGTCATCCCCGGCCTGTTCGCCATGCAGGTCCGCGCGATCGCGGAGGCCGCCGTCGCGGTCGTCCGCGACGGCGGCATCGCCTGCCCGGAGATCATGGTGCCGCTCGTCGGGGCCGTGCAGGAGCTGGAGACGGTACGCACCGAGGCCGAGCGGATCATCGCCGAGGTGGTCGGGGACAGCGGCGTCGAGGTGCTGATCGGCACGATGATCGAGGTGCCCCGGGCGGCGCTGACCGCCGGACAGATCGCCGAGGCGGCCGAGTTCTTCTCCTTCGGCACCAACGACCTGACCCAGATGGGCTGGGGCTTCTCCCGCGACGACGTGGAGGGCGCGTTCTTCTGGCGGTACCTGGAGCTGGGCATCTTCGGCATCTCACCGTTCGAGTCGATCGACACCGACGGTGTCGGCCGGCTGGTGCGCATCGCCGCCGAGGAGGGCCGGGCGGCCCGTCCGGGGCTGAAGCTCGGCGTCTGCGGCGAGCACGGCGGTGACCCGGACTCGGTGCACTTCTTCCACGAGGTCGGGCTGGACTACGTCTCCTGCTCGCCGTTCCGGGTGCCGGTGGCGCGCCTGGAGGCGGGACGGGCGGCGATCACCACCACGGGTTCGGACTCCCGCTGACCGGAGCGCGGGGCCGCCGGTGTCCGCCGGCGGCCCCGCGTACGCCCGGCGCGCCTTTCCGGCCTCCTCGGCGTAACCTGAGCTTCCGCCACGTGTCGATCAGGAGGGGTGGCCGCATGACCGCCGTCTGGGAGAACCTGACCATCGACGCCCGGGACCCGTCCCGGCTCGCCAGTTGGTGGGCGGAGGCCCTCGGCTATCAGGTGATCACCGACAAGCCGGACGAGGTGGAGATCCGCCGGACCCCCGACACGACGCCCGGGCTCGTCTTCGTACCGGTCGCCGGGCCGAAGGAGGGAAAGAACCGGCTGCACATCGACCTGCGCCCGGCCGACATGGAGGCCGAGGTGGAGCGCCTCGTCGACATGGGCGCCCGGCACGTCGACATCGGCCAGGGAGACGTGGAGTGGACGGTGCTCGCCGACCCGGAGGGCAACGAGTTCTGCGTTCTCCGGGAGCGCGAGGAGTGAGCCGGTCTTGCGAGCCCCGCAGTCGCGACCTCAGCGGTCCGGGAGCGCGAGGAGTGAGCCGGTCTTGCGAGCCCCGCAGTCGCGACCTCAGCGGTCCGGGAGCGCGAGGAGTGAGCCGGTCTTGCGAGCCCCGCAGTCGCGACCTCAGCGGTCCGGGAGCGCGAGGAGTGAGCCGGTTTTGCGAGCCCCGCAGTCGCGACCACCTGCCAGTCCGGGAGAAGTGAGCGGCGACGCGGCGCGGCTGGTCGACGAGGCGCCCAAGGACACCGGGTACGGCCGGTCGCCGTTCGAGCGGGACCGCGCCCGCGTGCTGCACTCGGCGGCGTTCCGCCGGCTCGCCGCGAAGACGCAGGTGCACACCGCCGGCACGAACGACTTCCTGCGTACCCGGCTGACCCACTCGCTGGAGGTCGCGCAGATCGCCCGCGAGATGGGCGCCCGGCTGGGCTGCGACCCGGACGTGGTGGACACCGCCGGGCTGGCCCACGACCTGGGCCACCCGCCGTTCGGGCACAACGGCGAGTACGCGCTGGACGAGCTGGCGGCCGCCTGCGGCGGCTTCGAGGGCAACGCGCAGACGCTGCGGGTGCTCACCCGGCTGGAGGCCAAGGTGCTCACCCCGGACGGACGTTCGGCAGGGCTGAACCTGACCCGGGCCGCGCTGGACGCGGTGAGCAAGTACCCGTGGCCGCGCCGCCCCGGCGAGCGCAAGTTCGGCGTGTACGCCGACGACCGCCCGGTCTTCGACTGGCTGCGCGAGGGCGCCCCGCCCGGCGCGCGGCGTTGCCTGGAGGCCCAGGTGATGGACTGGGCCGACGACGTGGCGTACTCGGTGCACGACGTCGAGGACGGCATCCACGGCGGGTACGTCGACCTGCGCCCGCTGCTGGCCGACGCGGACGAGCGGCGGGCGCTCTGCGCCGACGTGGCCGCCACCTACTCGGGTGAGGCGCCGGAGGACCTGGGTGAGGTGCTCGCCGGCCTGCTGGCCGATCCGGTGCTCGCGCCGCTGGCCGCGTACGACGGCAGCCACCGTGCGCTCGCCGCGTTGAAGGCCACCACGAGCGTGCTCACCGGCCGGTTCGTCGCCGGCGTGGTGGAGGCCACGCAGCAGCGCCACGGTCCCGGTCCGCACCGCCGCTACGACGCCGACCTTGTGGTGCCGCGCCGGATCCGGGCGCAGTGTGCGCTGCTCAAGGGCATCGCCCTGCGGTACGTGATGCGCCGTCCCGGCGCCGAGGACCGCTACGGGCGGCAGCGGGACGTGCTGACCGGGCTGGTCGCGGCGCTGCTGGACCGGGCGCCGGACGCGCTCGACCCGGTGTTCGCGCCGCTGTGGCGGGACGCGGCGGACGACGCCGCGCGGCTGCGCGTGGTGGTCGACCAGGTCGCCTCGCTCACCGATCCGGCCGCGCTGGCCTGGCATGCCCGTCTGGTGTCGCCGAGCTGACCGGATCACCCCGCCGGAGCTTAGGCTAGCCTAAGCAGTATGACGGATCGCCCGAAGAAGCTCACCGCCGCCACGGTCGTCCGGACCACGCGGCCCACCCCGCACCTGATCCGCCTCCTGCTGGGGGGTCCGGAGCTGGCCGGGCTGCCCGTGGGCGCGTACACCGACCACTACGTGAAGTTCGCCTTCCCGCCGGCCGGGGTGACCTATCCGCACCCGGTCGACCTGGCGACGATCAAGCGGGAGTTCCCGGCGGAGCAGTGGCCGCGCCTGCGCGCGTACACCGTCCGGGCCTGGGACGCCGCGGCGGGTGAGATGACAGTGGACGTGGTGCACCACGGCGACGAGGGTCTGGCCGGGCCGTGGGCGGCGGCGCTGCGTCCCGGCGACCGGGTGTTGTTCACCGGGCCGGGCGGCGCGTACGCGCCGGACCCGGCCGCCGACTGGCATCTGCTGGCGGGCGACGAGAGCGCGCTGCCGGCCATCGCCGCCGCCCTGGAGCGGCTGCCCGCGGGCGCTCCCGCGAAGGTGTACGTCGAGGTCGGCGGCCCGGCCGACGAACTGCCACTGGCCGGTGCGGACGGGGTCGAGGTGCGCTGGCTGCACCGCGACGGGCGCCCGTACGGCGCGCCGCTGGTCGAGGCGGTCCGGGCGCTGGAGTTCCCGCCCGGCCGGGTGCACGCGTTCGTGCACGGTGAGGCCGGCGCGGTGAAGGAGCTGCGGCGGCTGCTGCGCGTGGAGCGCGGCGTGCCGCGGGGTGACCTGTCCATCTCCGGCTACTGGCGGCGCGGGATGGACGACGAGGGCTGGCGGTCCACCAAGCCGGCCTGGAACGCCGCGGTGGAGGCCGAGGAGGCCGCCGCCGTCATGTCCTGACCCGCCCCGCCCCCGCCCGCCCCCGCCCCGCCCCGCCCTCGCCGCCCCGCTCCCGACGCCGATCTGTGAGTGGGGTTGTCAAGTGGTGCGGTGGTGGTTGGTGATGGTGCGGTAGATCTGTCGGGCGATGTAGCGCTTGAGGCAGCGGGTGATTTCTT
>NZ_JAXCFU010000016.1:0-103765 GCF_055362685.1 Micromonospora sp. SYSU B005 | reverse complement strand
CACCGTCGGGCCGATGCGGGCCGCCCGTACGTTCGTGGCGGGCCTGAAGGCCGACGGGCAGCTCGCCGACGTGGCGCGGGTACGGGCGGAGCTGTTCGGTTCGCTCGGCGCGACCGGGCACGGGCACGGCAGTGACCGGGCGGTGCTGCTGGGGCTGGAGGGGGAGGTCCCGGAGACCGTCGACACCGACTCGGTGGGGCCGCGGGTGGAGCGGATCCGTACGCAGCGGCGGCTCGACCTGTTCGGCAGCCAGGGGATCGACTTCGACCCGGACACGGATCTGGTGCTGCATCGCCGGCGCTCGTTGCCGTACCACCCGAACGGGATGACGTTCGTGGCGTACGACGCGGCCGGGAACGAGGTGCGGACGCGCACGTACTACTCGGTGGGTGGCGGGTTCGTGGTGGACGAGGCGGCGGCCGGGGCGGACCGGATCAAGGCGGACAGCACCCGGGTGAAGCACCCGTTCCTCACCGGCGCGGAACTGCTCGAGGTCACCACCGGCACCGGGCTGTCGATCAGCGAGGTGATGCTCGCCAACGAGCTGGCCTGGCGCAGCGAGGCGGACGTGCGGGCGGGGCTGCTGGAGATCTGGCGCGTGATGCGCGAGTGCGTGGAGAGCGGCTGCACCCGCGACGGCGTACTCCCGGGCGGGTTGAAGGTCCGGCGGCGCGCGGCGGAGATGCGGCGCGGTCTGGAGGCGGAGACAGGCAGCGGGGATCCGCTGCGCGCGATGGACTGGGTGACGTTGTTCGCGCTGGCGGTCAACGAGGAGAACGCGGCCGGCGGGCGGGTGGTCACCGCGCCGACGAACGGCGCCGCCGGGATCATCCCGGCTGTGCTGCACTACTACACCCGGTTCGTGCCGGGCGCCTCCGAGGAGGGCGTGGTCCGGTTCCTGCTGGCGGCGGGCGCGATCGGCGTGCTGTTCAAGGAGAACGCGTCGATCTCCGGGGCCGAGGTGGGCTGCCAGGGCGAGGTGGGTTCGGCGTGTTCGATGGCGGCGGCCGGGCTGGCCGAGGCGCTGGGCGGTACGCCGGAGCAGGTGGAGAACGCCGCCGAGATCGGCATGGAGCACAACCTGGGGCTGACCTGCGACCCGGTGGGCGGCCTGGTGCAGATCCCGTGCATCGAGCGCAACGCGGTGGCGAGCATCAAGGCGATCACCGCGGCCCGGTTGGCGTTGCGCGGCGACGGGGTGCACCACGTGTCGCTGGACAAGGTCATCAAGACCATGCGGGAGACCGGCGCGGACATGAAGGTCAAGTACAAGGAGACCGCGCGGGGCGGGCTCGCCGTCAACGTGATCGAGTGCTGACCCCGTTGGGGTGACCCGGCGCGTGCCCGGGCCGAGGCCGCGACGGACCGAGCGACGATGGTGCGGTGACGTCAGGCGTCGCGGCGCTCTGGTCCGCCCGCACCTCGCTGCGCATCCTGGTCCGCCGGGATCTCGCGGTGAAGTACCAGCAGTCGGTGCTGGGCTACTTCTGGTCGCTGATCGAGCCGCTCGGCATGGGCCTGATCTACTGGTTCGTCTTCGGCGTGCTCTACTCCGGCGCGACCCGGCGGCACCTGGGCGAGGCGGCCGGGTCGTACCCGCTGTTCCTGATCACCGGCATCTTCGCCTGGATGTGGGCGAGTTCGGCGCTGACCGAGGCCGCTAACGCGCTCACCGGGCAGTCCCGGCTGATCACCACGATGAACCTGCCCCGGCCGATCTTCCCGATCGGGCGGGTCGCCGGCCGGTTCGCCGAGTACCTGGCCGGGCTGCCGATCCTGGCCGCCGTCGCGGCGATCTACGCGAGCCAGGGGAAGATCCGCCCCGGCTGGAGCCTGCTCGCCCTGCCGCTGGCGGTGGCGGTGCAGTTCGTGCTGCTGGTGGGTCTGGCGTTGCTGCTGTCGGCGGGCAACGTGCTGATGCGCGACATCGAGCGCACGATGCGGCTGGTCATCCGGCTGCTGTTCTACGCGACCCCGATCATCTATCCGCTCGACCTGGTGCGGGAGTCGGGCATGCCGGGCTGGATCAAGATCGGGTACGAGCTGAACCCGCTGGTCGGGATCTTCCAGCTGCACCATGCGGTCTGGTATCCGGACGAGTTCCCGGACGCCCGGCTGCTCACCATCACGGTGTCCGGCAGCGTGCTGGTGCTGGCGCTGGGCTGGTGGGCGTTCCACCGCCTCGAACCGGCAGTGCTGAAGGAACTCTGAATGGCGCCGATCATCGAGGCGGACGGGCTCGGCATCCGGTTCGTCCGCAACCGGCGCCGCCAGTTGCGGCTGCGGGAGCTGATCGTGCACCGGGGCGCCCGCGACCCGGACGCGGGCCGGTTCTGGCCGCTGCGTGACCTGTCGTTCCGGGTCGAGCCGGGCGAGACGGTGGGCGTGGTGGGGCGCAACGGCACCGGCAAGAGCACGCTGCTGCGGCTGATCGCCGGTGTGCTCATCCCGGACGAGGGCTCGATCCGGGTGCACGGCCGGGTGGCGCCGCTGCTCGAACTGTCCGCCGGGTTCTCCGGCGACCTGACCGGGCGGGAGAACCTCTACCTGGTGGGCGGGCTGCACGGGCTGTCGTCGGCGTACCTGCGGGAACACTTCGACGAGATCGTCTCGTTCGCCGGTGAGCAGGTGGAACGCGCCATCGACACGTCGGTGCGGCACTACTCGTCGGGGATGAAGGTGCGGCTGGGTTTCGCGGTGATCGCGCACCTGCCGCACCCGGTGCTGCTTGTGGACGAGGTGACAGCGGTCGGGGACGCGGAGTTCCGCGCGAAGTGCTATGCGACCATCGAGCGACTTCTCGCGGAAGGGCGCACGCTGGTGCTGGTGTCACACAACGACAAGGACCTCACCCGGTTCTGCCGTCGGGGGCTGTACCTCGACGCCGGACGGCTGATCGTCGACGGGACGATCGACGAGGCGCTGGCGGCCTACGCCGACGCGGCGAAGCGGTGACGCTCGCGATCGTGCTCGCCGCCGACCCGGCGGCGGGCCACCGCAGCGAGCCCGGCTGGCCCGCCGGGGAACCGCTCACCGAGCGCCTGGCCACGCAGTGGCGCCGGGCCGGGGCGGACGACGTGCGCGTCGCCGCCGACCTGACCGAGCTGGCCGACCTGGTGGCCACCGCGACCGGCCCGGTGCTGGTGAGCGGTGCCGACCTGGTGGCGCACACCGCCGTACTCAAGCACCTCGCGACCAGCCCGGTGGGGCCGACGGTGGCGCTGGTGCTCACCGATCCGCCCGCTCCCGGGCAGGCCACCGTGCGCGAGGAGCGCGGGCAGGTGGTCGAGGTCGGCGCCGCCGACGCGAGCGGCGTGTTCGGTGGCGCGCTGCGGGTGGGCGCGGCCGACCTGCCCGCGCTCGCCGACGCCGCCCGCCGCGCCGCGGGCGGCGGGCCGCTGGACGCGGTGGACCGGCTCGTGGCCGACCTCGCCGCGCGGGGCACGCTGATCTTCGCCCAGAGGGTACGTCTGCTCGTGGCACACCGGGTCGGCGACGAGGCGCAGCGGGTGGCGGCCGAGTCGGCGGTGGCCGCCGTCGACGAGGACCGGGCCGAGTTGAAGCTGTCGGTGAAGGAGCGGGACGACTTCTTCACCACGTTCTTCGTCAGCACCTGGTCCCCGTACGTCACCAAGGCGGCGGCACGGATCGGGATCGGCCCGACCGGGGTCACCATGGTCTCGGTGGCGTTCGCGGTGGCCGCGGCGGTGCTGTTCGGCGCCGGTGGACGGCCCGCGCTGGTGGCCGGCGCGATCCTGCTCTACCTGGGTTTCGTGCTCGACTGCGTGGACGGGCAGCTCGCCCGCTACACGCGGCACTTCAGCGCCTGGGGCGGCTGGCTGGACACGATGGCCGACCGCTTCAAGGAGTACGTGGTCTACGCCGGTCTCGGCTTCGGCGCCACGCACGCCGGGTTCCGGTACGGCTGGGCGCTGGCGCTCGCCGCGATGACGTTGCAGACCGTGCGGCACATGACCGACACCTGGTACGGCGCGCTGCACGACGAGGCGGCCCGGCGGCCGAAGGTGGTGAGCGCCGACGCGGGCGGCATCGGCGGGAAGCTGAACGCCGCGTCGACCCGGGTGCAGGCGGACACCGGCTCGGTGTCGTACTGGCTGAAGCGCACGGTGGTGTTCCCGATCGGTGAGCGGTGGGCGCTCATCGCCATCGCCGCCGCGCTGTTCGGGCCGCTGGTGGCGCTGGTCGCGGTGCTGGTCTGGGGGACGCTGGCGTTCGCGTACACCGGGGGGTTGCGGACCTTGCGGGCGCGGTGGATGCGGGTGCCGGTGCTGACCACTGTGGACGCGGGTCTGCACCGCGACGACGGCCTGCTGGCGCGGACGCTGCCGACCGCACGGCGGCCGCTGCTGCTGGCGGTGCTCGGCGCGCTCGGCGCGGCGGGGACGCTGGTGTGGGCGCTGCTCGCGGTGCACGGCGGCGGCGACCTGCCGGTCTGGGTGCCGGTGCTCGCGCTGGTGCTGCTGCTGGGTGCCGCGCAGGGCTCACGGGCGCCGCACGACGGGTCGCTGGACTGGCTGGTGCCTGCTGCGTTGCGGGCCGCCGAGTACCTGTTCGCCATCGCGATCGGCGTGGCGGGCCGGGCGCCGGCCTGGCTGATCTTCGGGTACGTCCTGGTGCTCACGCTGCTGCACTACGACCTGACCGCCAGGCTGGAGAAGCGGCAGGCGGCGCCGCCGCTGCACGCGGCGACGCTGGGCTGGGCGGCACGTTCTGTGTTGCTGGCAATCGGGCTGATCGCCGGATATGCGAGTATCGCTCTGGCTACACTAGGTGCGTACCTTCTCGTGGTTTTTGTCGCGAGCGTGGTCCTCGCCTGGGTGGTCCTGCCGGCCCGCGCCCATGGGGGTGTGCGCTCGCCGGGCTGACGGAGGGCGGGCCGGGGTGACCTTGATCAGCTTCGTCGTGCCGGCCTTCAAGGTGCAGGGCTACCTGCGGGAATGTCTCGACTCGATCCTCGACCAGCCGTTCGTCGACATCGAGGTGATCGGTGTCGACGACGCCTCCCCCGACGACAGTGGCGAGATCCTGGCCGAGTACGCGCTGCGCGACCCCCGGGTCCGCCCGGTACGCCTCGCCGAGAACGTCGGGCTCGGTCCGGCCCGCAACATCGGGCTGGACCGGGCCGTCGGCGAGTACGTGTGGTTCGTCGACGGGGACGACTGGCTGGTGCCCGGCTGCCTGCCGCACGTCGCGGACCGGCTCCGCGACACCGCGCCGGACGTGCTGATCGTCGACCACGTCCGGGCGCACTGGAACAACATCGGCACCCGCAGCGCGATGCGCGACGTGTTCCCCGACCCGCCCGGCGCGACGACGTTCACGCTGCAGGACCGCCCGGAGACGCTGAAGCTGCTGCACACCGCGTGGAACCGGGTGGTACGCCGGGAGTTCCTGCTCGAACGCGGGCTGCGCTTCGAACCGGGCTGGTACGAGGACGTGTCGTTCAGCTATCCGGCGCTGATGGCCGCCGGGCGGATCGGCGTACTCGACCGGATCTGCCTGAACTACCGGCAGCGCCGCACCGGCGCGATCACGAAGACCCGGGGGGACCGGCACTTCGAGGTCTTCGCCCAGTGGCACCGGGTGTTCGGGCTGATGGACCGCTGGAGGGTGACCGGGCTGCGACCGGCGGTCTTCGAGCGGATGATCTGGCACTACCTGACGGTGCTCGGCAACGGCGACCGGATCGCGCCCGAGCTGCGGGCGCCGTTCTTCGCCCAGATGCACGCCGACTACGTGCGGTTCCTGCCGCCCGAGGGCTACCCGGTTCCGCCCGGCGCGGAAGGGCTCAAGCACCGGCTGGTGGCGGCCGGGCGCTGGCGGACGTTCAGCGCGTTGCGCGAGGCGCACCAGGCGGGGGAGACGGCCCGGCGGACCGCGCGGCGGGCCCGGCGACGGGTGACGCCGGTGGTGCGGCGTACCGCCCGGCGGGCCCGTGACCTGGCGCTCGGCGAGTACTACCGGGCCGAGCTGCACCGGCCGATCGACCCGACGCTCGCCGTGTACGCGGCCTATTGGTACCGGGGCTACTCGTGCAACCCGGCGGCGATCTACGAGGCCGCCCGCCGGCTCGCACCGCAGGTACGTGGCGTGTGGATCGTCCGCCGCGACCGGGTGGCCACGCTGCCACCAGGTGTCGAGTACGTGGTGGCCGGCAGCCGCGAGTACCACCGCGTGCTGGCCCGCGCCCGCTGGCTCGTCAACAACGTCAACTTCCCGGACTTCGTCCGCAAGCGGCAGGGCTCGGTGCACGTGCAGACCCACCACGGCACGCCGGTCAAGGTGATGGGCCTGGACCAGCAGCGCTACCCGGTGGGCGCGATGGGGATGAACTTCGCCGGCCTGCTGCGCCGCGTGGACCGCTGGGACTACAGCATCACCTCGAACAGCTTCTCCACCCAGATGTGGGAGCGGGCGTACCCGGCGGACTACACCACGCTGGAGGTCGGCTACCCGCGCAACGACCGGCTGGCGCTGGCCACCGCCGAGGACCGCGGCCAGGTCCGCGCCGCGCTGGGCATCGCGCCCGACGAGTACGTGGTGCTCTACGCGCCGACGCACCGCGAGCACCTGCCCGGGTGGCGGCCACCGTTCGACCCGGACCGGATGCTCGACGTCCTCGGGCCCCGGGGCCGGCTGCTGATGCGCAGCCACTACTTCCACGACCGGGAGCGGCATCCCCGGGGACCGGCGGCGGACGGCGTGCTGGACGTGAGCGCGTACGAGCGGGTGGAGGACCTCTACCTGGCCGCGGACGTGCTGGTCACCGACTATTCCTCGGCGATGTTCGACTACGCCGTGCTGGACCGGCCGATAGTGGTCTACGCGCCGGACTGGGACGCCTACCGGGTCGCCCGGGGCGTCTACTTCGACCTGCTGGCCGAGCCGCCGGGCGCCGTCGCGCGGGACTTCCCCGGGCTGCTCGACGTGTTCCGTTCCGGCGCCGTCGACGACGAGGACGCCGAGCGGGCCCGGGCGGCGTTCCGATCGCGGTTCTGCGCGCTCGACGACGGGCACGCCGCCGAGCGCGTGGTGCGCCGTGTGTTCCTCGGCGAAACGCCGTGAAAGGGGTTACCGGCAGGTCACTTAACTGCGGAGCCCGGCGAATACCGCTTAATAGGACTGTCACGAGACGAACATGGCACGTTTACCCGATGTGCGAATCAGATGATCCTGGTCACAGTCATTCCCGGGTTTGGGGCGAGGAACTGGGGAGGTGACGGTGGCGACCGTCGCGCTCAAGGATGTCACCAAGGTGTTCCCGGATGGAACAGTCGCGGTCGACACCATCAATCTGGACGTCAACGACGGCGAGTTCATGGTGCTGCTCGGCCCGTCGGGCTGCGGGAAATCGACAGTGCTGCGCATGGTCGCCGGGCTGGAGGACCCGTCCTCCGGCGCCATCATGCTCGGCGGTGAACTGGCGAACGACCTGCCACCACGCGACCGGAAGATCGCCATGGTCTTCCAGGACTTCGCGCTCTATCCGCACATGACGGTCGGCGACAACATCGGCTTCCCGCTGCGCCTGAGCGGCGTCGAGCCCGTACCGCGTGGCGAGCGGATCCAGGACGTGGCGAGCGCGCTCGGCATCGGCGACGTCCTCGGGCGCAAGCCCAGCCAGCTCTCCGGCGGCCAGCGGCAGCGGGTCGCCATGGGGCGGGCGATAGTGCGCCGGCCCGGCCTGTTCCTGATGGACGAGCCACTCTCCAACCTGGACAGCGGGTTGCGCGCCGAACTGCGGGCGGAGATCTCCGGCCTCACCCGCGAACTGGGCGTCACCACCATCTACGTCACCCACGACCAGGCCGAGGCGCTGACCATGGCCGACCGCGTCGCCATCATGCGCAAGGGCGTGCTCCAGGACGTGGGCACCCCCACCCAGGTGTACGGCCGGCCCGCGACGCTCTACGTCGCCGCGTTCCTGGGCAGCCCCCGGATGAACCTGCTGGAGGCGTCGGTCTACGTCCACCTCGACCGGTACGTCGCGCTGAACCTCGGTGAGCAGTCGCTCTACCTGCCCTGGGACGACATCCGCAGCCGGGCGGTGGCGCACTACCACGGTGAGCGGATCGTGGTCGGCATGCGCGCCGAGGCGCTCACCCCGGTCGCCCCGGACACCGCCGGTGACGTGCTGCACGGGCGCATCCGCTACCTGGAGCACCACGGTCACGAGTCGCTCGCGTTCCTCGACATCGGCGCCACCGCGATCGTGGTCGACGAGATGGGCACCCCGGTCGAGCAGGCCGCACCGGGCCAGCGCGGCCTGCGCCGGTTCAACCAGGTGATGCAGCGGCTCACCGGCCGCGCGACGGAGTCGTCGGCCCCGGCCCCCGAGGCGGGCGGGGGCGGCGGCAACCGCACGAGCGTGCTGCCCGACCCGGGCCGCCACCACCGTCGTCCGGCGGAACTGGCGGTACGGCTCGCGCCGTACCCGCAGGTGTCGCCCGGGCACCCGCTCGCCGTGCAGGTGCGGATGGACGCGCTGCACTTCTTCGACGAGCGCGGCGACCGCATCGACGTCGGCTGGCGGTGAAAGGAGGGGCACCCTATTAACGCCTCCGGTAGAGGAAGGGCCCCTTATTGACAGTCACCGCCCGGAGGGACGGGCGGGTGACGGCGATACGGGCCCCAGGCGACGAAGCGGGCGAACATGTCGGCCGGGGCCGGCGCGTCGTTCGGGTTCAGCCGGTAGAGGTCGCGTGTGGCCTCGTACAGCAGCCCGCACAGGTAGATGGACAGCCCGATCCGGTTGTCCTCGTACTCGCTGCGCAGCAGCAGGCGGGCCATCGGGCACGGCCACGGCTGGCCGCAGGCCCGGCAACACCACATCGGGCGCAGCGGCGTGTGCGGGGTGGCGTGCGACGGGTACGGCCGGGGGCGATCCGGCCTGGGCCCGTCCGGCGGCTGCCCGAGCTGGTGGCTGATCACCGGCGCTCCTCGTGGTGGCCGTCTCCCGGGCGCTGCTCCGGGGTGGTCCGATGGCCGCCGCTGTTCCCGCGCTGCTCCGGTACGGACCAGCGACCGCCGTTGGCCCGCCACTGCTGGGCCGGGGTGAGGTTGCCGACCCGGCCGGGGCCCATCGTCGGTAGTGGACGCGTGGGCTGCCGCATCCACTCCGGCAGGTTGTCGCCCCGTACCCGGTGGGGCAGTGTCGGTGCCAACGCACCCCGGCAGCGGAACCAGTGCAGTCGCACGGCGCAACTCCTCTCGGTAGCGGGAACCGGACGAATTCGGCTCCACTGCGTGACAGTCTCGTCACCGCGCCGCTAGGGTCGAAAGGCGTTCCACCCCCACCTTCCTGGCCGTCCTACCGGCCGTCTTTCCGTGTGCAGCCGTGTGCAGAGGTGTGCAGATGATCCGTGTGCCGTTGTGGGAACTGTTCGCCGGTGAGCTACGCCGGTTACGTACCGATGCGGGGCTGACCCAGGAGGCGCTGGGCGAGCGGGTGAGCTATTCGGCGTCGCTGGTGGCGGCCGTCGAGCAGTGCCGCCGAGCGCCGCGCGCCGAGTTCACCGAGCGCTGCGACGAGGTGCTGAACGGCGGCGGCCTGCTGGTGCGGATCCGGGACGCGCTGATGCAGGAGGCGCTGATGCCGTGGTTCCGCGAGTGGGTGAGCATCGAGCAGGAGGCGACGGCGCTGCGCAGTTACGAGCCACTCGTGGTGCCCGGATTGCTGCAGACCGAGGGGTACGCCCGAGCCCTCTACGAAGGGGCCGCGCAGTTCGTCGGCGAGGTTGTCGAACAGCAGGTGGCCGCCCGGCTGGCCCGGCAGGCGGTGCTGGACGGCCCGACGCCGCCGCAGTTCGTGGTGGTGCTCGACCACGCGGTGCTGGCTCGCCCGGTCGGCGGGCCGAAGGTGATGCGGGAGCAGTTGGAGCACCTGATCGAGATGGCGCGGCGGCCCCGGGTGCACCTGCACCTGGTGCCGGAGACGGTCGGTGCCTATCCGGGGCTCAACGGTGCTTTCGTGCTCGCGACCCCGGCTGACGGCGACGATCTGGGCTATCTGGATAACCCGTTGCACGGCACAATCGTGGAGCGCACGGTGGACGTGAACTCACTGCGGCAGACGTGGGAGTCCATTCGGGCGGAGGCGATGCCGCACGGGGCGACCCTGGCGGCGATCACGGAGGCGGCGAAACGATGGAGTTGACCGGCGCGATCTGGCGCAAGAGCACCCGCAGCAGCGGTAACGGCGGCAACTGCGTCGAGGTGGCGGACAACCTGCCCGATGTGGTGGGGGTGCGGGACAGCAAGGACCGGCAGGGGCCGGCGCTGACGTTCACGCCGTCGAGCTGGGCGGCGTTCGTCGCGTACACCAAACGGGCGTGAGCGACGTACCGGATCTCGGTCCGCCGCCACGGCGCACCGCCGTCGGGGTGGAGCAGGTGCGTCGCCTGGTCGCCGACCAGTTCCCGCACCTGACCGACCTCCGGATCGAACCGGTCGCCAACGGCGGCTGGGACAACTGGACCTTCCACCTCGGCCCCGAGCTGCTGGTGCGCCTGCCCAGCGCTGCCGAGTACGCCCTGGCTGTCGAGAAGGAACACCTGTGGCTCCCGGCCCTCGCCGCTCGGCTGCCGCTACCCATCCCCGCACCGCTGGCGAAGGGCGAGCCGGGTGCGGGCTACCCGTATCCGTGGTCGATCTACCGCTGGCTCGACGGCGAGACCGCGGGCGTGGACCGGATCGCCGACCCGGTGCGGTTCGCCCTCGACCTGGCCGGATTCCTCGCGGCCCTGCAGGACGTCGACGCCGCCGGTGGACCGCAGCCGGGCGTCCACAACTGGTTCCGGGGCGGCACGCTGCGCACGTACGACAAGAAGGTCGAGGATGCGCTCGTGGCGCTGGACGGCCACGTCGATGCCGAGCTGGTGCGCGAGGTCTGGGCGCGGGCGGTAGGCGCCCGCTGGGGCGGGGTGGACCGCTGGTTCCACGGCGACATCGCCCCGGGGAACCTGCTGCTCGCGCGCGGCCGGCTGGCGGCCGTCATCGACTTCGGGACATGCGGCGTCGGTGACCCGGCCTGCGACCTGGCGATCGCCTGGACGTTGCTGACCGCCGAGGGCCGGGCCGCGTTCCGCGAGCGGCTGTCGGTGGATGACGCGACGTGGACGCGCGGACGTGGCTGGGCGCTCTGGAAGACGCTGTCCACCTACTCCCGCACCTTCGACGACCCCGAGGACGCGGAGGAGTCAGCCGAGGCGCTACGCATTCTCGGGGAGATGTTCGCCGAATAGGCGGCCGGTCTCTCAACCGGCGGCTGTGGTCCCCTTCTCCGGCGCGAACGGCCACTCCTCGAACGACGCGCACCTGCCGTCCTCGGCGAACCGCATGATCCAGAGATCGCGCCACTCCTGGTGGACGGGGTCGCCGTACCGGACCTGCACACGTGCCACAGCGGTGTCGCCGTCGACCGCGACGACCTCCGATGTCATCTCGAAGACCTCGCCGGGCCCGTCGCGCTCGCTGTCCCACATGCGGGTGATGGCGGGCAGGCCGACGACCGGATCCCGGTACGGCCCCTGCCGGTAGCTCGCGTCGGCCGTGAACATCGTGCCGAGCGCCGCCGTTCCCGGTGTGCGCCACGCCTGCTCGTACGCCGCGATCCAGGCGGCCACCCGATTCCTGTCCATGGCTGCCAGCCTGCCATCCGGGTGGGTCCGGGTCTCCCAGATCGGCTGCCGGGGATCGTCGTTGTGCACGACGACGTGGGCGTGCTCGGCCGGGCGGGCCGTGGCGAAGTAGAGCCGCTGGGCGGGCAGGTAACGCTCCCGCCAGCGCCGTTCCACGTCGGCTCTCGTTGACACGCGGCTCTCCCGGACCACCGCACGCTCCACGGTACGGTCCAGCGCTGTCGACACGAACACGCGCAGCTCCCACCGGTCGACCAGTTCCGGGCGCAGGAGGAAGACGCCGTCGAACACCAGCACGGCGTCGGCGGGGGCGGTGGTGAGCGGCGGGGACAGCACCGCGTCGGAGGCGTGGTCGTAGACCGCGTGCCGGAAGCGCCGGTCGCCGCCCGGGCCGAGCGGATCGAGCAGCACCCGCTTCAGCGTCCCGTGATCGTGGGTGTCGACGTAGCAGCCCTGCGCCGAGAACTCGCCGCGTCGGTAGCGCCGCTCCCGGGGGAAGAGGAAGTCGTCTACTGTCGCCCGGATGACGTACCGGCCGCGGGCGCGCAGGACGGCGGCCAGCTCGTCGGCGAGCGTGGTCTTGCCGGCGGCGGGCGGCCCGTCGACGGCGACCCGCGTCGGGTGCGCCACGGTGACGGACCCGACCGCGTCGGCCAGGAGGTCGATCAGCTGATCGCGGCGGGGACAAATGGATTGCCCCCGCGCCGGGCCGGGAGTTTGACTGCCGTCCATGCCGTCCCCCTCACCGGTCTTCGTCGCGGGCACTGGCCGTTCGGGCACGTCGCGGATCGCCGACGTCATCGGTCAGCATCCGCTGATCCACCGGATCCCGATGGAGACCAAGTTCCTCGTCGAACCGGGCGGCCTGCGGGACCTGGCCGACGCGCTCACCGACCGGTACGACCCCATCGTCGGTGAGGACGCGCTGCACCGGCTGAGCGACTTCCTCACCGTACGCGTGCCCGGGCGGCGTGACGACCGTGGCAAGACCGTGCCCGAGCTGGTCGGCGTGGGCCGGTACCGGGACGCCGTACACCGGCTCTGGCCGCAGGTCATCGCGCACGCCTTCGAGGAGCCCGCGCCCGCGGAGGGCTTCGGCGACGGCGACCGGCCCGCCGGACCGTTCGGGCCGGCCAGCCGACGGCGGGTCGTGCCGAGGTACTTCAGTGAGCGGAGCGAACTGATCGGCGTCCTGCGGAGCCTGGTCGACACCCTGTTCGGCGGGGCGGCGGCCGACGCGGGCAAGCCGACCTGGTGCGAGAAGACGCCGTTCAACCTGTTCGCCATGGACTTCCTCTGGGAACTGGTGCCCGAGGCGACGATCGTGCACATCAAGCGTCACCCGGTCTCGGTGCTCGCCTCCCACCTGGCCCAGCCGTGGGCGCCGTCCACTGTCGACGGGACGCTCGCCTACCTGCTGCCGGTCTACGACAGGTGGCTGGCCTGGAGGAACACGGCCGACCTGACGACCCGGCGATACGTCGAGGTGAAGGCGGAGGACCTGGCGGCCGACTGGCCCGGGCAGCGGCGGGTCCTGTTCGAGCGGCTGGGCGTGGAGGACGCCGTCACCGCGTCGACGTTCCAGGCGGACAGGCTGGCGCACCGCGACGACCAGTTCGACGCCGACACCCGCGCGTACGTCGAGCGGGAACTGGGCGAGATCATCCCCGCGATGGGATACGAGTGACGGCCGAGAGACCTCAGCAGGAGCCGGCGCGATCGATCGGGACCATCAGGGCGGCGCTCACTGCGAGCCCCAGTACGGCGACCGCCAACCACGGCCAGGCGTTCCGGACGTGCGGCCGGGTACCTACCCGGGCCACGACGACGGAGAGGACCGCCGCCGCCGTCATCGCCAGGACCAGCAGGGCGTACGCGTTCCTCGCCGCCTGCGCCGAAGCGTAGGTGTCACCGTCGCACGGCGCCGAGGGCGCCAGGAGCGGGATGCAACTGAGGCAGCTCGCGACGACGAGCAGTGTGCCCAGCACGGTCACCAGAGTCGCTGCCGCCCTCGCCGCACGGGATCGCATCGACTGGACAGTAGGGCCCGAAGATCTCGAAGGTGACACGACCGGGCGACGGCAGATCAGGTGTCACGCCTTGTGGCCCAGTTCGCGGAGCACGCCGTGGCGGCGCAGCGCCCACCCCAGACGCCGTGCGCTGGGGTGTCTGACGAACAGCACCGCCGCCCGGCGGATCAGCCCGAACCGGTTGTCGCTCATCTGGTCGTCTACCGCCCGCCAGATCAGCTCACGGACGCCGGCGCTGTCCAGCATCGCCCGTACCTCGTGGCGTACCCGGGGATCCTCGGCCGCGGACGTGACGGCGGTGACCAGGCCGGGCCGGTCGGCGAGCGGCTCCACCGCCGCGGCGACGAGCGGCCGGCGTACGGTGTCCCGCTCCAGCAGCAGCAACACCGCCTCCCGGACCTCGGTGCTGTCGAGCCCGGATCGCAGCAGGCCCAGCGCGCTCCGCTCGACCTCGCCGTCGCGGTCCGGAAGGGACAGCGCGGCCAGCAGCACCGTCACCTCGTCGAGGTCGACGAGGTGACGCAGCCCGTCGCGGAACTCCGGCAGCGCCCACGCCACCGTCAGCCCGCGCGCGAGATCGCAGTTCATGGGCCACTCGCTACCCGGAGCGGGCAGCCTCCGAAACGCCGCTGAGCTGATCCATCGGGCCGGACAGCGCCGTGGCATGGACCTTGGTTTACAACCGTTCACCTGAGCCGGTCGTATTGGCAGCCTCGGTCGCGAGAACGACCGGCATGGCCGGATAGGGGTCGCTGATCGGCTTGCGCTGAGCATGGACCCGTTCCCGCACCAACACCAGCGTGGGGCCGGCGACGTAGTGCCTTCCCCGCCGTTCGCCACGTGCTTCCAGCAGCCCGTGCTCAACAAGGTTGGCCAGATCACGAGATGCGGTCCGATCCTCGACATCGGCAAGTTTGACGTACCCGGAGCGGCGGATGCGATAGCCCAGGACTGCCTCGTAGAGCAGATCGGTCACCCGCTCAGGGAGCCTTTTGTCGGCAACGATCGCGTCCAGCTCCGACCAGATGCCGGACGCCTCATCGAAGCGGCGCGCGACGGTCTGCGCCTGCATGTGATGGGCGCGCAGGTTGAACGACACCCAGAGGTGCGCCGAACCCTCGGGGTTCCAGCGGCCACGTCCGGTAACCGCCAGCACTCGGTAGTAGTCCTCGGTGTTGCTGCCCAGCCATTCCTCAATGCTGGAAAAGGCCGGCTCAATGATCGCACGACGGGAGAGCACCAGCGTCTGAAGGGCGCGTGCCATACGCCCGTTGCCATCACGGAACGGGTGGATCATCACCAGGTTCAGATGCGCCATGGCTGCTTTGACGAGCGGCGAGGCGGTGACGTCCGACCGTAGATCCTCGGCTAGTTCCTCCATGAGGTGAGGCACGTGGTCGGCGTCCGCGCCCTCATACACCCGCTCATCGGTCCGCTCATCGTGCACGTAGATCGGGCCCTTGCGGTATTGCCCCGGGCTCTTGCTCAGATCGTGCGAGAGCATCATGTAGTGCATGCTGCGAATCGCCGACGTATCGAAGCGGAAGTGTGGATCCCCGGCGGTTTGCAGCACGTATCCCAGAGCCTGCCGGTAGCCCCGGATCTCAGCGAAGGTCCGGTCGTCGGCGCTCAACGGCTCCTCGCCGTCAAGCGCGGCGGCGGCGTCGTCCTCGGCGACCACGTAGCCCTCGATGCTGTTGGAGCCGAGAATCGCGCGGGCCAACATCGTGCGCCGGAGGCCACCGGTCCACCGGCGAGGGGTGCGCAGGACATCGGCGAGCATGCGGCGCATGTCATGCACCTCGGCCAGCACGGTCTCGTCGTGATCACTGAGTACTGGGGTGGCGTAGATCATCTTATGTCCCATTGTCTCTTAGTAAGAGACAAGCTTAGCGGCAGACCGCGAGGATGTCGCTTAGTTAGTGACATTAGGTCACGGTGGCCTGGCGTCTTGCCGGGAAAGTTACTGGCGAGTAGCGTTCGGGCATGAGCATCGACTCTCGCCAGGTGGCGGCCGGTCTCCTCGACGCCGTGCCGTTCGCCCGCACGCTCGGAATCGAGTTCGTCGAGGTGGCGCCCGAGGCCGAGGGCGGGGTCCGGGCCGTGGTCCGGCTCCCCGACGACCCGGCGCACCACAACCACGTGGGCGGCCCGCACGCCGGAGCCATGTTCACGCTGGGGGAGACCGCCTCGGGCGCGGTTGTTCTGGCCGCGTTCGGGCAGGTGCTCGACCGGGCCGTACCCCTGGCCGTGACCGCGACCATCCGCTACCTCAAGGTGGCGATGGGGCCGGTGCTGGCGACGGCGCGGCTCGGCGGCGTACCCGCCGAGGTGCTTGCGGAGCTGGACGCCGGACGGCGGCCGGAGTTCCCGGTCGAGGTGGAGGTCCACACCGAGGACGGCACGCTCACCTCCTCGCTCACCGTGATCTGGACGCTGCGCCCGAACCGCTGAGCGCCGAATGGTGTTTGCCCGGTGCGAGCGCTGGATAGATTCAAGCGATGCTGGGCCTCCCCGCGCACGTGCGCGCTTGTCTCTTCGATCTGGACGGTGTGCTGACGCAGACCGCCAAGGTGCACAACGCCGCCTGGGCGGAGACGTTCGACGCGTACCTGCGGCGACGGTCGGCGGAAACCGGCGAGCCGTTCCACCCGTTCGACCCCGGACCGGACTACAACCGTTACGTGGACGGCAGACCGCGCGCCGACGGGGTGCGCACATTCCTGGCCTCGCGCGGCATCACCCTGCCCGAGGGATCGCTTGACGACCCGCCCGAGGCGGACACCGTCAACGGCCTCGGCAATCGCAAGAACGTCGTCCTGCTCCAGCGGATCGAGCAGCACGGCGTCGAGGTGTACGAGGGTTCGGTGCGCTACCTGGAGGCGGCCACCACGGCCGGACTGCGCCGCGCCGTCGTCTCGGCCAGCGCCAACTGCGCCGCCGTGGTGCACGCCGCCGGACTGGACCGCTGGCTGGAGGCGCGGGTGGACGGTGTGGTCGCCCGCGCGAACGGGCTGCGCGGCAAACCGGCCCCGGACACGTTCCTGGAAGGCGCCCGGCTGCTCGGCGTCGAACCGGCGCAGGCCGCCGTCTTCGAGGACGCCCTCGCCGGCGTCGCCGCCGGGCGGGCCGGCGGATTCGGGTACGTGGTGGGCGTCGACCGGGTCGGCCAGGCCGACGAGCTGCTGGCGCACGGCGCCGACGTGGTGGTCACCGACCTCGCCGACCTGCTCGCCGCGGAGCCGGCCGCGTGATCCGGGAACGGGCGTATCCGGTCGAGCCCTGGCACGTCCGGGAGATGCAGCTCGACATGGACGTGCTGGCCCAGTCCGAGTCGGTGTTCGCGCTGTCCAACGGGCACATCGGGCTGCGGGGCAACCTCGACGAGGGCGAGCCGCACGGGCTGCCCGGCACCTACCTGAACTCGTTCTACGAGCTGCGCCCGCTGCCGTACGCCGAGGCCGGCTTCGGTTTCCCCGAGTCCGGGCAGACCATCGTCAACGTCACGAACGGCAAGCTGATCCGGCTCCTCGTGGACGACGAGCCGCTCGACGTGCGCTACGGCGAACTGCTCGCCCACGAGCGGGTCCTCGACATGCGCGCCGGCACGCTCCAGCGGGACCTGCACTGGCGCTCCCCGGCCGGCCGGGAGGTCAAGGTCCGTACCACCCGCCTGGTGTCGTTCACCCAGCGCTCGGTGGCAGCCATCCACTACGAGGTCGAACCGGTCGACGGGCCGCTGCGGCTGATCCTCCAGTCCGAGCTGGTCGCCAACGAGTCGCTGCCGCCGCAGAGCCGTGACCCCCGGGTCGCCGCCGTCCTGGAGTCGCCGTTGCAGGCCGAGGAGGAGCTGACCACCGACGACGGCGGCCAGCTCATCCACCGCACCAAGGTCAGCGGTCTGCGGGTCGCCGCCGCGATGGGCCACGACGTCGACGGGCCCGAACGCACCACGATCGAGAGCGAGGGGTACGAGGACTGGGTCCGCACCACCATCGGCTGCGTGCTCAAGCCCGGACAGACGCTCCGGGTGGTCAAGTACCTCACGTACGGCTGGTCCAGCCGCCGGTCCCTCCCGGCGCTGCGCGACCAGGTCGGCGCGGCGCTCGCCGCGGCCCGGCTCGACGGCTGGGACGGCCTGCGCCGGGCCCAGCGCGAATACCTGGACGCGTTCTGGGACGCCGCCGACGTACGCGTCGAAGGCGACCCCGAGGTGCAGCAGGCTGTCCGGTTCGGCCTCTTCCACGTCCTCCAGGCCGGCGCCCGCGCGGAACGGCGGCCGATCTCGGCCAAGGGCCTCACCGGCCCCGGGTACGACGGCCACGCGTTCTGGGACACCGAGATGTTCGTGCTGCCGGTGCTCACGTACACCCAGCCCAGCGCGGTCCGTGACGCATTGCAGTGGCGGTACGACACGCTGGCCCAGGCCCAGGAACGCGCCCGCACGCTGAACCTCGAAGGCGCCGCCTTCCCGTGGCGCACCATCGAGGGGCCGGAGTCGTCGGCGTACTGGCCCGCCGGCACCGCCGCGTTCCACATCGCCGCCGACGTCGCCGACGCGCTGCGCCGCTACGTGCTCGTCACCGGTGACGAGGCGCTGGAACGGGAGATCGGACTGGAACTGCTCGTCGAGACCGCCCGGCTGTGGCGTTCGCTCGGCCACCACGACCGCGCCGGGCGGTTCCACATCGACGGCGTCACCGGCCCGGACGAGTACACGGCGGTGAAGAACGACAACGTCTACACCAACCTAATGGCCCAGCGGAACCTGCGTACCGCCGCGGACTGCGCGATGCGCTACCGGGACCAGGCACTCGACCTCGGCGTCACCGAGGAGGAGGCAGCCGCCTGGCGGGACGCCGCCAACGACATGCACGTCCCGTACGACGCGGAGACCGACGTGCACGAGCAGGTGGAGGGATTCACCCGTTTCCAGGAGTGGGACTTCGAGCACACGCCGCCGGAGAAGTACCCGCTGCTGCTGCACTATCCGTACTTCGACCTCTACCGCAAGCAGGTCGTCAAGCAGGCCGACCTGGTGCTCGCCATGCACTGGCGGGGCGACGCGTTCAGCGCCGCCGAGAAACTGCGCAACTTCGTCTACTACGAGCGGCGCACCGTACGCGACTCGTCGCTGAGCGCCTGCACCCAGGCGGTGCTGGCGGCCGAGGTCGGCTACCTCGAACTGGCCCACCGCTACCTGCGCGAGGCCGCGCTGATGGACCTGCACGACCTCAACGAGAACACCCGCGACGGCGTGCACATGGCGTCCCTGGCGGGCGCCTGGATCGCGCTGGTGGCCGGGTTCGGCGGGCTGCGGGACCACGACGGGATGCTCTCCTTCGCGCCCCGGCTCTCCAGCCGCCTCAGCCGCCTGGAGTTCTCACTCCAGTGGCAGGGAATGCGACTGCGGGTCGACGTCCGGCCGCACCAGACGACGTACTCGCTGCGCAACGGCGGCCCGGACACCGTCGTGGACCTGCGGCATCACGGCGAGCCGCTGCGGGTCACCTCCGCGCAGCCGGTCACCGTGGCGGTGCCACCGGCTCACCCGACCGGTCCGCAGCCGGAGCAGCCGCAGGGCCGCGCGCCGCTGATGCACCTGCCGGAACGCATGAACTGAGCGGCCCCGCCCCGAAGGGCGGGACCGCTCGGTACGCGTACCTCAGAACTGGCGGCCGTTTGACGGACGCCCGCCGGCGTCGCGCGGCGCCGTGGCCCGCGGATCGTCGGACGTCCGCGCCGTCGAGGCGCGGTCGGCCCAGTCCGGCGAGTCCTTCAGCTCCTGCTTACGACGTTCCTGGTCGGTGAGTTCCTGTTCCCGGGACCTGTCCTGTTTCGCCATGACGATCCTCGCGATCGGTCGGGGTCCGTGGTCACCCCGCGCGTTCCCGCCCGGCGGCGGCTCAACCGTCCGGGCGAGGGCTCAGCCGTCCACGTGCTGGGCGAAGCTGCGCCGCAGGTGGTCCTTGGGGCGGGAGCCGACGATCGAGCCGACCACCTCGCCGCCCCGGAACACCAGCATGGTCGGCGCGGACATGATCCGGTGGGCGCGTGCGGTGGCCGGGTTCTCGTCGGTGTTGAGAGTGACGAAGCGCAGCGCGTCGCCGAACTCCTCGGCCAGCTCGGCCAGGTGCTTCGACACCACCCGGCACGGCGGGCACCACTCGGCCCAGAAGTCCACCACCACCGGCCGGTCGGCGGCCAGCACGGCTGCCGCGAAGGTGTCGTCGGTGACCGGGTTCAGCCGGCCGGTCCCCGTGTCCTGAGGCATGTTTCCTCCCGTTGGGCGATCGCGTGGGCGAGCTGGTCGTGCAGCCGGCGGCGGACGTCGCCCAGCCGGTCGAGGTAGTCGTCCACCTCGGCGAGCTTGCGCCGCAGCACCGCCACCGAATCGGGGCAGACGTCACCGGAGTCGTTTCCGGCGCGCAGGCAGGCCACGAACGGGCGGATGTCGTCCAGGCCGAAGCCGATCGCCAGCAGGGACCGGATCTCGCGGACGACGCGTAGTTCCGCCTCGTCGTAGACCCGGTATCCGTTGGCGGACCGGCTCGGCCGGACCAGGCCGTGGGCCTCGTAGTAGCGCAGGGTGCGGGTGCTCGTACCGGCCCGCTGCGCCAGCTCCCCGATCCGCATCCGCCGCCCCCGTTCCCTCACTGCCAGGTCGACGCTAAACCTTGCCGCCGACGTCAACGCAACCCGAACGCGTGCGCTTTTGTGGATCTTGCCCGGTGGGCGCGATCATGAAGTTGACGGGGTGGGGGAGCGCTTTCTGGGGCGTCAACTTCATGATCGTCGGGGTGGGGGGTATGCGTGGGGGAGAGCGGGAGGGGCGGTGAGGTTATGCGTGAGGTTTCGGTGCCTGTGGTGGACGGCGGGCTCGTGGGGGACGTGGTGGTGCCTGCCGAGGCGCGGGGGGTGGTGCTGTTCGCGCACGGGAGCGGCAGCTCGCGGCACAGCCCGCGCAACATGGCCGTCGGGCACGCGCTCAACGAGCGCGGGCTCGCCACGATGCTCGTCGACCTGCTGACCGCCGACGAGGAGGTCAGGGACGAGGTCACCGCCGAACTGCGCTTCGACATCGGCATGCTGGCCGAGCGCCTGGCCGGGATCGTCGACTGGATGGGTGCTGACCCGGAGCTGGGGCGGCTCCCGGTCGGGCTGTTCGGCGCCAGCACCGGCGCCGCCGCCGCGCTGGTCGCCGCCGCGGCCCGGCCGGACCGGGTGGGCGCTGTAGTCTCCCGGGGCGGCCGGCCCGACCTGGCCGGCAGCTCACTGACTGCGGTACGCGCACCGACGCTGCTGCTCGTCGGCGGCCTGGACGAGCAGGTGATCGTGCTCAACGAGCAGGCCCGGGACGCGCTGGGCGAGGTCGCCGAGCTGCGGATCGTGCCCGGCGCCACGCACCTGTTCGAGGAGCCCGGCACGCTGGAGCAGGTGGCCGACCAGGCCGGTACGTGGTTCACCACGCACCTGCGCCAGCCGCACCCCGCCTGACCGCCGTACCCGTCAGCGCTCCGGTGGCTCAGCCCGCTGCCTCGGCGGCGCGGTGCCGCTGCACGGTGTCCAGCACCCGCCACAGCACCGCCGCGATCGGCACCGACACGAACGCCCCGGCGACCCCGGCCACCAGCGTGCCGGCGGTGACCACCACCAGGATGACCGCCGGGTGCAGCTGCACCTGCCGCCGCATCACCAGTGGTTCCAGCAGGTTGCCCTCGATCTGCTGGACGGCGATCACGGCGGCCAGCGTCAGCAGCGCGGTGGTCGGACCGTTCGCGGCGAGCGCGACGAGCACCGCCACCGCACCGGCCACCGTGGCGCCGATGATCGGTACGAACCCGCCGAGGAACGTGATCAGGGCGAGCGGGAGGGCCAGCGGGACACGCAGCACGACCAGGGCCAGCCCGATGCCGATGGCGTCGATGGCCGCGATGATCATCGTGCCCCGGCTGTACGCGCCGAGCGTCCGCCAGCCGGCCCGTCCCGCCTCGGCGGTCAGTTCCCGGCGCGGGCCGGCGAGCCGGCGCAGCACCCAGCGCCACATCGAGCGGCCGTCCTTGAGCAGGAAGAACAGCAGCACCAGGGCGAGCAGCACCGCGCCCGCGACCTCGGCGACCTTGCGCGCACCGGCGACCGGGTCGGGCGCGCCGCTGCTCAGGCCCTGCCGGATCTGCTCGACGAGCCGGTCGAGCTGCTGGTCGGTGACCGGCAGGCTGGACGTGACGAAGTCCCGGGTGCGCTGCAAACCCTCGTCGAGTTGCTGGCTCAACTCGCTGAACTGGCTCGCGGTGAGGTTCCAGACCAGGACGCCGGCACCGCCCAGGATGCCGAGCAGCAGCAGGATGCTCAGCAGCGCGGCGAGCCCGGCCGGTACCCGCAGCCGGCGCAGGCGTACCAGGATCGGGTCGAGCAGCGCGGCGAGGAAGAGCGTGCCGGCCAGCGCCACCGCCAGCGGCGCGAGCAGTACGGCGATCTGCCCGAGCAGCCACAGCCCGGCGGTCACCACCAGCAGGCAGGCGCTCCAGGTGACCGCCGTCCGTACCGGCCAGGGAAGTCCCGCCCAGGTCTGTCGCGGTCCGGCGGTCGGTGCCCGCCCGGTTATGCCAGCGTCGTCGTCCACGTCGCCCTCCTCGATCCGGGCCGTTGGTACCCGACGCGGGCCGATCCGACACCAGGGACGTAACCGCCCACCCGGTGTTTGTGCCCCCGGCCTCCGGGAAGGCATTCACCGTATCGAAGGGAGATTCGGGCATGAGCGACTTCATGGACAAGGCCAAGGACCTCGCCGACAAGCACGACAGGCAGGTCGACCAGGGCATCGAGAAGGCCGGTGACGCGGCGGACAAGCGCACCGGCGGCAAGTACGACGCGCAGATCGACAAGGGCGTCGACATGGCGCAGCAGCGCACCGGCGAAGGCGACACCGGCCGCTGACGTACCCCGGCGGCGGGCCGGCCCCCAGAAGGGGACCGGCCCGTGCGGGTCAGGAGCTGTAGCCGCGTCCGGCGATCCAGTTGGCCAGCTCGGTCACGTCCATCCAGTACGTGGGCTCGTCCGGCCGGGCCGGGTCGGCGATCAGCACCCGGTCGCCGTCGCCCTCGTACCGCACGACGGTCACGTAGTGGCCGGGGTAGCTGTGCTCCACCCCGTCGATGTCCCGGGCGCCGCCCAGGATGTTCGCCACCACCGGGCGGTCGTCGTCCACAGCCGTACGGATGTCCGCGCGCAGACGCTCGACCTGGTCCCGGGTGGCCACGTCGTCGCGGATCTCGGTGGTCTTGTACTTGCCACCCGTGTACTCGTTGAGCACGCGGGTGATGTCGATGGCCGAGTCGGTGCCGTTCTCGGTGGTGCCGAGCTTCGTCGCCAGCTCGTCCTGGCTCACGTCCCTGCCCTCGGCCGACAGGGCGATCCGGGTCGAGGCGGGACCGCAGTAGAAGTAGTTCGGCTGTGCCTGGTACTCGTAGTCGGCGGCGCGGTCACCCTTGCCCTTGACCGGGGCGGCGTGGGCGGCGGCCGGACCGGCCACGGCACCGCCGGCCGCGGCCAGGCCGGCGACGGACAGCACACACTTACGGATGATCGGGTTCATGGTCGAGGCTCCATTCGGGGGTCGACGGCTCCGTGCGGGAGACGCGGCACCAGGAGTGGCGCTCGGCGTACGGAGAGTTCAACCGCCCTGCCGCTGCGGCCCATTTCCGGCCGTGACCGGGGCCACCGCGGAACCGGACAGACGCCTCAGTCGGGGAGGCTTCCCAGGAGCCCGGTCACCGCGATCTCGATGACCACCCGTTCCGGATTCGGGCGCGGCGTGCGATACCGCTCGGCGTACCGGCGCTCGGCCTCGGCCACCGACTCCGGGTCGCGGCGCAGCACCGCCCGCCCCTCCACCGTCAGCCACCAGCGGCCGTCGACCTGGCACACCGCGACCGGGACGCCGTCCGGCCCGGCCGCCGCGACGTGCCGGGCCTTGGCCGACCCGGCTGAGGTGATCACCCGGGCCAGCCGGGCTGCGGGATCGAAGGTCACCCCCACGGGTACGACGTGCGGAGTGCCGTCGGCACGCGGTGTGGTGAGCGTGGCGAGGTGCCGATCCGCGAAGAAGCGGGCCACCCGCTCGTCGCTCGGATCCAGCCGATGCCGTGCCGCCATGTCGTCTCCTTGTTCCGTGCCGGTGACGTCTCAGCGGCGGGGTGCCGCGCCGGGCGGCAACGTCGCCACCGGGGACTCCCCGGCGGCCCGCTGCTCGGCGCGGTGCTTGGCGACCAGCCGGCCCAGGTAGAACAGCGCGCCGGCCAGCACGCCCATGTCGTCCAGGTAGATCGGATCGGGCAGCAGGTCCACCGGCAGGATCGTGTAGATCAGCGCGCCGTAGAACGCGACCTTGCCGCCGGCGCCGAGCGCGCCGAGCATCCGGCGGGTGCGGACCACCCGGATGGCGAGCAGTACCGCCCCGGCCAGCATGGCCGCCGCGAGGACGGCGGCGAGGACGACCAGCACCCAGGCTTCACGGGACACGCCACCACGCTAGCCGAGCCGGGCCCGGGCCGCGCGGTGCCGACGACAGACGACTCTGACGGAACGCGTATGACTGAGAGGCATGTTTATGCCTCTCAGTCATAGTGCTCGGAAGTAATCCATCTGGGAGCCCGGGCCACGGTGCTCTCAGGCCACGACCGCCGCCCGGCCCCGGGCCACCGGGGTCGGCTCGCGAGTGGTCCCCACGCCCGCTACGGTCGGCAGTTCCCGGGTGGCCTCGGGTCCGGCGAACCCGACGATGGAGAGTTCCGTCTGCGGCTCGGCGACCGGGTGCAGGGCCGCGAACGCCTCGTCACGCAGGCTCTGCGCCGCCGCCGCGGCCAGCTCGGCCGCGTGCCAGGCGGCCTGCTCCCGCTGCATCGCGGCCCGGTGCCGGGCCGCCATGTTGTCCCGGACCAGCCGGCGCAGCAGCAGTTCCTGCTCCACCGGGTGCCGGCTCGGGTCCCAGCCGTTGCCGCCGAGGATGTCGCTGAGCTGCCGCACCGTGATCTCGTTACGCCACTGGGCGTCCATCGCGGCCCGGTGCAGCCAGCGCTCCCGGTCGGCGTACTCGGCCGGGGTCTTGGCGGTCCGGGGCAGCGGCAGCGCCGCGGCGGCGCTCAGGCGCCGGACGTCCTCCTCGGCCGCCTGGTACGCCTGCCAGGCGGCCTCGGCCTCCTCCTGGGCGGTCAGCCACTCGGATCGGCTCCGCTCGGCGGTCGCCGTGGCACGGGACGCGGCCACCGCCACCTCGTCGGCGTAGCGGATCTGCTCCTGGTCCCGTACGCGGGCACGCTCGGCCCGATCGATGCTGCTCGGCCGGGCGGCGTCGCTGATCCGGTCGACCAGTTCCGAGCGGAACCGGGACGGGCGGACGATCAGCGCGGTGACCACTGTCGCGGCCACGGCGAGCAGGACCAGCCAGATCACGGCGGCCGCGGGCATGTCGGGCAGGACGGCGGAGAAGACGGTCTGCATCACCAGCACCTCGTGGTGGAACGGAAGGACGATAAACGGTCGTGGCCCGGGCATCCGGGCGGGTGCGCGTCGTGACTCGGACGCGACGGGACGCGCAGCGGGGCGCGAGGCGTGCGGCCGGTGGGCCGCGCCGGGGCGTACCGGAAGGGGCGCCCGGTCAGGCGCGCGGCGGACCGCGACGGGCGATGTCCGCCCGGCCGGGGTCGGCGGCGGCGACGACCTCGACGCCGGGGACGCGCCCGGCGGAGTCGGCGGAGAGGGCTTCCGTGGCGGCCGGGCCGGTGCCGGGGCCGGTGGTCCGCGGGGCAGCGGTCGTCGCGTCGGCCGCCGTGAGGCCGGCGGAACGCGCGGCGCCGGTCGTGACCGCCTGCCGCGCCGCCACGTGCTCGATCGCCGCCATGTGCTCGATCGCTGCGACGTGCTCGGTCGCGACGGTGTGCGAGGCGACGGTTGCGTGCGAGGCCGCGGCGGCGTGAGTGGGTGCGGCGGCGATGCCCTGGAGGCCGGCGATGATCGCCAGGCCGGCCACAGCCGTGCGGGCGATCCGGCGCAGCGTCGCCGTCCAGGTGGACGGGGCGAACGCTACGGGCAGCACCTGTTCAACCTATCGGTCGACGGACGATCCCGCAGCTCAAGGATCTTGCGGGTTACGTGAGCCACCCCACGGGTCGGTGTGGACGGACATTCACGCAGGCCCGACGCGGAACGGCGCGGCGCCCCTTTCGGGGTGCCGCGCCGTCTCGTGAAGCCCGGGCTCAGTTGCCGCCGAGCACTGGCGGCGGGGCGGCGTCGCCGTCGCTCCAGACCATCTCGTCCTCGGTGAGCCAGGTCAGCCGGCCGTCGGACTCGTCGTCGCCGTGGCCGCCGCGCCCGCCCAGCACGCCGCTGCGGCCGGCCATCGCGGGCCGCCCGGTGGCGCCGCCGGTGCGCTCGGCGGGCTTGCTCCCGGCGTCGACCACCAGACCACGGCCGGAGGTGAGCCGGCCGGTGCCGGCCGCCGAGCGGTTCTCCGCGCCGGACATGCCGCCGAAGCGGGCCGAGGAGGCCGCGTTGGTGCCGGTGCCCGCGAGCGAGCCGGTGCTCAGCACACCGGGGGCGCCGTAGAGGCCGCCACCCGGTCCGCCGGCGCTCATCGTCGTCGGGCCGGCGCCGCCGGGACCGAAGCCCGGGCCGCCGCCGATCGTCGGACCGCCGACGGTGCTGGTCAGCGGCGCGGCACCGGCCAGCGAGGTACCGCCCGGGTCGACGGTGCCGCTGGTCGGCACCGAGCCCGGAGCGCCGGCGCCGGGCTGGCCGCCCGGAGTGCCCGCACCGGGCGTGCCCTCGCCCGGCGTACCGCCGGTCGGGGCCGTGTGGTGCACGCCCGACGTGGTGGCGGTGGCGTTGGCACCCGGGCCGAAGCTGCCCAGGCTCGGGCCGGACGACGGCGTCTTCACCGACGGGCCGTTCTGCAGCGTCGGGTCGCCGTTGCTCGTGTGGCCGGGCAGTTCGGTCTCCGGCGGGTCCGGCACGACGATGCGGCCGTACGCCGAGAAGTCGTAGCCCTCGGCGAGCTTCGCCACGACCTGCACCATCCGCTGGTGCGCCTTCTCCTGCTCGGCCTTGTCCTGCTGGTGGCCGACGATCCCGCCGATCACCGCGCCCGGGGCACCGCCGATCAGGAAGCCCTTGCCGGCGCCGGAGAGCAGCTTGTCGTTGTCGTCGGTCTTCTCCGGGCTCTCCGCCTTCGACTGCGCGGCCCGCAGCTCGCTGGACATCATGTCCAGGCCCTGCCGGATGCCGGTCATGCCCTCGGACAGGTTGCCGGAGTAGCGCACGACCATGTCCAGCCGGCGGTGGAACTCCCGCGCCGCGTCGCCGGTCCAGGTCTTCGCCAGCGCCTCCAGGTCGGCGGTCAGGTCGCGGCCGAGGTCGTCGAGCGTGCCCTTCAGGGAGGTCCACTGGGCGCTGAGCGCCTCGATCTGCTTCGGGTCGCCGGCGTTGACGCCCTGGTAGAGCTCCTCGTGGCTGACGTGCTCGTAGCGCCGGGTGTACTCAGACACGCGGGTCCTCCTTCGGCTGCTTCATCGCCTCGTTGAGCCCGGAGAGGGCGGCGGCGATGTCGGCCGCGGCGGCGGCGTTGCGGGCCTCGGCGGTCTTGTAGTTCGTCATGATCTTGTGGGTCGCCTCGCGGGCGGCCAGGATCGCCCGGCGCAGCCGGTCGACGTGGTTGACGTAGCTCTGGTGCGTCTCGGAGTAGCGACGTGCGTTGTCGGTCGCGTCGGTGAACGTGCCGAGCGCCGGCGGGCGGCACTGCATCTGGGTGTTGAGCTTGCGCAACACGGACTCCGCCTCGTGCAGGCGCCGCTCGAGCCGCTGGTGGAAGTCCTCCAAGGACAGTACGTCTACCGTCGTGCGCCCCGTCATGGCTGCATCCCCGTAGTCATCGTCGATAACCGTTCGCCGTACTCAGGTTAGTCGAAGCGGGCCAACCCGGGCGACCCGTGACGGGGTTCCTCCACTTCGGATCGGCCGGCGGCTGTTCAACCGCCCTGGACCTGCGCCGCCGCGCCCCCGGCCGAGGGTGTCGCGGTGGCCCCCGGGGGTGCCGACGCATCGAAGTAGGTCATCGCATCCTCGCGGGACAGCGTCGGGCCGGTCGGCACCAGCGCCAGCAGCGAGGCCGGTACGGCCAGTGGCGTCACGTCGCCGTACCCGAGCGCGCTCCTGGCGTCGCCCCCGGCGGTGCCGAGCGGATAGCGGATGCCCTGGGCGGTGATCAGGTAGACGGTCGAACCGGCCGCCGCCTTGCCGCTCTCCCCGGCCGTGGCCTGCACCAGCACGCCCTTGCCGCCTGGTAGCAGCACGTTCTCGGCGGTGCGTACCGCGTCGCGGGCGCCCTGCCGGGCCGGCATCGCGGTCGCCGAGGTCAGCTCGGCCGGCGGGGAGTCGAAGACCTCCAACGTGGTGGTCGGCGGCTGACCGGCCGGGCCGGGCCGGTAGGTGGCGCACAGCACGGTGCGGCCCGGCCGGACCTCGTGCAGCGTCGGCAGCCGGGCCGGCAGGCCGTCCGCGTCCAGCCGCTGGTCGGTGAGGAGCCGGCCCGCCTCGTCCGGAGTGATCTGCGTCACCTCGCCGCCGCTGCCGAGCAGCAGCAGCGCGGTGACCTCGCGGACGGTCGCCAGGCCCTGCCGGGTGAGCACGTAGTACTGGCCGGCGGCCTGGTAGACCTGGCCGATCCGGGCCGGCCGGTCGGCCACCGTCAGCCCGCTCGCGCTGCCGTCCCCGGCGATCGCCGGCTTGCGCAGCACCGGACCGACCGGCACCGCGTTCAGCAGTTGCTGCCCGACCGTCAGGTTCGTCGCGCCGGCCATCTTCAACGCCACCAGCGCCTGCTCGTCGCCGGCGACCTGCAGCCGGGAACCGCCGGTGAGCAGGTAACGGGCGTCGCTGGTCCGCACCACCACGGCCCGGTCGGTCAGCGCCGTGCCACCGGGCAGCGCGCGGTCGATCACCAGGTGCGTGGTGGAGCGCTGCGGGTCGTTCGGATCCGGTACGTCGCACACCGACCAGGGCAGCCCGACCAGGGACTTGCGGTCCGGCAGGTCGTCCGGGGCACCCACGATGCCGACCAGCCGCCCGCGTGGACGGTCCTTGATCGACGCCTGCGACATGGTGCGCGGCTGCGCCGCCGCGTCGTTGACGATCAGCCGCGCCGAGGCGTAGTTGAGCGTCGGGCGCAGCACCTGGTCCTCGCCGAAGTAGTACGTCGCGCCGGTCTCCCGCTCGATCACCAGCGTGTTCGGCTCCAGCGGCGCCGAGTTGCTGGTGAGCTGCCCGTACGCGCCCACGCCGCCGAGCACCACGGCGGCCGCGATGACGCTGCCGAACACCGCCATGCCGAGGCGGCGCATCGGCAGGTCGTTCGTCTCCGGATCACCGGAGAGCAGTGCCGAGACGATGCGGCGGGTGACGAAGCGGTACGCCTGCACCTGATCGCGGCGGGTCCGCATGACTAACCTCCGGCGGGGGTGGGTCCGCGGCGACAGGTCCGAACAGCGCCGCGGGCTTCCCTACGATAAGGGGCCGTCGGGGGTGCGCCGGACCCCGTCCGCCGCCCGAACGACCGCACCCGCCCGGCGGATGCCCAGGATGTCCAGAAGGGACGCACACCGATGACGCAGCTCCAGGCGCCACCCGGTCGTACCGCCACCGCTCCCGCCGTACCGCCGGACCGGCCGGTCACCCCGGCCGACAAGCGCCGCCGGGGACGCCTCGGCCCGGTCGTGGTCGGGCAGCTCGTGGTGGTGGAGTGCGCGGCGCTCGCCGTCTGGTTCGCCACCGCCGGCCCGGCGTGGCTGCTCGCGGTGGTCGGCGTCCTGGCGCTGCTGGCGGTGGCCGCGGCGTTCGCACGCCGGGGCGGCCGCTGGTGGTACGAGGACCTGATGCTCCGGCGCCGGCTGCGCCGGCGCCGCGACCGGGCCCGGGGCGCGGCGCCGGGCGGCGACCCGCGGCTCGCCGCGCTCGCCCCCGAGCTGACGGTGGTGGAGCTGACCGAGCGCGGCACCCGGCTCGGGATCGGGCAGGACGACCGGGGCTGGTTCGCCGCGCTGGCGCTGACCGGCCGTCCCGGTGCGCCCGCCGGCTCGATCGAGGCGGCGGTGGTCGACCGGGCGCTCGCGGTGCTCGCCGACTTCTCCGGCCCGGTCACCCAGACCCAGGTCGTCTCGCACACCCTGGTCTGGTACCCGGCACCCGGCGCGCCGCCGTCCGCGTACCGGACCGTGTGGGTGGCGCTGCGCCTGTCGGTGTCCGACGCGCGGGCCGAGGCGGTGAGCCGGGGCGGCGGCCTGCGCGGCGTGCACCGCACGGTGGCGGCCGGGGTGGGCCGGCTCGGCAAGGCGCTCAACGCCGCCGGCCTCGGTCACCGGGTGCTCGACCGCAACGAGCTGCACGCGGCGGTGGTGTCCGGCGCCGGCCTCGACCTGGCCCCGGAGTCCCCGGTGGAGACGTGGACCAGCCTGCGCGGAGGCGGCTGGACGCAGCGCTGCCTGGCCCTGCGGGTACGCCCCAACGGCTCGCTCGGCGCACTCGTGGACGCGGTCACCTCCACCTCCGCGCCCTCGCACACGGTCGCCGCCGTGGTGCTCCCGGGCGGCCGGCGGGTGCCGCCGCTGCTGCGGGTGGCGGCCATGGACGGGCACGCCGAGGCGCTGGTGAAGGCGGTCCGGGAGATGGCCCGGCGCGCCGGTGTGCCGGCCCGCCCGCTGGACGGCCAGCACGGCCCGGGCGTCTACGCCACCGCGCCGGTCGGCACCGCGATGGGGACCGTCACGGTCGAAGGTTGACGATCCAGCCGTACGCGCCGCACACCCAGACGGCCAGCGGCACCAGCGCGATGATCAGCAGGATCTCGACGATGTCCAGGGTCCGGCCCCAGACCGGGGAGATCCGCTTGCCGGCCACGGTCAGGCCGTAGACCAGGCTGATCACGGCCACCACGGCCAGGCCGCCGAGGATCAGGCCGAGCCGTACCGCCAGTGAGCCGGCGGCGAAGGTGGCGGCGGCGACCAGCCCGAGGCCGACGGTGCCGGCCAGCAGCACCGGCGTGCGCTGGGCGCGGCCGAGGAACGGGCGGGCCCGCAGCAGCGACAGCAGCGCCAGCACCAGGCAGAGCAGGACCGCCGGGAGCCGGCCGTCCTCGGCCAGCACCACCTCGCCGCCGAGCACCAGCAGCGAGACGGTCCACAGCAGACCGGTGAGGAACGCGTCCGCGCGCTCGCTGTTGCGCAGCACCGACGGCCCGTCCACCGACTCGGTGTCGGTCTTGAGGTCGTCCGGGCCGGTGGGGATGGACGGCACCGGCAGCCGGGCCAGGCGGTAGGCGAGCATCGGCAGCGCGGGCAGCGCGCCGAACGCGACAGTCGCCACCACCGCCGCGGAGGCCGCCGCGCCGATGTCGAAGGACAGGCTGAGCACCGCGCCGAGGCCGACCGCGCCGCCCACGCCGACCGCGCCGAGGAACAGCGGCAGGCGGTCGCCGACCGCCAGCGCGGCCACCGCGCCGAAGACCACCACCGCGGTGCCGGCCAGCAGGACGTGCGGGCCGGCCAGCTCGCCGAGTGTCCGCTCACCGGCGAGCACCAGCAGGCCGCCGACGCCCGCGTACCCGATCCCGACCAGGGCCAGCACCGCGCCGGTGCGGCTGTCGCCGGCCGCGCGGGACAGCACCGCGGCGCCGACCAGCAGCGCCACCGCGACCACGAACGCGGCCGCCGCGCCGGGTAGCTGCGGCGGGCCGGTGAGCAGCGTCGCGACCGCGCCCGCGGCCAGCGCCGAGCCGGCCAGCAGGACCGCGAACGCCCGCGTGGTGCCCACCTGCCAGGCGCCCGCCCGCTGGGTGGTGGAGGTGGCGACCGCGTCCACCACGTCGTCGAAGACGATCTCGGGCGCGGTCGCGGCACGCGGGTTGAAGTAGAGCACCTCGCCGTCGCGGACACCGAGCTGCGCGGCGGTGCGGCCGCCGTCGAGCGGTTGACCGCCGAGCCGGGACAGGGCCCAGCCGCCGTGCCGTACGCCCTCGTCGGCCAGGTCCTCGCCCGCGTACCGCAGCAGCGTGGGGAGCAGGTCGGCGAGCGGCACGTCGGACGGCAGCGCCAGATCCATCCTGGTACGCGGCGCCACGATGGTGATCCGGCTCAGTCCGCCGGTCGCCGTCTTCGTCGCCACAGTGGCCTCCTCGTGCTCGCATACGATCCGCTGGGCCGTCGGCGTCGCCACACGGGTCCACGACGCCTGACGGAGATTACCTACGATGGCGGTCGCACAGGTTGCCCACCCGACGCTCACCGGCGGTGGCAGACCACGATCAGGGCCGCTTCTGGGGAGGGGAGAGCCGTGAGTACGGTGGTGTTCCGCCGACTTCCGCGTCAACCGGGGCCCGCGCTGCCGCGCGGCGAGGTGCTGCTGGAATCCCCGCCCGAGCTGCCGGAGCCGCAGGCCAAGGGCATGGGTCAGGTGCTGATGATCCTGCCGATGCTCTGCGGCGTGGGCGCGATGGCGTTCCTCTACGCCGGCCGGGGCGGCGGCATGATGACGTACGTCGCGGGTGGCCTGTTCGGTGTGTCCATGTTGGGCATGGCGATCGGCACGCTCGGCAACGGCGGCAAGGACAAGGCCGAGCTGAACGCCCAGCGGCGCGACTACATGCGTTACCTGGCGCAGATGCGTAAGCGCACCCGGCGGGCGGCCGAGCAGCAGCGCGCCGCGATGACCTGGCGGCACCCGGAGCCGGACGCGCTCTGGTCGATCGCCGCCTCGCGCCGGCTCTGGGAGCGGCGGATCACCGAGGACGACTTCGGCGAGGTGCGGATCGCGCTGGGCCCGCAGCGGCTGGCGGTGGAGATCGTGCCGCCGGAGACCAAGCCGGTGGAGGACCTGGAGCCGATGAGCGCGATCGCGCTGCGCCGGTTCGTCCGGGCCCACTCCAGCGTGCCGGATCTGCCGACCGCGCTGTCGCTGCGCGCGTTCAGCCGGATCGCGTTGCGCGGCGACCGGGAGCCGGTGCTGGACCTGGCCCGGGCCGCGTTGGGTCAGCTGGTCACGTTCCACGCCCCGGAGGACCTCCTGGTGGTCGTGGTGGCCGCGCCGGACCGGCAGGCCGCCTGGGACTGGGTGAAGTGGCTGCCGCACGCCCAGCACCCGGGGCGTACGGACGCGGCCGGCGCGCGCCGGATGGTGTTCGCCGCGCTGGACGAGGCGGAGACGGCGCTGGCCCAGGACCTGGGCGGACGGCCCCGGTTCGCGCCGGAGGCGAAGCCGCTGACGACCGCGCCGCACGTGGTGGTGGTGCTGGACGGCGGCGAGGTCTCGGCGACCTGCGCGCTGACCGGGCCGGGTCTGCTCGGCACGACGGTGTTCGACCTGTCCGGCGCGGTCCCGCGCGACGCCGGGCGCTGGCTGCTCTGCCTGGACGCCGGGGACGGCACCGGTCTGGACCTGGTCCGCGGCACCGCCACGTCGCGGCTCGGCCGGCCGGACCGGCTGTCCCTGAGCGCGGCCGAGGGGCTGGCCCGCCAGATCGCCCCGTTCCGGCTCTCCCAGCAGCAGGGTGCCAGCACCGAGGAGCCGCTGTCCCGCAGCATGGAGCTGCCCGACCTGCTCGGGGTCGGCGACGCGGCCACGGTGGACGTCCGGCAGACCTGGCGTCCGCGCAGCAACCGCGACCGGCTGCGCATCCCGCTCGGCCTGGGCCCGGACGGCAACGTGGTGGAGCTGGACTTCAAGGAGTCCGCGCACGAGGGCATGGGCCCGCACGGCCTGGTGATCGGCGCCACCGGTTCCGGCAAGAGCGAACTGCTGCGGACGGTGGTCGCGGCGCTCGCGGTGACGCACTCGTCGGAGGAGCTGAACTTCGTCCTCGTCGACTTCAAGGGCGGCGCCACGTTCGCCTCGCTGGACGCGTTGCCGCACACCAGCGCGGTGATCACCAACCTGTCCGACGAGCTGCCGCTCGTGGACCGCATGCGGGACGCGCTCGCCGGCGAGATGAACCGCCGCCAGGAGGTGCTGCGGGCGGCGGGCAACTACGTCTCCCGGTACGACTACGAGAAGGCGCGGGCCGCCGGTGAGCAGCTGGAGCCGATGCCCAGCCTGCTGATCATCTGTGACGAGTTCTCCGAGCTGCTCGCGGCCAAGCCGGACTTCATCGACCTGTTCGTGATGATCGGCCGGCTCGGCCGGTCGCTCGGCGTGCACCTGCTGCTCGCCTCGCAGCGGCTGGAGGAGGGCAAGCTGCGCGGCCTGGACACGCACCTGTCGTACCGGATCGGTCTGCGCACGTTCTCGGCGGTGGAGAGCCGGATCGTGCTCGGCGTGCCGGACGCGTACGAGCTGCCCAGCGCGCCCGGTCACGGCTACCTGAAGACCGACACCGCGACCATGCTGCGGTTCCGCGCCGCCTACGTGTCCGGCCCGTACCGGGCGCCCGGGCAGGTGCAGCGCTCCACCCGGGCGCAGGTGCAGCGCCGGATCGTCCCGTACGGCATCGACTACGTGCCGGTGCCGGCGGCGCCGAGCCCGGCGGAGGCCGCCCCGGAGCCGGAGCAGAGCGGTGACGGCAAGGCCGTGGCGATGCTCGACGTGCTGATCGACCAGCTCAAGGGCCGGGGCAAGCCGGCGCACCAGGTGTGGCTGCCGCCGCTGGCCGAGCCGTCCGGGCTGGCCGAGCTGCTGCCGAAGCTGAGCGTGCACCCGACGTACGGCCTGACCACCGCCGACTGGCCGGGCCGCGGCCGGCTCGCGGTGCCGGTCGGCATCGTGGACCGGCCGTACGAGCAGCGCCGCGACCCGATGATGGTCGACCTGGCCGGGGCCGGCGGCAACGTGGTGATCGTCGGGGCGTCGCTGAGCGGCAAGAGCACCATGCTGCGCTCGATGCTGGCCTCGCTGGCGCTCACCCATACGCCGCGCGAGGTGCAGTTCTTCTGTCTCGACTTCGGTGGCGGCGCGCTGCGCAGCCTGGACGGGCTGCCGCACACCTCGGGTGTGGCGGGGCGGCGCGACGTCGAGGCGGTCCGGCGGACGGTGGCCGAGGTGGTCGCCGTGATCGACGAGCGGGAGAACCGGTTCACCCAGCACGGCATCGACTCGGTGGCCAGTTACCGGCGTCGCCGGGCGGCGGGTGAGTTCGCCGACGACCCGTTCGGTGACGTCTTCCTCGTGGTGGACGGCTGGAACACGCTGCGCCAGGAGTACGAGGAGCTGGAGCAGACGATCACCAACCTGGCGAACCGGGGCCTCGGCTTCGGTGTCCACGTGGTGATCACGGCGGTGCGCTGGGCGGAGATCCGGATCAACATGCGGGACCTGCTCGGCACCAAGCTGGAGTTGCGGCTCGGTGACCCGTCGGAGTCGGAGATCGACAGGCGGGCCGCGCAGAACGTGCCGGTGGGCGCGCCCGGCCGCGGTCTGACCCGGGACAAGCTGCACTTCCTGACCGCGATCTCGCGGATCGACGGCAAGCGCGACATCGAGGACCTGACCGAGGCGTCGGTGGCGCTCGCCGGTCACGTCGCGGCGAACTGGCCGGGACAGCCGGCGCCGAAGGTCCGGCTGCTGCCGCGCAAGCTGGCGGTCACCGAGCTGGCGAAGGTCGTCGACCGGTCCGCGCCGGGCATCCCGATCGGCGTCAACGAGTCGGCGCTCGCCCCGGTCTACCTGGACCTGGCGGGCGAGCCGCACCTGACCGTGTTCGGCGACGCCGAGTGCGGCAAGACGAACCTGCTGCGGCTGATCGCCCGGGGGATCGCGGAGCGGTACACCCCGGCCCAGGCGCGGCTGGTCATCGCCGACTACCGGCGTGGTCTGCTGGGTGCGGTCGAGGGGGACCACCTGCTCGACTACGCGCCGTCGAACCAGGTGTTCAGCCAGGGCCTCGGCTCGATCCGCAGCGCGTTGCAGAACCGGCTGCCCGGCCCGGACGTGACCACCGCGCAGCTGCGTGACCGGAGCTGGTGGAAGGGCCCGGACCTGTACATCCTGGTGGACGACTACGACCTGGTCGCCTCCGGTGGCAGCAACCCGCTCAGCGCGCTGCACGAGCTGCTGCCACAGGCGCGGGACATCGGCCTGCACCTGATCATCACGCGCCGTGTCGGCGGTGTGGCCCGGGCGCTGTACGAGCCGGTGCTGCAACGCCTGCGCGAGCTGGACTCGCCGGGCCTGCTGATGTCCGGCAGCAGGGAGGAGGGCGCGGTGTTCGGCAACCTGCGGCCGACCCCGCAGCCGCCGGGCCGGGGCACGCTCGTGCGCCGCCGCGACGGCCAGCAGCTGATCCAGACCGCGTGGACGGAACCCGCCTGACGGGACGGACGGCGGGCCGCCCCGTCCGGTAGCGTCGGCCCGATCGACAGCCGCGAGTGGGAAGGGGCGCGTCCGTGAGCAGCCCGTCGGGTTTCGGTGCCGCCGTGGAGGGTCTGCTGCGGCAGGCGCAGGAGCAGCAGCGCCGGCTGGCCGAGGTCCAGCGGCAGCGCGCCGAGCTGCGGGTGACCGGGGAGAGCCCGGACGGCCTGGTGCGCGTGACAGTCGACGGCGACATGAAGGTCGGCGACGTCGAGCTCAACCCGCGGGCGATGCGGCTGGACAGCTTCTCCCTGGCCGAGGCGATGCAGGCGGCGATCGACGCGGCCTACGCCGCCTTCGAGGAGCGGCAGCGGGAGATGCTGGGCGAGATGCTCGGCGACTCCGAGATGGTCCGCCGGGCGCAGGACGGCACGCTCACCCCGGAGGACTGGTTCCGTCAGTTCGGGGTGGACCTGTCCGACCCGACCCGCAACCTGCGGCGCTGAGCGAGAGGAGCCGACGATGCCGAACACGGTCGACGTCGACGCGATCCGGAAGGCCGGGCAGCGGCTCGACGCCCCGGACGGCCCGATCCAATACCTCCGCAACGTCGAGACGTTGCTGGCCGAGGTGAAGCTGCCCGGCGGTGCGCTGAGCTGGTTCGGCACCGGCGCGGTGGAGCGGCACAACGCGGCGGTGGACGGGCACCTGGACAACGTCCGCACCGGCGTGGAGCATCTGCGCAGGGCCGCCGCGCAGCTCGAACAGAGCGCGAAGAACTGGGAGAAGTCGGATCAGCCCTGGGTGGTCAAGTGATCGGCCGGGTCCGCCACGGGAAGGACGCCTGATGCCACCGGAGATCCTCATCGCCAACGCGTCCGGGACGGTGACCGGCTCGGTGTCGGTCGCGCAGACCACGGCCCCGGTCCGCTCGGCGGCGGCCATCGCCAAGGGCAACCTGGTCTGGATCGCGGCCTCGGCGGCGCTGATCGGCACGATCCTCTACCTGGAGTCGTTCGACAACCAGGAGGTGAACGAGTCCATCAAGAAGTGGGACGAGGCGGCCCGTCTGCTCGGCGCGGACCAGTTCGGCGCGGCGATGGCGGCGGTCCCGCCGGACGCGGCGGAGTGGGACTTCGACGACCGGGACGCGTTCGACCTGTTCCTGCGCAAGCTCGGTGCGGAGATCAATTCGCTGGCCGAGGCGTTCGCCGCCAACCGGGACACGCTCACCGCCGCCCGGGACGCGTACAACGACGCGGTCTCCGGCCTGGCCCAGGCGCTCATGCCGATCCTGGTCGCGGTGATCGCCTCGATCGCGCTCCAGTTCTTCCCCGCGACCACCGCGCTGGCCCAGGCCATCGGCATCGCCGGCCTGGCCGCCACCGCCGCCATCCTGGTCCTGGTCTTCGGCGAGATCAGCGCGTTGCTGCACGCGCTGATGGCCGCCTTCCACACCGACAGCCGGTTCACGTTCAGCGCGGACTCCCGGCCCGGCTGGGCGCCGACCGGCTCCGACCCGGACATCAAGGACATCAAGATCGACTGGGTGCGGGACTCCAAGTTCTACGGGTGACGGGAGCGACGCGTGGACACCCTGCTCTTCTCGCTGCTGCTGTACGTCCTGCTGACCATCCCGGTCTTCGTGGTCCTGATGCTGTTCGCCGGGCTGAACCGCTCGGCGCGGCTGCGACGGGCCGCCGAGGTGGTGGCGCTGAGCACCTGCGCGGCGCTGCTGGTGCTGTCGTTCCAGCGCGCGTTCGAGAAGCCGGTGCTGTGGGTCGTGGTGGTGATGCTGGTCGCGGTGCTGGCCTTCGGCGTGTCGACGATCGTCAGATCCGCACGCGATCGGTCCTGACCTCGCCCTCGACCGTCCACCTGGTACGGAGGGGTGGCGCTCCGCGTCTGTCGACAGTGGCATGTCGGAATACGACGATGGGTCAGCAGGGCTGCGCGGGTTGGACATCGTCCGCTACGGTTCGGATGAAGTGTCCGTCGGTGGGGTGTGTACGCCTTGCCGCGGGGGAGGGCGCGGCGGAACCGCCGCCACAAGATGACGGAAGGGTGTGAAGCATGGCGTTCGAGGTCAGTGCAGCGACTCTGCACACCGCCGCGAGTGACGTGCGGTCCACGCGCAGCGACGTCGACGGCGAGCTCAAGAAGCTGTGGAACGTGGTCGACGACCTGGCGATGGCCTGGAAGGGCCAGGCGTCCACGGGCTTCCAGAGCCTGATGACTCGCTGGAACGAGGACACGACGAAGCTGCTGACCGCGATGGACAACATCGCGGACCTGCTCGACAAGTCGGGCACCACGCACCAGGTCAACGACGAAGAGCAGCAGCAGATGCTGGACAAGTTCCACGCTGCGCTCAACCCGTGATCCGCGAAGACAGGCAGAGGAGGAACCGATGAGCATCAAGGTTGATTACGCTGTTCTGGAGAGCAGCAACCAGCAGATGCAGGCCATCTCGCGGACCATCGACGAGAAGCTGGACACGCTGCGGGCGATGCTGACCAAGCTCGAGTGGGAGGGCCAGGACCGGGCCGCCTACCAGCAGCACCAGGCCCAGTGGGACGCCGCCGTGCGGGACATCAACAAGGTCCTGAACGAGATCGGTGGCGCGGTGGGCATCGCGCGCGAGAACTACATGACCACGGAGATGAGCAACTCCAAGGTCTGGGGCAACTGACCCCCGACCGGTCCACAGCGGCTCCGCTACGGCTCGCGCCGGGCGGAGCCGTCGTGCATCGTCAGGCGTCCTGCGGGACGTCGCGCCGGCCCGGCCGCCACCCGCGCCGCCGTCCGCGTACCAGGATGGGCCGCAGCGTCAGCAGGACGCCGGCCAGCAGCGCGCCGACGACGGCGACCCAGATCGCGACGGTGCGCTGCCCCGCCAGCGGGTCGGCCGGCGGCGCCGGTGGCGGCATCGCGCCCAGCGGTGGGTCGCTGCGGGTGCCCAGCAGGCTGGTGACGGCCCGGTACGGGTTGACCATCCCGTAGCCGACCTCGGCGTTGTGCCCGTCCGGCGGGCTGTCGGCGGTGCGGGTCAGCCGGTAGGCGACCTCGTCGGCGCCGATGTCCGGGTGCGCGGCCCGCACCAGCGCGGCCACCCCGGAGACGTACGCGGTGGCGAAGCTCGTCCCGCCCTGCGGCTCGCCCCGGTAGCCCGGCCCCTGCGGCGCGGGCCCGACGATGTTCAGGCCGGGGCCGGCGATGTCCACGTAGTCCCCGCTGACCGAGCTGCCGACGTGCCCGCCCTGCTCGTCGATCCCGGCGACGGCGACGACACCCTCGTACGCCGCCGGATAGGCGGGCCGGTCCTCCCGGTTCTCCTGCCGGTTGCCGGCGGACGCGACGATCACCACGTCCTTGCCGAGCGCGTACTGCACGGCGGACTTCAGCGCCGGGTCGTCGAGCGTGACCAGGGACAGGTTGATCACGTCGGCGTCGTGGTCGACGGCCCAGCGGATCGCCTTGCCGATCTCGGCCGGCACGTCCGGGTCGAAGTTCTCCTTGTTCTCGGCCAGCACCCGCAGCGGCAGGATCTTCGCCTCCGGCGCGATGCCGGTGTACGGCGTGCCGGTGCCCTCCCGGCCGGCGATGATGCCCGCGACCATGGTGCCGTGGCCGACCAGGTCGCACTGCCCCTTCAGGCGGACGAGCTGGTTGAAGTCCTCACCCGGCAGCACCCGCCCGCGCAGCAGGGGATGGGTCGGTGAGACCCCGGAGTCGATCACCGCGACGGTGATGCCGGCGCCCTTGCCGAGCCGCCAGGCGGCGGCCGGGTCGAGACGGCTCAGCGCCCACGGCACCTCGGTGGGTGCGGGGCCGCCGGCTGGGCCGCACTTCGGGGCGGCCAGCGCGGGCGCGGGCACCGCCAGCGCGCCGCCGAGCAGGGCGGTCACCGCCGCTCCGGAGAGGACGGACCTGATCCGGTGTCCGGCCCGGACGCGTCCCGTGGTCGCGCCCGGCCGCAAGCTGTCGCGCACGCGGTGAGATTACCCGCCGCGCCCGCCCGCGCGGGGCGCACGTGGTGCCGGCCGGATCACCGGCCGGCGGCGGCGTCCCCGGCGGGCTCGCTGGCGAACAGGGCCAGCAGCGCGCCGACCTGCTGGTCGGCCTCGGCCGGGTGCCGGAAGCGGCCCTTCGGATTGATCGTGTACTCGTTGCGCCGTCCCACCCGCGTACGCCGCAGGTAACCCCCTGCTTCCAGGTCGGCCACGATGGCCTGGGCCGCCCGCTCGGTCACGCCCACCTCGTCCGCCACGTCCCGCAGCCGGGCGGTGGGGTTGCGCGCGATCGCCAGCAGCACGTGGCCATGGTTGGTGAGGAAGGTCCAGTTACGGCGGCTCCCGTCCTCAACTGGTGTGGTCGCCATGGTGGTCATGCTATGGCCACGTCCGCCACCTGCCGAATCGGCGCGGTCCGGGGCGGAGCGGAGACGGGAAAGTATGAAATGCGTATCACGAATCTTGACGGACCCCGAGGGGCGTGTGACCGTGGGTCGCGAGGCCGTTCGGCCTGGTGGTTCCCCAGGTAGACGAGGTGAGGGACATGACGCCGAGCACCCCGGAACAGGCACTTGCCGAGCTGCGTGCCGGTAACCACCGGTTCGTCACGGGCGTCCCGCAGCATCCGAATCAGGACGCCGGGCACCGGGCGGCGGTCGCCGACGGCCAGCACCCGTTCGCGGTGATCGTCGGCTGCTCCGACTCGCGGCTCGCCGCCGAGATCGTCTTCGACCGCGGTCTCGGTGACCTCTTCGTGGTGCGTACCGCCGGGCACACCGCCGGGCCGGAGGTGCTCGGCAGCGTCGAGTACGCCGTCACCGTGCTGGGCACGCCGCTCGTGGTGGTGCTCGGGCACGACTCGTGCGGCGCGGTCCAGGCCGCCCGGGAGGGGGTCCGGACGGGTGCCGCCCCGGCCGGGCACCTGGGCGCGGTGGTGGACGCGGTCTCGCCGAGCCTGCTGCGCGCCGCCCGCCAGGGCGTCGAGGACCTCGACGGCATCATCGACGTCCACATCGCGCAGACCGTGGAGACGCTGCTGGCCCGGTCCGCCGTGCTGGCCGAGCGGGTGGCCGCCGGGCGGTGCACGGTGGTGGGCATGTCGTACCGGCTCGCCGGTGGCGAGGTGCGGACCGTGGCGCAGTCCCCGGCCCCGCTGCCCGCCCCGGCCGCGCCCGCCGACCCGGCGCTGGCGAGCTGACACATTCGGACGCGAAAAGGGGCCGCCCTCGGGCGGCCCCTTTTCGTGGTGTCCGGATCAGAGCAGCGACATGTGGACGTGGTCGGTGTGGTTCGACGGTCCGCTGTAGGAACGCCAGCCGGTGGCCGGGAACCAGATCTGCCGGTTCCAGATGACGTAGTAGATGCCCAGCCGGTCGGCGTTGCGGATCAGGAACGCGGCGACCTCGTTGCCGTACCGGCGGGTGTCGTTGTTGTGCCACGGCGCGAAGCCGCTGTTCTGCAGCGACCAGTCACACGCCTTGCCCTTGGGGTGCTCCCACGGCCCGCCGGACCGGTAGCAGCCCACGAAGCGCTTGAAGCCCGCGCGCCGGACCTCCTTGTACGCGTGCAGCGTGCGCGGCGTGACGCAGCCCGAGGTGGTCGGGTCGTCCTCGCTGCACGACTCGGCCTTCCACCCGCCGTCGGCGGTGCGGCCGGGGGCGATCTTGGCGACCGGTGAGGTGGCGGAGACCAGGCCGCCGGTGAAGCCGAGACCGCCGACGAGCTTCAGCGCGCGCTCGGCCTGCACCTTCTCGCGCTCCATCGCGTTCTTCTGCTTCTCCTGCTCGCGCACCTCGGCGTCGAGCGCGATCTTGGCCTGCTCGGCGCGGGTCTTGACCGCGTTGATGGCGGCCAGGCGCTGCGCGTTGAGGAGGTTCAGCTCGTCCAGGGCGTTGACCCGGCGGACGAACGAGTCGGGGGAGTTGCTCTCCAGCAGCATCGCCATCGCGCCCATCCGGCCGGTCCGGTAGGACTGGGCGGCGAGTTGGTTGACCTGCGGGCTGAGCGCGTCGAGTTCGGCCTGTGCCGTCTTCACCTCGGCCGCCAGCCGCCGCTGGCGGTCCTGGGACTTGGCGAGCTTCGCCTTGGCCTGGAGGAAGTTCCGGTTGGCGGAGTCGATCGCCTCGGTGATGAGCGGCGGATCGCCGTCCTCCTCGTGGCCCGAGGGGGTGCCGGGGGCCGCCGCGGCGGGGGCCGCGGTCGCCGGGTTCGGGCCGGCCAGCACGGCTAGCGAGGCCAGCACGGCCACCACGGGTGTCAGCCAGCGGCGCAGGGGTGCCGTCACAGTGTTCCCTTCCGTCGGCCGCCGACCGGGTTAGCTGACGGGTTCGGGACGGAAGTGGCCCCTACCGCTGTCGCGGATTCACCCCATGTACCTGGTTCCCCGGTTCGCCCGTGGGCGATTGGGCGGCGGCACCGCTGGCGCCGGTGCGCGCCTTCGGCGGTGACCGGCAGCGAGGTTACCTGACAGCACTCGTGAGGATCTACGTCCGGAAGCCGACCAATAGCGAGATTTCGCCGTGGCACACCGTGACCAGCGTCGCGTTTGAATTCGATGGTCACGCTGCGGAGTGTCACCATGCGGCCTCCGTACTCTTCCCGCCGCCGAGCGCCTCCAGCGCGTCGTCCCGTCCGGCCGGCGGCGGGGGCGCGGCGGGCGCCGGCTCCGCGCCGGGCGAGCGCCGCCCGGCGGTGGTCACGATCGCGGCCAGTCCGGTCGTCAGCGGTACGGCGGCGATCAGGCCGAGCGTCGCCACCGCGCTGCGGACGATCTCCTGGGCGAGGAACTCACTGGTGAGGATCTCGCTCACCGGGCGGGAGTCGGCGACCAGCAGGAGCAGCAGCGGCAGCGAGGCGCCGGCGTACGCCAGCACGATGGTGTTGACGGTGGACGCGATGTGGGCCCGGCCGACCCGGGTCGCCGCCCGGTAGAGCTGCCGCCGGGACAGCCCGGGGTTGGCGTGCGCCAGTTCGGTGACGGTGGCCGCCTGGGTGACTGTGACGTCGTCTAGCACGCCCAGCGAGCCGATGATGATGCCGGCCAGAAGCAGTCCGTGCAGGTCCACGTCGCCCTGGAACATGGACAGCGTGGTGGCGTCCTCGCTGCCGAAGCCGGTCAGGTGGGTGGCGGACGTGGCGAGCAGGCCGAGCACGCCGGTGACCACCAGGCTGCCGAGCGTGCCGAGCACCGCGACCGACGTCTGCGCGGTGATCCCGTGGGTCAGGTAGAGCACCACGAACATGATCAACGCAGCGCCCACGATCGCGACGAGCAGCGGCGGCTGGCCGGCGCCGATGCCCGGCAGCACGAAGCCGAGCAGGATGGCGAAGCTGGCCGCCAGGCCGCCGAGCGCGGCGAGCCCGCGCCACCTGCCGAACGCCACGATCGCGGCGGCGAACAGCACCATCAGCCAGATCAGCGGCGTACCGCGCTGGTGCTCGGCGATGTTGTAGGACTTCACCGCCGGGTCGGCCGGGTCGGTCAGCTCGACCAGGACGACCTCGTCGCCGACCGCGACCCGCGGCGCGCCCGGCCCGGCCGGGATCGGCGTCTCGACCTGCCGGCCCGCGTCCGGGCCCTGCTCGGCGGTGACGGTCACGGTGCCGCAGGGGCCACCGCCGCCCTCCGGGGCCTCCGGCGTCGGCGGGCAGGGCTCGGTGACCACCCGGGTCACCGTGCCGTGGTAGCGAGGGACGTCCGCGCCGCCGACCGGCTCCCGGTCCTGCCCGGGCCAGAGCACCAGCGCCGCGATCACGGTGAGCGCGAACAGCGGCACCACCACGGCGACGAGCAGCCGCCGTACGCCCGGCGGCGCGGCGGGTGCGGGGCGGGTGTGGTCGGCACCCATGACGTCTCTCCCAACGGTCGCGGCGACGCCTGGTCCGCCGGACCGGTCTGGTCACCCGGCCGGCGCGGACGTGTCGACCACGTCCGGGTCGTCGCCCGGCCATGGTAGGCAGCCCGGCCGGCCGCTCCCGCACACCGTGGCCGGTGACGCGCGTCCCGCGCGGGTCAGGCCAGGCCGGCCCGGCGCCGCCGGTACTCGTCCTCGTCGATCTCGCCGCGGGCGTACCGCTCGTCCAGGATGCGCCGGGCCGTCGTCGGGCCCAGGTACTGCGGGCCGGTCCACCGCACGGCCGCCCAGACGAGCCCCGCCAGCACGGCGAGCACCAGCAGGGACCAGATCCACATCCAGCCCATCATCGGGCTCTGCCACATCATCGGGCCGCCCTCCGTCCGTCACCGCGGGTCCGCCGGGCCGGCCTGCCCGCCACGTCGACGGTACGTCCGCCCGGGTGCGCCGGCACGGGTCGATGTGCCCTGGCCCGAGGGTCGGAGGTCCCCGCTCAGCCGCGCTTCATCAGGCGGCCGACGGCGGCCATCATCTCGGTCGCCATCTCGTCGGCCCGGCCCTCGGCGGCGCCCTCGTGCATGCAGTGCCGGGCGTGGCCGTCGAGCAGGCCCAGGCCCACCTTGTCCAGCGCCGCCTGGATGGCCGAGATCTGGGTCAGCACGTCGATGCAGTAACGGTCGTCCTCGACCATCTTCTCGATGCCACGGACCTGCCCCTCGATCCGGCGGAGCCGGGCGAGGAGTTGGTCCTTGCTGGCGGTGTAGCCCCGGGTCGGGCTGGACGGCGCGGTCATGAAACCGAGGATAGCGTACCCCTCGGGGGTATGCTAACGTTCGGAACGTACCCCTGGGGGGTATCAGATCGGAGGGCGAGATGGAGACCACCTACCAGGTGAACGGCATGACCTGCGGGCACTGCGTCAACTCGGTGAGCACCGAGCTGAGCGCACTTCCGGGCGTCACCGACGTCCAGGTCGACCTGGCCGGCGGCCGGGTCACCGTCACCAGTCAGAACCCGCTGGACGCGGACGCGGTCCGCGCGGCGGTCGACGAGGCCGGCTACGACCTCGTCGGTGCGTGACGGGTCCGGCGGACCCGCGACAACCGAGGAGACACCATGAACACGGCGACGAAGCTCAGCGGCTTCGCGCTCGGCCTCGTGGCGGTGTTCGGCGCGGCGTACGGGATCGGCAACCTGGCCGATCCCGTCGCCCCGGCCGCCGAGACCCGACACGACGACACCGGCAGCGACCACGGGGCCGGCGATACCGGCCACGGTGACGAGAGCCAGGCGGGCGGCGCCTCCGCGCACCTGCCCGGCGGGCTGCTCGTCTCCGAGCGCGGCTACACGTTCCAGCCCGCCGACGCCCCGGCCGGGCAGTTCGCCTTCCGGATCACCGGCCCGGACGGCGCACCGGTCACCCGCTTCGAGGTGGCCCACGACAAGCGCATGCACCTGATCGTCGCCCGCCGGGACCTGTCCGGGTTCCGGCACGTCCACCCGGAGATGGCCGGCGACGGCACCTGGCGGGTCGCCTCGCCGCTCGGCGGCCCCGGCGTCTGGCGGGCGTTCGCCGACTTCACCCCCGAAGGCGGCGAGCCGCTGACCCTCGGCCTGGACGTCACGGTCCCCGGCGAGCTGACCGCCCAGCCGTTGCCGGCGCCGGTGACCAGCACCACAGTCGACGGCTACACGGTCACCCTGACCGGCACGCCGGAGCCGGGCCGCACCAGCCGGCTCACGCTCTCCGTCAGCCGCGACGGGCGGCCGGTCACCGACCTTGCGCCCTACCTCGGGGCGTACGGGCACCTGGTGGCGCTGCGGCAGGGCGATCTGGCGTACCTGCACGTGCACCCGGAGGGCACGCCCGGCGACGGGCGCACACCGGCCGGTCCGGCGATCACGTTCGCCGCCGAGGTGCCCTCGGCCGGGGCGTACCGTCTCTACCTGGACTTCCGGCACGGCGACGCGGTGCACACCGCCGAGTTCACCGTCCTGGCCGGCGACCGGACCGCGCCCGCGCCCGCCGCGCCGGCATCCACCACCGCACCGACCCCGGACGCCGGACACGGCACCCCGGGGCACGGGCACAGTTGAGCGCCGGAGGTGCCGCGATGACTGCCACGGGAAAGGCGCTGCCCACCGCGCCGAACCTGATCGAACTGGCGATCGGCGGGATGACCTGCGCGTCCTGCGCCGCCCGGATCGAGAAGAAGCTCAACCGGATGGACGGCGTCGAGGCGACTGTGAACTACGCCACCGAGAAGGCCACCGTCCGGTACGCCGACGACATCGCGCCGGCCGACCTGATCGCCACCGTCGAGAAGACCGGCTACACCGCCGTGGTGCCGCCGCCGCCCGAGCAGGCGGAGGCGGCAGCGGCCGGGGAGCCGGTGGACGAGCTGCGCACCGCGCGTACCCGGCTCTGGGTCTCCGCCGCGCTCACCCTGCCGGTGATCGTGCTCGCCATGGTTCCGGCCTGGCAGTTCGACTACTGGCAGTGGGCCTCGCTCACCCTCGCCGCCCCGGTGGTGGTCTGGGGCGGGCTGCCGTTCCACCGCGCCGCGCTGATCAACCTGCGGCACGGCGCGGCGACCATGGACACACTCGTCTCGCTCGGCACGCTGGCCGCGTTCGGCTGGTCGCTCTGGGCGCTGTTCCTCGGCGACGCCGGCATGCCCGGGATGAAGCACCCGTTCAGCCTCGACATCACCCGCGGCGACGGCGCCGGCAACATCTACCTGGAGGCCGCCGCCGGGGTGACCGTGTTCATCCTGGCCGGGCGGTACTTCGAGGCGCGCTCCAAGCGCACCGCCGGGTCGGCGCTGCGCGCCCTGCTCGAACTCGGCGCCAAGGACGTGGCGGTGCTGCGCGACGGGCAGGAGACCCGGATCCCGGTCGGCCGGCTCGCGGTCGGCGACCGGTTCGTGGTCCGGCCCGGCGAGAAGATCGCCACCGACGGTGTGGTCGAGGAGGGCACGTCCGCGGTCGACGCCAGCATGCTCACCGGCGAGTCGGTGCCGGTCGAGGTTGGCCAGGGCGACGCCGTGGTCGGCGCCACGGTGAACGCCGGCGGCCGGCTGGTGGTCCGCGCCACCCGGGTCGGCGGGGACACCCAGCTCGCCCAGATGGCGCGGCTGGTGGAGCAGGCACAGACCGGCAAGGCGGCGGTGCAGCGGCTCGCCGACCGGATCTCCGGCGTCTTCGTGCCGATCGTGATCGCGCTGGCCGCCGGCACGCTCGGCTGGTGGCTCGGCACCGGCTCCGGGCCGACCGCCGCGTTCACCGCCGCGGTGGCCGTCCTGATCATCGCCTGCCCGTGCGCGCTCGGCCTGGCCACCCCGACCGCGCTGCTCGTCGGCACCGGCCGCGGCGCGCAGCTCGGCGTGCTGATCAAGGGGCCGGAGGTGCTGGAGTCCACCCGCCGGGTCGACACCGTGGTGCTGGACAAGACCGGCACCGTCACCACCGGCCGGATGGCGCTGGCCGAGGTGCTGCCCGCCGACGGCGAGGACGCCGACGAACTGCTCCGGGTGGCCGGTGCGCTGGAGGCCGCCTCCGAGCACCCGATCGCGCGGGCCGTCGCCGAGGCCGCGGCCGAAGCCGGACCGCTGCCGCCGGTCGGCGAGTTCGCCAACGCCGAAGGGCTGGGCGTGACCGGCACCGTCGACGGCCGGACCGTGGTGGTCGGCCGGGCCCGGCTGCTGCGGGAGCGGGGTCTCGACGTACCCGAGGAGGTCGTGCGGGCGGTGACCGGCGCGGAGGCCGCCGGGCGGACGGCGATCCTGGCCGGCTGGGACGGGCGGGCCCGGGGCGTGCTCGCGGTGGCCGACGCGGTGAAGCCGACCAGCCGGGCGGCCGTCGCGCGGCTGCGTGAGCTGGGCCTGAAGCCGGTGCTGCTCACCGGCGACAACACCACCGTGGCGAAGGCGGTGGCGGCCGAGGTCGGCATCGACGAGGTGATCGCGGAGGTGCTGCCCGCCGACAAGGTCGACGTGGTCGAGCGGCTCCAGCGCGAGGGCCGAGTGGTCGCGATGGTCGGCGACGGGGTGAACGACGCCGCCGCGCTGGCCCGCGCGGACCTCGGGCTGGCCATGGGCACCGGCACCGACGCGGCCATCGAAGCGGCCGACCTGACGCTGGTCCGGGGCGACCTGATGGCCGCCGCGGACGCCATCCGGCTCTCCCGGCGGACGCTGGCGATCATCAAGGGCAACCTGTTCTGGGCGTTCGCCTACAACGTCGCGGCGCTGCCGCTGGCGGCGGCCGGACTGCTCAACCCGATGCTCGCCGGGGCGGCCATGGCGTTCTCGTCGGTGTTCGTGGTGGGCAACAGCCTGCGGCTGCGGAGCTTCCGCCCGGTCGGGTGAGGGGATTGAGCCGACGACCGACGGGGTAACCAGTTGTCGTCAGGCAACCGCATCAGTGGAGGTCATCATGGGTCTGGACGACAAGATCGACAACGCTTCCCAGGACACCGCGGGCAAGGTCAAGGAGGGCGTCGGCCGGGCGACCGACAACGAGCGCCTCGAGGCCGAGGGCCGCAACGACCAGGCGGGCGCCAAGCTCAAGCAGGCCGGCGAGAAGATCAAGGACGCCTTCAAGAGCTGAGTACGTGACGCACACACACCACCGGGTCGGCCCACGGGCCGGCCCGGAGTGCTGTCCGGGTGCGGGTCAGCGCGGCCGGTCACCGGCCAGGCGCGCGGCGCGTACCTCCAGATAACGCCGCTCCGGCAGGCTCGTGGTGGCCCGCGCGGCGGCCAGGTACGCGGCCCGGGCCTCCGCACGGTCACCGGCCAGGTCGAGCAGGTGCGCGCGGACGGCGGCGAGCCGGTGGTGCCCCGAGGTCCGGTCGTCGCCGTCGAGCGTGGCCAGCAGCGCCAGCCCGGCACGCGGGCCGTCCACCATGGCCACCGCGACGGCCTGGTTGAGCGTGACCATCGGGTTCGGCGCGACCCGCGCCAGCACCCGGTAGAGCGCGACGATCTGCCGCCAGTCGGTGTCCTCGGCGGTGGGCGCCTCCGCGTGCACCGCGGCGATCGCCGCCTGCACCTGGTACGGCCCCGGCGCCGACCAGGTGAGCGCCTCGGTCACCAGCGCCACCCCCTCCGCGACGGCGTCCCGGTCCCACCGGCTGCGGTCCTGCTCCGCCAGTGGCACCAGCTCGCCGTCCGGCCCGGTACGAGCGGCCCGGTGCGCGTCGGTGAGCAGCATCAGCGCCAGCAACCCGGCCACCTCGCCGTCGTCCGGGAGCAGCCGGCGCAGCTCCCGGGTCAGCCGGATCGCCTCTGCGGTCAGCTCGGCCCGGTGCAGCGCCTCGCCGCTGGACGCGGTGTAACCCTCGTTGAAGACCAGGTAGAGCACCCGCAGCACGGCGGCCAGCCGCTCGTCCCGGTCCGCCGGCGACGGCAGCGTGAAACGCGCGCCGGACGCCTCGATCCGCTGCTTCGCGCGGCGGATCCGCTGGCTCATCGTCGCCTCCGGCACCAGGTAGGCGCGGGCGATCTCGGCGGTGCTCAACCCGCCCACGGCGCGCAGTGTGAGCGCCACCTGCCCGCTCACCGGCAACGCCGGATGGCAGCAGAGGAACAGCAGCTTCAACGTGTCGTCCCCGCTCGGGGTCTCCTCGTCGGCGGGCGGCGCGACGGTCGCGTACGCGGGCTGCCGCACCGCCACCGCCACCTCGCGTTCCCGGCGGGCGTGCTCGCTGCGCCACTCGTCGGTGAGCCGCCGGGTGGCGACGGTGACCAGCCACGAGCGGGGATGGTCCGGCAGGCCCTGTTCCGGCCACTGCACGGCGGCGGCCAGCAGCGCCTCCTGGACCGCGTCCTCGCAGGCGTAGAACTGGCCGTGCCGCCGCACGAGCACGCCGAGGACCTGCGGCGCGAGCTCACGCAGCAGATCCTCGACCGCCCGCGACGTCACATCTCCGTCCCGGCCTGCTCCATCACCGCGCGCACCTCCAGCACACCGAAACCGTGCCGCACGTCCGGCCAGCGCGCGGCGATCTCGGCGGCCCGCTCCGGGGTCTCGCAGTCGACGGTCAGGTAGCCGGCGAACTGCTCCTTGCTCTCCATGAACGGCCCGTCGGTGATCTCGGCGCCGCCACCGGCGGCCGGACGGGCCGTACGGGTCTGCGAGGGGTGAGCGAGCGCCTCGCCGCCGACCAGCTCGCCGGACTCGGTCAGCTCCTTCATGATCTCGTCGACCTCACCGAAGATCGCGGTGCGTTCCGCCTCGGACAGCTCCTCCACGAAGCCGGGCCGGTTCCAGATCAGCAGCATGTACTTCACGGTGCACTCCTCGGATGCGGGCCACCGGCGGTGGCGCCTCGCAGACGGGTCGGAGCCGGTCCGCCCGATCCGACATCATCCCCCGGGAAGTTCAGCGGCCCCCGCGTACCGGACGGCGTGCCGGGCGGCCCGGGTCGAGCGAGGCCCGGTCGGCCGCGCTGGTGCCGGAGACCCAGCCCTGCTCGTCACGCACCTGGAGGCGGTGCCGGGTGGTGCCCGGAAAGAGCTGGTCGACGCGTTCCCGGACGGCGTCCGAGCGGGCCGCGAGCACCGGCAGCAGCCGGTCGTCGTCGAGTTCCTCTGCCGCCGCCGCGCTCGCTGACCGCAGCCGGTCGCCGACGCGCAGCGCGAACGCGTTGAGGAACGACTCGTCGTACCCCTTGGTGCGTCGCCCGCCGGCCCTGCCGCGTTCACCCCGGCCGCGCAGCATCGCGGCGGTGGCCTGCACGAGCAGCGAGGTGTGCAGCAGTTCGACAGCCGCCAGGTCGGCCGGGAAGCCGAGGACCGTGGCGAAGCCCAGGTCGTCGGACCAGACCGACTCGCACCGGTTCGCCGCCGCCACCTCCTGGATCAGTAGCGCCTTCGCGGCCGCGTACGGGGCGTCGACGCCGATCCGCACGCCACCCGGGCCGCCGGTCCGGTCGGCCCCGGCGTCGAGCAGCGCCGCGTCGATGCTGTGCCGGGCCATCAGCTCCTGCGCCTTCGCGGTGAACGCCTCCGCCTCGGCCGGGTAGCCGGTCGACTCCGCTTTCGCCAGCAGCGCGCGTACCCGGTCGAGCATCCGGGAACCGCTCGGTGTCGCGGCGGCGAGGGCGGTACCCGCCGAGCCGGGCGGCGGCCGGAGCGCCGCGATCGGCGGCAACCCCGCCACCAGGACGATCGCGTCCACCGCGTCCCGCAGCGCGGTGATCCGGTCCCCGTCGGCGCGCCGATCCAGCCAGCCCGCGTCGTCGTCCCAGCGGGCGCCGGTCTCGGCGAGCTGCTCGTCGAACCAGGCCGGGACCGGCGCGGGCAGCGTGCGCCGCTGCGCGGCCATCGCGTCGCGCAGCAGCCGGGCGCCGCGCGGGGTGAGCCGCCGGACGGCTAGTCGATCAAGGTCGGCGGGCTGCCAGCCACGCGGCCAGAGCCGGCCCACGTCCCGCGTGAGCCGGGCGAGCAGCGCCGCGTCCACCGCCGCGCCGTCGGCCACCACGAGCCCGTCGAGGGCCCGCTCGGCAGCGCGTACGTCGGTGGCGCGCGCGGTCGCGACGGCGGCGTCGAGCAGTCGCTCGGCTGGTGACACGGGTGACTCTCCCTGAACTCCGACAGGCGGCAGGTCGTCCACCCCGGTACCGACGGTACCCGGCCCGCCGGTTCAACCGTCCGGGCCCGGCGTCCGTACTCCTGCCCGGAGCGGGGCGGCGCGACGGACGGAGATCACGTGGGCGGGCACGACCGGGGGCTGCACCGGCGACGACGGAGGTCGAGATCACCACGGGTCCTGGCGGTGGTCCTGGTCGGGGCCGTGCTCGCCGCCGGCGGGTACGCCGCCCGGCACCCGGACCTGCTGGACCGCATCGAGGTGCGGCGGACCGTGCAGGCGGCGGCACCGGGCGCGCCCGCGCCGGACGCGCGTCCCACGCCGACGGCCGCGCCGGCGCCGGTCCCGGCGGCCGGCCGGGTGGCCCCCGGCATCGGCTACCCGGCCCGGGGCGACGGCACGTTCCGCACCGCCGACACGGTCGGCGCGGTCGCCGGCCGCTCCGGTGAGCTGCTGCGCTACCGGGTCGCGGTCGAGGACGGCATCCGCAACGTGGACGTGGAGCGGTTCGCCCGGGACGTCGCCGCCACCCTCGCCGACCGGCGGGGCTGGACCGGCGACGGCCGGTGGCGGCTGCAACGGGTGGGCCGCGACGACCGCGCCGACTTCACAGTGCTGCTCACCACGCCGGTCACCCGGGGGCGGCTGTGCGGCGACCCGAGCGACAGGTACACCTCCTGCCGCAACGGCGACCAGGTGGTGATCAACGTGGCCCGCTGGGTGTACGGGGTGCCGCACGTGACCGATCTCTCCCGCTACCGGCAGTACCTGCTCAACCACGAGGTCGGCCATCGGCTGGGCCGCGGCCACGAGCGCTGCCCCCGGGCCGGCGGTCCGGCGCCGGTCATGGTGCAGCAGACGCTCGGCCTGCACGGCTGCACGCCGAACCCGTGGCCGATCGTGGGCGGCGAGCCGCTGTCCGGACCGCCCGGCCAGTACGACGACCCGATCCCGGCCGGGGACCGCTGAGCCCTCGCCCGGCGGCCGCCCCGGCCCTTCACCGGGAGAACGAGGCCCAGATGTTCTTGGTCTTCCCGGTGGCGTACCAGCCCACGTCGAGCGAGACCGACTGGGCCAGGAACAGACCCCGCCCGCCCGAGTCCGTCGGACTGATGTCGGTCAGCTCCGGCACCGAACTGACGTCGTGGTCGGCCACGTCGAGCAGGAACCGGTCGTCGGTGGTGAGCAGCGTGACGATGGTGGGCGGGCGGCCGTGCCGCAGCGCGTTGCTCGCCAGCTCGGTGGCGACCAGCACGACCAGGTGCGGCACCTCGTCCAGATCCTCGCCCTGCACCAGGCCGTGCCGGTTCAGCGCGTCACGGAGCGAGGCGCGCAGCCCACGAAGATCCTCGGGACTGTCAAGCACCCACTGCTCCAGCTCGGTGGCCTGTGGCGGCGGAGGCGAGGTGCGCAACTGTCCCATGATCTGGCTTTACCCTGCGTAGCCGTTCGTTAAGCAGGTCAGCGCCGCAGCAGCGCGAACACGCCCCACCCCAGGTACTCGCGCTCGAAACGGACGTACCGCACCGGGTCCTCGGTCAGCTCCCGCCGCAGCTCCGGGGCCAGTTCGTCGTCCGGGTTGGCGTCCAGCCAGCGGCGCAGGTTCAGCCAGTGCGCGGCGGCGTACCGGTCCCAGCTGTCCTGGTCGGCGAGGACCATCTCGACCAGGTCCCAGCCGCACTCGCCGAACGACTCGACCAGGCCGGGCAGGTCGCGGAACTCGTCGCGGGACCGGGCGTGCGAGCCGGTGACCGCCTCGTCGTCCGGCGGGTCACGCCGCCAGTAGGGCTCGCCGACGAGCGCCATGCCGCCCGGCCGCAACGCCCGGCCGAGCAGGTCCAGCGTCCCGGGCACCCCGCCGCCGATCCAGGTCGCGCCGACGCAGGCGGCCACGTCGACCGGCCGCTCCGGGGTGTACGCCGCGGCGTCGCCGTGCACGAAACGTACCCGGTCAGCTACACCGAGTTCGACGGCGCGCTCCTGGGCGGCGGCGGTGAAGACGGTGCTGATGTCGACCCCGGTGCCGGTGATCCCGTGGTCGCGGGCCCAGGTGCAGAGCAGTTCGCCCTTTCCGCTGCACAGGTCGAGCATCTCGTCGCCGGGCCGCAGCCGGATCGCCCGGCCCAGCGTGGCCAGCTTGACGTCGTCGAACGGGTTGAGGATGCGCAGCTCGCCTTCGCGAATGGTGAACTGGCGGGGAAGGTCCGGTGAGGTCATTCGTGGAGGGTGCGCCCACCCGGTCACGCGGAGCAACGGAATTCCGGTCTGGGCCCGTCCGGGTCTCCTGGGGTACGGTCACCGCATGGTGGTCGAGGAACACTGGTGGAACGGCGTCAGCAACCCTCGCGGACGGCGCGACGTCTACATCCGCACCGACGGAAGCCAGTGGCAGGTCCAGGCGCAGATCGGCGGGGCGAGCGGCCGGTCCCGGATTCAGCAGTGCCCGAGTCGTGGCTCAGCGACGATCCTGGCCGGGGCGTGGCGCGCGAGCGGCTCCGGCTGGCGCGAGATGCCGCGCTGACCTCACGCTCAGTCACGAGGTCCCTGCACCGAGCGATCGACGGGTGATTCGGCGGCGTGAAACCGTCGTGAAACCGCGCTGATCCCGCCTGCCGTCACGGTTGCGGGCATGACGACGACGAACTCTCCCGGCGCGATGGTCGAGGTGTCCGGGCTGCGCAAGGCGTACCGGAGACAGGTGGTGCTCGACGGTGTCGACCTGCGCGTACCCGAGGCCACTGTCTTCGCCCTGCTCGGCCCGAACGGCGCGCCCCGACGCCCCGCCCGGGCGTGCCGTGCCGCCGCCGCGGCGTGCCGCAGCACCGCCGCCACGTCCACCTGCGCATCGGTGAGCGCCAGCCGGTAACCGGTGGCGGTCCGGACGATCAGGTCGGCGCCCAGCTCGGCGCGGGCCCGGGAGACCAGGATCTGCAACGCCTTCACCGGATGCCGGGGCGGATCGTCCGGCCAGAGCGCGTCGACGAGCGCACCGGTGCCGCAGCCGGGCCCGAGCCGGCCGGCCAGGAGGGCCAGCAGCCCGCGCAGCCGGGCGCCGCCCACCGGCACACCTCGGCAGACCACGTCCGACAGCAGGGTCAGTTCGGTGGTCACCGGGCCAGCGTAGGCGGCGGACCGGCCCGTCACGGCCCCCGCGCCGTGCGGCCCGTGAAGGCGGCGTTAAAAGCCCCGGCCCGCCCGTACCGGATCCGTCAAAGCCGTCGACCGTACGCACCCGGCCCGGCTGGTATGGCCCGCGGAGGACGTACCGACGCGGGAGGCGGACATGGGACGAGATCGGGCGGACGGGTGCACCGGATTCCGGGTGGCCGCCGGCGCCGCAGTGGTGGTCGGCGCGGCGCTGGTGGCGGCGGGGGTGTTCGGGTCTGACGAGCGGCCCGGGCGGGTCCTGGTGATGGCGGGCGTCGTCGGGGCGTACGCCGCTGTGGTGGCCGACCTGCGCGCGGTCGCGGCGGTGGCCGCGTTGGGTGCGGCGGTCTTCGTCGGGTTCCTCGCGCACCGCTACGGCGAGCTGACCGGCCCGGATGACGCCTGGTCCCAGGCCGTGCCGATCGGCTTCGCCGCGGTGCTCGGCGCCGGCTACCGGTACCTCCGGTCGATCGGCGCCGAGGCCGATCCGGTGACCCGGATCACCGGCCGCGGAGGCGGCGTGAAAAGCGCGTCAAGAAACCGCGGCCGCGCGTGATGGTCGCGTCAAGACCCCTGTCCGTCCGGCGGATACGGCGCTGTGATTGCCCGGCGCGGCCGGGAGGCGGTCGCGAGGACATCTTCCGCTAGGAGAGGTCAGCCGTGTCTGACGTGCTGTTCGTGTTGCTGACGGTGGGGCTGTTCGCGGCTCTCGCCCTCGTGGTGAGGGGCGTGGAGAAGCTGTGAACGCTGTCAACGCCGTCGGCCTGGTGCTGGCGATCGGCCTGGGCGTGTTCCTGGTCGCCGCCCTGCTGTTCCCGGAGCGCTTCTGATGAGCATGACGACAGCCGGCGTGCTCTTCGTCCTGTCGCTGGTGGCGGCGCTGGTCGCCGTGCACCGGCCGTTCGGCGACTACATGCACCGCGTGGTCGCCGGAACCCGGTCGTCCCGGGTCGAGCGGGGGATCTACCGCCTGGTCGGGGTCGACCCGGCCGCCGAGCAGACCTGGGGCGTGTACGCCCGCTCGGTGCTGGCCTTCTCGGCCGTCTCCCTGCTGTTCCTGTACGCGTTCCAGCGCCTGCAGAACCACCTGTGGCTCTCGCTGGGATTCGACCCGGTGGTGCCGCACGGCGCCTGGAACACCGCTGTGTCGTTCGTGACCAACACGAACTGGCAGTGGTACTCGGGTGAGTCGACGATGGGTCACCTGGTGCAGATGGCCGGCCTGGCGGTGCAGAACTTCGTCTCGGCCGCTGTCGGCATCGCCGTGGCGGTGGCGCTGGTCCGGGGCTTCGCCCGCAGCCGCACCGGCGAGCTGGGCAACTTCTGGGTCGACCTGACCCGGGTCACGCTGCGGATCCTGCTGCCGATCGCGGTGCTCGGCGCGCTCGCGCTGATGCTCGGCGGCGTGGTGCAGAACCTCTCCGGCGGCACCGACGTGACCACGCTGACCGGCGGCACCCAGACCGTCACCGGCGGGCCGGTGGCGAGCCAGGAGGTCATCAAGGAGCTGGGCACCAACGGCGGCGGCTTCTACAACGTCAACAGCGCCCACCCGTTCGAGAACCCGACCGCGTGGACGAACTGGCTGGAGATCTTCCTGATCCTGGTGATCCCGTTCAGCCTGCCCCGGGTCTTCGGCCGGATGGTGGGGCAGAAGCGGCAGGGCTACGCGATCGCCGCCGTCATGGCGATCCTGGCGCTCGCCAGCATCACCCTCACCAACGTCTTCGAGCTGACCGGGGACGGCACGGTGCCGCAGGCGGTCGGCGCGGCGCTGGAGGGCAAGGAGGTGCGCTTCGACGTGTCGAACTCGGCCACGTTCGCGGCGGCCACCACGCTCACCTCGACCGGCGCCGTCAACTCGTTCCACGACTCGTACACCGCGCTGGGCGGCATGATGACGCTGGGCAACATGATGCTCGGCGAGGTCGCCCCCGGCGGCGTCGGCGCCGGCCTGTACGGGCTGCTGATCCTCGCGGTGATCACGGTGTTCGTGGCCGGGCTGATGGTCGGGCGCACCCCGGAGTACCTGGGCAAGAAGATCGGCTCGCGTGAGATCAAGTTCGCCTCGATGTACTTCCTGATCACCCCGGCGCTGGTGCTCACCGGCACCGCCGCCGCGTTCGCCACCGGCAACGCCTCGACGGCGCTGAACGTCGGGCCGCACGGGCTCTCCGAGGTGCTCTACGCGTTCACCTCGGCCAGCAACAACAACGGCTCCGCGTTCGCCGGCATCACCGTGAACACGCAGTGGTGGAACACCGCGCTCGGGCTCTGCATGCTGCTCGGCCGGTTCCTGCCGATCATCTTCGTGCTCGCGCTGGCCGGCTCGCTGGCCCGCCAGCAACCCACACCCGCCTCCGAGGGCACCCTGCCGACCCACCGGCCGTTGTTCGTCGGCATGGTCGTCGGCGTCACAGTGGTCCTCGTCGCGCTCACCTTCCTTCCCGCACTCGCGCTCGGCCCGCTGGCCGAAGGGCTGTGACCACCATGAGAGACAAGGACATGACAGCACCTGTGCAGACCGCCGACGCGCCGGTCATCGGCGACACCGCGGCTCCCGGCACGCCGGACCGCCGGGTCGGCGGCGGACTGCTCGACCCTCGCCAGTTGCTCCGGTCGCTGCCGGACGCGCTGCGCAAGCTCGATCCGCGCACCCTGTGGCGCAACCCGGTGATGCTGATCGTGGAGATCGGCGCGCTGTTCACCACAGTGCTCGCGGTGGCCGACCCGTCCGTCTTCGCGGTCGCGATCACCGTCTGGCTCTGGCTCACCGTGATCTTCGCGAACCTGGCCGAGGCGGTCGCCGAAGGGCGCGGCAAGGCGCAGGCCGACACGCTGCGGCGGGCCAAGCAGGACACCATCGCCGCCCGCCTGGTCGGCTGGACGCCCGGTGCCGCCGCGAACGCGTACCGGGACGAGGCGGTGCCCGCGCCGCAACTGCGGCAGGGCGACGTCGTCCTGGTCGAGGCCGGGCAGGTCATCCCCGGCGACGGCGACGTGGTGGAGGGCATCGCCAGCGTCGACGAGTCGGCGATCACCGGCGAGTCCGCCCCGGTGATCCGGGAGTCCGGCGGCGACCGCAGCGCGGTCACCGGCGGCACCCGGGTCCTCTCCGACCGGATCGTCGTCCGGATCACCCAGAAGCCCGGCGAGAGCTTCATCGACCGGATGATCGCGCTGGTCGAGGGCGCCAACCGGCAGAAGACGCCGAACGAGATCGCACTGAACATCCTGCTGGCCGCGCTGACGATCATCTTCCTGCTCGCCGTCGTCACGCTCCAGCCCATGGCGATCTTCGCGAAGGGCTACCAGGCCGCCGCGCCGGACACCGCGGCGATCACCGACTCCGGCGTCACCGGCGTCGTCCTCGTGTCGCTTCTGGTCTGTCTCATCCCGACCACCATCGGCGCGCTGCTGTCCGCGATCGGCATCGCCGGCATGGACCGGCTCGTGCAGCGCAACGTACTGGCGATGAGCGGCCGGGCGGTCGAGGCGGCGGGCGACGTCAACACGCTGCTGCTGGACAAGACCGGCACGATCACGCTCGGCAACCGGCAGGCCGCCGAGTTCCTGCCGGTGACCGGCGTGGACGCGGCCACACTCGCCGACGCGGCGCAGCTGTCCAGCCTGGCCGACGAGACCCCCGAGGGCCGCTCGGTGGTGGTGCTCGCGAAGAACGAGTACGGGCTGCGCGAGCGCGAGCCCGGCCTCATCCCGCACGCCACGTTCGTGCCGTTCACCGCGCAGACCCGGATGAGCGGCGTCGACCTCGACGCCGACGGGGGCGTCCGGCACGTCCGCAAGGGTGCGGCCGCCGCGGTGATGAAGTGGGTACGCGACAACGGCGGTCACCCGACCGAACAGGTGGGTGAACTGGTCGACGCGATCAGCGGCACCGGCGGCACGCCGCTCGTGGTGGCCGAGCACGTGGCCGGCGAACCGGCCCGGGCGCTCGGCGTCATCCACCTCAAGGACGTGGTGAAGGCCGGCATGCGTGAGCGCTTCGACGAGATGCGCCGGATGGGCATCCGCACCGTGATGATCACCGGTGACAACCCGCGTACCGCGAAGGCGATCGCCGACGAGGCGGGCGTGGACGACTTCCTCGCCGAGGCCACGCCGGAGGACAAGCTCGCGCTGATCAAGAAGGAGCAGGAGGGCGGCCGGCTCGTCGCCATGACCGGCGACGGCACGAACGACGCGCCCGCGCTGGCCCAGGCGGACGTCGGCGTCGCCATGAACACCGGCACGTCGGCCGCGAAGGAGGCCGGCAACATGGTCGACCTCGACTCCGACCCGACCAAGCTGATCGAGATCGTGGAGATCGGCAAGCAGTTGCTGATCACCCGGGGTGCGCTGACCACGTTCAGCATCGCCAACGACATCGCGAAGTACTTCGCGATCATCCCGGCCATGTTCGCCGGCATCTACCCGTCGCTGGACCGGCTCAACATCATGCGCCTGGACAGCCCCGAGTCGGCGATCCTCTCCGCCGTCGTCTTCAACGCGATTGTCATCGTGGCGTTGATCCCGCTGGCCCTGCGCGGCGTGCGCTACCGCCCGGCCAGCGCCTCGACGCTGCTGCGCCGCAACCTGTGGCTCTACGGCCTCGGCGGCATCGTGGTGCCGTTCGCCGGCATCAAGCTCATCGACCTGCTCGTCCAGTTCGTCCCGGGGATCTCGTGATGCGCCTTCCCAGTTGGCTCTCCCAGCACCTGGCCGCCCTGCGCGCGGTGCTCGTCTTCACCGTGCTGCTCGGCCTGGTCTACCCGCTCGCCCTGGTCGCCGTCGGCCGGCTCCCCGGCCTCGACGGCAGGGCGGACGGCTCACTGCTCACCGTCGGCGGCCGGACCGTCGGCAGCTCGCTGATCGGCCAGTCGTTCACCGACGCGGACGGCAACCCGATCCCGCGCTACTTCCAGTCCCGCCCGTCGGCCGCCGGGGACGGCTACGACCCGACCTCCACCGCGGCGGGCAACCTGGGCCCGGAGAGCGTGGTGGACACGCTCACCGGCGACGAGGAGACCTCGGCGCAGAGCCTGCTCACCCAGGTCTGCGCCCGCAGCAAGGCGGTCGGGGAACTGGACGGCGTGGACGGGCGGCGCCCGTACTGCACCCCGGACGGGGTGGGCGCGGTGCTGGCCGTGTTCCGCGCCGATGGGCTGACCGGCCGGATCACCCGCGTGGTGAGCGTCAACCAGGCCGCGCCCGCGACGCCGTTCGTCACCACCTGGCAGGGCGTGCCGGTGGAGGCAGCCCAGCCCGGCCACGACTACGTGGCCGAGGGCGGCATCGTCACCCCGGTACGCGGGGACGCCCCGGCCCGCCCGGCCGTGCCGGCCGACGCGGTCACCGCAAGTGGCAGCGGCCTCGACCCGCACATCTCCCCGGCGTACGCCCGGATCCAGGTGGCCCGGGTGGCGCGGGAGCGCGGCGCGGACCCGGCGGCGGTACGGCGGCTGGTCGCCGAGCACACCACCGGCCGGGCGCTGGGCTTCATGGGCGAGCCCGGTGTGAACGTGCTTGAACTCAATCTGGCGCTGGACGAGGCGTTCCCGGCACGCTGACGCGACAGCGACCGGAGCGGCCCCGGGGAAGACCCGGGGCCGCTCCCGGCCGGTCAGGGAGGATGGACGCTGTGGGCAGGGGTGAACTGCGGATCTACCTCGGGGCCGCCCCGGGCGTCGGGAAGACGTACGCCGTGCTCGAGGAGGCCCAGCGCCGGGCCGAGCGCGGCACCGACGTGGTGATCGGCCTGGTCGAGACGCATGGCCGCCGGCACACCGCCGAGATGATCGGCGACCTGGAGGTGGTGCCGCGCCGGTCGATGACGTACCGGGGCGTCGAGTTCACCGAGATGGACCTGGACGCGGTGCTGGCCCGGCGGCCCGAGGTGGTCGTGGTGGACGAGCTGGCCCACACGAACGTGCCCGGCTCCCGTCACGAGAAGCGCTGGCAGGACGTGCAGGAGCTGCTCGACGCCGGGATCAGCGTGCTCAGCACGGTCAACGTGCAGCACCTGGAGTCGCTGAACGACGTGGTCGCGCAGATCACCGGCACCACCCAGCGGGAGACGGTGCCGGACCAGGTGGTCCGGGCCGCCGAGCAGGTCGAGCTGGTGGACATGACGCCGGAGGCGCTGCGCCGGCGGATGGCGCACGGCAACATCTACCGGCCCGACAAGATCGACGCCGCGCTCGGCAACTACTTCCGGGTCGGCAACCTCACCGCGCTGCGCGAACTGGCGCTGCTCTGGCTGGCCGACAAGGTCGACGAGCAGCTCGACGCGTACCGGGCCCAGCAGGGCATCTCCGACACCTGGGAGGCGCGGGAACGGGTGGTCGTCGCGCTGACCGGCGGCCCGGAGGGCGAGACGCTGATCCGCCGGGCCGCCCGGATCGCCGCCCGCAGCAAGGGCGCCGACCTGCTCGCCGTGCACGTGGCCCGCAGCGACGGGCTCGCCGGCGCCGACCCGGCCCAGCTGGCCCGGCAGCGGGTGCTGGTGGAGAGCCTCGGCGGCACGTATCACCAGGTGCTCGGCACCGACATCCCGGCGTCGCTGCTCGACTTCGCGCGGGGCGTCAACGCCACCCAGCTCGTGCTCGGCGCGAGCCGCCGGGGCCGGTTCGCGCAGGTGTTCGCCAGGGGCGTCGGCGTGACCACCACCGCGCTGTCCGGCCCGATCGACGTGCACCTGGTCACCCACCCCGAGGCGGGCCGCGGGCGCCGGGGCACGTCGGTGCCCGCCGCGCTGTCGCGACGCCGGCGGCTGATCGGGTACGCGCTCGCGGTGCTCGGCATGCCGCTGCTCACGCTCGTGCTGCGGACGCTGCCCGACCTCACCCTGACGAACGACATCCTGCTGTTCCTCGCCGGTGTCGTGGGCGTGGCGCTGGTCGGCGGACTGTGGCCCGCGCTGGTCGCCGCGCTCGGCGGCTCGCTGCTGCTCAACTGGTTCTTCACCCCGCCGTACCGGACGCTGACCATCGCCGAGGCGGACAACCTGCTCGCCCTCGGAGTGTTCGTCGGCGTCGCCATCGCGGTGAGCTGGGTGGTCGACGTGGCGGCGCGGCGTACCCGGGAGGCGGCCCGGGCCTCCGCCGACGCGCAGACCCTGGCCACCGTGGCGGGAAGCGTGCTGCGCGGCGAGCGGCCGCTGCCCGCGCTGCTGGACCGGCTGCGGGAGACGTTCGGGCTGCGCGCGGTGAGCGTGCTGGAGCTGACCGACGAGGCCGGCGGACGCCCGGCGCGCGCCCGAGGGGCGGACGCCTGGCGGGTGGTGGCGAGCGTCGGCGAGCGGCCGCCGGGTAGCCCGGGCGCGGGCGAGACCGTGGTGCCGGTGGACGACCGGCTCAGCGTGGTGCTCGCCGGCCGGCGGCTGGAGGCGGCCGACCGGCGGGTGGTCGAGGCGTTCGCCGCGCAGGCCGCCGTCGCGCTGCGCCAGGAACGGCTGGCCGAGGAGGCCGCCACCGCCCGTCCGCTGGCCGCCGCCGACCGGATGCGGACCGCGCTGCTCGCGGCGGTCAGCCACGACCTGCGTACGCCGCTGGCGTCGGCGAAGGCGGCGGTGAGCAGCCTGCGCAGCCACGACGTCGAGTTCGACGCGGACGACCGGGAGGAACTGCTCGCCACCGCCGACGAGTCGCTGGACCGGCTGGGCCGGCTGGTGGCGAACCTGCTCGACATGAGCCGGTTGCAGGCCGGCGCGCTGGGCGTGAGCGCCACCGCGATCGGGCTGGAGGACGCCGTACCCCTGGCCCTCGACGAACTGGGCCCGGCGGCGGCCGAGGTGACCACGGACATCCCGGCCGACCTGCCGGCGGCGCTCGCCGACCCGGGCCTGCTGGAGCGGGTGCTCGTCAACATCGTGGCGAACGCGCTGCGGCACAGCCCGCCCGGCCGGCCGCCGACGATCACCGGCAGCGCGCACGCCGGACAGGTCGAGCTGCGGGTGATCGACACCGGGCCGGGCATCCCGGAGGACCAGTGGGAGCACGTCTTCCTGCCGTTCCAGCGCCTCGGCGACCGGGACAACCAGACCGGGGTGGGCCTGGGGCTGGCGCTGTCCCGGGGACTCGCCGAGGCGATGGGTGGCAGCATCACCCCGGAGACCACGCCCGGTGGCGGTCTCACCATGGTGCTGCGGCTGCCGGCCGCCACCCAGCCGGAGGGGCCGCAGGAATGACCCGCATCCTGGTCGTCGACGACGAGCCGCAGATCCTGCGCGCGCTGCGGATCAACCTGCGCGCCCGGGGCTACGACGTCGAGGTCGCAGACAGCGGCGCCGCCGCGCTCAAGGCCGCCGCCGCACACCCGCCGGATCTGGTGGTGCTCGACCTCGGCCTGCCCGACCTGGACGGCACCGACGTCATCCGGGGCCTGCGCGGCTGGACCGCCGTGCCGATCATCGTGCTGTCCGGGCGGGCCGGCAGCGAGGACAAGGTGTCCGCGCTCGACGCGGGCGCCGACGACTACGTGACCAAGCCGTTCGGCGTGGACGAGCTGCTCGCCCGCATCCGGGCGGTGACCCGGCGGCTCGCCCCCGCCTCGCCCGCCGTGCCCGCGCTGCGGATCGGCCGCAACACCGTCGACCTGGCCGACCGGACCGTCACCCGGGACGACGGCGTCGAGGTCAAGCTCACCCCCACCCAGTGGGCCATGCTGGAGAAGCTGCTGCGCAACCCGGGCAAGCTGGTCAGCCAGCGCCAGTTGCTGCACGACGTGTGGGGACCGGAGTACCACCACGAGACGAACTACCTGCGGCAGTACATGGCCCAGTTGCGCCGCAAGCTGGAGGACGACCCGGCCCGGCCCCGGCACCTGATCACCGAACCGGGCATGGGCTACCGCTACCGCCCCTGACGTTTGCGCGAGCCCCGGCGGGGGATTCGGCGAGCCGGCCGAGCAGCGGGGGAGGGGCATGGCGGACAACCGGTCCTCGGAGGGGTTCGGCCGCCGCCTCGACGAGCACGCCATCGATGCGGGCGCGGCCGAGCCGGAGCGACCCGACGGGCTGGTCGACAGCGGCGTCTACGTCGGCGGCGTACGCCGGGCGTCACCTGTGAGCCTCGCCGACACGTTCCGCTGCCTGCAACAGCTCGACGACGCGATGGCCTGGATCGGGCTGCGCCGGCCGGGCCGGGAGGAGGTGGCCTCGGTCGCCGCCGAGTTCCAGCTTCCCGACCTGGCCGTCGAGGACGCGATCAACGCCCACCAGCGTCCCAAGCTGGAACGCTACGGCGACACCCTGTTCGTGGTGCTGCGCGCCGCCCGCTACCTGGACGCCCGGGACGCGGTCGAGTTCGCCGAACTGCACCTGTTCCTCGGCCCCGGTTTCGTGATCACCGTGCGGCACGGCGGCACGCCCGACCTGGCCGGCGTGCGGCGGCGGCTGGAGGCCGAACCCGAGGTGCTCGCGCTCGGCCCGGAAGCAGTGCTCTACGCCGTACTCGACCGGGTGGTGGACGGCTACGCGCCGGTGGTGGCCGGGCTGGAGAACGACATCGACGAGATCGAGACCGAGGTGTTCGGCGGCGACCCGAACGCCAGCCGCCGCATCTACGAGCTGAGCCGCGAGGTGATCCAGTTCCAGCGGGCCGCCCGGCCGCTGCTGAAGGTGGTCGACGCGCTCACGCACGGCTTCGACAGGTACGGCACGGACGAGGAACTGCGCCGGCGGCTGCGCGACGTGGCCGACCACCTGACCCAGGTGGTGGAGCGGGTGGACGGGTTCCGGCACCTGCTCCAGAACATCCTCACCGTCAACGCCACGCTGGTGTCGCAGGCGCAGAACGAGGAGATGCGCAGCCTGACCGCGGCCAGCTTCGAGCAGAACGAGGAGATCAAACGGGTCTCCGCGTGGGCGGCCATCCTGTTCGCGCCCACCCTGATCGGCACCGTCTACGGGATGAACTTCACCCACATGCCGGAGCTGGACTGGCGGTACGGCTACCTGTTCGCGGTCACCCTGATGCTCGCCGTCTGCGGCGCGCTCTACCTGCTGTTCAAACGCCGCGGCTGGCTCTGAGCCGGGCCGTGCGCGTCTCGGCCGCAGCCGCACGCCTTCGTTGATCCACTAAAGTGTCCGGGTGGCTACCCCCCGTCGTGCGCGCGTCGTCCGGTTCCGGCCCTCCGGAGCGGAACGCTGATCGGGGACACGGTTCCGGCACCGCGCGGCGGGCGCCGGACCAGTGACGGAAAGCGCGGGCTGGCCGGCCACTGTGCCCGGATCGTCGCGTCCCGGCCGTTCGAGGTGGCCATCGTGGTGCTCATCATGGCCAACGGCGTGGTGCTGGGCATCGAGACGTACCCGAACCTCGGCGCGGCCGGGCCGGTGCTGCGGTGGACGGAGTGGATGTTCCGGGCGGTCTTCGTCGTGGAGATCACCATCCGGGTGCTCGCGTACGGCCGCCGCCCGCAGGACTTCTTCCGGCACGGCTGGAACGTCTTCGACCTGCTGGTGACGGCGGCCATATTCGTCCCGGGCCTGCACGGCGACTCGGCCGTACTGCGGTTCATCCGGGTCGCCCGGGTACTGCGTCTGGTGCGCTTCTCACCCGGCCTGCGGACCATCGTCGCAGCACTGTGGCGCAGCCTCCCAGGCGTCGCGGGTTTCCTCGCGCTCGCCGCCGTCACGCTCTACGTGTACGGCATGGCCGGCTGGCTGATCTTCGGCGACCGCTACCCCGAGCAGTACGGCGACATCGGCCGTTCGCTTGTCACGCTGTTCGTGCTGCTGTCCCTGGAGACGCTGCCGGACCTGCTGGAACAGGGTCTGGAGGTGTCGCCGTGGACGCTGCTCTACTACGTCAGCTTCGTGATGATCGCGGTAAACCTCCTGCTGAACATCCTCATCGCCGTCATCGTCAACTCGATGGAGGAGGCGCGCCGGCTTGAGATGACCGAGGGGCTGGCGTCCGACTACGACTCCGACGGGGACGGGATTCCGGACGAGGTGGACCGGATCGCGATCAGCCAGCGCCTGGACGACCTGCGCATGGTGATCGCCGAGTTGGAGCGGGAACTGCGCATCGAGCGGGAGGAGCCGCCCGGCGCGCCGCGCCGCCGGCAGCCCTCGGACCACTGATCAGGGGCGGTCATGACAGTTCCGTGACGAAAGCGGTTCCCGGGTTTGGCCGACTGGTTGATCGGGGCAACCAGGCTGACGCCAACACATTTGAGGGAAGGGACGCCTCTCGTGGAGATCACGGGCTTCTTCACCGCGCTCATCATCGGTCTCATCATCGGTGCGCTCGGGCGCCTGGTGGTGCCGGGCAAGCAGAACATCCCGATCTGGCTGACCCTGCTCATCGGTGTGGTCGCCGCGTTCGTCGGCACGCTGGTGGCCGGCGCGTTCGGCGTCGACGACACCCCCGGCATCGACTGGATCGAGCTGGCGCTCCAGGTCGGCTTCGCCGCCATCGGTGTCGCCGTCTTCGCCGGCCTCTACGGACGCCGCCGCATCTGAGGCACCCGCCGGGGCCGCTTCCGCACGTCGCGGAAGCGGCCCCGGCGTGTCACTCCCGCCAGCCGGTCAGCTCGACGCCCTTCGCCAGCTCCACCCGGAAGCCCAGGGCGATCTCGCCGCTCTCACCCGGCGCCAGCGACAGCCGCCACGTCAGCTCGCCCAGCTCCGTACGCTCGGCCGGTGGCGGCGTCAGCGCGGTCTCGCGTACCACCACCGCCTCGTCGCGGGACACCGGCAGCTGATCCCGCACCTCCACAGTGGCCGGCCGGGGCGTGTGGTTCGCCACAGTGATCCGGTACTCCACCTCCCGCCGCCGCGTCGACCCGAGCGTGGCCTTGCTCTCGGTGCGCCGGGACAGCTTCCGCTCCACCCGCAGCCGGTCGTCCACTCCGAGCGCCAGCTCGGTCTCCTCGCCCGGCGCCCACGTCTTCAGCCGCGTCGCCGCCACGAAATCGGCGCCGTGGAAGACCGACGCCGGGCCGGGCAGCAGCGTGTGGTCCGAGGTGTTGCGGACCGTGGCCCGCAGGTGCGCCTCGGCGGCACGCACCGGCACGCTCACGTGGTCCAGCCGGGTCGGCAGCTCCAGCACCGCGATCGTCACCCGGTGCGCACCGCCGTCCGCGGGAACCGCTACCGGCCGCGCGGGCCGGTAGGTGGCCGCCGTCACGCCCTGCTCCACCTCGGCGACGCTCTCCCGCACCGCCGGCGCCGCGGCCCGCGCCGCGCGGGGACGGCCCGCCGGCGCCGCGCCGGGCGCCGGGGGCGGCGCCATGCCGCCGAACGACGCGGCCGACACGGCCATCGGCGGTTCCGGCCGGAACCGGTCGAGATACCAGGGCGACAATTCGGGTACGCCGCTCGCCGCCGCCGGCCGGGCGGTGGAGAGCTGGAGGTCGCACTCCGGCCAGTCCTCCCCGGTGCCCTGGCTGACCAGCCCGAACCAGGTGACGGTCATGGTGTCCTCGACCAGCCGCAGGTCGTAGGAGGGCGTCCAGCGGGCGCCGTCCACCAGGTACGTCAGCTCCAGCTCCACCTCGGTCTCGTCGGCGTCCACCGAGACGGACACCTCGGCGGCCAGCCGGTCCGGCTCCCGCTTGCCGCGCGCCGCGTCCAGCTCCCGGTCGACGGCGGCCAGCTCCTCCGCCAGCTCGGCGCGGCGCCGGGTCAGCCCGCGCCGCCGGGCCCGGGACTCGGCGAGCTGACCGGCCACCGAGTCGGTGAAGGCCGCGACGTCGGCCGGGGCCGCGTCACCGGCGGCCAGCGCCCGGGCGTACGTGCCACCCGCGCGCTCGGCCAGCCGGGTGAGGAAATCGCCGCGCTGGTCCTCGATCGCGTCGGTGTCGCCGACCTCGGCCAGCTCGTCGGCCAGGTCGCGCCGCCGCCGTTCCAGCTCGACGACCTGGGCGTCGGTGCTGCGGGCCTGCCGCCACGCGGCCACGTCCACCCCGAGCACCGTCACCGCGCCCCGGCCACCCACCCGGATCGAGTCCCGGCGCAGGCCCAGCGGGAGCGGGGCGACGCGTACCCGGTGGTCGCCGGCGGTCAGCCGGACGCGGCCGCGGCGGGTGACCCGGGCGCGGTCCGGGTAGACGGTCACGCCGGCGACGGGCGCATCGATCTCCACTGTGTCCACGGCGGCGAGGGTAGTTCAGCCGCGCCCGCGGCAGCGCTACCGCAGATGGAGCCGCTCGTCGACGGCGACAGCGGCCAGGTCGCGCGCGGTGAACGGCAGCGGGGACGCGGGCGCCTGCCTGTCGTACGCGCCCTGCGCGACGAAGACCACCACGCCGTCGGGGTGCCGGTAGGCGGCCCACTGGTCGAACCGGTCGTCCGAGCCGGGCCGGACCACCACGCCCACAGTCGCGTCGCCGACCGTCACCGGCTGGCACTCGCCCCCCATGCCCCAGAACTCGCGTGCCAGGGCGCACGGTTCGGACGGCAGCAGGTTGCCCGCGGTGTGCACCTCGGTGAGCAGGCGCCCCTTCCACGTCCCCTTCGCCACGTCGACCGAGGCCAGGTAGCTCCACAGCTCGACGCCGCCTGCCCGTCCGGTGAAGTCCGCCTGATGGGTGCCGAGCGTCTCCTTCCCGGTCTCGGTGGAGACGGTCTTCTCGGCGGTGTAGCCGGCGGGCACCACTGTGACGAGCCGGTCGAGCAGCAGGGCGGCCTGGTCGTACCGGGTGCCCGCCCGCGCGGTGCGGTCCTCCTGCGGCAGGCCGTCGGGCCCGGTCGGCATCGGCTCGGCGCTCGTGTCCGCCGACGGCGGCGGGGCGGCCTGCGGCAGCGCGGCCGGCGGGCGCCGGTCGCCGCCGTCGGGGGTGGCGAGGGCCACGACACCCACGACGGCGAGTACGGCCGTCGCCGACCCGGCGCACGCCTGGACGGCCCGGCGCCGGTTGCGGGCCCGCCGCGCGGTCCGGAGCATGGCGTCCGTGCTCGGTCGCGGTGGCGCGGCGACGCCGCGCATCTCGTCGCGAAGCGCCTCGCGCAGCTGGTCTCCGTTCATCGTTGCCCCTTCTCGCTCGTCGAGTGCATGGGTGACAGGAGGCCGCGCAACGTGTCCAGTCCGCGGGCGGACTGGCTCTTCACCGTTCCCGGCGAGCAGTTCAGCAGCGCTGCCACCTCGTCGATCGGCAGGTCCTCCCAGTAGCGGAGGACCAGGACGGCCCGCTGCCGGGGCGGTACGGCGGCCAGCGCCTGGAGCAGCACGAGCCGGTCCTCGTGCGGACTCGCCGGCACCGGCGGATCGGCGTCGGGCGTGCCCACCCGTTCCCGTCGCCACCAGCCCCGCCGCCGTTCGTCGAGGAAGGACCTCACGATGATCTGGCGCAGGTAGGGGTCGAGCGCCTCGTGCCGGGCGATCCGGTTCCAGACCAGGTACAGCTTGGTGAACCCGGTCTGGACCAGGTCCTCCGCGCGGTGCCAGTCACCGCAGAGCAGATACGCGGTGGCGCGCATGGCGTGGTGCCTCGCCGAGAAGTACTCCGCGAACGCCGTGTCGCGATCACTCATTCGGACCTCCGATCGGATTCGGGATAGTCACGCCATGTGTGGCTCCCGGGGTTGCTCGGAGGGCGAGGCGAATCTGCGCCGCCGCCGGTCAGCCGCGGAAGCTCCGCGCGAGCAACCGGAGCCCTTCGGGTACGTCGGCGGTGGCGACGGCGCCGTAGCCGAGCACCAGACCGGCCGGGCCGGGCGGCCCCGCCTGGTAGCCGGCGATCTCGCGTACGGTGACGCCGGCCTCGGCCGCCCGGGCGACGACGGCCGGCAAGTCGACGCCGGCCTCCGGGCGCAGCCGCGCGCACAGGTGCAGGCCCGCTGTGGACGGCACCGGGTCGAGCCAGCCGGCGAGGTCGGAGCGCAGCGCGGCGTCGATCAGGTCGCGCCGCTCGGCGTACACCCGGGTCGCCTTGCGGATGTGCCGGGCCAGTTCGCCGGAGTCGATGAACCGGGCCAGCGCGGCCTGCGTGGTGTGGTCGCCGTGCCAGTCGGTGAGCTGCCGGGCGGCCAGCAGCGCCGGGCGCAGCGAGGCGGGGGCGACCAGGTACCCGAGGCGCAGCATGGGCAGCAGGGTCTTGGAGAACGTGCCGACGTAGACCACCTTCCCGGCCCGGTCCAGCGTCTGCAACGGGTCCAGCGGTCGTGCCGAGAAGCGGAACTCGGTGTCGTAGTCGTCCTCGACGATCACCGCGTCCCGGGTCGTCGCCCAGTCCAGCAGCGCCGCCCGGCGGGCCGGCGACATCCGGACGCCCAGCGGGAACTGGTGGGACGGGGTGACGTAGACCAGCCGCGCGTCGCCTGGTAGCGCGCGTACGTCGATGCCCTCGTCGTCGACCGGCACCGGCACGACCCGCGCGCCGTGGCCGGCGAACAGCCGCCGGGCCGGGGGATAGCCGGGATCCTCGACGGCCACCCGGTCGCCCGGTTCGAGCATCACCCGGGCGATCAGGTCCAGCGCCTGCTGCGCGCCGTGGGTGACGACGACGTCGTCGGGCCCGGCCCGTACCGCGCGGGCGAGACCCACGTACCGGGCGACGGCGGTACGGAGGCCCCGGTGCCCGGCCGGGTCGGCGTAGCCGCCCCGGATCGTCGCGGTACGCAGTTCCCCGGCGACCAGCCGCCGCCAGGTGGCCAGCGGGAACAGCCCGGTATCAGGGGTGCCGGCCCGGAAGTCGTGGCCCGGCCGGGGCGCGGCGGTGGGCGCCGGCTCGGCGGACGCCCAGAACGCGCGGGGGCGTACCCCACCGGCCGGCGCGGGACGGGGCCGGGCGCGGGCGACCGGCTCGCCGGCGACGAACGTCCCCGCGCCGACCCGGGCGGTGAGCAGGCCCTCGGCGGTCAGCCGCTCGTAGGCGACGGCGACCGTGTTGCGGGAGACGTCGAGCCGCCGGGCCAGTTCGCGGGTGGGTGGAAGCCGCTCGCCGGGCCGCAGCCGGCCGTCCAGGATCGCCTCCAGCAACTGCCTGTGGATCCGGGTGGCGCGGTCGCCGGGACCGGCCAGGCTGACGTGGACATCCACGGCGACGACACTACATTGGCCCAATCACATCGCCCGGAATCGGCGCTTCTGCGAGCCAATCCGCAGGTCTTGGATGGAGGAAGGAGCACGGCGAACGGGGGACGAGCAATGACCGATGTCGACACCGGCCGCCGGGTCCGGGTGCTGGCCCTGGCCCAGCTCGCGAACTCGGTGGGTGACGGCGCGTTCTACGCCTGCTCGGCGCTGTTCTTCATCCGGGTGGTCGGGCTCTCCCCGGCGCAGGTCGGGATCGCCCTCACCGTGGGCTGGTCGACGGGCATCCTCGCCGGGGTGCCCGCCGGCCAGTCGGCAGACCGCTACGGTGCGCGGCGGATGACAGTCGTCTTCGCCGTCGCCACCGCCGCCGCACTCAGCGGCTTCCTCGTGATCCGTTCCTTCCCGCTGTTCGTGCTGCTCGCCTGTTGCTACGCCGCCTGCCAGGCCGGGCTCACCGCCAGCCGGCAGGCACTGCTGGTCGGGCTGATCGAGCGCACGCGGCGCACGGCGGTACGGGCCCGGTTGCAGTCGGTCTCGAACGCCGGCCTGGCCGCCGGGGCCGGGCTGGGCGCGCTCGTGCTCTGGGCGGACAGCCACCCGGCGTACCTGTCCGCCTTCGCGCTCGACGCGGTGAGCTTCCTGGCCGCCGCCCTGCTGGTGCGCCGGCTGCCCGAGGCGGCGGCGCCGGTTCCGGCCGGACCCGAGCCGGGACGGCTGGCCGTGCTGCGCGACCGCCCGTACGCGCTGATCACGCTGCTGAACGCGGTGATGTGCCTGAACATGCCGCTGCTCAGCCTGGCGTTGCCACTGTGGATCGCGGAACGGACCGACGCCCCGGCGCCGATGGGCGCGATCGTGCTCACCGTGAACATGCTGTGCGTGGTGCTGTGGCAGGTCCGGGTGGCCCGCCGGGTGACCGATCCGGGCACGGCGGCGCGGGCCAGCGGGCACGCCGGTTGGGTGCTGCTTGTCGCCTGCGGCGCGTACGCGGTGTCCGGGATGGTCGGCGGCGCGTTGGTGGCCTCGGCGGTGCTGCTGGGCGCGGCACTGGCGCAGGTGTTCGGCGAGATGGTGCAGGCGGCCAGCGGCTGGGAGGTCGGCTTCACCCTGGCCCGCCCCGACCGGCAGGGGCAGTACCAGGGCTTCTTCGGCATGGCGCCGCAGCTCGCCCGGATGCTCGGCCCGGTGCTGCTGACCTCGCTGCTGCTCGGCTGGGGCACGCCGGGCTGGCTGGTGCTCGGCGGGCTGTTCGTGGTCGCGGGCCTGGCCATGCGTCCGGCGGTACGCCTCGCCGAGCGCCGTCGGGCCGTCGCCGAGCTGCGGATTCCCGCTCCGGTGCGGCGGACCGGCACCGAGGTGTCGTCCACCACGTCCCGGGAAGACCGCTGAGCTGGCGTACGCCCCACGGGAGGCGGTAGGGGCCGGTTTCTGGCACGGTGTCGGGTAGCGAGGTACGCGGTTGAGGGGGAGTGGTGGAGTTCTCGGCGACGAGCAGACAGGGGCATGTCGGCGCGGTGATCGAAGTCGTCGGCGACCTGGACATGAGCACCACTCCGCAGTTGCGCGACCGGCTGCACGAGCTCACGGAGGGCGGCGCCCGGGTCGTCGTCGTCGACCTGACCGGCGTCGGATTCATGGATTCCAGTGGCCTGGGCGCGCTCGTGGTCGGCTACAAGAGCCTGCGCGAGCGCGACGGCTGGCTGGGCCTGGCCGGAGTCCGCCCGTCCGTGCGCAGAGTCTTCTCGATCACCTCGGTGGACCGCGTGATCCCGCTGTTCGACACCGTGCCGGAGGCGGAGGACGCGTCACCGCTGGTGCCGTGAGCGCTCCTCGCCGGGGCGATCGCTGGTGCGGGTGAGGTCGGCGCCGGCGGTGCTGCGCCGTGGCCCGTGGTCGCCGTACCAGTCGACGACGAGCAGCGTGGCGTCGTCGGCCAGAGCCGGCCCGGCGATCTCCAGCATCGCGTCGGACAGCGCCCGGACCGCCTCGCGGGGGTGCAGGTCGGCGAGACGGGGCAGGGCGGCGGGCAGATCGAGGTCGGCCGCGTTGCGTTCGCGCATGCCGTCGGTGACCACCACCAGCCGGTCGCCGGGCCGCAGTGGCAGCTCCGCGCTGCGGTAGCCCTCGTCGGGGAACATGCCGAGCGGGAAGTTGCCCGGCAGGTCCACCGGTGCGACCCGGCCGTCCCGGACCAGTATCGGCGGTACGTGCCCGGCGTTCAGCAGTTCGCAGCGACCGGTGGTCAGGTCGATGCGGCCCAGCACGGCGGTGAGGTACGCGCCGCGTACGTTGGCGTGCTCCGCGACGGCCCGGTTGGCCTCCTCGGCCTGGACGATCAGGCTGCTGCCGCGCCGCCGTGTGTTGCGCAGGCTGCCGACGCCGAGGGTGGCGGTGAGCGCGCTCGCCACGCCGTGGCCCATGGCGTCGGTGACGCTGAGATGCAGGACGTCTCGTGCCAGGGTGTAGTCGAAGGTGTCCCCGCCGACGCTCGCCGCGGGTTCCAGCCACCCGGAGAGGGCGAAGGAGTTGGCCTCGCAGGTGAACGAGGCGGGCAGCAGGCGACGCTGGATCTCGGCGGAGAGGCTGAACGGTGTGGTGCGCTGCCCCCACTCGAACAGGTCGGTGTGCCTGCGGTTGGCGATGACCACGAACGCCAGCGCGAGCGCGGTGCGGGCGATCCGGCCCACCACGTCGTCGTCCGGCTCGTCGGGCAGGTCGATCTCCAGCAGGCCGATCGCCTCACCGCGGTCGGTGACCGGCGCCAGCACGGTCCAGGTGCCGTCGCCGGGGATGACCGCCGGGGCCTGCTGACGTAGTGCCTGCTCGTAGGGCCCACCGTCGAAGGGGAGGACCTCGGCGTCCTCCTCGTCGTGGCGCCGGCCGGGACCGCCACCGGCCGGCTGGTGGGTCAGCCGGACCAGCGCACGGCCGCTGAGGTCGGCGATCAGCAGCGAGACGCCGAGCGCGTTCAGCGCCGTGGCGATGACGCCGGTGACGGCCTCGACCGCCTCCACCGGGGCGGCGTCCTCGGCCGACTGCAACATCTCGGCCAGCATCGCCTGCTCGCTCTCCTTCACCTCGTGAGCATATTCAGCCCGCCGGACGGCCGCCTCGCGAGCGACACCGGGGGCGGCGGGGCGCGGTCATCGATCAGAGGTTATTGCATATAGTTGGCAACTACCGAATAGTGGCGGTAGTGGGCGCTCCGGCACGCGATGATCGATCCTCGCCGGAGCGCCCGCCCGCTGCCATCCGCAGACGAGTGTTCGAGGGGTTGCCGGTGGCGATCAAGCCCAAGCCCGTACGCGTGGCCGTGGCGCTCGCCGCCGCCCTGCTCGCCGTCACCGGCTGCTCGTCGCCGACGGCCTCGACCGGCGGTACGAACAACGCCGGCACGGTGGTGGTCGCCACCGCGGGCGAGCCGGACACGCTCAACCCGGTGCTCAACTACGGCGTCGACGGCGCGTCGCTGATCTTCGACGGGCTGGTCGCCCGGGACGCCCGCAACGATCTGGTGCCCGCCCTGGCCCGCGAGCTGCCCACCGTCTCGGCGGACGGGAAGACGGTCACCGCGAAGCTGCGCGAGGGCGTGCTGTTCCACGACGGCAGCCCGCTGACCGCGCAGGACGTGGTGTTCACCTACCAGGCGGTGCTCGATCCGGCCGTCGACTCCACGCTGCGCTCCGATCTGGACATGCTCGCCTCCGTCACCGCGCCCGACCCGGCGACTGTGGTGTTCGCCCTCAGGTACGCGTACGCGCCGTTCCTGCAACGGCTGGCGCTGGGGATCGTCCCGGCGAAGGCGTTCGCCGGGCAGGACGTCAACAAGGCCGCGTTCAACCGCAAGCCGGTCGGCACCGGCCCGTACCGGTTCACCTCCTGGACCCCGGGTGACCGGCTCGTGCTCGCGGCGAACGAGACGTACTGGGACGGCAAGCCGGCGAACTCCGGCGTGATGGTGGCGTTCGTCGCCGACGACAACGTCCGGGCCCAGCGGATGCGGGCCGGCGAGTTCGACGCGGCGGAGCTGGCGCCGAAGCTCGCCTCCGGGTTCGAGAACCGGAACGGCTACCGGGTGCACAAGGTGCCGACCGCCGACTACCGGGGCGTCATGCTGCCGATGGGCAACCCGGTCACCGGCGACCTCGCGATCCGGCAGGCGCTGAACGTCGCGGTGGACCGGCAGGCCATGGTGACGGGTGTGCTCGGCGGTGCGGGCGAGCCCGCGTTCGGGCCGGTGCCACCCACCTCGGAATACGCGGAGCCGTCGATCGCCGGCCGGCCCGCCGCCGACACCGCCGCCGCGACCGCCGCGCTGGACGCCGCCGGGTGGAAGACCGGCCCGGACGGCATCCGCGTCAAGGACGGCCGGGCGGCCGCGTTCGCGCTCCTGTACCCGGCCACCGACAGCCTGCGCAAGGAACTGGCCCTGGCCGTCGTCGCCGACGCGAAGAAGGTCGGCATCAGTGTCACGCCCGAGGGTCTGACCTGGGACGCGATCACCCCGCGGATGAAGAACGACGCGCTGATGATGGGCTACGGCACGCCCTACGACCCGGACTTCGTCTCCTACAAGCTGTTCAGCTCGGCCTTCGCCGGGCAGGGCTTCTTCAACCCCGGCTCGTACCGCTCGGCGGTCACCGACGCCGCGTTGCAGGACGGCCGGGACAACGCCGACCCGGCCGCCCGCAAGGCCGCGTACGCCACGTTCCAGAAGCAGCTCGCCGCCGACGTGCCGTGGGTGTTCCTCACCTATCTCCAGCACACCTACGTGCTGAAGGACGCCGTGACCGGGGTGACGCCGCGGGTGGAGCCGCACGAGCACGACGTCGCCAACAGCATCTGGTGGAACGTGCACACATGGACGAAGAAGCCGTGACCGCGCCCGCGACCGGCCGGCGGCGGCTGGCCGGGGCGGGCACCGTGGTCCGGCGGCGGCTGCTGGTGGCCGTACCGGTGCTCGCCGCGACAAGCATGGGCATGTTCGCGCTCGGTGCGGCCTCCCCGATCGACCCGGCCCAGCAGTACGCGGGCGCGGCGGCGTTCACCACCAGCGAGGAGAACCTCGCGCAGATCCGCGCCAACTGGGGTGTCGACGACCCGCTGCCGGTGCAGTACGCCCGCTGGGTCGGCAACCTGCTGCGCGGCGACCTGGGCTGGTCGACCAGCCGGCACGAGCCGGTCACGTCGGTGCTCGCCGCCCGGGCCGGCTGGACGCTGCTGCTCGTCGGCACCGCGCTCGCCCTGGTGCTGGTGGCGAGCGTGCTGCTGGGCACACTGGCCGCGTACCGGCGTGGTGGCTGGTTCGACAGGGCGCTGCGCGCCGTCGCGTACGCCGTGCAGTCCATGCCGGTGTTCTGGATCGGCCTCGCGGCGATCGCCGTGTTCGCGCTCAGCCTCGGCTGGCTGCCCGCCGGCGGGCTCACCGACATCACCGCCACGAGCACCGACCCGGCCGACGTGGCCCGGCACCTGGTGCTCCCGGTGACAGTGCTGGCGATCTCCCAGGCGCCGTGGTTCGTCCTGTTCGTCCGCGACGCGGTCGCCGAGAGCCTGCGCGACGACCACGTGCTGGCCGCCCGAGCCCGCGGGCTCCCCGGCCGGGTCGTCCTGTTCGGACACGCACTGCGTACCGCGCTGCTGCCGTTCCTCACCCTGGTCGGCACGCACCTGCCCGAACTCGTCGGCGGCGCCGTCCTGGTGGAGACCGTGTTCTCCCTGCCCGGCCTCGGCGCGGTCACCGTCGAGGCCGCGCTGGGCGCCGACTTCCCGCTGCTCGCCGCCACGACCCTGGCCACCACCGTCGTGGTGCTGACCGCGAACCTGGTCACCGACCTCGCCTACGCCGCCGCCGACCCCCGGGTACGCCTCGATGACTGATCTCGCCCTCCCCGCGCGCGTCCGGCGCCTGCGCCGCCCCGGCAGCGTGGGCACGACAGTCGCCGTCGTCGTGCTCGCCGGTGTGGTGGCCGCCGCGCTGCTCGCCCCGGTCCTGTGGCCGCTCGACCAGAGCGCCGTCGACCTGTCCCGTACCCGGCTCGCGCCCTCGCCCGACCACCTGGCCGGCACCGACGACCTCGGCCGCGACGTGGCCGTGCGCAGCCTCTACGGCCTGCGCGTCTCGCTGCTCGTCGGCGCGGTCGCCGCGCTCGTCGCAGCGGTCGTCGGCGGCCTGGTCGGCGCCGTCGCCGGCAGCGTCGGCGGGTGGGTCGACCGGGCGCTCATGCGCGTCGTGGACACCGTCGCCGCGCTGCCGCACCTGCTGCTGGGCATCTTCATCGTGGCGATGCTGCGTCCCAGCCTCGGCGCGGTGATCGCGTCCATCGCGCTGACGCACTGGCTGTCCACCGCCCGGATCGTCCGCTCCGAGCTGCTCAGCCTGCGCAACCGGCCGTTCGTGGACGCCGCGATCTCCGGTGGTGCCGGACGCGTCCGGGTGCTCACCCGGCACCTGCTGCCGCACGTGCTGCCGCGCCTGGCGCTGGCGACCACGCTCATGGTGCCGCACGCCGTCTGGCACGAGACCGCGCTGTCGTTCCTCGGCCTGGGCCTGCCGCCGCACCTCGCCTCGATCGGCAACATGATCAACGACGGGCAGCGGTCCCTGCTCACCGGCGCCTGGTGGGCCAGCATCGTCCCCGGCCTCCTGCTCGTGGCGGCCACGCTGGCGCTCGCCGTGCTCACCGGCCGCTGGCGTGACCGCCTCGACCCGCGCGTACGGGCGGAGCTGCACCTGTGACCGCCCCGGCGCTGCTGACCGTCGACGGGCTGACCGTCCGCTTCCGGCTGCGCGACGCGGTCGTGCACGCCGTCACCGACCTGAGCCTCACGCTGCGGCCGGGCGAGCTGCTTGCAGTGGTCGGTGAGTCCGGGTGCGGCAAGTCCGTGCTCGCGCACGCCCTGCTCGGCCTGCTGCCGCGCAACGCCGCAGTCACCGGGCAGGCCCGCCTGCGCGCGCCGGGACGCGACGAGGTCGACCTGATCGGCGCGGGGGAGCGGCACCTCGCCCGGCACGTACGCGGCCGGGGCGTCGGCCTCGTCCCGCAGAGCCCCGCCACCGCGCTCACCCCGGTGCGTACCGGGCGGAAGCTGCTGGAGGAGACGCTGCGCGCCCACGGGCACACCCGCCGCGACGCGCCGGCCGCCGCCGGCCGGATCGCCGCCGACGTCGGTCTCGACCCGGCTGACCTGGACCGGTACCCGCACGAGCTGTCCGGCGGGATGGCCCAGCGGCTCGCCACCGCGCTGGCTCTCGCACCGGACCCGCCGGTGCTGCTCGCCGACGAACCCACCACCGGCCTCGACCGGCCGCTCGTCGACCACACGCTGGACCTGCTGCGCCGCCGCTGCGACACCGGCGCGGCCGTCCTGCTCATCACGCACGACCTGGCCGCCGCGCGCCGCGTCGCGGACACCGTCGCGGTGATGTACGCCAGCCGCATCGTCGAACACCGCCCGGCCGGGGCGCTGTTCGACGCACCGGCCCACCCGTACACCGCCGGTCTGCTCGACGCGTTGCCCGACCGCGCGTTCGTTCCGGTACCGGGCCACCCGCCGGCGCTCACCGATCTGCCCGGCGGCTGCGCCTTCGCCCCGCGCTGCGCCCGCGCCACCGGCACCTGCGACGCCCTGCCCCGCCTCGCCGCCGACGGCGCGGGCCGGGTCGCCTGTCACCACCCGCTGCGAGAGGGAGTACCGGCATGACGGTCACGGTTCCGGATGCCACCGACGCCGCCGCCCCGGGCGACGCGCCGGCGGCCGGGCTCGCCGCGCACCAGGTCTCCGTCGCGTACGGCGGCCGGCGCGTCCTCGACCGGGTCGACCTGCACATCGCCCCGGGCGAGACGGTCGGGCTGCGTGGCCCGTCGGGCAGCGGCAAGTCCACGCTCGCCCGCGTCCTCGCCCTGCTGCACGCCCCGGACGGCGGTCACGTCACGATCGACGGGAAACCGGTCGGCGGCGTCCGCCACCGCCTGCCGGCGCAGGTACGTACCCGCGTCGCGATCCTGTTCCAGAGCCCGCGCGCCGCCACCGACCCGCGGCTCAGCCTCGCCGACATCGTCGCCGAGCCACTGCGCGCCACCGGCACACCGCGCGAGCAGGCCGCCGCCCGCGCGGCGGAGCTTGCCGACCTGGCCGGGCTGACGCCCGACCTGCTGACCCGCCGCCCGCACGCGGTGAGCGACGGGCAACTGCAACGCGCCTGCCTGGCCCGCGCCCTGGTGCACCGGCCGGACTACCTGCTCTGCGACGAGGCCACCGCGATGCTCGACGCCTCCACCCAGGCGCACGTCGCCGCCGTCATCGGCGACTACCAGCGCCGACAGGGCGCCGGGGTCCTGGTCATCACCCACGACCCGGCACTGATGGCCCGCTGGGCCACCCGGGTGGTGGACCTGCCGGCGGCGTGACGTCGCGTCACTCCTGCACCGGGCGGCGTACGGTGCCCAGCGCCCCGGCGACGACCGCCCCGAATCCGACCGCCATGAGCGGCATCCCCATCTCGAACGGCAGCTCACCGACCCAGTTGATGCTGTCGCGCTCCGGCAGTGCGCCCAGGCTCACCGCGACCACCGCACTGGCGAGGAACATCCCGGCCACCGCCGCGCCGACCGCGAGCTTGGCGCACGCCACGCTCCGCCCGGCCCAGAGGCCGGCGAGGACGGCGATCACCAGGGACACCACGACCAGCCAGGTCCAGCCGCCCTCGGTCTCCAGGTAGGCCCAGCCCGAGTACGACCACTGGTGGCGGCGGCTGGCGCGGAACCACGGGATCAGGTAGCCGAGCAGCGCGGTGGCGCTGCCGACCGTGAGCAGCACGTCGGGGGCCGGGCGGTACCAGCGAGGGGAGTCGTCCATGCGTCCGAAAGGTAGCAGTCACCGTCACCGGCGGATCCGCGTGGACGTGGCGGTGGCCCGGCCGCAACGCCGCGACCGGGCCACCGCGCCGTGCGCGGTCAGCCGCCGAGGCTCGTGGCGGCGGACTGGATCGCCGAGGCGAACGTGCTGACCTGGGTGTAGACGCCGGGGTAGTTGGGGCGGGCGCACCCGTTGCCCCAGCTCACGATGCCCACCTGGATCCAGGCGCCGGCGGCGTCCGGGCGGAACATCGGGCCACCCGAGTCACCCTGGCAGGTGTCGACACCGCCGCTGGCGTAACCGGCGCAGATCTCCTCGCTGGGGATCACGTCGCCGCCGTAGTAGCGGTTGCAGGTGGTGTCGTCGACGAACGGCACCGTGGCCTTGAGCAGGTAGCGCTGCTGCGCGCCGCCCTCCCGCGCGGCGCCCCAGCCCGCCACCGTGAACGTGCCGTTGTCGTACGCAGTGCTGGTGGCGATCTTGAGCGTGGCGAGCGCGGTGACCGGGGTGGCGAGCCGGATCAGCGCCCAGTCGTCACCGTTGCCGTTGTAGCCGGGGGCCCGGTAGACGTAGTTGGAGCGGACCTGGATCCGGCTGGAGGACTGGAGGTCCACCACGCCCAGCGTCGCGGTGATGCTGGTGTTGGCGCCGGTACGGCCGACGCAGTGCGCGGCGGTGAGGACCAGTCGCGGGCTGTAGAGCGCTCCGCCGCAGCCCATCGAGAGCCGGACCATGAACGGGAACTCGCCCTGCGCGGCCCGGGTGCCGCCGACGACGTACGGCGTCATGTCCCCGGCCGGTGCCGCTGCGGCGGGCGCCACCGCGGTGACCGCTCCCGCGGTGACCACTGCCAGAACGGCCGCCATCCGGCCGAGGAATCTGCGCCAACGGACCATGGTTCCCTCCAGACATCGACGCTGTGCCGCCCCGCCGGGCCGCACTCGTGGTGGCAGGGAGCCTATGGGCAGGCATCGATGAACGGCAATGGATGCGGGCATCCCGTCTGCGTCATACGCCGCGCGTGCCGACGCCGTGTCCGGCGCCGGCACGTGTCGCCCGCGTGGTCAGCACCAGCCGTTGATCGGCCCGTTGACTCCGGTGGAGAGGTAGGCGTCGGACACCCAGCTTCCGTCGCTGAGCCGGTCCCACAGCGCCGTGGTGCCGTAGCGGCCGGTGTGCGAGGTGCCGTTGGCGGAGCAGGAGATGGTGACGGTGGCGCCGTCGGCCACCGACCCGAGGGCGCCGTACCCGGTGCCGGGGCCGGAGCGCCGGGTCAGCGAGCCGCCCCCGTTGGCGTCGACGACTCCCTGGTTGAAGCCGAGCGCGCCGTAGTTGTAGACGCCGCCACCGCCGCCGACGTAGGCGGATCCGTGCCGGGCGCCACCCTGGTACGCGGCCGCGCCGCTGACGAAGTCCCACTTGCCGATGCCGTGCCCGGCGATCGGCACGTACGCCGAGTTCTGCCGCAGCCCGAAGTGCACGTGCCGGCCCGTGGCGGAGCCGCCGCAGGTGACGTCGGTGCCGGTGTTGCCGAGGTACGCGCCCTGCGCGACGGCGGCGCCGTTGACGGAGATGCTGTTCCACAGGTGGTAGTAGTCGGTCGAGTAGCCCCGGTCGTGGATGACCCGGATCCACCCGGTGCACATCGTGTACGCCGTACCGGCCCGCGCGGCCCGGACCACCTGGTCGCCACCGGCGAGGTCGACCGAACTCCACGGCGCGGCCGCCCCGCCCCAGCCGTGCGGCCCGGAGGTCAGCGTCCACGTCTGCCCGACCGCGAACGGCAGCGCCATGCCGGTGCGGAAGTCCCCGCCCGCGGCCAGTGGCGCCACCGGCGTGCGGAACACGGCCTTCTCGTTCTCGCTCACCAGCGGTGACGCGGCGGCCAGGTCACCGAACGACGCCTCGCCGTCGAAGGCGACGGTCCAGCCCTTGCTGTCGGACCGGGCGAGGAAGACCGATCCGGTGGGGTGCGCGTCCTCGGACCGGTCGGCCAGCAGCACAGCGGTGCCGAAGGCCCACCGGCCGTTCGTGCGGGTGACGGTGATCCGGGCCTGCTGCGCGTCCGCCGCGCGGGCGGTGGCCGAGCCGGCCGAGCCGAGAAGCTTCGCGGTCACGGCGTCGGCGACGGGGCCCGGTGCCGGGCGAGGGGCGGCGGTCGCTGGCGCCGGGGCTACCGCCCAGGCGCCGATGGCCGCCAGGGCGCAGGAGAGCATGAGCCGTCGCATGGAGCCTCCTTATCGACATCTGTCACTGGATTGAGTGGCTATCGACGGTCGTGAAAGTTGTCTACGACTCTCGGCGCGACGGTGAAGGATCTGTGCATCGGGGCGTATCCGGAAGTGGATCTTCCGGTGGGTGGCGGGTTGATCCGCCGCCGACCGGGTAGATGAGCGGGATGCGAGTACCGACCCTGGTCAAGACTGCGGCAGCAGTCGCCGCGACCGCCGCCGCGGGCGCCGCCGCCACCTCCACCGGCACCTCGTCGCGCTGGTACCGCCGCCTGCGCAAGCCCGCCTGGCAGCCGCCGTCGGCCGCGTTCCCCCTGGTCTGGACCCCGCTGTACGGGCTGATCGCGGTGGCCGGCGCCCGCGCGCTGGACCGCTCCGAGGGGCCCGAGCGCGCCGCCTTCGCGCGCGGCTACGCGCTCAACCTGGCGCTCAACGCCGGCTGGAGCGCCCTGTTCTTCGGCGCCCGCAGGCCCGGAGCCGCGCTGGCCGAGATCGCCGCGCTCAACGTGTCCAACGTCGTGCTGCTGGGCCGCGCGGCGCGCACCGACCGTCCCGCCGGGGCGGCACTCGCCCCGTACGTCGCCTGGACCCTCTTCGCCACCGCCCTCAACGGCGCGATCGTCGGCCTCAACCGGGGGCGGTGACCGGATCAGGCCGGGTGGACGTCGGCGGGCGCCGGGCGGGTCGCACGCCACGACGCCAGGAGCCGTAGCCGGTCGGCGTCCGGGCTGCCCGGCTCGGCGGTGAAGACGAGTATGACCGGGCCGGGACTGCCCGGCAGCGGATAGGTGTCCCAGTCCAGGACGATGTCCCCCAGTCCGGGCACCCGGAACGTCTTGGTGCCGCTCACCGAGGCGCGGACGTCGTGCCGTGCCCAGAGCCGCCGGAACTCCGCGCTACGGATGCTCAGCTCGCCGACGACGGCCGTGGCGCGGGGATGGGTCGGGTCGTCGGCGACGGCGGCGCGCATCATGCCGATGTAGTCCAGCGCCTGCCGCTCCCAGTCCGGGCAGCTCCGTCCCCCGGTCAGCGCGTCGTCGAACATCAGCAGGAGCATGTTGAGCCGGCCGGGCGGGTAATCCGCCGGGTCACCGAGCAGCGCCTGCGCCATCGGATTCCAGTCGAGCAGGTCGAGATGCCGGCCGAGGACGACCGCCGGGGTGTCCATCACCCGCAGCAGCCGCCGGGTGCTGTCCGGCACCCGCTCCGGGCCGCGCTCGACGCGCGCGGGCACCGGCCGCCGGGCGGCCCGGGCCAGCGTGAACAGGTGCCGGCGTTCGGTGTCGTCCAGACCGAGGGCGCCCGCGATCGCGTCCAGGACGTCGTCCGAGGGGCGTACCTCCCGGCCCTGCTCCATCCGCTGGTAGTAGTCGGTGCTCAGCCCGGCCAGCAGGGCCAGTTCCTCCCGCCGCAGGCCGGTCACCTTGCGTCGGCCGCCCGGCTCCAGGCCGATGTCGCGGGGGCGAAGTCGGCCGCGCCGGGCGCGGAGGAAGGCGCCCAGCTCGCGGGCGTACGGATGCGGGCTGCTCATGCCGCCAGTCTGCCGCGACGCCGGGCGCCCAGGGTAGGTCCGGCGGACCTAGGCAACCGCGAACGACCGAGACCGGCCGGATCGCTCCTAGCGTCATCGCCGGACGCGAACCCCGCACCCGAGGAGCAGCAGATGACCGGATGGACCGCCGACCGCATCCCCGACCAGCGCGGCCGGGTCGCCGTCGTGACCGGCGCGAACTCGGGCCTCGGCCTGGTCACCGCCACCGAGTTGGCCCGCCGCGGCGCCCACGTCGTGCTGGCCGTGCGGAACACCGCCGCCGGCCGGCAGGCCGCCCGCCACATCGGCGGCGACACCGAGGTACGCGAGCTGGACCTGGCAAGCCTCGATTCGGTACGCGCGTTCGCCGCGAAGCTGACCGCCGACCATCCGACGATCGACCTGCTGGTCAACAACGCCGGTGTGGTGCTGCTCGGCCCGCGCCGTACCTCCGCCGACGGCTTCGAGCTCCAGTTCGCCACCAACACGCTGGGCCCCTATGCGCTGACCGGCCTGCTGCTGGACGCCCTGGCCGGGGCGCGGGCGGCGCGGGTGGTGAGCCTCAGCTCCCTCACCCACCGCAACGCGCGCCTCGACTTCGGCGACCTGATGTCCGAGCGCGACTACCGGGCCTCTGCCGCGTACGGCCGCTCGAAGCTCGCCACCACGGTCTTCGGCGTCGAGCTGGACCGCCGCCTGCGCGCGGCCGGGTCGCCGGTCGTCAGCGCGCTGGCGCATCCCGGTCTCACCCGCAGCAACCTCACGCCGCGTGCCTGGGAGCACCGGGGCCGGCTGGGACGGGTGATCGGGCGGCTCGGCCTGCTCGCCACCCAGCCGGTCGAGCGGGGCGTCCTTCCGCAGTTGCGGGCCGCGACCGACCCGGAGGTACGCGGCGGCCAGTTCTTCGGCCCGTCCCGGTTCTTCGAGACCTGGGGCCCGGTGACCGAGGCGCGGCTGAGCCGGCAGGCCGCCGACCCGGCCGTCGGGAAGCGCCTCTGGGCTGCGGCGGCGGAGCTGACCGGTGTTCGTTACCTCTGAACCGGCGGCGCGCAACGACGCGGCCGAGTGGGATTTTGCACTCCCAGTGCACTTGTCTCCGGTTTCGCCGCTGCCTAGCGTCAGGCCATGGCTGACTCGTGGACGTTCGCTGTGGCCCGTGACGACCTCGCTCGCACCACGCTCGTCGACGGCGCCGTGCCCGGCCTCGCCGACGGGGAGGCGCTGCTGCGCGTGGACCGCGTCGGCCTGACCGCCAACAACGTCACCTACGCGGTGCTCGGCGAGGCGATGCGCTACTGGGAGTTCTTCCCGCCGCAGCCGCGCGGGCTCGACGGCGGGTGGGGGCTCCCGCCACTGTGGGGCTTCGCCGAGGTCGTCGCGTCCACGGTGGCCGGCGTCGAGCCGGGGCAACGGGTCTACGGCTACCTGCCGCCCGCCGGCCACCTGGTGGTACGCCCGGACCGGGTGGACGCGTCCGGGTTCCGCGACGCGAGCCCGCACCGGGCCGAACTGCCCTCGCCGTACAACTCCTACCGGGCCACCGACGGCGACCCCGCCTACCGCGCGGAGCAGGAGGATCTGCTGATCCTGTTCCGGCCGCTGTTCTTCACCTCGTTCATGCTCGCCGACCAGGTGATCGACGAGGACGGCTACGGCGCGGCGGCGCTGGTGCTGTCGTCCGCGTCGAGCAAGACGGCGTACGCCGCCGCGTTCGAGCTGTACGGCCGCGGCCCGCGCCTGATCGGGCTCACTTCGCCCGGGAACCTCGCCTTCACCCGATCGCTGGGCTGCTACGACGAGGTTCTCTCCTACGACGAGTTCGGCGCGCTCGACGCCGTACCGACCGTCTACCTCGACCTGTCCGGCTCACCCACCACCCGTGCCGCCCTGCGTGGGCACCTCGGCGACCTGCTGGTCCGGGACATCGCCGTCGGCCTCACCCAGCAGACGCCCAACGCCGGGGCAGCCGGGGAGGTCTTCTTCGCGCCGGTGCGCATCCGCAAGCGGAGCCAGGACTGGGGTCGCGACGGCCTCGACGAGCGGTTCGCCGACGCCTGGCAGCGGTTCTCCCGGGTGGTGAGCGGATGGCTCGACGTGCGGGTCGGCACCGGCCCGGAGGCGCTGCGGGACGCGTGGCTCGACGTCCTCGCGGGCCGTACGCCGCCCCGGGTGGGGCACGTCGTCCAGCTCTGAGAACGTCGCCGATTTCGACCGTGACGGGCCCGGTCGGCCGATGCGCGCTAGGCTGTCGATACGGGGTACCGGCGGCTGATCGCCGACCCCTTGCTTTTCCCACGGTTTCCCAGCCGCGATGACTGAGTCGAGCGCTGCCGTGCAGATTCCCTTGGAGCACCTCGTGCCCGACAATACGTTCGCCTTGAATCCCTTCCGTGCGGAGAGGTTCGGGGTCACCGACGACGAGCGCAGTCCGATCGCGGACATCAGCGCCGAATCCATGACCCGCCTGCGGAGCCCGTTCACCGCAGAGCGCTTCGCTCGCGAGTCGGCCGGCGAGCCGGCCCGGCGCTAGGCCGTCATCCAGGGTGACGGACGCAGAGACCTACCTCTGAATCGGGTCGTGGGCGGGCACCACGTGCATCTGGTCCGCCAGGGCGATGACGCGCCGCTCGGCGGTCCGACCGCGGGACCGCTGATCGGCGAGGTGACCGAGATGACCGAGATCCAGCTGGCCGACGTCTTCGTGGAGATGGCCGACACTCTGGTCGACGACTTCGACGTGATCGAGTTCCTGCAGGGGCTGACCGAGAGGTGTGTCGAGCTGCTGGATGTGTCGGCGGCCGGGCTGCTCCTGACCGACAAGCGCGCCACGTTGCGGGTGGTCGCCGCCTCCTCCGAACGCACCCGGCAGCTGGAGCTGTTCCAGCTCCAGACCGGCCAGGGGCCCTGCCTCGACTGCTTCACCTCCGGGCAACCGGTGTCGGTCGCCGACCTGACCCTGACCGCCGCCCGATGGCCGAGGTTCAGCGCCGCCGCGGCCGAGGTCGGATTCGCTGCGGTGCACGCCCTGCCCATGCGCCTGCGTTCCGAGGTGATCGGCGCGCTGAGCCTCTTCGACGTCCGGCCGGGAGCTGTCGACCAGGGCAGGCTCCGCATCGCCCGGGCGCTCGCCGACGTGGCCACCATCGGACTGCTGCAACACCGTGCCATCCACGAGCGCGACATCGTCACCGAGCAGCTGCAGACCGCCCTGAACAGCCGTGTGCTGATCGAACAGGCCAAGGGCATTCTGGCCGAGCGCCTCCAGGTGGACGTCGGCCAGGCCTTCGCGATGTTGCGCGACGGCGCCCGCAGCCGCAACCGGCGGCTGTCCGAACTGGCCCAGGCGATCGTCGACGGCTCCGAGCAGCTCGCGCCGGTACCGGTCGCCGACAAGTCCGACTGACGACCGGTTCGACACCTGAGGGTGCTTCGCCGGGCCGCCCGGGTTTCGGCCGGGGGGATGAAGGCGTACGGTGACGGTGTCGCCCGGGTCCCCGGTGGCCGCCAGTCTCGCCGCCACCAGCCCGTTAGGGGCACAGGACAATGGTCACCACAATCGTGACACCGCCGGCCGTGCCGTCCCCTCCGACAGTGACCCCGGCAACGGGGGCGAGTGAACAGCTGTTGCGTCGACGCGCGGCCCTGAGCCCCGAAGATCCCGACCGGGCCCGGCTGCGAGCCCGGATCATCGAGGCGAACCTGCCGATGGCGGACCGGCTGGCCCGCCGCTACACCGGCCGCGGAGAGTCATACGAGGATCTGGCTCAGGTCGGCGCGCTCGGTCTGATCAAAGCCGTCGACGGTTACGACACCGACCTGGGCGCGCCGTTCGCCGGCTACGCCATCCCGACCATCCTCGGCGGCATCCGACGACACTTCCGCGATTCGGCCTGGGCGATCCGGCCCCCGCGATCGATGCAGGAACTGAGCGCCCGGGTGCCGGAGGCGCGGAGCAAGCTCGGGCAGCGGCACGGTCGCGAACCAACCGACGCAGAGCTCGCCGACCACCTGGAGGTGACTGTCCCCCAGATCGTGGCCGCTGTCACCGCCTTCGACTTCTATCGTCTGCAGTCGGTGAACGAGCCACGGCCCGGGGGCAACGGTGTCGAGCGGATCGCACACGTCGGCGCCGCCGATCCGGGATACGCGGCAGTGGACGACCACCTCACCCTCCGAGGACTCCTCGCGGCGCTTCCCCTACGTGAACGTCGGATCCTGACCATGCGGTTCTACGGTGACCTGACCCAGGCAGAGATCGCCGCCCGGGTCGGGCTGTCGCAGATGCACGTCTCCAGGCTGCTGACGCGCTCTCTGGCCCAGCTGAGAGCCGGGATGCTCCGCTGAGCGGTCGCCGGCCGGGCTCTGACGGTACGTGTTCGGCCAGAGGGGTAGTTCCGACATCTTGGACGTACCGATCGGTCAGGCCGCGGGTAGGCTCAGGATGTCGTCCCGGACCCCGACGGCTCCCGGTTCGCGTTGTTCGCGCACCACCGCCGAGATGAGGTCCACCATGACCAGGTTCGCCGACTCCACCCGCTCCGCCACCGTGCGGTCCACACCTGAGATCAACAACCGGCCCCGTCCGGTGCCGCGCGTCCGCGCCCCGGGATCGCTGGTCGCGATCACGGCCTTCGCCGTGGTGCTGCTCCTGCTTCTGATCTTCATCCTGCAGAACGGTCAACGCACGACCGTGCACTTCTTCGGTGCGAGCGGGGAGCTCCCGATGGGGGTCGCGCTGCTGCTGGCCGCGGTGTTCGGCGTGCTACTGGTGACCGTCCAGACCACCACGCGACGCGTCATCCAGCTGCGGCTGGCGACCCGCAGGCGCCGCGCCACCCCCGGCACCCGTCCAGACCTCGCCGGCACCGACCCGGACGCCGGCGTACGAGAGGGACGGAACTGATGGTCCGCTCAGCCCAGGACCGCATGACGTGGGTCTGCACCAGTGACCTGCCGACGGCACGCCTGCGGCTGGCCGATCCACCGTCCAGCCGCGCGATGTTCGACGGCGGTTGGTGGCCCACGTCACGAGACCCGGTCGTCGAACTGTCCAGCCTGATCACCGCGCTCGCCGCCCGAGGCGACGGCGTGATCGAACGGGTCATGCTTCCGCCGGCGGCCTGGGACAGCCATCCGACGCGGATCGGTGTCGGCGGCACCGTGGTGCGGGTGGGCTGGTTCGCCACCCTCGACGCCGAGCGGGTGATCCTGACAGGCACGCCGAATCTGCGGATCGACCTGGCCGTGACAGCGCCGGTCCGGGCCTGAACGCCTGGGCCAGCCCGGCCCGAGGGCGGGCCATGACCGTTCCGCACCGCTTCACAAGGGGGTACCGATGAGGATCGCCAGATACCGGATCGCTGCGGCGCTGCGCGAGCGCGGGCAGAAGGTCAGGGCCGAATGGGTCGAGCGGGAACTGCCGGAGCTGGTGGATTCCGACCAGCACGCCGGGCTGCTCGCCACCCTGCGTCTCGATCCGGCCGACCTCGCCGCCACCCGGTCCTGGTGAGGGTTGCCCTGCTCGGGCCGATCGCCTGGCGGACACCCCCGCACCACTACGGTCCCTGGGAGCAGGTGACCGGGCTGCTCGCCGAAGGGCTGGTCACTCGCGGCGTGGACGTGACCCTCTTCGCGACACTCGACTCCGTCACGTCCGCCGCCCTCGACGGCGTGTGCCCCCGTGGCTACGCCGACGACCCGGGAATGGACGGGCGGGTGTGGGAGGCGATGCACGTGTCCCACGCGATGGCCCGTTCCGGCCGGTTCGACCTGGTGCACAGTCATCTCGACTGGCTGCCGCTGGCGTTCGCCGAACACTGTCGTGCTCCGCTGCTCACCACCGTGCACGGCTTCTCCGGCGCGGGCATCCTCCCCGCGTACGCCCGGGCCCGCTCGTCCTACGTGTCGATCTCCGACGCCGACCGGAGCGCGGAACTCGACTACGTCGCCACGGTGTACCACGGTGTCGACCTCACCGGGCTGCCGTTGAGGCGGGAGGCGGGCCCGGGACTGGCCGCCTTCGGCCGGATCCATCCGGACAAGGGCATCCACACCGCCATCGAGATCGCCCGCCGCGCCGGACGGCCGCTGACCATCTGCGGCATCGTGCAGGACGAGCGGTACTTCGCCGAACAGGTGGCCCCGCACATCGACGGCGACCAGGTCGTCTTCCTCGGCTCGGTCGGCCCGAAACGACGTGCGGAGGTGCTGGGCGCGAGCGCCGCGCTGCTGCACCCGATCGCCTTCGACGAGCCGTTCGGGCTGTCCGTGGTGGAGTCGATGGCCTGCGGCACGCCTGTCGTCGCGTACGCGCGAGGATCCATGCCGGAGGTGGTCGACGAAGGGCTGACGGGCTTCCTCGTGCACACCGTCGAGCAGGCGGTCGACGCCGTCACCCGGGCTGCCGAGCTGGACCGGGCCGCCTGTGGGGCGCGGGCCCGGGAGCGCTTCGGCGGCGACCGGATGGCCACCGAATACCTTGCCGTCTACGACGACCTCATCCGTCGACCGAGACGCTGAACCTGCCGGGGGCGCCCCGCGCCGGGCAGCTCCCGAATCCGTTCCGCCGGCCACACACGCTGGCCGGCGTACGCCGATACCGCGTGAGGCTCGTCCCCGTACCCCGGAGGTGGCCGACAACCGGAAGGCCCGACACCCATGCCCAGCTACGGATTTCTCAGCACCCACCCGCCGACACGGTGTGGACTGGCCACCTTCAACTCCACCCTCGCCGCCCACCTGACCGCCGACGGCACGCGCGGTGGCATCGTCCGGGTCACCGACCGCGGCGACGACCAGCGGGCCGGGCCCGGGGTCGTGCACACCTGGTCGACGTGCACCCAGGCCGGCTGGCGGGACGCCGCAGCCGCCCTGAACGCCTTCGACGTGGCCGTCGTGCAGCACGAGTACGGCATCTACCCCGGGGCCGACGGCGAGGACGTCCTGCCGGTGTTGCGCCGGCTCACCGTGCCCAGCATCGTGGTCCTGCACACCGTGCTCCGCCGTCCGACCGCCCGGCAGAAGTCCCTGCTTGAGCAGATCGTCGCCGCCGCCGGAGCGGTCGTCACGATGACCGGCACGGCTCGCGACCGGCTGCTCGTCGGCTACTCCGTACGGCCGGAGAAGGTCACTGTCATCCCGCACGGCGCCGCCGAGCACGTCCGCGTGCCCGCCGACCGCCGTACCCGCCCACACCTGCTGACCTGGGGACTGCTCGGCCCCGGCAAGGGCGTCGAGTGGTCGTTGCAGGCGCTCGCGCGGTTGCAGGACCTCGACCCGACCCCCACCTACACCGTCGCGGGCCGGACCCACCCGAAGGTGGTCGAGCAACACGGGGAGGCGTACCGGTCGGGACTGCACCGGCTCGGCGCGCAGCTCGGCATCGCCCACGCCGTGGACTACCAGGACGTCTACCACGACCAAGCCGCCCTCGGCCGGTTGATCCGCTCCGCCGATGTGGTCGTGCTGCCCTACGACTCCCGCGAACAGGTCACCTCAGGTGTGCTGGTCGAGGCGGTGGCCGCCGGGGTGCCCGTCGTGGCCACCGCCTTCCCGCACGCCGTCGAACTGCTCACCGGCGGCCCCGGTCTGGTCGTACCCCATCGGGATCCGGCGGCGCTGGCCGCCGCGATCCGGCGGATCCTCAGCGAACCGGGCCTGGCGGCCCGGCTGGCCGGCCGCGTCCGCCCGATCGCCTCGGACCTGCGCTGGCCGGCGGTGGCGGCCCGCTACGGCGCCCTCGCCGAACGGCTCGTCGCCGCCCGCCTTACCGCGGCCAGTGCGGCATAGGCGTGACCGCGACCACTGGTCTGTCCAGCGTGCCGGAAACCGGCCGCCGGCAGCCGACGCCCCGGCCGAGCTTCGCGCACCTGATTCGGTTGAGTGACGACACCGGGCTGTTCGAACACGCCCGGCACGCCATCGTCCGGCGCGAGCACGGTTACTGCACCGACGATGTCGCCCGCGGCCTGGTTGTCACCAGCCGCGAACCGGAGCCGGCCGAGGAGGTGCTGCGGCTCGCCGAGCGCTACCTCGCCTTCCTGACCCACGCCCAGGACGTCGGCGGCGCCTTTCACAACCGGCTCGGGCACGACCGGCGCTGGACCGACGAGGCCGGCCTCGGCGACTGGTGGGGCCGGGCGCTGTGGGGGCTCGGCACCGCCGCTGCCCGCAGTCCCGCCGCCTGGATCCGGGAGGAGGCACTCGTCGCCTTCAGCCGGGGCGCCAACCGGCGCTCCCCGGCGCCGCACACGATGGCCTTCGCCGGGCTCGGCGCGGTCGAGGTGCTTCGCCGCCACCCCGCCCACGCTGCCGCTGCCGCGCTGCTGACGGACGCCGCGACGACGATCGGCCGCCCCGGATCCGACCCGCGGTGGCCCTGGCCGCAGCAAGGGCTGACCTACGCCAGCGCGGCCCTCGCGGAGGTCGTCGTCGCCGCCAGCCAGCTGCGTCACGGCGGTCCCTCCCTCGACGACGGGCTACGGATGCTGGCCTGGCTGCGTGAGGTCCAACTGCGCGACGGGCGGCTGTCGGTCATACCCGCCGGCGGGTGGCAGCGCGGCGCGGCGCGGTTGCGCCACGACCAGCAACCGATCGAGGTCGCCGCCTTCGCCGACGCCTGCGCCACGGCCGCCGAGGTCACCGGCGATCCCGGTTGGGAGGCCGGGATACGGCAGGCGGTGGGGTGGTTCCTCGGTGAGAACGACACCGGCACGCGGATGTGGGATCCGGCGACCGGCGGCGCCTACGACGGTCTGACCACGCACGGGCCGAACGCCAACCAGGGCGCCGAGTCGACCCTCGCGCTGATCTCCACCCTGCAGCACGCCCGGCGGTGGTCGTGACCGGGAGCCTGGCCGTCCGGCAGGACGTCGTCCTCACCCCGGACCCACGCCGGGTGATTCTCAAACTCTTCGTCCCGGGCGAGGACGCCGCCCTGGTACGCAGCCGCGCGAGGGCGCTCATCGACCGCGTCGCGCACCTCGACGAGGAGGAGACCGGCCGTCTGTTGCGGGGCACCTTCGAGCGCTTCGGAGCTCGGCACCGGGATCTGGACGGCCGGCTTCACCACCACTACGACCTGGTGCGGCACCGCGCCGCCCGGGCCTGGGACCTTTCCCCCGCCGCCCGTCTCCTGGTCGGCGCCTACTTCAGTCACGAGTACGCGGTCGAGTCCGCCGCGCTGTGCAACCCGTCGATGGTGGTCCACCCCGATCAGACCGGTCTGAGCGCCGGGCAGGTACGCGCCGCGGTCAGCCTGCGCCAGATCGGCGAGGGCCACCTGTCGTCCATCGGCTTCGCCACCGCCGTCCTCGGACCCGGACGCCGACTGACAGTCGCCGAACGCTCGGGTCCGCTCGTGGTGGGGCAGCGGACCGGCGTACGGCACCGGCGGGACCTCCTGGCCGCCGGCCTGGCCGAGGTGGACTGCGACAACGAGATCACCGCCACCGTGCTGGACGCCCTGCCCGAACGGTACGACGAGGCCACCTTCGAGCGGGTGCTCGGCGACCTGCCACCGGACCTGCTGTCCCGCAGTGGCGGGATGGCCAGTCTCGAACAACTGCGCCGCACCAACGCCGCCGGCTACGCCACCGCCTTCCCCGCCGACACCGCCCTGCATCAACGGGTGCTCTGGCCGGCCACGCCGGCGGAGAGCAACGGCATGGAGGACGCCCGGTTCGTGCGGTTCACCGACGAGAACGGACCGGTGTACCGGGCCACCTACACCGCCTACGACGGCCGGCGCATCGCCACCCGCGCGCTGGCCAGCACCGACCTGCGCCGATTCGAGGTCACCCCGATGCGCGGGCCGGGCGTCCGCAACAAGGGCGTCGCGCTGTTCCCCCGTACCGTCGGCGGCCGGCACCTCGCCCTGTGCCGCGCCGACGGCGAGACCATCGGCCTGACCTGTCTGAACGGCGAGAACCGGTGGCAGGAACCGGTGCCGCTGCACGCCCCCCGGGACAGCTGGGAGCTGATCCAGGTCGGCAACTGCGGGTCGCCCATCGAGACCGACGACGGCTGGCTGGTGCTCACCCACGGCGTCGGCCCGATGCGCCGCTACGCCATCGGCGCGCTCCTGCTGGACCTGCGCCGGCCGGAGCGGGTCGTCGCACGGCTTCCCGGCGCGCTCCTGTCACCCGACGAGGCAGACCGGGACGGATACGTACCGAACGTCGTCTACTCCTGCGGCGGGCTCGTCCACGCAGGCGAGCTGTGGCTGCCGTACGGGGCGAGCGACGCCCGGGTCGGCTTCGCCACCGTGCCGCTGGCCGTGCTCATCGGGGCGATGGTGCGATCGCCGCACGGCCCCTCCGCCCAGGCGGCGGAGTAGACGAAGGACGCGCCCGCTCCAGGCCCCGGCGCGGCGTCGACGCTTCCCGGGCGCGGGATCGACCGGTGGTCAGCGGTTGAGGTAGGCGGCCAGGCCGCCGAGTTCCTCGTTGGCGATGAAGACCGAACGCACGTTGATGATTGCCTCCTCGACGTGGAGCGGACAGCCCCACGCCGAGTCGCCCCACGAGTCAGCGATCTTGATCTCGGCGGGTGCCGTGCAGCCGTCGCCGCCGCCGAGCTGACACCGCTCGGGGCGCGGAGTGGCGGCCTGCGCGGCGGCGGCGGCGCGCAGCCGGGCGGTGAGTTCCGCCGCCGCGGCGGCGCGCTGTTCCGCCTCGGCGCGTAGTTCCCGCTCCGCCCGCACCACCCGGGCCAGCTCGTCGTGGGCGGCCCGGGCGCGGGCGTCCGCGTCGGCCTTCGCCTGTTCGATGTGGTGGCGTTCGATGGCCAGGGCGGCGGTGCCGGTGAAGACCCGGGCGAGCGCCAGGTCGGCGTCGCGCGGGACGCGCGGGGTGCGGTGGTACATGGCGAATGTGCCGAGCAGGCCGCCGTCACGGGCCAGGATCGGCGTGGACCAGCAGGCGGCCAGCCCGGCCCGCTCGGCCAGGTCGCGGAAGTCGGCCCAGAACGGGTCGGTGGCGATGTCGGTGACGACGACCGGTTCCCGCCGGTGCGCGGCGGTGCCGCACGAGCCGACACCCTCACCGGTGGCGATCCCGTCGATGGCCTGGTTGTAGAAGTCGGGCAGGCTGGGCGCGGCGCCGTGGCGCAGGTGCCGGCCGTCGGCGTCGGCGAGCAGGACGGAGACGAGCACCTCCTGCGGCGCGAGGTTCTCGATGCAGCGGGCCATCCCGTCGAGCACCTCGGCCAGCGGCGCCTGCCGGGCGATCTGCTCCAGCATGGCGCGGTGCTCGGCCATCAGCCGTTGCGCGTGCTTGACCTGCGTGGTCTCCACGCCGATCACGCGGATCCCGGTCACCGTGCCGTCGGCGTCGCGGCGTGCCTCGTAGGTGAAGTCGAAGAACGCCTCCCGCGCCTGCGACCCGGTGCCCAGCATGATCCGGGCGTCGTGGCCGGTGTACGACTCGCCAGTGCGGTAGACCTCGTCCAGCAGGGCGATGAAGCCCTGGCCGTCGAGTTCGGGCATCAGCTCGGCGAGCGCGACCCCGGTACGGGCCCGTTCCTCGCCGATGGCGGTGAAGAACGCCGGGTTCGCCGCCTCCACCACGTGCGTCGGCCCGGCGAGCGCGGCGAAGACGGCGATGGACTTGCCGAACAGCGTCCGCAGATCCTCGTCCGCGGGCCGCCCGGCGACCGGCGAACCCGCCGTAGGCAGGTGCTGGCCTGGTAGCGCCGTCATGCCTGGTCTTCCTCCCACGCCCGCCTCGTCGACCGTCGCCAGATTACGGGGCAGTGGCCGGCGTTCACATCTTGGCATCGACGCCCGCCTCCGTTACCGTCGTGGGAACGCTCCCATGAACTTAGATACATCTATTTGATCAGGAGGAAACACGACGTGGCTATCCTCTCATCCCGCCGCAGTTCAGCGGCCATCAGCGTGGCCGCGGTCGCGGGGCTCGCCGCGGCCGGCGTCGGTCTCGCCGTCGGCGGCGCGTCCGCCGGCACCGTGTCCGGATCGCTCTACCGCGACCCGTCCTCGGCGGTCGTCCGCTGGGTCGCCGCCAACCCCGGCGACTCGCGCGCCGCCGTCATCCGCGACAAGATCGCGAGCCAGCCGCAGGCCCGCTGGTACGCCAACTTCAACCCGTCGACCATCCAGTCCGAGGTCTCCGCGTTCATCGGCGCCGCCAACTCGGCGCAGCAGATCCCGGTGCTGTCGGTATACGAGATCACCAACCGGGACTGCGGCGGCGCGAGCGCCGGCGGGGCGCCGGACCTCAACCAGTACCAGACCTGGGTGTCCAACTTCGCCCGCGGACTCGGCAACCAGACCGTCCTGATCATCCTGGAGACCGACTCGCTCGCGCTCCAGACCTGCCTGAGCACCGGTGAGCTGAACGCCCGCAACCAGGCGCTCACCACGGCGACCCAGACCATCAAGTCGGCCAACCCCAACGCCAAGGTGTACCTCGACGGCGGCCACTCGACTTGGAACAGCGCCAACGACACTGCGAACCGGCTCCGCGCGGCCGGCGTGCAGTACGCCGACGGCTTCTTCACCAACGTGTCGAACTTCAACCCCACCTCCAGCGAGGCGAACTTCGGCCGGGCGGTCATCTCCGCGCTCAACGGCATGGGCATCTCCGGCAAGCGGCAGGTCATCGACACCAGCCGCAACGGGGGAGCCGCCGGTGACTGGTGCGCCGACGACAACACCGACCGGCGCATCGGGCAGTACCCGACGACGAACACCGGCGACGCCAACATCGACGCGTACCTCTGGGTGAAGCCCCCGGGTGAGGCCGACGGCTGCCGCTACACGGCCGGTTCGTTCCAGCCGGACCTGGCCTTCAGCCTCGCGAACGGCGCGCCGAACCCGCCCACCACCGCGCCGCCGACGACCAACCCGCCGACGACCGCTCCGCCGACCACGGCCCCGCCGACGACCGCGCCGCCCACCACGGCGCCGCCGACCACGCCGCCGCCGGCCGGTAACGGCTGCTCCGCGTCGGTCGCGATCAACCAGTGGAACGGCGGCTTCACCGCCAGCGTGAACGTCACCGCCGGCTCCGCGGCCATCAACGGCTGGACCGTGACCGTCGCGCTGCCCGGCGGCGCCGCGATCACCGGCACCTGGAACGCCCAGGCCAGCGGCACCAGCGGCACCGTCCGGTTCACGAACGTGGGCTACAACGGGCAGGTCGGCGCCGGCCAGACGACCAACTTCGGTTTCCAGGGCACCGGCACCGGCCAGGGCGCTACCGCCACCTGCGCAGCCTGACCGGAACCGATCCCGGGGCCCGGCGCGGAGGATCGCTCTCCGCGCCGGGCCTCTCGTCGTCAGCCCTGGCCCTCCGCCGCCGTCCACAGCGGAATCGGATCGTGGGCGCGGACGTCGTGGGCCGGCACCACGTGCATCAGGTCGGCCAGGGCGATGATGCGCTGAAGGCCCTCCCGGACCCGCGTCGCGTCCACGTCCGCCAGCATCCGTAGCAGCGCCGGACGCTCCGCCCGGAGCGTCACACCCTCCATCTGCCACGTCAGGTCGCCGATGAAGGCGTATCGGCTGCCGTCGGGGAGGTTGACGAAGACCACTACCGAGCCGTCCGTGTGGCCGCCCGCCTCCACGATCACCACCGAACCGTCGCCGTGGACGTCGTGGCTGGCGGGGAAGCCGAGGTAGGGCGGCCCGTCGAACGTGTAGTGGTGGATCCGGCGGTGGCTCGCGACCTCCCGGAACACGGCGGCGTCGGTGGCCCGGTCGACGTACCGGCCCTCCGCGGGGTTCAGCCAGATGGGCACGTCGAGGTCGGCCAGGCCGCTGACGTGATCCCAGTGGGCGTGCGTGATGACGACGCCCCGCAGCCGTGCCATGTCGTAGTCCCGCGCCCGCAACTGCTCCCGGACCGTCGCGCCGACTTCGTGCGGGGTGCGCCGGTAGGACGGCATGGCCGCGATGTGCGCCTCGACGTCCGCGCCGAACCCGGCGTCGATCAGCAGGTCACCGCGCGGGTGCCGGACGAGCACGGCGGTGGCGGCGAACCGTCGCCGGTCGCCGAACGCGCCGCCGCGGTAGGCCAGGAAAGCCCGATTCTCGTACGTCCCGGTGGGCAGTTGGTAGATCGCCATCTCGGGTGGCGGTGCGGCGTCGGGCAGCGGACCCGTCCACGGTTCCGGCCCCGGAAGGGGCGCGGGCCGGAACGACCGGACGGTGACCAGCGCGGCGGCCACAGCGGCGAGCGCGACAGCGCTCCACACGTAGATCATCTGTCGTGCCTCTTCGCGTTTCTCACCGGTCGATTCGACAGCCGGTGGCGCGTCGGCGTCCAACACCTGATCTGCGGCGGCAATACCTTGAGGGTATGGTCCCTCCGGTGGTGGACATGCGCTCTCTGGGCTACTTCGTCGCGGTGGCCGAGGAGCTCAACGTGGGCCGCGCCGCGGCCCGCCTGCACATCTCGCAGCCGCCCCTGAGCCGGGCGATCCAGCGCCTGGAGGTCGAACTCGGCGTCGAGTTGTTCACCCGCTCGGTCCGGGGCATGACGCTGACGCCGGCCGGTCAGGTGCTGCTCCCGGAGGCGCGCGAGCTGCTCGCCCGGATCGAGTCCCTGCCGTCGCTCGTCGCTCCGGCGGCCGAGCCGCGCACCATCACCATCGGGACGCTCGCGGACAGCGTGGACCGGGCCGGCGGCACCCTGATCGACGCCTTCCGCTCCCGGTACCCGGGCGTCGAGATCCGCGTCGTCGAGGGCGACCTCACCGACCCCACGGTGGGCGTCGACCGCGGTCTGGTCGACGTCGCGCTCACCCGGGGGCCGTTCACCGCCGGCGAGGTCGCCGTTGCCGAACTCCGCCGGGATCCGGTCGGGGTCGTCCTGCGTGCGAGCGACCCGCTCGCGTCCCGGGACCGGGTGCGGCTCGACGAGCTGCGGGACCGCCGCTGGTTCCGCGTCCCGGACACCGTCGACCCCGTGTGGCGGGACTACTGGACCGGTGGTCGCGCACCCGCGGACGGCACCGACACGGTGGTGCGGACCGTCCGCGAGTGCATCCAGGCGGTCCTGTGGTCGGACTCGATCGGGCTGGCCCCGCTCGCCATCACTCCGGTCCCCGGCATCGTCGTCGTCCCGGTGGACGGCGTGGTGCCGAGCCCGCTCGTCGTGGCGTGGCGGCGCCGCGACCGCAGGTCACTCGTGCACGGCTTCGTCGACGTCGCCACCGCCCGGTGAGCACCTCACCGGGCGGGGGCGGCCGGAGTCACGCGGCGACGAACCGCCGCGCCCTCGTCAGGTTGCGCGCCAACTCCTCGCGGTTCTGGTGCGCGTGGCGGAGCCACGCCGGCTGACCCGGGCCGGTACGCCAGGACTCACTCAGCGGACTGTTGTCCACTGTGTCGAAGCCGAACCGGTCGTAGAGCCGTGTCACCAGCTCGACCGCCTCCGGGTGGTCGCTGGAGACGGACAGCGCCAGCCGGTCCGGCGCGCCGGCGGGCCGGGCCGAGGTGAGCAGCCGTGGCGCCTGGATGTGGGTGAACGCCTTCGCGACCTTCGACGTGGGGAGCTGTTCCTGGCGCAGCTCGTGGACCGTCTTCTCGCCCGAGTCGAGGACCGGGATGTTCCCGTCCCGCCAGACCATGTAGTTGTTCGTGTCCAGCACGACCTTGCCGGCCAGCTCCTCGACCGGCATGTCGTTCACGACCTTGAGTGGCACGGCGACGATCGCGAAGTCGCCCGCTGCCGCCGCCTCCGCGGCGTACGCCGCCCGCGCCGACGGCCCGAGTTCGGCCACGAGGTCCGTCAGCGTGTGCGGTCCCCGCGAGTTGGCGATCACGACCGTGTACCCGGCCGCTACCGCCGCGCGGGCGAGCTGGCTGCCGACCTCGCCCGCGCCGATGATGCCGATGGATGTCATCGTCGGTGGTCCGTCAGCGGGCGGCGGTGAGCTGCCGCAGCATCTCGGCCGAGTCGTGCAGCGCGGTCATCTGCACGAACCGCCCGTCGCTGACCTTGTAGATGGCGTACTCGACGATTTCGAACGAGGCGCCGGAGGGCGGCACGCCCAGCCACTCCTTCACCGGCGTGCCGTAGTTGATCGCGCGTACGGCGATCCGGTCGCGGTCGAACAGCAGTTCCTTGACCTCCCAGCGGAGGTCCGGAACGGCGTCCACGTCGTGCTTCTGCACCGCGAGCACGTCGTCCCGGGTGCCCGGCTCGCCGTTCAGCATCACCGTGTCGTTGATGAACTCGTCCATGCCGTCGAACTCGTGGGCGTTCAGTGCGGCGACGTAGCGCAGGTACCAGTCGCGGAGATCGTGCTGAGTCATGTCACTCTTCCTCTGCTGTGCGGATGATGTGCGGATGCGGTCGGGGCGGACGGTTACCAGCTCAGGGGCCCGAGGTCGTCCTGGAGGGTTCCGGTCGGGCCGTCGGGGGGAAGCGTCGCCAGGCGTACGACGGTCCGGGCGCTCTCCGCCGGGGTCCTGCCGCCGCCGATCGCGGCGGTCAGGTCGGTGGCGGTGTAGCCCGGCTCGACCGCGTTGAACCTGATTCCCGGCTGGGACTTGGCGTACTGGAGGGTGATCATCGTGGCGGCGGACTTCGACGCCGAGTAGAGCGGTGACGTCAGGTGGTACTCCGGCCGGTCGGGGTTGGTGACCGCCCAGAAGGAGCCGGCGCTGCTCGACACCGTGACCACTCTCGGATTGGACGACCGGCGCAGCAGCGGCAGCGCCGCCTCCGTGACCCGGACGATCCCGACCACGTTGGTGTCGAAGACGCGCAGGGCGGTCGGCCCGTCGACGACGCCGTTCTCGGCGATGCCGGCGTTGTTGACGAGGACGTCCAGCCGCCCCTCGTCGGCGTCGATGGTCGCCAGCGCCTTCGTGACCGAGTCGTCGTCGGTCACGTCGAGCGGCACGAACCGTGCCCCCAGAGCCGAGGCGGCCTCCTCGCCCCGCCCGGTGTCGCGCGCTCCGACGTAGACGACGTGCCCCAGGTCGAGAAGCTGTCTGGCGGTCGCGAAACCGATGCCCTTGTTCGCGCCGGTGATCAACGTGACGGTCATGCTGTTCCCTCGTATTCCCAGTTTTGTACTGATCGGTTCGTGGACCACGGTAACAGCTTTCTGTACCGATCGGTTCGTGGGCTGGGTCACTTCTGTACCGAGCGGTATAGTCGAGGCATGAGCGCTGAGACTCCGACCCCGGGACGGCCGCGGGCCTTCGACGAGCAGACGGTCCTCGACCGGGCCGCCGAGGTCTTCTGGCAGCAGGGCTACGAGGGTGCGTCGTTGAGCTCACTCACCAGGGCGATGGGCATCAACCGGCCCAGCCTCTACGCCGCGTTCGGCAGCAAGGAGGAGCTGTTCAGGCGGGCCTTCGACCGCTACCACGAGACCAACCTCGCGAACGCGCGCGCCGCCCTCGACCAGCCGACCGCGTACGCCGCGATCGAAGCCTTCCTGCGCGCCAGCGCCGACAACCTGACCGCCGGCGGCCACCCCGCCGGCTGTCTCTCCATCCAGGGCGGCCTGGCCTGCTCCCCGGAGAACGCCCGCATCTCCGAGATCCTCGCCGCCGGCCGGGCGGCCACCGAGGCCGCGCTCGAAGAGCGGCTGTCCCGCGCGGCGAAGGAGGGGGACCTCCCGGACGGCCTGGACAGTCGGGCGCTCGCTCGTTTCGTGATGGCGCTCAGCGAGGGTCACGCCGTCCACGCCGCGGCCGGCGCGAGCTGCGAGGACCTCCAGGCATCCGTCGACGTCGCCATGCGAGCGGTCGCGGCACTCCATCCCGGTTCCGGAGGGTAACCGTCCGGATTCACTCAGCTACTTCTCGGGTGGCGTTGGTAGCTTCCCCGCTCGACGGCTTCCATCATGGACGCCGTTGATCTCGTTGTGGCACAAGGGTTTGAACCTGACCGGCGGCAGCCACGACGTGGAGGACGTACGACGAGGGATCGGCGTAGTGCCGAGGAAAGCGGCGGGGACTGCTCTGTCCGGGCGGGCTGACGGCGGAGCGGGTCAGTCGGCCTGGGCCGGGGTGTCCGGCGTGGACCTGGGGCGGCGCTTGCGTGGTGCGGCCGAGCGGGGCGGCAGCGCGCGCATGTGGTCGCGTACCCGGGTCATGATGTCGCCGAGGTGACGCACGTCGTCGTCGGAGAGCGGGTTGAACAGCAGCAGCCGCGACACCTCGATGTGGCCGGGCAGGATCCGGCGGAACAGGGCGGCGCCCGCGTCGGTCAGGGCGACGAGGGTGGCTCGTTCGTCACCGGGAAAGCTGCTGCGAGTGATCAGGCCGGCCTTCTCCAGCAGTCCGGCCTGATATGTCAGCCCACTGCGGCTGTAGACGACGCCGTCGGCGAGCTGGGTCATGGTCAGCGGCGTCTCGGACCGCGCGAGGTTGGCCAGCAGTTGGAACTGCACGTAGCTGATGCCGCCCTCGGTGCGTAGCTGCTGCTCGACGTGGTGTTGCAGCAGGCTGACGGCCTCCAGGAGCGCGAAGTAGGTCTGCAGCTGTTCGGGGTGCAGCGGTGGCACCCCGTCGTCGCTGCCGTCCCCCGCCGTGCGGGTGGATGTCATGTGCGCACCTTACCTGCTTCGAACTCGCAGCATTGTGAGTGGTGTCACTCCTCACGTGGCTTTGCTTCGAACTCGAAGCGACCTAGTGTCGAGTCATGCTTCGAGTTCGAAGCGGTTACCCGAGGAGGACACCATGAAGGCAGTGCGCTACCACTCCCACGGCGGCAGCGACGTGCTCACCTATGAGGACACCGAACGGCCGGTGGCGGGAGCCGGAGAGGTGGTCGTCCAGGTGGCCGGCACCTCGTTCAACCCGGTGGACGTGGCGATCCGCGCCGGCTACCTGCGGGACGTCTTCCCGCTGACCTTCCCCACACGCCGAACTTCGACGTCGCCGGAACCATCACCGAGGTAGGCGAGGGCGCCGGCAACTGGAACGTCGGTGACGCGGTCCTGGCGTTTGCGCCGATGGCCGCGCCGGGAGCGGCCGCCGAGTACGCGGTCGTCCCCGCCGAAGCGCTTGCCGCCGCGCCGCGTACCGGCGAACTCGCCGACGCTGCGGCCCTGCCCTCCGCCGGCCTGACGGCCTGGCAGTCGCTGTTCGAGCACGCCGGCCTGACCAGCGGGCAGCGCATCGTCGTCAACGGTGCGGGTGGCGCGGTCGGCGGATACGCCGTCCAGTTGGCCGAGCAGGCCGGTGCCGAGGTGACCGCAACCGCCAGTGCGCGCAGCCGCGACCGGCTGCTCTCCTACGGTGCCGACCGGATCGTCGACCACACCACCACCGCGCTCACCGACGCCGTGGCGGGCGAACGGTTCGACGTGGTGCTGAACCTGGCGCCCATCACTCCCGCACAGGGCGTCGAACTCGTGGATCTGGTCGCCGACGGCGGCGCCTTCGTGAGCACCACCGCTCCGGGCCCGGAGCAGCCCGGACGCGGCATCCGCACGGTACGGGTCTTCGTCCGCAGCGACGCCGCCCAACTCGCCCAGCTGGTGGCCCGCGTCGACGCCGGTGACCTGCGCATCGACGTCGGCCAGCGGCGGGCCCTGCGCGAGTTGGCCGCCGTGCACGACGAGTCGGAGGCCGGTCGGCTGGCCGGCAAGACCGTCCTCATTCCCTGAGTCAGCCGCCCCCCTTCGCGGGGCGTCTGCCACCACCCACCCCCCTGCACGGAGGACAGATCACGATGACGACCGCATTCGAACCCGTCAGCCTCGCCGGCACCAAGCTGAGCAACCGGATCGCGATGGCGCCGATGACCCGCAGCCGCGCCTACGGCCCGGGCGCCGCGCCGACCGCCGACACCGCCACCTACTACGCCCAGCGCGCCTCCGCCGGTCTGATCATCACCGAGGGCATCCAGCCCTCGGTGATCGGCCAGGGCTACCCCAGCACCCCGGGCCTGCACAGTGCCGAACAGGTAGCGGCGTGGCGTCAGGTCACCGACGCCGTCCACGCCCAGGGCGGGGTCATCTTCGCCCAGCTCATGCACACCGGCCGGATCGGTCACCCCAGCCTGCTGCCCGAGGGCCTCGTCCCGGTCGGTGCGTCACCGGTCGCCGCCGCCGGAAAGGTGTTCACCGCGCAGGGCCCACAGGACTTCGTCACGCCCCGCGAGCTGACCGACGCGGAGATCCTCACGACCATCGGCGATTTCGCCGCCGCTGCCCGCAACGCCGTTACCGCCGGGTTCGACGGCGTGGAGGTGCACGGCGCCAACGGCTACCTGCTGCACCAGTTCCTCTCCACCAATGCCAACCGGCGCAGCGACCGCTGGGGTGGCACGGTCGCCGGCCGTAGCCGGCTGACCGTCGACGTCGTCCGCGCGGTCGCCGACGCGATCGGCGCCCACCGGACCGGACTGAGGATCTCTCCCGCCAACCCGTTCAACGACATCACCGAGGACGCACACCAGCACACCTACACCGCGCTGGCCGACACCCTCAACCCGCTCGGCCTGGCCTACCTGCACATCGCCGAGGCCGACGACCGCGACCTCACCCGCGAGCTGCGCCGCCGGTGGGACGGCCCGCTGATCCTCAACCCGTTCACGCCCGGAA
>NZ_JAXCFU010000015.1:0-115892 GCF_055362685.1 Micromonospora sp. SYSU B005 | reverse complement strand
CTGCGCGCCGGCACACGTCCGCCTCGGGTACCGCTGTCGTTCGCCCAGCAACGCCTGTGGTTCCTCGGCCAACTGGAAGGCCCCAGCCCGCTCTACAACATCCCGGTGGTGGTCCGCCTGGACGCCGGGGTGGACGTGACCGCGCTGGACGCTGCCCTACGGGACGTGATCGCCCGCCACGAGTCGCTGCGTACCGTCTTCGCGGCGGCCGACGGCGAGCCCTATCAGCAGATCCTCGAGCCCGACCAGGTCGGCGAGGTCCTCCAGGTCCAGTCGGTGAGCGCCGAAGGCCTCGACCAGGCCGTAGCGGCGGCGACCGGCCATGCCTTCGACCTGGCCACCGAGGTGCCGATCCGGGCCTGGCTGTTCCGCACCGGCGCTGACGAGTGCGTCCTGGTGCTCGTGGTGCACCACATCGCCAGCGACGGCTGGTCCACGGCGCCGCTGCACCGGGATCTGGCGGTGGCGTACGAGGCGCGGTCGAACGGGACGGCTCCGGTGTGGGCACCGCTGCCGGTGCAGTACGCCGACTACGCGGTCTGGCAGCGGAACCTGCTCGGCGACGAGAGCGACCCGGACAGCCTGCTCTCCGCGCAGGTCGCCTACTGGCGGCAGGCGCTGGCCGGCGCCCCGGAGGAACTGGCCCTGCCGGCCGACCGCCCGCGCCCGGCGGTGGTCTCGCATCGGGGCCACCAGGTGCCCCTGCGGGTCTCCGCCGAGGTGCACCAGCGCCTGGCCGACCTGGCCCGGGCCGAGGGCGTGACCACGTTCATGGTGCTCCAGGCCGCGATGGCCGTGCTGCTGTCGAGGCTGGGCGCCGGCACGGACATCCCGATCGGCTTCCCGATCGCGGGCCGCAACGACGAAGCCCTCGACGATCTGGTCGGCTTCTTCGTCAATACTCTCGTGATCCGTACGGACCTGTCCGGTGATCCGACCTTCGCCGAGGTGCTCGGCCGGATCCGGCAGACCAGCCTGGGTGCCCTGGAACACCAGGACGTGCCGTTCGAGCGGCTGGTCGAGGAGCTGGCCCCGGCCCGGTCGATGGCCCGCCACCCCCTGTTCCAGGTGATGCTCATCCTGCAGAACCTCGAGCGCAGCACGACGAGCCTGCCGGACGCCGACGCGGGGGCGGTGAGCGCGACCGCCCGCTTCGACCTCGAGGTGACCGCGGTCGAGTCGTTCGACGCGCAGGGCCGCCCGGCGGGTCTCGGCGGTGTGGTCACCGCGTCGGCCGACCTGTTCCACGCATCGACGGTGGAGCGCCTCGCTGGATGGTTCGTGCGGGTGCTGGAGACGGTGACGGCCGCCGCGCAGGTGCGGCTGCACGCCGTCGAGCTGCTGGACGACCGGCAGCGGCAGCAGATGCTCTCCGCCTGGAATGTTCCGGCCGCCGAGATCGACGCGACCGTGGTGGACCTGGTCGCCCGGCACGTCGCGGCCGCCCCGGACGCGGTCGCGGTGGTCGCCGACGGCGCCGAGGTCTCGTACCGGGACCTGGATGCGGCGGCGAACCGGCTGGCGCGCTATCTGACGGCGCAGGGCGTGGGCGCGGAGTCGGTGGTCGGCCTGTGCCTGCCGCGCGGCGTGGAGATGGTCGTCGCGATCCTCGGGGTGTGGAAGGCGGGCGGCGCGTACCTGCCGATCGACCCGCAACTGCCGGCGCAGCGGGTCGAGTTCATGCTGTGCGACAGCGGCGCGCGGCACGTGCTGACCTCGGCCGCGTACGAGCCGTTGGTGGCCGGCTCGGTGCCGGTGACGGTGTGGGACGGGCCGGCGGTGGCGGCCTTCGACGACGGCCCGGTGCCCAGCCGGGCGACTGCGGCCGGTGCGGCGTACGTGATCTACACGTCGGGTTCGACGGGCACCCCGAAGGGGGTGGTCGTCGCCCATCACAACCTGTCGGGTCTGCTCACCGCGGTCGGTGACGTCTTCGATCTGGGCCCGTCCGACGCGTGGAGCTGCTTCCACTCCTTCGCGTTCGACGTGTCGGTGTGGGAGATGTGGGGCGCGCTGACGCGTGGCGCCCGGGTGGTGATGGTGCCGTTCGAGGTGTCCCGCAGCCCGGAGGACCTGGTCCGGCTGATCGAGCGGGCCGGGGTGACGGTGCTGAGTCAGACCCCGTCGGCGTTCTACCAGCTGCTGTCGGTGGCCGGGTCACCGCCGGGGTCCGTACGCGTGGCGGTGTTCGCGGGCGAGGCTCTGGAACCGCCGCGGGTCCACGGCTGGCTGACCGACGGCGGGCCGCGCCTGGTCAACATGTACGGGCCGACCGAGATGACGGTGTATTCGACGCTGTGGCAGCTCACCGGCGACGAGACCGGCAGCGTGGTCGGCCGTGGCCTGCCCGGCACCGCGCTGTACGTGCTCGACGACCGGCTCCAGCCGGTCCCGCCCGGCGTGGTCGGCGAGCTGTACCTGGCCGGCGTCCAGGTGACCCGCGGCTACCTGGGCCGGCCGGGCTTCACCGGTGAGCGCTTCGTGGCGTCCCCGTTCGGCGCGGGCGAGCGGATGTACCGGTCGGGCGACCTGGCGAAGTGGACCGGCGACGGCCAGTTGGTGTTCGTCGGCCGGGCGGACCAGCAGGTGAAGATCCGGGGGTTCCGGGTCGAGCCGGGCGAGATCGAGGCGGTGCTCCAGGAACACCCGGATGTGGCCGGGGTCGCCGTGGTCGCGCGGGAGGACGTCCCGGGGGACAAGCGCCTGGTGGCGTACGTCGTCGGTGCCGACGCCGCTGGGCTGCGCGAATACGTCGGGCAGCGCCTCCCGGAGTACCTGGTTCCGTCCGCCGTGGTGATGCTGGATCGGCTGCCGTTGACGGTGAACGGCAAGCTGGACCGGCGGGCGCTGCCGGCACCGGCGTACGAGGCCGGTGCGGGCCGCGGCCCGGCGACCGTGCAGGAGGAGATCCTGTGCGGGGTGTTCGCGCAGGTGCTCGGCCTGACCACGGTCGGGGTCGACGACGACTTCTTCGGGCTCGGCGGCCATTCCCTGCTCGCGGTGCGGCTGGTGTCGCGGGTCCGCGCGGTGCTGGGCGTCGAGTTGCCGCTGCGGGCGCTGTTCGAGGCGCCGACGGTGGCCGCCCTGGCGGCGTGGCTGAGCGGCGGCAACGCCGGCCGGGCACGGCTCGCGGTGCGCGCCGGGCGGCGGCCGAAGCGGGTGCCGTTGTCGTTCGCGCAGCGCCGGCTGTGGTTCCTCGGCCAGCTCGAAGGCCCGAGCCCGCTCTACAACCTGCCCTCCGTGGTCCGGCTGGCCGGTGGTGCGGACGTCGAGGCGCTCGATGCGGCACTGCGCGACGTGATCGGCCGGCACGAGTCGCTGCGGACCGTGTTCGCGGTGGCGGACGGCGAGCCGTATCAACGAATTCTGGACGCGGACGAGGTCGGCTCGGTGCTCCAGGTGCGGGCCGTGCCCGCCGGCGACCTGGACCAGGCCGTCGCGGAGGCGACCGGCCACGCGTTCGACCTCGCCGCCGATCTCCCGATCCGGGCCTGGCTGTTCCAGACCGAGACGGACGGCTCGGTGCTCGTGCTGGTCGTCCATCACGTGGCGAGCGACGGCTGGTCGACCGCGCCGCTGAACCGTGACCTGGCAGCGGCGTACGAGGCACGGCTCCGCCAGCAGGCGCCGGTGTGGGCACCGTTGTCCGTGCAGTACGCGGACTACGCGGTGTGGCAGCGAGAGCTGCTGGGCGACGAGAACGACCCGGACAGCCTGCTGTCGACGCAGGTGTCGTATTGGCGGGAGGCGCTGTCCGGGGCGCCGGAGGAGTTGGCGCTACCGGCCGACCGGCCACGCCCGGCGGTGGCGTCGCACCGCGGCCATCTGGTGCCGTTGCAGGTGCCCGCCGAGGTGCACCAGCGCCTGGCCGAGCTGACCCGCGTCGAGGGCGTGACCACCTTCATGGTGCTCCAGTCGGCGCTGGCGGTGCTGCTGCACCGGCTCGGGGCGGGCAGCGACATCCCGATCGGCTTCCCGGTCGCGGGCCGGCACGACGAGGCCCTGGACGACCTGGTCGGGTTCTTCGTCAACGCGTTGGTGATCCGCACCGACCTGTCCGGCGACCCGACCTTCGCCGACGTGCTGGGCCGGGTTCGGCAGACCACTCTGGGTGCTCTCGAACACCAGGATGTGCCGTTCGAACGGCTGGTCGAGGAGCTGGCGCCGACCCGTACGCTGGCCCGTCATCCGCTGTTCCAGGTCCGGCTCACCCTGCAGAACATCCAGCACGGCGTGGCGGCCGGACCCGGCGACGGGCCGGCGCCCACCGGCGTGCAGAACGCGATGGCGCGGCAGGACCTCGGCGTGACCGCGGTCGAGATGTTCGACGCGCAGGGCCGGCCGGCCGGGCTGCAGGGCGAGCTGATCGCGGCGGCGGATCTGTTCGACGCTTCGACGGCGCAGCGGATCGCCGGATGGTTCGTTCGGGTGCTGTCGACGGTGACGGCGGCCGCGCAGATGCGGGTGCACGACATCGACCTGCTGGACGACGGGCAGCGCACGCAGGTGCTCACCGGCTGGAACGACACGGCGGCCGAGGTGCCGGCCGGGTCACTGCCGGCCTGGTTCGCCGAGCAGGTGGTGCGGACGCCGGACGAGGTCGCGGTGGTCGCCGGCGACAAGTCGATGTCCTACCGGGAGCTGGATGCGGCGGCCGGCCGGTGGGCGCGTCTGCTGATCGATCGCGGTGTCGGTGCCGAGTCGGTGGTGGGGCTGTGTCTGCCTGGTGGTGTTGAGATGATCACCGGGATTCTGGCGGTGTGGAGGGCGGGTGCGGCGTACCTGCCGATTGACGCGAGGCTGCCGGCGGAGCGGGTCGAGTTCATGGTGGCCGATGCGGGTGTCGGGGTGGTGCTGGCTCGGCGGGATGCGTTGGCGGGCGCGGCCGACGGTGTGGCCGATGTGCTGGCGGCGGTGCCGACGGTGTGGTTGGACGAGCTGTTGCCGTCGGACGATGTCCAGGTTGCGCCGGTGGTGGTGTTGCCGGCGGGGCTGGCGTATGTGATCTACACGTCGGGTTCGACCGGTGTGCCGAAGGGTGTGGCTGTCACGCACGATTCGTTGGCGAATTATGTGGCGTCGGTGGCGCCGCGGTTGGGCTGGGGGGTTGTGGGTGCTCGGTATGCGCTGTTGCAGCCGCAGGTGACGGATCTGGGCAACACGGTGGTGTTCGTCAGTTTGGTTACCGGCGGGCAGCTGCATGTGCTGGACCCGGCGACGGTGACCGATGCGGAGGCGGTGGCCGGTTACCTGGCCGGTGAGCGGATCGATTTTGTGAAGGCGGTGCCGTCGCACTTGGCTGCCCTGGCTGCGGGGGTGGGCATGGCTGAGGTGTTGCCGACCGGCTCGGTGGTGCTCGGTGGCGAGGCTGCTGCGCCGGGGTGGGTGGCGGATCTGGTGGTTGCGGCCGGGGACCGGCCGGTGTTCAACCACTATGGCCCCACGGAGACCACTATCGGCGTGGCGACGACGAGGCTGTCGGCGGGCGGGGTGGTGCCGGTGGGTACGCCGATCGCCAATACCCGGCTCTACGTCCTGGACGATGCTCTGGCGCCGGTGCCGCCGGGCGTGGCCGGTGAGCTGTATGTGGCGGGCGCGGGCGTGGCTCGCGGCTACGTGGGCCGGGCGGGGCTGACGGCGCAGCGCTTCGTGGCGTGCCCGTACGGCTCGGGGGAGCGGATGTACCGCACGGGTGACCTCGCCCGCTGGACTTCGGACGGCCAGGTGGTGTTTCTCGGCCGGGCCGATGAGCAGGTCAAGATCCGCGGGTTCCGGGTTGAGCTGGGCGAGATCGAGGCCGTGCTGGCCGGCTACCCGGGGGTGACGCGGGCGGCGGTGGTGGCGCGGGAGGACATCCCGGGGGATCGGCGGCTGGTCGCCTATGTGGTCGGGACCGACACGGCTGGACTGCGCGAGTACGCCGCGCGGCGGCTGCCCGAGTACATGGTGCCGTCCGCGGTGGTGACGCTCGACCGGCTGCCGCTGACCGGCAACGGGAAGCTCGACCGCGCCGCGCTTCCCGCTCCGGAGGTGCAGGCCGCGCCGGCGACCCGGAGGGTCAGCCGCACCACCGCGCTCGAGTTCGTCCTCTGCGACGTGTTCGCCGAAGTCCTCGGTGTCCCCACGGTCGGCGTGGAGGACAACTTCTTCACGCTCGGCGGCCACTCGCTGATGGTGGTCACGCTCATCGCGCGGCTCAAGGCGCGCGGCGTGAAGGTCTCCGCGCGGGACGTGTTCAGCGCGCCGACGGTGGCCGGGCTCATCGCCCAGATGAGCCTCTCGTCGCTGCAGAACTCGCTGAGCATGCTCCTGCCGATCCGCACCCAGGGAACCCGGCCGCCGCTCTTCTGCATCCATCCGGGTGGCGGCCTCAGCTGGTGCTACATGCCGCTGGCGCGGTTCGTTCCGGACGACATTCCGCTGTACGGCCTGCAACCGCGCGGCCTCGACGGAACGGGCGCGCTGTTCGGCTCCGTCGAGGAGATGGCCGCCGGATACATCGAGCAGATCCGTCAGGTGCAGCCGGCCGGCCCGTACCACCTGATCGGCTTCTCCTTCGGCGGGGCCGCCGCGCACGAGATCGCCGTCCAACTGGAAGCCGCGGGGGAGCAGGTCGCCCTCGTGATCATGGACACCTACCCCGGTGGCTCGGAGGCCGAGGAACTGCCCGAGCGGGACCTGGAAACCGAAATCGACGAGATGGCTGCGCGCGTACGGGGGGAGACCGCAGCGCTTTTCCGTGATATGCCGGACGAGACATTGCGGCCGGTCGTCCGCGCAGCACTGAACAACCGGCATATTCGTGACCGGTATGAGCATCGGGTGTTCGGTCAGGATTTGTTGCTCTTCGTGGCGAACAATTCCCGCGACGGCGGGTTCGGCCGGCTCCAATGGCAGCCCTACGTGCGGGGCTCGATCACCGAGGTCATGGTCGACTGCGACCACTCCGACCTGGTCCTGCCCGAGACGCTGGGCCGGGTCTGGGCGGCCACCGAGGCGTGGCTGGCGCGCAGGGACTGATGGTGTTCAACTGCGCGGCCGCGTCGGTTGTACGCCAGTGAATTAAAGCAACGTTGACGGACCTGAGGGGCTGCGCTGTTATGGGTGCGGCGCGACGACTAGGTGGTTTTCTGGGGAGGGTAAGCGGATGGGCGGCATCAGTGAGCCGAGGTTTCTTCGCTCGAATGCAATAGTTGAGCCCTTGGTGGATCGGTTCTACGCGTGGCTTTACATAGTCGCCCCGGTCCAGGCCTCGATGAATCTGGCAAACATTCAGGTTCCGCTGCTGGAGTCGTACCTGCATTCGCCGAAGGTGCATGTGGCGGCCAGCGTCAACCCGGAGCTGCGGGGCGGATACTTCGTCAACATCGAAGAGGAGCGCAGCAGCGAGATCGCCGAACTCCTCGACATCATCAAGCGCGACCGGGCCGACATGCTGAACTTCGCGGCCGCGATCGCCGAGGCCGAGGAAATGCTGCGGCAGGGCGCGACCGGCTTTGACCTCACCCCGTTCTATCCCAAGCTGCCGGCTGCCCTGAACGGGCTCGTGGAGCTGGCCTACGACACCAGCAACCAGGCGTCGATGCACTACATCGAGCCGCTGACGTACCACAGCCCGATGTACGACGTACGCCGTCAGTCGGTGCAGTTGTCCCTCGACACCGGCGTCGAGCGCCCGTTCATCCTGAGCACCCCGCGGTTGCCGGGCCCGGACGTCATCGACCTCCCGCACAGCTTCACGCACCCGGGCCTCGACGAGTACTTCCGGGCGCGTACCCAGCCGACGACGCTGGCGAAGCTGCGCGAGGCGCTCGAGCTGAACGACGCGCAGGCGGTGCAGCTGGACCGCCTGCTCGCGCCGGCACCGAGCCTGGCGCCCGACCGGCACATCGAGCGCGGCGGCCGGATCCGCTACTTCGGGCACGCCTGTCTCGTCCTGCAGTCGCCGGAGGCGTGCATCGTCACCGACCCGTTCATCAGCACCGACAACCGGCACGGCGACCGGTACACCCTGGACGACCTGCCGGACCACATCGACTACGTGGTCATCACGCACGGGCACCAGGACCACATCGTGCTGGAGACCCTGATGATGCTGCGCCCGCGGGTGGACGCGGTGGTGGTGCCGAAGTCCTCGCGAGGCAACCTGGCCGACCCGTCGATCGCGCTGTACCTGCGGCATGCCGGCTTCAACGTCATCGAGGTCGACGACTTCGACGAGGTGCCGCTGCCCGGCGGGCGGCTGGTGGCCACCCCGTTCCTCGGCGAGCACGCCGACCTCGACATCCGCGCGAAGTCGACGTACTGGGTGCAGATCGCCGACGCGTCCATCTACATCGGCGCCGACTCGTCCGGCGTCGACCCGGTTCTCTACCGGTACGTGCGCGAGCATCTCGGCAAGATCGACCTCGCGTTCCTCGGCATGGAGTGCGACGGCGCGCCGCTCACCTGGCTCTACCAGGGTCTGCTGACCCGCCCGGTGACGAAGAAGATGAGCGACTCGCGCAAGCTGTCCGGCTCCAACGCGGCTCAGGCGGCGGCGATCCTGCAGGAGCTGGGCGCCGCCGAGGCCTACATCTACGCGATGGGCGAGGAGAGCTGGCAGGGGCACGTGATGGCGACGTCATACAACGCCGACTCGTATCAGCTCCAGCAGATCGACGAGTTCCTCACCTGGTGCAAGGACCACGGCATCTTCGCCGAGCACCTGTTCAACAAGCGCGAGTGGGTCTGGTAGCCGGTCGCCATGCCCCAACTGACCGCCAACGGCATCCGGATCGCCTACCAGCGGTCCGGCACCGGCGAGAACGTCCTGATGATCATGGGATCGGGTGCGGCCGGGCACGTCTGGTCGACCTATCAGACGCCGGCACTGCACCGGGCCGGCTACCACACGATCACCTTCAACAACCGTGGCATCCCGCCCACCGACGCGCCCGAGGGCCGGTACACGCTGGACCAGATGGTGGCCGACACCCGGGGTCTCATCGAGGCACTGGGTGTCGGCCCCTGCCGGATCGTCGGCTACTCGCTCGGCGCGATGATCGCCCAGGAACTCGCGGTCAAGTGGCCCGGGCTGGTGCGCAGCGCGGTGCTGGTGGCCACCCGCGCGCGGCCGGACGTCCTCCGGCGCGCGCAGATGGCCGCCGACCGGGCGCTGCAGGAGAGCGGTCTCAAGCTTCCGCGCAACTACGACGCCGTGACCACGGCGATGCAGATGCTGTCCCCGGCGACCCTGAACAACGACGCGGTCGTGTCGTCGTGGCTGGAGGTGCTGGAACTCGCCGGCGACACCGGCGCGACCGGCCAAGCCTTCGTCGACCTGTCCACCGACCGGCGCACCCTGCTACGCACCGTCACCGCCCCGTGCCGGGTAATCGCATTCTCGGACGACCTGATCGCGCCACCGCATCTCGGCGCCGAGGTCGCTGAGGCAATGCCCAACAGCGACTACGTGGAGATTTCCCAGTGCGGCCACCTCGGCCATCTGGAACGCCCGGACGAGGTGAACGCGGCGATCATCGAGTTTCTCGACAAGTACTAGTCGCTCCGCACGACCTAGAGGATGGATGACGTGTCCAAGAAAGGCGACAGGGTTCGCCCCGGCACCTTCAAGCGGGGCTTCCGGTACCTGAGACGCTATCGCTTGCTGGCGGTGCTGCTGCTCCTGATGACGGCGGTGCACGCGGCCATCACCGCGATGACCCCGCTGGTGCTGAAGTACATCATCGACGACGGCATCATCCCCGGGAAGATGTCCGTCGTCGTGACGCTGGCCCTGCTCTTCGTGGGGCTCGCCGTGGTGGACGCCGGGACGATGTTCGTTCAGGCATGGTTGTCCGGCCGGGTCGGCCAGGGGCTGCTCTACGACCTGCGCACCGAGGTGTTCGCGCACGTCCAGCGGCAGCCGCTGGCGTTCTTCCTGCGGACCCAGACCGGCGCGCTGGTCAGCCGGCTCAACACGGACGTGATCGGCGCCCAGGCGGCGGTCACCACCCTGCTGTCCCAGGTGACCGCCACCGTGCTGACGCTCGTCCTGGTGATCACCACGATGTTCGTGCTGTCCTGGCAGATCACCCTCGCCGTGCTGGTGATGATCCCGCTGTTCATGCTGCCGGCCAAGACGGTCGGGCGGCGGATGCAGCGGCTCATCCGGCGGGAGATGGAGAACGACGCTGAGATGGCGACGCTGATGAACGAACGGTTCAACGTGTCCGGCGCCATGCTCTCGAAGCTCTACGGCGAACCGGAGCGGGACGCGAAGGCGTTTGCCGGCCGGGCCGCCGACGTGCGGGATATCGCGGTCGTGACGACCGTCTGGGGTCAGTCGATGGCCGCGATCGTCACCGTGCTCACCGCCATCACCCTCGCACTGGTGTACGGGTTCGGCGGCGGGCTGGCCATCAACGGCGCAATCCAGGTGGGCACCCTGGTGGCCCTCGCGACGCTGCTGCAGCGCCTGTTCGGGCCGATCAACCAGCTCTCCAACATCTACAGCCAGTCCATGACGGCGCTGGTCAGCTTCGACCGCATCTTCGAGGTCCTGGACCACAAGCCGCTGATCGTGGACCGGCCCGGCGCGCGCGCCCTGCCGGTAGCCGACGTGGCCGCGGGCGGGGCGCCGGACATCGAGTTCGAGAACGTCTCGTTCCGCTTCCCGAAGGCGGAGGACGTGTCGCTCGCCTCGCTGGAGTCGATGCCGCCACGATCCGAGTTCGAGCCGCCCGAGTTCGAACCGCCCAGGTCACCCCTGCCGGTCGCGCCGCCGGAGCCGCCGACCGACGCGTGGATCCTGCGCGATGTCAGCTTCCACGCGCCCGGTGGCAAGCTGACCGCGCTGGTCGGCCCGTCCGGGGCCGGCAAGACGACGCTCACCAACCTGGTCTCCCGGCTCTACGAGCCGGTGTCCGGCACGGTGCGCGTCGGCGGCGAGGACATCCGCGACATCAGCCTGCGGTCGCTGGCCGCGAACATCGGCGTGGTCACCCAGGACCCGCACCTGTTCCACGAGAGCCTACGAGCCAATCTGCTGTACGCCCGTCCGGACGCCACGGAGCAGGACCTGATCGAGGCCTGTGACGCGGCCCGGGTCTGGGACGTCATCTCGACGCTCCCGGACGGCCTCGACACGATGGTCGGCGAGCGCGGCTACCGGCTGTCCGGCGGGGAGAAGCAGCGGATCGCGCTGGCCCGGCTGCTCCTCAAGTCACCGCCGGTGGTGGTGCTCGACGAGGCCACCGCGCACCTGGACTCGGAGTCGGAGGCAGCGGTCCAACGGGCGCTCGCCACGGCGCTGGCCGGTCGCACATCCATCGTGATCGCGCACCGGCTGTCGACGATCCGGCAGGCCGACCAGATCCTGGTGGTCGACGCCGGCCAGATCAGCCAGCGCGGGACGCACGACGAACTGCTGGCCAGCGGCGGACTGTACGCGGACCTGTACCGCATCCAGTTCGCCCACCAGAACGAGCCGGTGGCGGCGGCCGACTGACGCCAGCGAGAGCGAAGCGGCCCCGTGGAGGACATCCACGGGGCCGCTTCGCTCTCGGTGTCAGGCCATCGCGACGAGGACCCGGCGGGTGCCCTCGAACGGCCGCCGGCCGTGCGCGGTGAGCACGTTGTCGATGAGCAGGACGTCGCCGGCCCGCCAGTTCACGTCGACGGCGTTGTCGAGCGCGCGGCTCTGGATCTGCTCCACGTACGCGTCCGGGATCGGACTGCCGTCGGCGAACGTCACGTGCTGCGGGAACTCGTCCGGCTCGAGGATCGCGTACATGTCGGCGGACGCCTTGTCGCCGAGCCCGGCCGGATGCCACTGGTCGGCCTGGTTGAACCAGACCGCGGCGCCGGTGACCGGGTGCGTCGTGACGGCGGCGCGGTACTGCGTGATGCGCAGCCCGTCCGCGCCCCACTCCCATTCGGCCTCGGACCGCCCGAGGAACTCCTCCACCGCAGCCCGGTCCTCAGTCTCGAAGGTCTGCTGCCAGCTCTTCCCGAAGCCGAACCCGTCATGCAGGTTCTGCACGTAGCGGACGCCGCCGGCGAACGCCTCGCGGACCTCGGCATCGAGCGAGGCGAGCCACAGCGCGCCGCACAGCACCGGCGTCGCCCCGCCGCTCTCGGCCGCCTTCTCGCAGAAGAACGCGAGCCGGGCCGGCCACCGGTGGGCGTAGCTGAGCTCGTTGTGCATCGAGATGGTGAACTGCCGCGGGTACTCGGTCGAGGTGTAGAGATTGCGTCCCACCCGGGTGCGCGGCGAGTTGCCGTGGACGTAGGGGAGACGGTCCGGGACGAGCCGGTCGAAGACCGCGTCGATGGACTCCGGCGTGACGTCGAAGCCCCGGAACACCAGCGCCTTCCGGTCGACCAGCAGCTCGGCGAGGCGGGTCGGGCCCAGGTCGTCGAGCCAGCCCGCCAGGTCCTTCGTGCCGGCGAATGCGGTGCCGATCTCGTGTGGTCTCCAGGACCGGGCCACCGCTATGGTGTCGTCCATCTAGTCCTCCCATTCGAACTGCCGAATCCCGGCCAGTCTCCGCGCTTCGGCGGCTGTCCAGAATGGGTGTCCAACTGCGGGGAAGCGCCGGTTGCGCGCAGTGGCGCACGGCGAGTCCGGCGGGGGAGTATGACGGCGCAGGCGCGGCGTCTGCGGATCGAAGATGGAAAGGCGGGGTACGGTGGTGAATCCGTTCGAGGATCCCGACGCTTCGTATCTGGTCCTGGTCAACGACGAGGGCCAGCACTCGCTCTGGCCCAAGTTCATCGACGTGCCGGCCGGATGGAACGTGGTTTTCGGCGAGGCCGGACGCCAGGAGTGTCTGGACTACATCGAGAAGTCGTGGACCGATCTGCGGCCCAAGAGCCTTATCGCTGCGATGGAGAACAACTAGCAGCGAGTTGCGGAAGGGGCCGGGGAGATTCCCGGCCCCTTTTGGTGTTTGGCGCCGCGCTCGGTTTCCGGGGAACTCGAAGATAGTGTTCCGGCCATGCGGACGCGGGGATTGTTCGTCAATGGAACAGGCGCATACGTGCCGGACCGGGTCGCGGTCGCCGACGCCGTCGCCGCCGGGTGGTACGACGCGGAGGATGCCGAGTCGTCCGGCCTCGTGAGCATCGCGGTGGCCGGCGACGTGCCCGCCGTCGACCTGGCGCTTCAGGCATCGCGTACCGCGCTCGAGCACGCGAGCACGCCGGCCGCGTCGCTCAGCCATCTCCTCTACGTCGACGTCTACCAGTCCGGTCCGGAGGGCTGGCTCCCGTACTCGTACCTCCAGCGGCGCCTGGCGGCCGGGCACGCGTTCGCCGCCGGCATCCGGCAGGGCTGTAACGGCATGTTCGGCGCGCTCGCGCTGGCCGACGCCGCCCTGCGCGCCGCTCCGAGCGGCCAGCACGCGCTGGTCGTGGCCGCCGACAACTTCGGCTCACCGACGCTAAACCGGTGGCGGTGCAATCCCGGCCTGGTGATGGCAGACGGCGCCGGGGCGCTGGTGCTGAGCCGAGAACACGGCGTCGCCGAGGTGCTGTCGGTCGGCTCGGTGACGCTGCCCGACCTGGAGGGCATGCACCGCGGCGCCATGCCGCTGCATCCGGCCGACGCGAGCACCGGGCGGGCACCGGACTTCGACGCGCGGTTCGCCGAGTTCGCCGCGTCCGGTGGCCTCGGGCCGGGCAGCGGGCTGGAGTTCGTGCAGCAGTTCATCGGGCTGGTCGACCGGCTGCTCGACGAGGCCGACGTCGACCTGCGCCAGGTGGCCCGGGTGCTGTTCAACCATGCCGGCCGCGAGGTCGTCGAGGACCGGCTCGGGCCGCTGGGCATCAAGCTCGACGACACCACGTGGGAGTTCGGCAGCACGGTGGGCCACGTCGGCGCGGCCGACCACGTCATCGCCCTCGACCACCTACTGGCCGGTGACGCGATCGGGCCCGGCGACCACGTGCTGCTGCTCGGTGTCGGACCCGGCGTCAACATCGCCGGCGGCGTCATCCGGGTGTCTTAGGAGGCTTCGTGGAGTTCGGCTGGACACCCGAGCAACGAGCGCGGTACGACACCGCCCTCGCCGCTGCCCGGCAGCGGTTCACGCCGGAGAGCGGCGCGCCCGGGATCGCACCCGCTGGCTGGCGGGCGCTGGGCGAGCTCGGGCTGCTCGGCGCCAGCGTCGAAGCCAAGTTCGGCGGCGGCGGCCACGGCGCTCTCGACACCGCGCTGCTGTTCGAGGCGTTCGGCCGCGGCTGCCCCGACACCGGCCTGGTCTTCGCCGCCGCCGCCCACCTCTTCGCGTGCGCGATGCCGATCGCGGAATTCGGCGACGCCTCGCTGAAGGAGCGGCTGCTGCCGGACATGTGCGCGGGGCGCACCGTCGCCGCCAACGCGATGACCGAGCCGGACGCCGGCTCCGACGTCGCGAAGCTGGCCACCACGGCCACCCCGGTCGACGGCGGCTACCTGCTGAACGGCGTGAAGAGCTTCGTCAGCAACGGGCCCGTCGCCGACGTTCTCGTCACCTACGCCACCACCGACCCGGCGGCCGGGCACTTCGCGGTGACCGCGTTCGCGGTCGAACGCGGTACCGCCGGGATCGGGGTGGGCGAGCCGTTCGGCAAGCTCGGCATGAAGTCGTGCCCGGCCGGCCAGGTCACGTTCACCGACTGCTTCGTGCCCGGCGACCAGGTGCTCGGCGAACGCGGCCAGGGCTCGGTCGTGTTCCAGGAGTCGATGCGGTGGGAGCGCACGTGCCTGTTCGCGCTCTACGTCGGACTCCAGGAACGGCTCGTCGAGCAGGTCATCGAGCACGTCCAGCAGCGCAGCCAGTTCGGGCGGAAGCTCACCGAGTTCCAGTCGGTCACCAACCGCATCGTGGAGATGAAGCTCCGCCTGGAGAGCAGCCGGCTGCTGCTGTACCGCGCCTGCTGGCTGCTCGACCGCGACGAGCCCGGCGCGCTGCCGTCCGCGCTGTCGAAGCTGGCCGTCTCCGAGGCCGCCGTCGCCGGCGCCGCCGACGCCATCCAGGTGCTCGGCGGTCGCGGCTACCTGACCGAGTACGGCGTCGAGTCCGCGCTGCGGGACGCGGTCGGCGGAACGATCTTCTCCGGCACCTCCGACATCCAGCGCCAGATCATCGCCCGCGAGCTCGGGCTCTGACCGGCCTCGTACGCACATCCACCGCCGCTTGCATCGAAAGGCTGCTCCGATGGCCACACCGGAAGACGACGTCCTGGAGGCGGTGCTCGTGCACTGCTGGGAAACCGCGCTGCGACGCCGGCCGATCGACGTGCACGACGATTTCTACGCGCTCGGCGGCCATTCGCTAGTGGCCATGAAGATCGCGCACCGGCTGCGGAGCATCTTCGGCCACGAGGTGCCCTACCTGGCGGTGCTGGAAAGCCGCACCATCGCCGCGTTGGCGCGCAACCTGCGGAGCCTCGGGGCGCCCGCGGCGGACCTGGATCGGGCCGGGCGCGCGTATCTGGACACGCACGACACGAGTGGGCTTGGGGACCGGTGATGGGTGAACTGCGCGAATTGACCAGCGGTCAGTGGGGTGTCTGGAACGCCCAGCAGCTCGAACCCGACAACGTCGCGTTCAACGTCGCCGAGTGCGCCGAGATTCGCGGCGACCTGGACGTGGACGCCTTCACCGCGGCCCTGCGCCACGCGGTGGCCGGCATCGAGGCGTACCGGCTGCGGATCCGGCTGGTGGACGGCGTTCCCCGGCAGTACGTCGGCGGCGGAGTCGACCCGGTGCTGGTCGACCTGAGCGCCGAACCCGACCCGCGGGCGGCTGCCGAGGCGGCGATGCGCACCGACGTCCGGCAGCGGATGGACTTGCTCGACGCCCCGCTGTGCAGGCACGTCCTGTTCGTGCTCGGCCCGCAGCGGTTCCTCTGGTACCAGCGGCTGCACCACCTCATCGTCGACGGGTACAGCCTGGCCCTGTTCGCCTCCGCGGTGGCCGACGCGTACGAAACCCTATCCGGGCCGTCCCTGGCGGGTGGCGTCGAACCGGTGTCGGTGCTGATCGACGCCGACCGCGAGTACCGGGAGTCCGGCCGGCCTGCCCGCGATCGCGAGTTCTGGTCGGACCATCTGGCTGATCTTCCGGACGACGCCCGCTCGGCCGGGCGGCGCCGGTGGCTGCCGGGCACGGTGGCGCGGCACCGGCGCCCGATCGGCGGACCGGTGGCGGCCGGCCTGCGCGAGGCCGCGGCCGGGCTCGGCACCAGCATCGGCGGGCTGGCCGTCGCCGCGGGCGCCCTGCACCAGTTCCGACTCACCGGGGAGCGCGACATCGTGCTCGGCGTTCCCGTCCTCGGCCGGGAGACCGCCCGCGAGTTCGCCACCCCGGGCATGGCCGCGAACGTGATGCCGGTGCGGCTGCGGATCGACCCGGGGGAGTCCCGTGGCGACTTCGTGGCTCGCACTTCCCGGACCGTGCTGGCCGCGTTGCGGCACCAGCGGTACCGCTACGAGGACATGCTCCGTGACCGCAACGCCGTCGACACCGCCCCGCTGTTCCAGCTCAGCGTCAACGTCATGTCGTTCGACTACCCGAGCCGGTTCGGCGACTGCACCGTCACGATCCGGACCCTGTGCTCCGGCCCGGTCCACGACCTGCGGGTCAACGTCTACGACCGGCCCGAAGTGGGCGAGCTGGACGTCGAGGCCGAGGTCAACGGCGACCGGTACGCAGTAGCCGACGCCGAGATGCTCGCCCACCGGTTCGCCGCCGCGTTGCAGTCGTTGACCGACGCGCCGCCCGGCGAGCCGATCAGCAGCACGAGCCTCCTGACCGAGGACGAACGCCGGCGCGTGCTGGTGGAGTGGAACGGGGTGGCTGAGCCGGAGGTGGCGGTCGGTGCGCATGGGTTGTTCGAGGCTCATGTGGGGCGGGCGCCGGGTGCGGTGGCGGTGGTGGGTGATGGTGTCGAGTTGACGTATGCGGAGTTGGATGCTCGGGCGGGTCGGCTGGCGGGGTTTCTGCGTGGTCGTGGGGTGGGCGCGGACTCGGTGGTGGCGTTGCTGTTGGAGCGTGGTGTCGATTTCGTGGTCGCGGTGTTGGGTGTGTGGAAGGCGGGTGGGGCGTATCTGCCGGTGGATCCGCGTTATCCGATGGAGCGGATCGAGTTCATGGTCGCCGACAGCGGGGCGAGCCTGTTGGTGACCTCGGGGGTTGAGGTGCCGGGTGTGGCGGCGGTGCGTATGGACGATCCGGCTGTGGTGGGTGGTCCTGAGACGTCGGTGGAGGTGTCCTCGAGTGGGCTTGCCTATGTGATCTATACGTCGGGTTCGACCGGTGTGCCGAAGGGTGTGGGGCTGACGCACGGTGGTGTGGTGAACCTGGCGGCGGCGTTCCAGCAGCGGATGGGCGCGGGGCCGGGGCATCGGGTGTTGCAGTTCGCCTCGGTCGGATTCGATTCGGCGACCTGGGAGGTCGTCAACTCGTTGTGTTGCGGCGCGACGCTTGTGGTGGCGTCGGCGGAGGAGTTGTTGCCGGGCGCGGGTCTGGCGGAAGTGGTGGACCGGCATCGGGTCACGTATGCGTGTCTGCCACCGGCGGTGCTGGGGCGGTTGGAGCCTGCGGATCTCGGGTCGGTGGCGGCGTTGATCTCTTCAGGTGAGGCGTTGGGTCCGGAGTTGGTTCGTCGCTGGTCGGCGGGCCGGTCGTTCTTCAACGGTTACGGCCCGACTGAGACCACCGTGGCGGCGGCGACGTCGCGGCCGCTGGGGCCGGGTGATGAGCCGGTGATCGGCACGCCCGTCCGTAACACCCGCGCCTACGTGTTGGACAGCACGCTGTCCCCGTCTCCGGTGGGGGTGGCCGGTGAGCTCTACGTGGCCGGGTCGAGTCTTGGCCGTGGCTACGTCCGGCGGGCGGGGCTGACGGCGCAGCGGTTCGTGGCGTGTCCGTTCGGGTCGGGCGAGCGGATGTACCGCACCGGCGACGTGGTGATGTGGACGGCTGACGGGCAGTTGGCCTTCCTGGGACGCGCGGACGAGCAGGTGAAGATCCGCGGGTTCCGGGTCGAGCCGGGCGAGGTCCAGGCACTGCTCGCCGCCCACCCGCGCGTCACCGAGGCGGCGGTCGTCGTCCGCGAGGACACCCCCGGCGACAAGCAACTCGTCGCCTACGCCGTCTCCGAACTCACCGACGGCCAGCTGCTCGACCACCTCGCGCAGCGCCTGCCCGCCTACATGGTCCCCGCAGCGCTGGTCATCCTCGACCGCCTGCCCCTGACACCCAGCGGCAAACTCGACCGACACTCACTGCCCGCGCCCGCCCAGGTAATCGGCCCGGACGCCGACCGAGCGCCGGCCGACGAGCGCGAGGCCGTCCTGTGCGAGGTGTTCGCGCGGGTGCTCGGCCGCGACCGGGTCGGCGTCGACAGCGACTTCTTCCGGCTCGGCGGGCATTCGCTGCTCGCCGTCGAGCTGCTCTCGCAGGTCCGCACCCGGCTCGGAGTGGAGCTGACCATCCGGGCCCTGTTCGAGGCGCCGACCCCGGCCGGGCTGGCCCGGGCCGCGTCGGCCGAGCCGGTGGCCGTACCGGCCGATCTCCTCGTCGACCTGTCCGAAGCCGACGTCCAGCGGGCCGTGGCCGCCGTCGGCGGCGACGTGGCGCATGTCTACCCGCTGGCGCCGGTGCAGGAGGGACTGCTCTTCCACCACCTGCTGGCCGGGCACGACGACGACCCGTACGTCACGGCTTGGCTGCTCGAGTGCACGTCGCGCCCGGTGCTCGACCGGTTCGTGGACGCCCTGCAGCACCTGGTGGACCGGCACGACGTCTACCGCACCGCCGTGGTGTGGGAGGGGCTGCCCGAGCCCGTGCAGGTCGTGCGCCGCACGGCCACCCTGCCGGTGGTCACCCACGTGCTGGACGGCGACCATCCCGATCCGGCCGAGCGGCTGGTCGAGCTGGTCGGCACCGCCATGGACCTGCGCCGGCCCCCGCTGATGGACCTGCACCTCACCGAGTCCAGCGACGGCCGCTGGCTGGCGTACCTGCGCATGCACCACATCGTGCAGGACCAGCAGGGCACCGAGGTGCTCATGCGCGAGCTGCGGGAGATCCTGGCCGGGCGCGGCGACCGACTTCCGCCGGCGCTGCCGTTCCGGGACTTCGTCGCCCGCGCCCGCAGCATCCCACGGGCGGAACATGAACGGTTCTTCGCAAGGTTCCTCGGCGACGTCGAGGAGCCGACCGCCCCGTACGGTGTGATGGACGTCCGCGGCGACGGCCCTGATCCCGTGACCCGCGTGGTGCCGGTGCCGGACGACATCGTCAACCGGCTGCGTGACGTGTCCCGGCGGCTGGGCGTCAGCGCGGCGACGGTCCTGCACGTCGTCTGGGGCCGGGTCGTGGCGGCGCTGTCCGGCCGTGACGACGTCGTGTTCGGTACGGTGCTGTCCGGGCGGATGACCGCCGGCGCCGGCGCGGACCGGGTCGTCGGCCCGTTCATCAACACGCTTCCGGTGCGGGTGCACGCCGGCCGCCTCGGCGTGCGGGCCGCGATCGAGGGCATGCGCGCCCAGTTGGCCGCGCTGGTCGAGCACGAGCACGCACCGCTCGCCACCGCGCAGCAGGCTAGCGGCGTCGGCGAGAACACGCCGCTGTTCACCTCGCTGTTCAACTACCGCTTCATCGAGCACGAGGACCGGGGCCGCGCCGGCGAGGACGTCTGGGACCGTGCCGTCGAGGGCGTACGCACTGTGCGCGTCCACGACCGCACCAACTACCCGTTGGCGGTGGCCGTGGACGACTTCGGCGGCGGCGGGCTGAGCCTGCGGGTGCAGGCCGTCGCGCCGATCGACCCGGACGAGGTGGGCCGGCTCCTGAACACTGCGCTCGCGACCGTGCTCACCGCGGTGGACGACCGGCCGGCCACGCCGCTGCACATGGTCGAGGTTCTGAACTCGGCCCAGTTGAACCGCGTGCTGGTGGAGTGGAACGGGGTGGCTGAGCCGGAGGTGGCGGTCGGTGCGCATGGGTTGTTCGAGGCTCATGTGGGGCGGGCGCCGGGTGCGGTGGCGGTGGTGGGTGATGGTGTCGAGTTGACGTATGCGGAGTTGGATGCTCGGGCGGGTCGGCTGGCGGGGTTTCTGCGTGGTCGTGGGGTGGGCGCGGACTCGGTGGTGGCGTTGCTGTTGGAGCGTGGTGTCGATTTCGTGGTCGCGGTGTTGGGTGTGTGGAAGGCGGGTGGGGCGTATCTGCCGGTGGATCCGCGTTATCCGATGGAGCGGATCGAGTTCATGGTCGCCGACAGCGGGGCGAGCCTGTTGGTGACCTCGGGGGTTGAGGTGCCGGGTGTGGCGGCGGTGCGTATGGACGATCCGGCTGTGGTGGGTGGTCCTGAGACGTCGGTGGAGGTGTCCTCGAGTGGGCTTGCCTATGTGATCTATACGTCGGGTTCGACCGGTGTGCCGAAGGGTGTGGGGCTGACGCACGGTGGTGTGGTGAACCTGGCGGCGGCGTTCCAGCAGCGGATGGGCGCGGGGCCGGGGCATCGGGTGTTGCAGTTCGCCTCGGTCGGATTCGATTCGGCGACCTGGGAGGTCGTCAACTCGTTGTGTTGCGGCGCGACGCTTGTGGTGGCGTCGGCGGAGGAGTTGTTGCCGGGCGCGGGTCTGGCGGAAGTGGTGGACCGGCATCGGGTCACGTATGCGTGTCTGCCACCGGCGGTGCTGGGGCGGTTGGAGCCTGCGGATCTCGGGTCGGTGGCGGCGTTGATCTCTTCAGGTGAGGCGTTGGGTCCGGAGTTGGTTCGTCGCTGGTCGGCGGGCCGGTCGTTCTTCAACGGTTACGGCCCGACTGAGACCACCGTGGCGGCGGCGACGTCGCGGCCGCTGGGGCCGGGTGATGAGCCGGTGATCGGCACGCCCGTCCGTAACACCCGCGCCTACGTGTTGGACAGCACGCTGTCCCCGTCTCCGGTGGGGGTGGCCGGTGAGCTCTACGTGGCCGGGTCGAGTCTTGGCCGTGGCTACGTCCGGCGGGCGGGGCTGACGGCGCAGCGGTTCGTGGCGTGTCCGTTCGGGTCGGGCGAGCGGATGTACCGCACCGGCGACGTGGTGATGTGGACGGCTGACGGGCAGTTGGCCTTCCTGGGACGCGCGGACGAGCAGGTGAAGATCCGCGGGTTCCGGGTCGAGCCGGGCGAGGTCCAGGCACTGCTCGCCGCCCACCCGCGCGTCACCGAGGCGGCGGTCGTCGTCCGCGAGGACACCCCCGGCGACAAGCAACTCGTCGCCTACGCCGTCTCCGAACTCACCGACGGCCAGCTGCTCGACCACCTCGCGCAGCGCCTGCCCGCCTACATGGTCCCCGCAGCGCTGGTCATCCTCGACCGCCTGCCCCTGACACCCAGCGGCAAACTCGACCGACACTCACTGCCCGCGCCCACGTACACGGGAGACGCCGGGTCCGGACGCCGCCCGGCGACCGTACAGGAGGAACTTCTCTGCTCGGTGTTCGCCGAGGTGTGCGGGCTCACCCGGGTCGGCGTCGACGACGACTTCTTCCGGCTCGGCGGGCACTCTCTGCTCGCTGTGCGGCTGGTCTCGCGGATCCGGGCGGTGCTCGACGTCGAACTGCCGCTGCGGCAGATGTTCGCGACGCCGACGGTGGCCGGACTGGCGCACTGGCTCACGGCCGGCCAGGTGGACCGCGCCCGGCTGGCGCTGCGCGCGACCGAGCGGCCGCAGCGCATCCCGCTGTCGTTCGCCCAACGGCGGCTGTGGTTCCTGACCCAGTTGCAGGGCCCGAACGCGAGCTACAACATGCCGATGGTGTTCCGGCTCGGCGGAACGCTGGACGAGGCCGCGCTGGACCAGGCGTTGCTCGACGTGATCGTTCGGCACGAATCGCTGCGCACGGTGTTCCCGTCCGTCATGGGCGAGCCCTATCAACAGATCATCGAACCGGCCGGCCTCACGTCGGTGCTGACCCGGGTGCCGAACCACCGCAGCCACACCGATCTGCGCTTCCCGAGTTTCGCCGGGATGGCGGATCTGCCGTCGATGGCGATCGACGTGGTCGAGCCAGCCCCTGACCTTTCGACCGCTGCGCTCGCCGTCGCCGACCTGTCCGACGGGGTCGTCGGCGTGACACGCTACGAGTTCGACGTGTCGGCCGAGCTGCCGATCCGGGCCTGGCTGTTCGAGATCGCGCCGGACGACCGGGTGCTCGTGCTGGTGCTGCACCACATCGCCGACGACGGGCTGTCGATCGGCCCGCTGGTCCGGGACCTGTCTGCGGCGTACGCGGCCCGGCAGCGCGGCGACGTGCCGTTGTGGGAGCCCTTGCCGGTGCAGTACGCCGACTACGCGCTCTGGCAGCGGGAGCTGCTCGGTGACCCGGAGGATCCGGCCAGCCTGATGTCGCAACAGATCGGCTACTGGCGCCGAGCCCTGTCCGGCATGCCGGAGGAGCTGGCACTGCCGGTGGACCGGCCCCGGCCGGCGGTCGCGAGTCACCGCGGGCACAGCGTGCCGGTGCATGTCCCGGCGGAGGTGCATCAGCGTCTGGTCGACCTCACCCGGGCCGAGGGCGTGACGCCGTTCATGGTGCTGCAGGCGGCGCTCGCGGTGTTGTTCTCCCGGCTGGGTGCCGGTCCTGACATCCCGATCGGATCAGCCGTGGCGGGGCGTACCGACGACGCCCTCGACCACCTGGTGGGTTGCTTCGTCAACTCGCTGGTGATCCGCACCGACCTCACCGGCGACCCGGACTTCCGGCAGGTGCTCAACCGGGTGCGGGACGCCACGCTGGGCGCGCTGGCGCACCAGGACGTTCCGTTCGAGCGGCTGGTGGAGGAGGTCGCTCCGACCCGGTCGCTGGCCCGGCACCCGCTCTTTCAGGTGATCCTCACGATCCTCAACCCGATGACCGCCGGGCGGACGACCGACGACACCCCGGAGTTCACCGGCGTCGAGACGACCGCCTTGTTCGCCGGTAAACAGGCCGCGAAGTTCGACCTGGACGTGCTGGTCGGTGAAACCTTCGACGAGTCGGGTCGTCCGGCCGGGCTGTACGGCGCGGTGACCGCTTCGGCCGACCTGTTCGATACATCGACCGTCGAGCGGATCGTCGGCTGGTTCGCGCACGTGCTCGACGTGGTGACCGCTACGCCCGACGTGCGGCTGGACGCGGTGGAGGTGCTGGACCCGGCCGAGCGGCTGCTGGTGCTGCACGGCTGGAACGACACCACCGCGGCGGTGCCGGCGGAGACGTTCGGTGAGTTGTTCCGCGATCGCGTCGAGTCGACTCCGGACGCTGTCGCGGTGGTGTCCGGCGCCGGGGAGCTGACCTACGCGGAGCTTGACGCCCGGGCCGATCGCCTGGCGTGGTACCTGCGCGAGCAGGGCGTCGGCGCGGACTCGGTGGTCGGGCTGTGTCTGCCGCGCGGGTTGGAGATGATCGGGGCGATCCTCGGCGTCTGGAAGGCCGGCGCGGCGTACCTGCCGGTCGATCCGGCGCTGCCGGTGGAGCGGATCTCGTTCATGCTGACCGACAGCCGGGCGACGTTGCTGATCGGCGTCGAGGAGGTGCTCGACGACTTGCCGGCCGGCCTGGTACGGCTGGTGGCGCTCGACGATCCGATGGTGCGGGGCGCGCTCGCCGCGGCGCCGGCGTCGATGCCCGACATGCCGGTGGACGGCCGCGACTTGGCCTACGTGATGTATACGTCCGGCTCGACCGGCGTCCCCAAGGGCGTCGCGGTGACGCACGGATCACTGGCGAACTACGTGATCAGCGCGTCGGCCCGGCTCGGCTGGTCAGGCGCCGGCACCAGGTACGGGCTTCTTCAGCCGCAGTTCACCGACCTGGGCAACACGGTGGTCTTCGTCAGCCTGATGACCGGCGGCGAGTTGCACGTGCTCGACGAGAGCGCGGTGGTGGACCCGGATGCGGTGGCCGACTACCTGGTGACGCACCGGATCGACTGCGTCAAGGCGGTCCCGTCACATCTGATGGCGCTGTCGGCTGGCCGCGGCATGGACGGCATCCTGCCGGCCCGGTCGCTGGTGCTGGGTGGCGAGGCGGCGCCCGCAGCGTGGCTGGGCGAGCTGCTCGCGGCGGCTGCGGAGCATGGCACGAAGGTCTTCAACCACTATGGCCCGACCGAGACCACCATCGGCGTGGCCACTACCGAACTGACCGTGGCAGGGCTCACCGGCGGGGTGGTGCGGGCGGGCGCAGCGATCATGAACGCTCGTTTGTTCGTGCTCGACGGCGGACTGGCACCGGTGCCGGTCGGGGTCGTCGGCGAGCTGTACGTCTCCGGTGACGCGCTGGCGCGCGGTTACGTGGGCCGGTCCGCCCTGACGGCGGAACGATTCGTCGCCTGCCCGTTCGGGGCTGGCGAGCGGATGTACCGGACCGGCGACCTGGCGCGGTGGACCGCCGACGGGCAGGTGGTGATCGTCGGCCGGACCGACGATCAGATCAAGCTGCGTGGTTACCGGGTCGAGCCGGGCGAGGTCGAGAACACGTTGCGTAGCCACCCTGCGGTGGCGCATGCGGCCGTGATCGCACGGGAGGACAAGGTAGGCGACAAACGGCTTGTCGCCTACATCGTGGCGGACGACGGTGACACCGACGCGGCCGGCGAACTGGTCTCCTCGGTGCGCAAGTTCGTCGCCCAGCGCCTGCCCGACCACCTGGTGCCGGCGTCGGTGGTCGTCCTGGCCGCCATCCCGCTGACCACCAGCGGCAAACTCGACCGCAACGCGTTGCCCACCCCGAGTGCGGTAGACGCCGGTGTCACGCGGCGGGCGCCGACCACCCCGGACGAGGAGAAGCTGTGCGATGCGTTCGCCCACATTCTCGGTGTCGATTCGGTGGGACTGGACGACGACTTCTTCGACCTAGGCGGGCACTCGCTGCTCGCGGTGCGGCTCATCTCCCGAATCCGGGCCACGCTCGGTGCGGAGGTGGACATCCAGGTGCTCTTCGACGCGCCGACCGTGGCGTTGCTGGTGGGTCGCCTCGGCGCGCGCTCGGAACGTCCGGCGCTGCGACCGAGGCGGCGGGACTGAGCCGCGTGAGCACCGAACCGGTGTCAGCGAAAGCCGCGGCGGGCGACCGGAGCGTCCAACCGTACAAGATCGATGATTGGACGCTGCCCGCCGCCGAACATGCGGTGGGGAGCCGGCCGCGGCGGTGGCCCGGGTGACGGCCAGTTCACGCCCGACGGATGAGCTGCTGACAGGCCATCGGCGCAGCAGCGGCCGGCAGCTCCACCGCCCCGGTCCGGCACGGTCGAGCGACTGGTGCGTGCTATGACGTCCCGCAGCATCCGGATGGTGGGTAGACGCCGTCCAGGGGTCCCGTTGGCGTGAGCAGGGTCGCCGGCGCCGCTGCCGCCGGCGACGAAATCTCAGACCCCGATGGGCGGGTCCCTCACGGCGTTGCCGGGCGCGATTCACGAGCTGAGTGCTGCCCGCACTGCCGTGATGTCGTTCGTCGACGGCAACTATCAACTTGTCGACGGTAATATCCCACCGTTCAAGCGGCACTGTCGGCGCCGGCGGCGGATGTCCCAGCGGGAGAGAGCCAGCCTCAAGCATGGCGACTGCTGGAGCAGCGCTGTATGATTTCTTGCAAGTTACGACCAAAAGGCGACTGGACACCATCCGTCCGGTCGACCCTTTGTCCGACTGCTCACCGGCTTCCCAAAAACAATTTCCGCAGGCATCTCCATCAACAGAGGTGATCACTCGGATCTGGACAGTCGGACACCGCCGCAGGCCCTGTCTGCCGTGCTTACCATTTCACCGAGCTGAGCGGGTTGAAGTCTGCTTCGGGGGGGCTTGGCATGGCTGAGACAATGAACAACACGGTGCTTCGGATGGTTACGCCGGCATTCGACGACGATGTCGTACCGGAGCGGGAACCGATACGCGCCAGCGGCAGCGACGATTCGCATTGGCTGCCGGTGACCGCGTTGCACCCCGGGGACTCGCCGCGGCGCGCGGGCGAGGACATCGGCCACATCGAGATGCTGGCGTCCATCGAGGAGCGCCTGCCGCCGATCGTGGTGCACCGCGACACCATGCGGGTCATCGATGGTATGCATCGCCTGCGGGCGGCCAAGCTGCGCGGGGACGACCGGGTCGAGGTTCGCTTCTTCGACGGCAGTGAGCAGGAGGCATTCGTGTTGGCGGTGACCGCCAACACGACCCACGGCCTGCCGCTGTCTATCGGAGACCGTGCGCTGGCGACCGAACGCATCATCGCCTCGCAGCCGACGTGGTCGGACCGGGCCATCGCGGAGGCGGTCGGCCTCGGCGCTCGGACCGTCGGCAACATCCGCCGCCGTATGCAGGACCAGGCCGAGGTGGAATCGGTCACCGCCCGCACCGGCAGGGACGGCCGGGTGCGTCCGGTGGACAACAGCGTGGGCCGGCTGCGGGCGTCCGCCCTCATCAAGCAGCGTCCCGATGCCTCGTTGCGAGAGATCGCCCGCGAGGTGGGCGTCTCGCCGTCGACGGTGCGCGACGTGCGGCTGCGCCTCGAGCGCGGCGAGGACCCCCTGCCGCAGGCGCGCCAGCGCCGGGAGAAGCCGGCCGTCCGGGAGGCGATCTCGCGCATGCTCCAGGGCCTGCAGAGCGACCCGTCCCTGCGGTTCACCGAGTCGGGCCGGACTCTGTTGCGGTGGGTGCACTCGCGGGCGATCCGGGCGGAGGAGTGGGCCGAGGTCGAGCACAAGGTGCCGGCGCACTGCGCCTACATCCTCGCCAACGTGGCCCGCTGCTGTGCCGACGAGTGGCTTCAGATCGCCGAGGAGCTCGAGCAGCGCACCACCCGCCCGGCCTGAGGAAGGCGTTCGCGCGGCGGGCAGACCGCCACGAGCGGCAGCCCGCCGGTGCCACCACGTTGTACCGGTATGCGGCAGGTGCGCCCCCTGCGGATGTGTCAGTGACGACTCGTGCATCGGGTTGGAGGAAAACGACACTGACCCGAACTCCGCTGATCCGGTCGGTGAAGATCGGGTCGAGGTATCACAATGCCCGCTGTGAACGGTGTCTCCTATGGGACTGATACCGGTAAAGACGCCGAGAGGATTGGGGGATTCCGTTGGGTCGGCAGCTTCTAGTAGCTTGTTCCTTTGTGTCGGAATTCGGCAGTTCTGCCGGTCGGTGCCCGGGCGGCGCCAAAATCGGCGTTCCTGACCAGGGGTTGAGATGGGTGTAAGTGCTGCCTGCGGGGTTGCCGATCGCCTCTGATCGATGTTATTTTCGGGCCGATCGGAGCTTGGTGCCCAGTGCGTCGATGTGGTCAGCAGCAGCGCGATCGTGACGGGGGAAGATGGTTGCCTGAGTGCGTGGTCTGGCGTGTTCGCGTTCACATTCCCTATTGGCGGCCCAGGGTGCCTTTACCTTCGGCCGCCTGATTCACGCCGCTCGGTCCTGACTCTCGTGCGTGTCCGGATGCCGCTGCGAGACGCGTACATCCTATCTTTGGAGTTCCTTTGCCAGATGAGGAAGAGGAGTTAAGCCGTAAACCCCTGGTTCGAATGGATGTCAGCGCGTTGCGCCTGGACGGATCCCTCCGGCTCGCCGGCCTGTATCCGGACCATGTCGAGAACATGGTGGCCGCGCGGGATGATCTGCCGCCGATTGTGGTGCACCGGCCGACGATGCGCGTCATCGACGGTGCTCACCGCGTCCGGGCGGCGCTCCAGCGTGGCAAGACGTCCATCACCGGGCGATTCTTCGACGGTTCCGAGGCCGAGGCGTTCGTGCTGTCGGTCTCGCTCAACGTCGCACACGGCCTGCCGCTCGCCCTCGCCGATCGCAAACGCGCTGCGGAGCGCATCGCCGGCCTCTATCCACAGTGGTCCAACCGTCGGGTCGCCGCCGCGGCCGGCATCTCGCCGGGCACCGTCGGCGACATCCGCCGACGGTTGGCCGGGGACACCGCGCCCGGCGCCAGCCGGATCGGCAAGGACGGCCGGGTGCGTCCGCTGGACAGCAGTGCGGGCCGTCGGCTGGCCGGCCGGTTGATGACCGACAACCCGAACATGTCCCTCCGGCAGGTCGCCAAGGCCGCGGCGATATCCCCGGAGACGGCCCGCGACGTCCGCAACCGCCTGCTGCAGGGCGCGGAGGTGGTGCCGACCCGGCGGCCCCGCGGCGGCGCGTCGGCGGCACCGGCCAACGGAGGCCGGGAGCCGCGGCCGCTGAATCTCATCCACTCCGGCGGCGAGCCGGCGCCCGCGCTCGACCGTTCCGCCCTCGTTCAGCGGCTGATGGCCGATCCGGCGCTGCGCTACTCCGAAACCGGGCGCAACCTGCTCCGGCTGCTGACGCTGCACGCCCGCTGGGCCGAGGAATGGGACACCATCGTCGACAACGTGCCGCCACACTGCACCGACGTGGTGGCCGACCTGGCCTGCCAGTTCGCCGATCTGTGGGCCGGTTTCGCCACCCGGGTCGGTCCGGGACAACGCGCGACGGGTTGATACACTGCCCGCCGCCGCGAACGCCGAGATCCAGGGTCCACCGGGCGCGCGGTGAACGGCTGACGAGCCGGTCCAGTCGCTGTTCTTCGCAGCGGGCGTGGTCGAAGCTGTCGTGCGCGGTGGAGGCGGCGCCAGGCGGGAGCTGCGCCGTTTCCTGTTGCACGACCGCGCGCCGCGGTGACGGACCGAGGCGTCCTGTTCAACCGACGTGCGGGCTCCGGTTGCACAGTCCGGGATCCGTGATCGATCGCCGCTCAGGTTGATCGGTCGAAGCCGAGAGTGAGTTTGATTCTTGACACGCGTCGGTTCATTCGCGGCGCGGCAGACCTGGTTGTGCTCGGAGCCGACCATGAAGTGGGACTTCGGGAGGCGAGCACGCTGCGTTTCCTCGGGCTCGACGGACGGCCGGACCCCGAGCCGTTCCTGGCGGCGACGCACCGTTCTCGCCGGCGCGGGCCAGCGTGGGGCAGCTCGCCTCGGCCTGCCACATCAGCAGGCAGATCGCCGAACGTCTCTCCGTCACGGTGAGCGCGGTGGAACGGCAGATGACCAGGATCTGTCGCGAATTAAATGTAAGGGGCCGTCCCGGACGCCAACGCCTGATGGGGGTTGGACAGCGGTTTGACGTATGTGAGGTGCCTCCTTACGGTCGCGGGGTCAGGGTTATTCGCGTTCCTCGGAGGTCGGGATGTCTGCGGCATCAGTCAAGGAGCTCATTCGTACCAAGCGCCGGATGTGGGGGTGGATGTACCGATGACGGCCACCCTCGACGACCCTGCTGATTCGGTATCCATAGCGGTGCCGTCCGCCATTTCGAGAATTGTCGGAGTAGGTACGGCGGTGACCGGAACGACGGTCACCCAACCCGAATTGCTGGGCCTACTCGGGATAGACGACCCCCGAGTCCGGTCGGTTTACCTGAACAGTGCGATCGACACGCGCCGCCTCACGTTGCCGGAGCCCGACGCGACCGGCCTGCGTCGTCCCGAGCCGCAGGGCGAGCTGCTGGCGAAACACCGCCGCCTCGCTGTCGAGATGGGCAGCCAGGCGCTCCAGACCTGCCTGAAGCGGGCTGGCGCCGCCCTTTCCGACCTGCGCCATCTCTGCTGCGTGACGTCGACCGGCTTCCTCACGCCCGGCCTCAGCGCGCTGCTCATCAAGCAACTCGGCATCGACCCGCACTGCAGCCGTTCGGACATCGTGGGAATGGGCTGCAACGCCGGCCTGAACGCGCTCAACGTGGTGGCCGGCTGGGCTGCGGCGCACCCCGGCGAGTTGAGCGTGGTGCTGTGCACCGAGGCATGCTCCGCGGCGTACGCGCTCGACGGCACCATGCGTACCTCGGTGGTCAACAGCCTTTTCGGCGATGGCGCGGCAGCCGTGGCAGTGGTCAGCGACCATCCGGGCGAGCTGCGTCCGGGCCCCCAGATCCTGAAGTTCGCCAGCTTTCTGATCACCGACGCGATCGACGCGATGCGCTACGACTGGGACAACGACCTGAACCGGTTCAGTTTCTTCCTCGACCCGCAGATCCCGTATGTGGTGGGAGCCAACGCCGAGACCGCGATCGACCGCCTGCTCGCCGGCACCGGCCTGCGCCGCAGTGACATCGCTCAGTGGCTGGTGCACTCCGGCGGCAAGAAGGTCATCGACGCGGTCGTGGTCAACCTGGGGCTGAGCCGGCACGACGTGCGGCACACCACCGGCGTCCTGCGCGAGTACGGCAACGTATCCAGCGGCTCGTTCCTGTTCTCTTACGAGCGGCTGGTCGAAGAGGGCGTCACCCGCCCCGGCGACTACGGAGTTCTGATGACCATGGGTCCCGGTTCGACGATCGAGACGGCGCTGGTCCAGTGGTGACCGCGGCGGGAGTCGGCGATCTCGTCCTGCACGTCGACGGACGTCAGCCGGTCTCGCCGGCCGTCGTCGAGATGGTACTGGCGGTCTGCGAACGGGCCGAGGACGACTACGGCGCGGGCCTGTTGACGGTGTACGTCTCCGGTGCCCCGCAGCCGGGCTGGACCCGCGACGTCAACGTCGGGCTGCTGACCAAATGGGAACGTGCCGTGCGCCGGATCGAGCGGATCGGCATGGTGACCGTGGCTGTCAGCGCGGGCGACTGCGGCGGTACGGCGCTCGACCTTCTGCTGGCCACCGATATCCGGATCGCTGTCGCGGGCACCCGCCTCGTCGTGCCGGTGAGCGTTGACGCAACCTGGCCCGGAATGGCGTTGTACCGGCTCGCCCGGCAAGGCGGACGGCTGCGCCGGGCGGCGCTGCTCGGCACGCCGGTCGACGCCGGGGCGGCCGTCGAGGCCGGCCTGCTCGACGCCGTCGTCGACCGGCCGGACGACGCGCTGGCTGAGGTCGCAGCCGCGGTGGCCGGCCTGTCCGGCAAGGAACTGGCGATCCGGCGGCAACTGATGGCCGAGGCCACCGAGCACAGCTTCGAGGAGGCGCTCGGCGCGCACCTGGCCGCCTGCGACCGAGCCCTGCGCCGGGTCGCGGTCTCATGAGCATGGCCAACCTGCCGCAGAGCATCGCCGCCGAATCGGTGCGCGTGGCTGAAGGCGCCGCTCACGTCGACCGGGTCCTCGCGGCCATGCCACTGCCCACCTGCCGCACCACGCAGCAACGAGCCGAGGCGGCGGCCGCGCACGACGCGGCCCGCCGCTGCCGGGCGCGCTTCCTGGACGCGTACGCCGATCAGGTCTACGACGAGATCACCGCCGGTCGTAGCAGGCATCTGCGGCTGGACGAACTCGTCGAGGCCGCCGCCGACGCGTTCCCGGGGCTGGTGCCGACGCCCGCGCAGATGGCGCTGGAGCGATCCCGGGTCCAGGCGGACAAGGAAGGCCACGAGATCGACCAGGGCATCTTTCTGCGGGCGATCCTGAGGTCGGGGCCGTCCGGTCGGCACTTGATGACCGCGATGCTGCGGCCCACCGACCGAGCCCTGCGGTTGCTTCCCGAGTTCCGCCGCACCGGGCTGCTGGTGACCGAGGCGGTGCGGCTGGAACGGCGCGACGGGGTGGCGCGGCTGACCCTGTGTCGGCAGGATTGTCTCAACGCCGAGGACGAGCGGCAGGTCGACGACATGGAGACCGCCGTCGACTTGGCCCTGCTGGACCCGGCGGTACGGATCGGGCTGGTGCGCGGCGACGAAATGAGCCACCCCCGCTATCAGGGCCGTCGGGTGTTCAGCGCCGGGATCAACCTGAAGAGCATCAGTGCCGGCCGCATCTCGCTGACCGGGTTCCTGCTCAGGCGAGAGTTGGGCTACCTGCACAAGCTCGTCCGGGGCCTGGCTGACGACGATCTGCACCGGTGGCTGCCGCCGGTGCAGAAGCCGTGGGTCGCCGCGGTCGACACATTCGCGATCGGCGGTGGATGCCAGCTTCTGATGGTCTTCGACCACGTGCTCGCCGCCGCCGACGCCTACCTCAGCCTGCCCGCCGCCCGGGAGGGCATCGTGCCGGGCGCCGCCAACCTGCGCCTCGGCCGGATCGGTGGCCCTCGGCTGGCTCGTCAGGTCATTCTCGGCGGCCGCCGGATCGAGGCCACCGAGCCGGCCGCCGGCGTGCTCGTGGACGAGGTGGTGCCACCCGGTGAGATGGACGCGGCGGTCGAGAGCGCGCTGGCCCGGCTGGCCGGCGACGCCGTCGTGGCCAATCGCCGAATGATCAACGTCGCCGACGAGTCTGTCGACGACCTGCGGACCTACCTGGCCGAGTTCGCGCTGGAGCAGGCGCTGCGCATCCATGCCCCCGACGTGCTGGCCAAGACCGGCCGGTTCGTGGAGCGCCCGGCATGACTGTGGACTACGCGAAGGCCGGCCACATCGCCCGGGTCACGCTGGACCGGCCCGAGGTGCTCAACGCCATGAACCTGCGGATGCACGAGGAACTGGCCGAGATCTGGGACGAGATCGAGGCCGACGACGAGGTCCGGGTCGCGGTGCTGACCGGCGCGGGGGACCGCGCCTTCTCGGTCGGTCAGGATCTCAAGGAGAGCGCCCGCCTCACCGCGTCGGGTGCCCCGGCCTCGTCCTTCGGCAGCCGGGGCCGGCCCGGCTGGCCCCGGCTCACCGAGCGGTTCGAGTTCAGCAAGCCGGTGGTCGCGCGAGTCGACGGGTACGCACTCGGCGGCGGTTTCGAGCTCGCCCTCGCCTGCGACCTGATCATCGCCTCCGACCGGTCGGTGTTCGCGCTTCCGGAGGTACGCCTCGGGCTCGTCCCCGGCGCCGGCGGCGTCTTCCGGCTCATCCGGCAGATGCCCGCGAAGGCGGCCATGGGTTACCTGCTCACCGGCCGGCGCTTCGACGCCGCGACCGCCCACGCCTACGGACTGGTCAACGACGTGGTGCCGGCCGCGCGGTTGGACGAGTGCGTGGCGGGCTGGGTCGCCGACCTGGTCGCGAGCGCGCCGTTGTCGGTCCGAGCGATCAAGGAGGCCGCGCTTCGCTCGGTCGACCTGCCGCTGCCGGACGCCTTCGACGCCGACTACCGCTGGGAGGATCGGCGGCGGCACAGCACCGACGCCGCCGAGGGCGTCCAGGCTTTCCTGGCAAAGCGGACGCCGCTGTGGTCGGGGAAATGAATCGGGGCTGACCTGAGGAGTCACGAGATGACGTTGTCCGCGCCGCCGGGAGCGCTCGGCGGGAATTCGCTCCTGGTCTTCCTGAGCGCGGTGACCGTGCTGCTGCTGATCGCGCACCTGCTCGGCCGTCTCGCGGAACGGGTGGGCATGCCCGCCATCGCCGGGGAACTGCTCACCGGCGTCATTCTGGGACCGTCGCTGCTGGGCCACCTTCTGCCCGGGGTGACCGGCTGGATCTTCCCGGCCGACACGGGGCAGATGCATCTACTCGACGCGGTCGGCCAGATCGGCATCTTGCTGCTGGTCGGGCTCACCGGCACCCACCTGGACGTCGCCATGGTCCGGCGGCGCAAGGCCACCGCCGTGCGGATCAGCCTGGCGGGCTTGCTGCTGCCGCTGGCCCTCGGCCTCGGCACCGGCTACCTGCTGGCCGATTGGCTGAGCGGGTCGGAGGTGAGCGAGCCACTGGTCTTCGCCGGCTTCATGGGTGTCGCCATGGCGGTGACCGCCATCCCGGTCATCGCCAAGATTCTCTCCGACATGCGTCTGCTGCACCGCGATGTCGGCCAGCTAACCCTGGTCGCCGGCACCGTCGACGACGCGGTCGCCTGGTTCCTGCTGGCGGTGGTGTCGATGGCCGCGACCGCCGGGCTGAGCGCGGGCAGCGTGGCGAAGGTGATCTTCTACCTGATCGCGTTCGTCGTGTTCGCAGGGCTCGTCGGCCGGCCGCTGGTGCGCCGGGTCATGCGGTTCGCCGACCGCAGCCCGGAGGCCGGCCCCAGCATCGTGGCTGCCGTCGTCTTCGTCTTCTGCGGTGCGATCATCACCCAGTCGCTGGGTATGGAGCCGGTCTTCGGCGCCTTCGTGGCCGGCATTCTGGTCGGGTTGCCCCGCGCGGCGAACCAGGCGAAACTCGCGGCGCTGCGCACCGTGGTGCTCAGCGTCTTTGCGCCGATCTTCCTGGCCACGGCTGGTTTCCGGATGGACCTGACCGCGCTGGCCGAGCCGCGGGTCGCGCTTGCCGCGGCGCTGGTGCTGACCATCGCCATCGTGGGCAAGTTCGCCGGCGCGTACGCCGGGGCCCGGCTCAGTGGGCTGAACCGTTGGGAGGGGCTGGCGATCGGCGCGGGCATGAACTCCCGGGGTGTGGTGGAGGTGGTGGTGGCGCTCACCGGCCTGCGCCTGGGCGTGCTGAACACCGCGACGTACACGATCGTCGTGCTGGTCGCCATCGTCACCTCACTGATGGCGCCGCCGCTTCTGCGCTACACGATGGCCCGCGTCGAGTCCAACGAGGACGAACGGCTTCGCAAGTTCGACCACGACACCTGGAACGGCCTGCCGGCCGTCCGGCCGCCACCGACGATCGAGGAGAAGGCATGACCATCACCGCGAAACACGTCGCGCGGCCACGTCCGACAAGCGATATCGGGGCCGCGACCGTGGCGGCCGCAGCCTTTCTCGAGGCGCTGGGCGTCGACCTGAGCCCGGAGAACCTGCACGAGACGCCGGCCCGGATGGCCCGGGCCTACGCCGACCTGCTGACCCCCCGCGAGTTCAAGCTCACCACGTTCGACAACGACGAGGGATACGACGAGCTCGTGATGGCGCGTGGCATCCCGATTCGTTCGGTGTGCGAGCACCACCTGCTGCCGTTCTTCGGCGTCGCGCACGTCGGTTACCTGCCTGCCGGCCGGATTCTCGGACTGTCGAAGCTCGCCCGGGTGGTCGAGATGTTCGCCCACGGCACCCAGGTGCAGGAGCGGCTCACCAAGCAGATCGCCGACTGGCTCAGCCGGGAGTTGGAACCCAACGGGGTGGGTGTGGTGATCGAGGCCGAGCACCTGTGCATGACGCTGCGCGGCGTGCAGGCGGTCGGCGCGCGTACCATCACCTCGATGATGCTGGGCGTGCTGCGCGACGACACACGCTCCCGGGGCGAGTTCCTGGCCGCCGCCGGGCTGGGCGGGCGCTGAGATGCGCCGAGCCGAGCTACATGCAAGTCTGTCCGATCCGGTGCTGGACACGATGAACTTCCTCAACGAGATCACCCTGCGCTATCCCGCGGCGATCTCGTTCGCGCCCGGCCGCCCGTACGACGGCTTCTTCGAGACCGAGGAGGTGATCGCCCACCTCCGCCGCTATCTCGACCACCTGAAGGACCAGGGTGCCTCACCGGCGCAGGTGCGCACGGCGGTCTACCAGTACGGTCCGACCGCCGGCCAGATCCGCGCAATCGTCGCCGACTCGCTGCGGGGCGACGAGGGCATCGACGTGCCGGCCGAGTCCATCGTGGTAACCGTCGGCGCGCAGGAGGCGATGATGCTGGTCGTCCGCGCGCTGATCCGCGATCCGCGCGACGTGTTGCTGGTCTCCAGTCCCTGCTATGTGGGGATCACCGGGGTGGCCCGGCTACTGGACGTGACGCTCAGCCCGGTGCCGGAGACCGCCGACGGGTTCTCTCTGGCCGCCCTCGAGGCGAGCATCCGGGCCGAGCGTGCCGCCGGGCGTCGGCCACGGGCGTTCTACCTCGTGCCCGACCACGCCAACCCGTCCGGTTCCACGCTGTCCCGGTCGGACCGTACCGCGTTGCTGGACCTGGCCGTGCGCGAGGACCTGCTGATCCTGGAGGACACGCCGTACCGACTGGTGAGTCCGGGCAAGCCGATTCCCACGCTCAAGGCCCTGGACCGTCATCGCTGCGTGGTGCACCTCGGCTCGTACTCGAAGACGCTCTTCCCGGGCGCTCGTGTGGGCTTCGCCGTGGCCGATCAGGAGGTGGTCGGTGACGACGGCATGAGTGGGCTGCTGGCCGGCGAGCTATCGAAGATCAAGAGCATGGTCACGGTCAACACCTCGTCGCTGAGCCAGGCGGTGGTGGCGGGTGCACTGCTGGCCTCCGGCGGCCGGGTCTCGGAGGTGAGCGCCAAGACGGCCGGCCACTACGGCGACGCCATGCGGCGGGTGCTCGACCGGCTGGCCGAGCGGCTGCCGGCGGAGCGCCGGGCGGAGCTCGGTGTGCGGTGGAGCGAGCCGAGCGGCGGCTTCTTCGTCAACCTGGCCGTGGGAATCGAGGCCGACGACGCGGCGCTCGTCCGGTCGGCCGAGGAGTTCGGCGTCATCTGGACGCCGATGCGCTACTTCCACCCGGACGACGGTGGTCGCCGGGCACTCCGGCTCTCCGTGAGCTACCTGACGCCCGAGGAGATCGACGAGGGCATCGACCGGCTGGTGGCGTTTCTCGAAGCCGAAAGTCACTGACCCGTCGCGAAGTCCGCGGTGACCGCGGCCCGGTCCACCTTGCCGTTGGCGGTGCGAGGCAGCTCGGCGACGAGCCGGACGGCATCCACCACCATGTAGGTCGGCAGGTGAGCGGCGCAGTGCGCCTTGAGCGCGAGCGTGGTCGGCCGAGCCTCACCGGCCGGCACGACGGCGGCGTGGATGCGGCCGGCCAGCCCGGTGCCGACCACCACGACGGAGGCTGCGGCCACAGCGGGATGGGAGACCAGGACAGCTTCGATCTCGCCCGGCTCGACCCGGTGCCCGCGCACCTTGACCATGTGGTCACGGCGGCCCACGTACTCCAGGTTGCCGTCCGGCCCGATCCGGCCGAGGTCGCCGGTCCGGTACGGACCGTTCCGCGCGGGCCGGCCCCAGTAGCCGAGCATGACGGTGGGGCCGTCCACCACGATCTCGCCGACATCGGCGCCAGGCGGGTCCAGCCACACCCGGTCGCCGCTGCACGCCTCGCCGATCGGCAGCGGCCGGGTCCGGTTCAGGTCACGGGCGGTCACCTCGTACGAGGTGCACACGTTCGTCTCGGTGGGTCCGTACCAGTTGAACAGCCGAACCGCGGGCCAGGCCGTGCGCAGGCGTAGCACGTCGGCGATCGGGAACGGCTCGCCGGCGAACACGCAGACCCTCAGCGCCGGCGGCGGATCGCCGTCGAGCAGCCCGCCGTCCGCGATCATCAACTGAAGGGCTGAGGGCACCGAATACCACACGGTGATCCCGCGTTCGACGAGGAAGCGGGCCAGCGTCTCCGGAGCGAACGCGAACGCCGCCGGCACCAGGTCGACGCAGGCGCCGGCGTAGAACGCGCCGTACAGGTCGAACACCGACAGGTCGAAGTTGAACGGCGCGTGGTTGGCGAGCCGGTCGGCGGAATCCAGGCCGGTCTCCTCCGCCGCCCAGCACACGAAGGACAGCACGTTGCGGTGGCTGATGCTGACGCCCTTCGGTTCCCCCGTGGAGCCAGAGGTGTACAGGATGAATGCGCAGTCGTCCGGCGTCGCCGTCGCATCGTCAGGTCTCTGGCCGGGCTGCGTGCGCAGCCCGGCCAGGTCGTCGTCGGTGAGTATCAACCGCGCGGTGCACCCGTCGGCGATGCGCTGCACCCGCGGGCCGGGGTTCGATGGGGCGACCGGCACATAGGCCGCCCCGAGCCGGAGCACCGCCTGCATGACGGCGACGGTGTCGATGCTCTTGGAGGTCCAGAGCACCACCCGGTCCCCGATGCGCACACCCAGACCGGCCAGGGCATGCGCGTAGCTGTCGGCGAGCGCGTCCAGTTCCGCGTACGTGGCGGTGGCCGCTCCGTCGTGGACGGCGGGAGCGTCCGGGCTGCGCCGGGCTGCAGCCCGGACCAGATCGGGCAGCAGCATGACGCGCCTCAGAACAACGCCGCGGCGGCGGCGCTCGCTTTGAGGTTGCCCAGCCGACCGTGCCAGAGGTGCTCCGGGTCGGCCTCGACGGCCGCCACGAACTCCCTCATCACGGCCAGCGCCGGCGGCTCCACGTCGTCGTACACGTCGCCCTGCAGCATCCGGATGACGTCCATCCGGTAGCGGGGGTCGTCGATGAATGCGGTGAACAGGATGTTGAGCCGGTAGTAGATGGAGATGAAGTCGTACCAGCTGTTCACGCCGCGACGCAGCGTGTTCACGTATGTATCGAACCGTTGCCGCCGGAAGTCGCCGGCTTCGGCGGCGGCGATGATGTCCGCCGCGGCGAGCCGGGCGCTGTTCATCGCGACGCTGACGCCACTGGAGAAGATCGGGTCGACGAACCGGGCGGCGTCGCCGATGAGCACCATGCCGTCGCCCGCGATGGCACGCATGGCATAGCTGTAGTCGCCCTCGGACTTGAACGGCCGCAGCCGCTCGCATTGCCGGAGCTGCTTGTGCAGATCGGGCCGGCTGCTGACCGAGTCCCAGAAGAAGGTCTCGAGGTCGTCCTTGGCCGCCTTGAAGCGCTCCTTCTGGGTGACCACTCCGATCGACGTGATGGTGTCGGTGATCGGGATCTGCCAGACCCACGTGTCCTCGAGCGGCAGGAAGTGCACATGGATGAAGTCGGACTGGCTGTCGTCGCGGGCCAGCGCCTCCCGGTCCAGCCCCTCGAACCAGGTGTGGATCGCGTACTGGTTGAACACCGGATCCGGTACCTTGATCTTCAACTGGTTGCCGAGCTGGGTCTGCCGCCCGCTGGCGTCGACCACCATCCGGACCGGCACCTGACGCTTCTCGCCGTCCATGGTCACGTGCAGCACCGGCCGGTCGGGGTCGGTGAAGTCGACCCGGTTCACCCGCGTCTCGGTGTGCACGGTGGCGCCGAGCTCGCGGGCGTGCTCGAGCAGGATGAGGTCGAACCGGCCGCGGTCGACGTGGTACGAGTACGGCTGCTCCACCCCCTTCTGCTTGCGCTCCTCGTAGCTGATCTCGGCCACGCCCCATCCGTGCGAGCTGACCTGGAAGTCCATCGGCGAGGCCGGCCGTGAGTCGGCAGAGGTCCAGGCGGCGCCGTACTTACGCGGGAAGCCCCCCTTGTCGATCTTCTTGAGTGCGCCGATCTCCCTCAGCACCGGCGTGGTAGCCGGCACCAGCGACTCACCGACGTGCTCGCGGGGGAACGCGGACGCCTCGAACACCGCGACATCGAGCCCGGCCTTCGCGAGATAGGACGCCATCGTCGATCCCGCCGGACCACCCCCTATGATGCCGACGTCGTAGGCGGTTTCCTGGTTCATCGGGACTCCTCGCTCACGCCGGCCGCGACCGGGACATCGGCCACCAGAGCGGCGATGGTCTCCAAGTCACGGAAGTTGCGTGCTGTCATGGCGGCTGGCGAGAGCCGCACGCCGAACGTCTCTCGGATGTACGCCACCAGCCGGGCCGTCTCGATCGAGTTCAGCACGCCGAGTTCGAGCAGAGGCGTGTTCTTCGTGAGGTCGGTGGCGTTCTCGACACCGAGCAGCCGAACGGATACGTACTCGGTCAGAACATTCAGTATCTGGGTGTGCCGGTCTGTCGACATCGAATCTCCTAGGAGGCCGCCTGAAGCCGAGAGTAGGGCGGTGGTGGTGGTGGCCGCCGCTCGTCCAACCAGGACGTTCCATTCAGTTGCACACGGATCGGCGGCGGGCCTCAGCGGTGACCGTGGCCGTCATCCGGACCTGTTCCCGACCGGGCCCGGGCGCGGAGATCCTCGTCGCTCCCGCCGTGATCCAATGGTGCGCATGGTTCTTCAGCGGATTGCCGCCGGCCTGCTGTTGCTGATCGGGCTGCTGGCGATGGCGGCCACCCGCACCTTCCCGTTCCTCGACGATCTCTCCGAACCGGCCGAGACAGCGGTCGCGATCGGGGGTGCGGCGTGCCTGCTGGCGGGGGTGTGGCTGTGGTTGCGCAAGCCGGCGGACCGGTCGTCCACTCCCTCGGCGGGCGACGGTGAGACCCCGTGACGGCGCGTGGACCGGCGGCGGCGGAAGGCCGGCGTGACAGCCGGAGTGATCGGCCGGCGGACGCGTCGCCGGGTGCTCCGGCGCGCGGTTCCGGCGGAGGCGTCGGATACTGAGCCGATGACCAACCCCGACCTCGATCCCGAGGTGTACCCGCCGATCGACCCCCGTGAGGACGTGCCGGACGACCCCGGCGAGCTCCTCCCGGACACGCCCGGCGAGCTGCCCGAGGCGCCGGTCGAGCCGATGCCCGACGACGGGGAGCCCGGGGGCGTGCCCGAACCGGCCTGACCGGCCGGCGCCGGGGCACCCGGGAGATCGACGACAATGGATAATTCTGTGGTGACCGGCGCGCCGACCGCAGGGGAGACCGGACGAGAATCGTCGACGCCCGGGTGATCGTGACCTGCCCCGGCCGCAACTTCGTGACCCTGAAGGTCGTCACCGACGCCGGTGTCACCGGCGTCGGCGACGCCACCCTCAACGGCCGGGAGTTGGCGGCCGCGTCCTACCTGCGTGACCATGTCGTTCCGCTGCTGATCGGGCGCGACCCGGCCCGGATCGAGGACACCTGGCAGTACCTCTACCAGGGGTCGTACTGGCGGCGCGGGCCGGTCACGATGAGCGCCGTCGCCGCCGTGGACACCGCGCTGTGGGACATCAAGGGCAAGGTCGCCGGGCTGCCGGTCTACCAGTTGCTCGGCGGCCGGTCCCGCGAGGGCGTGACAGTGTACGGGCACGCGAACGGCGAGACCATCGACGAGGTGCTGACCGAGGTCGCCCGCTTCGTCGACTTCGGCTACCGCGCGGTGCGGGTGCAGTGCGGTGTGCCCGGCCTGCCCCGGACGTACGGCGTCAGCGCCGACAAGATGTTCTACGGGCCCGCCGACGCCGCGCTGCCGACCGAGACGACCTGGTCGACGGAGGCGTACCTGGCCCACGTGCCGGGCGTGTTCGCCCGGGTCCGCGAGGAGTTCGGGCCCACCCTCCGGCTGCTGCACGACGTGCACCACCGGCTCACCCCGATCGAGGCGGCGCGGCTCGGCAAGAGCCTGGAGCCGTACGCGTTGACGTGGATGGAGGATCCCGTCCCGGCGGACCTGCAGGAGGGGTTCCGGCTCATCCGCTCGCACACCACCACGCCGATCGCCGTCGGCGAGGTCTTCAGCAGCATCTGGGACGCGGCCCAGCTCATCCGGGAACAGCTCATCGACTACGTGCGCACCACAGTGGTCCACGCCGGTGGGATCACCCACCTGCGACGCATCTTCGACCTCGCCGCGCTGCACCACGTCCGCAGCGGCTCGCACGGCGCCACCGACCTGTCCCCGGTCTGCATGGCCGCCGCGCTGCACCTGGACCTCGCCATCCCCAACTTCGGCCTGCAGGAGTACATGCGGCACACCGAGGCGACGGACGAGGTGTTCCCGCACGGCTACCACTACGACGGCGGGTACCTGCATCCGGCCGAGACTCCGGGGCTCGGGGTGGACATCGACGAGCAGGCCGCGGCCCGCTACCCGTACGCGCCGGCCTACCTGCCGGTGAACCGGCTGGCGGACGGCACCGTGCACCCCTGGTGAGCGCGCGCCGGTTCAGTGGATGCGGCGACCGTACGCGTCCGGCACCCCGGACTTGCGGAAGAAGTAGGTGTTGATCTGGTCCCGCCACTCCACGGCGCAGCGGAACTGTTCGTCGAGGCGCTCGGCCACCCGGTCGTGGACGGCCGGGTCGACCGCCCCGGCGAGGAGCCGCCACCGTTCCCGCATCGCCGACACCTCCTCGACCCCGGCGAAGTGCGTGTCGTAGATGTGCTGGATCACGGTACGGCCACTGTGCAGCACGTGCCGGTAGGGAACGTGATGGAAGAACAGCAGCAGCTCGTCGGGGCAGCGCTCGCGTGACTCGTACACCTCCGACCACGGCGGCGGGTACTGGCCGGTGAAGCCGGTCCCGGTCGCCCGGGTCCGGTCCACCCCGACGCCGTCGCGGTCGGCGAAGTGGTAGGTGCCCCACGCGGTGTACTCGTAGCCGTCCACGTCCGGGCCGTAGTGGTGGCCGGGCCGCACCATGAAGCCGACGCCGAGCGGGGCGGTGTAGCGCTCGTAGGTGCGCCAGGAATCGTCCATGATCGCGTGCATCGTCCGCCGTACCGCTTCCGGATCGCCGGTGGTGACCGGCAGCCAGGTCAGGTCGATCCACTCGTCGAGGATCGCGCCGGGATCCAGCAGCGGGTCCCAGGCGAGCCGGCCGAAGGCGTACAGGTTCGCCTGGGCCAGCGGGTGCCCGGTCCAGAACGGGTCGTCGCCCACGTTGGACACGGCGACCAGGCCGCCGCCGGTGCCCGCCCGGCCGGCCGCGACGTCGGCGATCGTGCCGCCGGGCTCGCCCCGGGGCCGGAACCGCAGCACCTCGCTCCACCAGGGTGCGAGGTAGCAGACGTGCCGCTGCTGGCCGGTGTACTCCTGCGTCGCCTGCACCTCCACCGCCAGCCGGGTCGCAGGCATCGCGGCGAGCACCGGGGACACCGGTTCGCGTGTCTGGAAGTCGATCGGGCCGAACTTCACCTGGAGGATCACGTTGTCGGCGAACCGTCCGTCCAGCGGCGCGAAGTGGTCGTGGGCGGCTCGGGCCCGGTCGGTCGACCGGTCCCGCCAGTCCTGGTGGTGGTCGTAGACGAACGCCCGCCAGCGCACCACGCCGCCGTGCGGGGCGAGCGCCTCGGCGAGCAGGTTCGCGCCGTCGGCGTGGTCGCGCCCGTACGCGAACGGGCCGGGCCGACCCTCGGAGTCGGCCTTCACCAGGTAGCCGCCGAAGTCGGGGATCCGCCGGTAGACCTGCCGGGTGACGGCGGCCCACCAGGCCCGTACCCGCTCGTCCAGCGGATCGGCGGTGGGCAGGCCGCCGAGGACCACCGGGGCGGCGAAGGTCACCGCCAGATGCACCCGGATGCCGTACGGGCGCAGCACCCCGGCGATCTCCGCGACGTCGCCGAGCCGGTCGGTCAGCAGTAGTGCCTCGGTGTCGTGCACGTTGACGTTGTTCACGCAGATCGCGTTGACGCCGCAGGCGGCGAGCAGGCGGGCGTAGTCGCGGAGCCGGGCGTAGTCGCGGAGCCGGGCGGTCTCCCGCCGGGCGGCGCCGTCGCGCCAGAACAGGGAGCCGCCGGCGTAGCCCCGCTCGACCTGGCCCGACACCGGGTGTACGGCCACGTTGTCCCAGTGGTCGAGCATCCGCCGGCCCAGTGCCGGCCGGTGCCGCCGCGCCGGAAGGTCGTCGTCGAAGGCCGCCGTGCCGAGCCGGACCACGTGGAACATCCCGTACAGCAGGCCGGCCGGCGCGTCGGCCAGGACCACTGTCACGCCGTCCACCCGCGTCAGCAGGTACCCCTCGTCGCCGAGGGAGCCGTCACCGGTGCCGTTCACCGCCGGTGTCGTGCCGAGCCGGGCCGTCTCGGCTGCCGCGTTCGGCACCGGGCCGGCCCCGCGCAGGGCCAGCACCAGGTCGGCGTCGACCTGCCACGGTGGACCGTGCCAGAGCCGTCCGCCGTACCGGCCGCAGGCCCGGCTCACCTCGTCGAGGACGGTGCCGACCAGGGGTCCGTCGCCGTGCACCAGCACGCCGCGCGAGCCGAGTTCGCGGAACGCCGCTGGCGGGAGCCAGGCGGCGTGCCAGGCGGACTCGCCGGCGTCGGCGGACGCCCGGCCGGTGACCGGAACGCTCATGCGGTGAACTCCGCCCGGATCTCGTCGATCATGGGGTTGCCGATCCGCAGCAGTGCCAGCACCAGGAGCGCGGCGAGCAGGGCGAGTACCGCCTCGGAGAACACCGCGGTGACGCCGGCGGCGGCGGCCAGCAGCGCGACGTTGCCGACTGTGACGCCGGGCTTGCGCGCCACGTAGTAGAGGGCGAGCCGGAGCACGTCGCGGGTGCGGAAGGTGAACAGGGAGACGATCACCAGCGCGTTGACCCCGACCAGGATCACCCCCGCCCCGACCACGACGAGCGGCACGGCCCACCAGCCGGGGACGGCGGCGGCGGGCAGGTATGCCAGGTTGACAGCGATGACGGCCAGCCACAGCAGCGTCGGCGCCCAGACGCGCAGCACGCCCGGCAGGTTGGCCCGGTAGGCCCGGCGGAACGCGGCGGCGGGACGCAGATCGGTCAGGTCGGGGCGCTGGTGCCGCAGCGTGTACAGCGCGGCCGAGACGGCCGGGCCGACCGGCAGCGCGGCGGCGGCGACCAGCGGGAGGTTGCTGCTGTCGCGGTCGAGCAGCACGAGCACGGCCAGGCCGGGCAGCGTGCTCACCAGGAGCAGCAGTTCCACCACGAGCAGGGTGTGAACCGTCGCGGCGGCCCGCGACAACGGCCCGTCGCCGAACTCCCGCAGCCCGCCGGTCGCGCCGGTCACCGTCGGTCCCCGGGCGGGTCGAGCAACCTGTCGTCCCACCACGGCGGGGTCTCGTCCACCACCGGCGTCAGCTCGGCGACTGTCACCTCGTGCCGGGTGAGGACGAGGTCGAGGTCGGCCCGCCCGGCCGCGACCGGCAGGGCGCGATGGGTACGGGCCGGCTCGGCGGCCTCCCGCAACGCGTCGAGCTGCCGGGGCCGTGGCGAGTGCGGGCTGCCCATCTCCCGCCAGGCCGCCCAGACGTTGCCGGCGTCCTCGCCCACCGACGAGCGGAGCAGGAACGCCGACACGGTGCCCGGCGGGCCGATCGGAACCGACAGCGACAGGGTGTGCCGCTCGGGTGCCGGTTCCCGGCCGGTGACGTCGACAGGGGCCCAGGCCAGCACCGCGACCCGGCCGTCGGGGTGCCGGGTGACGAGGTGGTCCGGTCCGCGTGCGAGCACCTCGTCGCCGAGCCGGGCCATGAACGCGTACAGGTGGTAGGTGGGTTTCTTGATCTGCCGGTGGGTGAGCAGGCCGAAGCCGCCGTGCAGCGGCGCGGTCGGCACCCCCTCCTCCTCGAACACGTCGCTGAAGGTCCAGTAGGAGAAGGAGTCGACCAGGTCCCCGCCGCCGGCCAGCACCGGGGCGAGGTAGGCGGCGTGGAAGGCCGTGTCGTGGATCGGGTTGTCCGGCCGGTAGGAGGAGTTGAACTCGGTGATGTGCACCGGGAGGTCGGCCAGCGCGGTGCCGGCCAGGTGCCGGCGGGGCGCGGCGAACTGTTCCAGCAGGTCCGCGGCCGGGGCGAGGGTCTGCCGGGTGCCGAACGGCAGGTGCCGGGCCGGGCCGGAGGTGTAGGCGTGCCGGCTGACGAAGTCGACAGGCACGTCGCGGTCGGTGACGAACTCGGCGAACGGCTTCAGCCACTCGTCGGCGCCGGGGGAGAGGGCCGGGCCGCCGACCTGCAGCGCCGCGTCGACGTCCTTGACGGCGTGCGCCGACACCTCGTACAGGCGGTGGTAGGCGTCCTGGTCGGCGCCGGACCAGAACGCCGTCAGGTTGGGCTCGTTCCACACCTCGACGGGCCAGCCGCGCACCTCGTCGAGGCCGTACCTGTCGACCAGGTGGGCCACCGTGGCGCGGACCAGGTCACCCCATTCGGTGTACGACCGGGGAGGTGTCACGTTGCCCCGCCACCAGAACACCGTCTGGTCGCCGGGGGCGAGTGCCGAGGGCATGAAACCCAGCTCCACGAAGGGCCGGATGCCCATCGCGAGGTAGGCGTCGACGACCTGGTCGACGTAGGTGAAGGCGTGCCGCACCCGGCGTTCGCCCTGGTAGTCGTAGGGGCGGTGCACGCCGACGCCGTCGCTGAGCAGCCCGTGCCCGCGGATGTGCCGGAACCCGATGTCCCGCTGCACCAGCGCCAGCGAGTCCTGATAGTCGCGTCGCAGGGCCAGGTCGAACCGGCCGGTGCCCACGCAGGTACGCCAGGCGTCGGTCAGCCGGCCGACGGGCCGCTCGGGGACGGTGCCGCGCATCGCCGGTCAGCCGTGGCTCTTGCGGTACCGCTCGTACGCCTTGTTGACCAGGTCGATGTAGGCCTGCGCGTTCTTGCCCTTCAGCTCCGAGACGTAGGCGTCCCACTCGCTCAGCGGCCGCTGGCCGAGGGCGAACTTCAGCGTGTTCTGCGTGACGTGGTCCTTCAGCGCGGTCGCCCACAGCGTCGTCTGCTCGCGCTCCTCGTCGCTGAGCGGCGCGGGCGGCGGAGTCACCCAGGGCGCGGCCTTGCGGGCGTTCATCTCCTTCTGGAACTCCAGTTCCTCGGGCGAGAAGAACGACTGCACCAGGTCGAGCTTGCCGCCGTAGGCGAAGACGCCGTTGTAGAAGCCGAAGTCCTTCTGCAGATGCTTGCTGCCCTTGGGGTTGAGCCCGATGACGTTGACGTCCGGGGCGAGGCTGCGCTTGCCCGAGGCGTCCTTCGTGTACGTGGTGCCCTCGACGCCCCACTTGGCGAACTCCTGGCCGGCGTCGGAGTACCAGAGCCAGTCGACGAACTGCATCATGGCCACGAAGTTCTTGCCGTCGCGGGCCTTGCTGGAGATCATCACGCCGTTCTCCAGCCGGCTCGCCGCGTTGACCGGGCCGGCCGGCCCGATCGGGAAGAGGATCTTGCCGAGCCGGGCGTTCGGGTTGATCTTCGCGATGTCCGGGCGGTAGTCGTTCACCAGGGTCTGCGCGTTCGAGCTGATCACGAAGGACTTGCCGCTGGCGAGCTTCTGCCGGGCCTGGTCGTCGGTCTGGGTGAACGTCTCCGGGTCGAGCAATCCCTCGGCGACCAGCTTGTGGAGATACTCCACCACCTGCCGGTAGCCGTCCGAGGCGCCGGTGAAGACGTACTTCCCGGCACCGGCGTCCCAGCTCGTCGGCTGGTAGTTCCAGCCGGCGCCCGGCAGGCCGTGCGCCAGGGCGAGCATGTTCAGCAGGTTGCCGGCCGGGTTGGGCTTGCCGAACCGGTCGGAGAACGGGATGACGTCCGGGTGGGCCGCCTTCATCGCCTTGAGCATGGCGTACACCTCGTCCCAGGTGGTCGGGGACGGGATCTTCAACTGCTCCAGCACGTCGGTGCGGACCGCGAGGGTGTAGTCCTGCCAGGGCTTCTCGTGCAGTCCGGGCAGCAGGTAGAACTTGCCGTCCTCCTGCCGGAGCGTGTCCATCTCCGGCTGGAGCTTCCACCGCTCGATCTTGTCCTTGAAGTTCGGCATCAGGTCGAGGTAGTCGCTGACCGGCAGGATGGCGCCGGAGGAGACGTACGAGTTCTCCTGCGGGTGGTAGGTCTTCGGGATGATCATCGGGGCGTCGCCGGAGCCGACCAGCACGCTGCGCTTCTGCTCGTAGTCGCTCAGCGGCACGGCGACCGGGTCCAGCTTGACGTTCGTCCGCCCGGCCAGCTCGGTCCAGAACAGCCACTCCGGCTTGAGCGGGTAGTTCGGGTGGTTGTTGTAGAGGATCGAGAACGTGACCGGCTCGGTGGCCTTGAACTGGTCACCGATGCCGTACTTCTCCATCGCGCCCGCACGGTTGCGGTCGAGGTCCTTCTTGTCCGGGGTGTCGTCGCCGCAACCCGCCAGGGCGACGACGGCGGCCGCGCCGCTGGCGAGCAGTACCTGGCGCCGGGACAGCTGGGCCATGGATTCTTCCTTCCGGTGGTGGGGGTGTGGTGCGGGCGGCTATCCCTTCACGGCGCCGAGCATGATCCCGGAGACGAAGTACCGCTGGATGAAGGGATAGACCGCGAGGATCGGCAGGATCGTCAGCACGATGGTCACGGACTGGATGGTGGCGGCGGACTGGACGACGTCGCCCGCGCTGCCGAGGCCGCCGCCGGTCTGCGTGGCGTCCGTCGCGCCCGCGATGAGGTTGCGCAGATAGACGGTCACCGGGAGCAGGTCCTGGCGGTCCATGTAGAGGAACGCGGCGAACCAGGAGTTCCAGAACGAGACGGCGTAGAACAGCACCATCGTGGCGACCATCGCCTTCGACAGAGGCAGGACGATCCGCAGCAGCGTGCCGTACGTGTTCAGCCCGTCGACGGCGGCGGCTTCCTCCAGCTCGACCGGCAGGCTCTCGAAGAACGCCTTCATCACCAGCAGGTTGAACACGTTTATGGCGTTGGGCAGGGCGATCGCCCACACGGTGTTCTTCAGCCCGAGGCTGGTGACCAGGACGTAGTTGGGGATCAGGCCGCCGGTGAAGAACATGGTGAACACGGCGATCCCGACCAGCGCGGTCCGGCCCCGCAGGTGCCGCTTCGACAGCACGTACGCGTAGCAGGTGGTCAGCACGACGGAGATGAGCGTGGCGACCACGGTGTAGAAGACGGTGTTGCGGTAGCTGATCCAGAACGTCGGGTCCGACGTCACCACGCGGTACGCGGTGAGGTTGAACCCCCGCGGCACGAGGTTCACCTCGCCCGCGACGATGTACGCGTTGTCGCTGAGCGAGCGGGCCACGATGGTGAGGAACGGATACAGGGTCACCACCACGACGCCGGTCAGCACGACGGCGTTGACGACCTGGAAGACCCGGTAGCCCGCTGTCGGCCGGGGGCCACGCGGGCGGACCGCCGGCGCCCGGGTGCGGGCGCGCGTGCTCACCACAGGCTCGTCCCCACCGTGCGCCGGGAGATCGCGTTCGCCGACAGCACCAGCGTCAGCCCGATCACGGACTCGAACAGGCCGATCGCGGCGGCGTAGCTGAGGTTCCCGGAGACGATGCCCACCCGGTACAGGTAGGTCGAGATCACGTCCGCCGTCGGGTAGGTGAGGGGGTTGTACAGCAGCAGGATCTTCTCGAAGCCGACGGCCATGAAGGTGCCGATGTTGAGGATCAGCAGTGTCACCATCGTCGGCCGGATCCCCGGCAGCGTGACGTGCCAGGTCTGCCGCCACCGGTTGGCGCCGTCGATGCGGGCCGCCTCGTACAGGTCGCCGTCGACTGTGGTGAGCGCGGCGAGGTAGAGGATGGTGCCCCAGCCGACGGTCTGCCAGACCTCGGAGGAGACGTAGATCGTCCGGAACCATCCGGCCTGCTGCATGAACGAGACCGGCTCGCCGCCCACGGCGCGCACCATCTGGTTCACCGTGCCGTCCACCGACAGCAACTGGAGGACCATGGCGGCCACGATCACGATCGACAGGAAGTGCGGTAGGTAGGACACCGACTGGACGAACCGCTTGAGCGCGCGGTTGCGTACCTCGTTGAGCAGCAGCGCCAGCACGATCGGCAGCGGGAAGCAGAACAGCAGGGTCAGCGCGCCCAGCACGAGCGTGTTGGTGAACACGCTCCAGAAGGTCGGGTCGGTGAAGAACAGCCGGAAGTACCGCAGCCCGGTCCAGTACTCGCCGACGATGCTGCCGCCCGGCTGGAAGCGCCGGAACGCGATCACGTTGCCGAGCATCGGCAGGTAGCGGAACGTCAGGAAGAACAGCAGCGGCAGGACGGCGAGCGAGTAGAGCTGCCAGTCCCGGCGCAGGGCCCGCCGCCACGGCGTACGGCGACTGCGCGGGATCGGGGCTGCCAAACTCGTCCTCCCGCCTGACCGTCGGCTGGAACTTTCCGGTAATACGTCGTAAGCCTTTCGGAAATTTATGGGTATCGTTATCGGCGTGTCAAGAGCGTCGATTGATATCTCCCTCGAGCAGCTCCGCCGCTACGCACCGGCCGTTGCCGAGCCCGCCGACTTCGACCGGTTCTGGCGGGCCACCCTCAACGCCGCCGCGGCCACCCCGGTGCTCGTCGACGTCCGTCCCGAACCCACCGACCTGCGGCTGGTCGACGTGTGGGACGTGACGTTCGCCGGGTACGCAGGCGAGCCGGTCCGGGCCTGGTACACCCGTCCCGCGGGCGTACCGGCGCCGCTGCCGGCAGTGGTGGAGTACCCCGGCTACGGACGCGGCCGGGGCCTGCCGGGCGAGCGGCTCACCTGGCCGGTGGCCGGGTACGCCCACCTGCTGGTGGACAACCGGGGACAGGCCGGCCTGTACAGCCGCGGCGACACCCCGGACCCGCACGACGCGCCCGGCGGGCCCGGCCCCGCCACGCGGGGGATCCTGTCCCCGGACGACTACCACTACCGCCGCCTCATCACCGACGCGGTCCGCGCGATCGACGCCGTCCGCGTCCTGCCCGGGGTGGACCCGGCCCGCGTCGCCGCGGTGGGCAACAGCCAAGGTGGTGGACTCGCGCTCGCGACGGCCGGCCTCGTCGACGGCCTCGCCGCGCTCCTGGTCACCGCCCCGTTCCTGTGCGACATCCAGCGCGCCATCGAACTGACCGAGGCGTCCCCGTACGGCGAGATCGCCAGCTACCTGGCGGTGCACCGCGAGGCCGAGGAACCGGTCCGGCGCACGCTGTCGTACGTCGACGGCGTCACCTTCGCCCGGCGGGCCACCGCCCCGGCGCACTTCGGGATCGGCCTGCGGGACGAGGTCTGCCCACCGAGCACCGGTTTCGCCGCCTACAACCAGTACGCCGCCGCCAGCGGATCGATCGTGCCGCTACGGGAGATGCACACGTACCCGTTCAACGGCCACGAGGGCGGGGAGGCCGTCCACGTCCGGCGGCAGCTGCGCTGGCTCGACACGGTGCTCCGTACCGCCGGGACGACGGCCGGCTGACGACCTCACCGGATGCCCCCAGCGCAGCGCCTGGACCCGGGCCGGCGTCCCGGAGCAGGCGTCGTGACGCCCGCGCGGGCACCGTCCGGAGCGACTGTCGTCCGCCCCTAGACTGCGCCGATGGATGCTGAATTCGCGGCGAACGCCGCGGCCACCGCCGCGATCTTCGGAGTCTTCGGGATGGCCTGGTTCGGCTGGGCGCAGGAGGCGCCGCCCAAGGCGTGGCGTCCGTGGCTCGGCGTCGGCTCGGTGTTGTCCCTGGCCGCGGCGATCGCCGGCGGCGTCGTCACCGTACGCACCTGGGACGAGGGCAGCTCCGTGGACGACAGGACGGGACCGGTCTTCGGTGTGATCGTCCTGATCGAGGTGGTCCTCTGCGCCGCCGGCGCGATCTGGCTCCGGCGGACCGGCCGCGCGTCCCTGGTTCCGGCCTGGATCGCCCTGATCGTCGGCCTGCACTTCTTCCCCCTGGCGCCGCTGCTGGGGTATCCGGCCCTCGCGATCTGGGCGGCGCTCGTCACCCTGGTCGCGGTCGTCAGCGTTGCCGTCGCCCGGCGGTACGACCTCACCCCCAGCGCCGTCGTCGGTGCCGGCACCGGCGTGACCCTCCTGATCGGAGCGGCGACCGCACTGGTGCACGCCGGAGCCTGAGCGGTCCGAGCTCTCACTGGACCGGGACGAAGGTGGCGGCCAGCACCCGCCAGTTGCCGTCCTCACGCACCCACAGCCGGGTGTAGCGCAACCGCGCGGACACGACGGCCCCGCCCTGGACCCCATCCACCGCAGCGACCGTGCGGGTCACCCCGGTCGCACCGTCGTCCTGGACGTCGAGCGACTCCTCCACCAGGTCGGTGATCCGCAGGGCGCCCGAGCGGTAGCTCTCCAGATCATCCTCCTTGGTGAAGACCGTGCCGTCCGGTCCGGCACCCACGACCCGGGGGTGCAGAAGCGCGTCGAGGGACTCGACATCGGCGGCACGCTGAGCGGCTTGGAGCCGCCGTTCCGCAGCACGGAGATCCATCCACCGATCCTCTCCGGCGCCCCGCACCGCGACAAGCAGGTTGGCTCGCGGCAGAACGGCAACGCTGCGGCCCCCACCCCGGTTCGCTGACATCTACCATCCCTGATCATGATCTCGACCGTGTGGCGGATTCTCACCCGCCAGATCGACCCCAACCCGGCGCAGGACGACGCCGTGCTGCGCGAGGCGTGCACGCAGGCGCGGTACGGCTCCGACATCGGACCGGCCCGGAAGGCGCTGATCGCCACCCGCAACGACTACGACCGCCGGGCCCGGTACGTCGGTGTGCTCGCCGAATCGACAGCTCGTGGGCTGGGATCGCGGATCGACCGTACGACCGGCCGGGTCGACACCACGGAAGCGTGGACCGACCGCTGGGTGTCGCGCGCGCCCGCGGATCCGGACGCCCAGCTCGTCCGTGCCGGTTCGCTGATGGCACGGGCGTGGGAAGTGCGCGGCGGCGACTGGGCCTCCAACGTACGTCGGGAGCAGTGGGTCGAGTTCAGCCGCCTGCTGGACCTGGCCCGGCAGGTGAACGATCTCGCGATGCGGCTCGCACCGGACGACCCCACGCCGTGGGCGCACCGGCTGCGCCTCATGATCGACGAGAGTGCGCCACTGGAGGACGTCGAGGAGACGTGGCGTGAGCTGACCAAGCGGGATCCCTGGCATCACCAGGGCCACGTGCTCCGGCTGACCTACCACTGCCGGAAGTGGAGCGGCTCGCACGAGGCGATGTTCGACTTCGCCCGCTCGGTCGCCGCCACGGCGCCTACCGGCTCACCACTGCTCGTGCTGCCGGTTCGGGCCGCCGCGGAGTGGGCGCTGTGGGAGCAGGATCGCGAACCCCACGGCGGTACCGCCGACGAGATCGGCGAGCGGTGGCGACAGGATCCGGTCATGCAGGCGGATCTCGACAACGCGCTGAACCGGTGGTTCCACCAGCCGGCGACCCGGCACGCCCACTGGCTCGACGACGCGAACTTCCTGGCGTACGGGCTGGTGCGCACCGGCCGCGACGCGGAGGCCGCGCCGGTGTTCGCGTCGATCGGCCGGTACGTGACAGGCGTTCCGTGGGCCTGGTGGGGCGACGAGCGGCACGACGCCGTCTTCCTACGAGCCCGTCGCCGCGCCCGCCGCGCCGCCTGACCACGGGCGACGCCGTCGCGGCCGCAGTCGACTCCCGATCGGAGAAGCCGTTCTTACCACTCTCTTACGGGACCGCGCTCGGGCGCACGCGCAGCGTCGCGGAACGCGATGCTGAGGTCCGACCACCGATCGGGGAAGAGGGCCACCATGGGATCACTGGCACGGTACGGGCTGTCGGCAGCGACAGTCTCCACTCTGGCGGCGGGTGTGCTGCTCCCACCGGTCGCACCGGTCGCGGCCGCCACGCCTTCGACGTGGACGGCGACGATCCCCGCGCTGATCCACGAGAGCCGGCTGACCGACGTGGCCGCCACCGGTCCGAACAACGCCTGGTCCGTCGGCTACCAGGCGTCGACATACACGGGGTACTCGATCGACCAGCCGTACGCCCTGCTGCGGTGGAACGGGCGGACGTGGACGGAACGGCGCCTGCCGCACCAGGCGTATCTGCTGTACAAGGTGGACGCGGCGGGCGCCCGGGACGTCTGGACGGTGGGCTCCCGGCGCCTCGGCGAGTCGTACGCCGGGCACTTCGACGGCGTGACCTGGACGGCGCACGCGCCGTGGCCCGCCCCGGCGGGGACCTCGGAGCTGCTGGACGTGGCCGCCACCGGCGGCGGACGGGCCGTGTTCGTCGGCCACGACGGCGGCCGGCCGCTGGTCGTCGAGGGCGGCACCGGTCAGTTCGGCCGGGTCGCGGTGCCGGGTACGGAGGGAGTCAACGGTGTCCTGCGGGCGGTCTCGCGAACTCCGGACGGTGGCGTGTTCGCCGCCGGGGAGCGGTACGTCGCCGACGCGCCCTACCCGGAGCCGATGATCGCGCAGCGCGTCGGCGGGTCGTGGCGGGTGGCGCCGCTGCCGTCGATCCCGAGCGCCCGGCTGACCGGCGTGTGGGCCCGCTCGTCGACCGACGCCTGGGCGGTCGGCACCCAGGACTACGACTCCGCCCCCAAGCCGGTCATCCTGCACTGGGACGGCCGGACGTGGCAGCGGGTGGCCGGACCGGCGCCGGCCGGCTGGGTGTACGCGGTCGCCGGTGACGTGAACGGCAACGTCTGGATCAGCGGCACGAACCCGATCCCGCCGTACGTCGAGTACCCGGGCACGCTGCTGCTGCGCTACACCGGCGGGCGATGGAGCGTCGCGTACGGGCCGAAGGTCGAGGGCAACGATCCGAGCCTGGACGCCCTGGCGAACATCCCGGGGACCTCGTCGTTCTGGGGGAGCGGCACGGTGTCGACAGCCGGGCTCCGCCTCACCGCCGTGATCGAGCGGACCAGGTGAGGGTGGGGGGCGTGAGCGCGGCACCGCTCACGCCCGCCGGGAAGAACTACCGCCCGGGGGCCAGCACCGAACGGGTCAGCGCCGCCAGCCCGGCGTCCCAGCGCTCGTCGGGCCAGTCGCGGAGATGCTCGACGAGGTCGCTGCGCACCGCAGCCAGCAGGGCGTGGGCGAGGAACTCCGCCGACTCGGGGCCCCGGGCCTCGGACACGATGGCGGTCAGCGTCGCGTGCCACTCCTCGTACGACTCGTTGCGATAGGGGCTTCCGCTTCCCGCGTTCTCCAAGGCCAGCGTGAGGACCCGGTTGGCCCGCTTGAACCGGACCAGTCCCCGCAGCAGGTGCAGGGCCCGGTCCGCCGGCGAGTCGCCGGGCAGGCTCGCCGCGAGTGACGCCTGGAGCTGTTCGCCGCGTGCGCCGTAGAGGGCTTGGATGAGGCCCAGCCGGTCGCCGAAGTGGCGGAACAGCGTGCCCTTGCCCACGCCGGCGGCAGCGGCGACGTCGTCCATGGAGATCCGGTCGGGGTCGTTCGCCGCCTCGAACAGCCGGTCGGCCGCGGCGAGCACCGCCTCCCGATTCCGCGCCGCGTCAGCACGCACTCCTGCCCCCTATCGCAAACGGACCGTCAGTCCGCTATGGTGAAGCGGACCGGCCGTCCGCTTATCGTAGATCACCGCGGGCGGCCCGCCGACAGGAAGGAACAGCAGTGCCGAGTACCGCCACCGATGTGTTCCACCAGGCCCTGGATCTTCTGCTCGTCAAGGACATGCCGGGCTTCATCGCCCTGTTCGCCGACGACGCCGTCATGGAGTTCCCCTTCGCGCCGCCCGGGCGGCCCAGCCGGGTGGCCGGCCGCGCCGAGCTGCACGACTACCTCATCGACTACCCGCGGACCCTGGACATCCGCGAGATCGCCGACGTCACCGTGCACCAGACCGCCGACCCGGAGGTGATCGTCGCCGAGTTCACCGCCACCGGCGTCGTCGTCGCCACCGGCGAGCCGTACCGGCTGCGCTACATCGCCGTCCTCACCATCAGGGCCGGGCGGATCGTGCGCTACCGCGACTACTGGAACCCCCTGGCCGTGCGGGAACTGTTCGGCGAGGGGGTACGGGCATGATCCTCGTCGTCGGAGGCACGGGAACGACGGGCCGACTCGTCGCCGCGAGACTCGCCGCCGCCGGCCGCCGGACCCGCGTCGCCAGCCGCCGGGCGTCCGCCGAGGGCGTCCGCTTCGACTGGTACGACCGCAGCACGCACGACACGGCGCTGGACGGTGTGACAGGGCTCTACCTGATCGCGCCCCTCGGCGACGCCGACCCGGCGCCGACCATGCTGCCGTTCCTGGACCTGGCCCGGCGCGCCCGGGTACAACGGGCCGTCCTGCTCAGCTCCTCGGCGATCGAGGCGGGCACCCCGGGACTGGGCGAGGTGCAGGCCCATCTCGGCGAGATGATCCCCGAGTGGGCGGTGTTGCGACCCTCCTGGTTCATGGAGAACTTCGTCGGCGAGCACCCGCATGCCGCGAGCGCCCGGGACCGGGGCGAGATCGTCAGCGCCACCGGCGACGCCCGCGTGGGCTTCGTCGATCCGGCCGACATCGCCGAGGTGGCGGTGCGTGCCTTCACCGACCCGGCGCCCCACGACACCGAGCACGTCATCACCGGTCCCGAGCGACTGAGCTACGCCGACGTCGCCGCCACGCTCACCGACCTCCTCGGCCGCCCGGTCCGGCACCGCGCGGTCGACGAGGACGCGCTCACCGCGTACCACGAGGCTCACGGCCTCGCGCCCGACTACGCCCGCTTCCTCGCGGGCCTGGACACGGCCGTCGCCGCGGGCTCGGAGGACCGGGTCACGACGACCGTCGCGGACGTGACCGGCCGGCCACCCCGGACGTTCCGGGACTTCTGCCGCGACCGGCTGGCCGGGGCATCTCGGGCCGTGGACGTCTGAGATCGGCCCCGGCCGCCGTCAGGCGGGGCTGGAGGGCTCGGTCCTGCTCGCCCGTTGCTCGCCGACATCGAAGCAGGCCGCGAACTCGCGCTCACCACTGACGTCGACGGCGCCTGACCGTCTCGTCGACGGGTCGCGCGCTGACGTGCAGCCGGACAGCTCGGCGTCGATCCGGTGTTGTCGGAGGCCGTGGCTATCCTTTCGCGGTGTCGTACGCCGATCTCACTTCCGCGCAGTGGAACGACCTCTCCGACAGCGCTGTCGGCCGGCTGGCGCAGGACATCGCCGGCCGGCACGAGCTGACAGTGGCCGGTGTGGAGAACAGGGCGTACGCGGGCCGGTCGCACCGCACGGCCCTGTTCGACCGCGGCGGGATGCGGTTCGCGCTCGTCCCCGGCGGCCGCCCGGCGCTCGGCTACGACGCGGCCCGGTTCCGTCCCGCCGCACACCAGACCGCCGAGTACGCCGACAGCGCCGCCGAGTTCGGCCTCCCGTCGCTGACCGAGTACGTCGACTCGATGACGTCGCCCGTCCGCGACGTCGACATGCCCGCGATGCTGATCGCGGTGGACGCCTTCGACCCGTGCGAGGTGCCACTGGCGCCGGACGACCCGCGCGTGCGCGAGCTGGTCGCGGCGGCCGGGGGCCGGTTCGGCGGGGTGCGCACCTTCCGGTCCGGTGACGGGCTGACCGTGGAGTTCGACCGGACGACCGGGAAGGTGGTGCGCGCCCGGGCGATCCGCGAGGTCTCGTACGACGACGCGATGGCCGGGCTGGCCGACCTCGGCCTGCGCACGACCACTCCGGACGAGTGGGAGTGGGCGTGTGGCGCCGGTGCGGCGACGCTGTTCCGCTGGGGCGACGACTGCCCCGGCGACGGCTACCCGTACGACCACAGGACCGGCCCGCACCGGCAGGAGAACCTCTGGGGTCTGGCGATCGGGCAGGATCCCTACCGGCACGAGGCGACGACCGAGCGCACCGTCGTGTGCGGTGGGGACGGCGGCGGTGCCACCTGCGGCGGCAGCGGCTTCTTCCTGGGCTGGCTCACCCTGGCGACCGCGTACCGCGACGAGGATTTCGGCCGGTGGGCCGCCTCCGACGACGGGTACGCCGACGAGATCCTGACCCGGCCCGTCATCGAGCTGGGCTGAGGCCCGGATGGACGCCAGGACCGGCGAACCCTTCCGCACGGTGGGCGATGACTGATCGTCCGCTGCTGTTCCTGGACGTCGACGGGACGCTCCTGCCCTTCGGCGGCTCCGCCGGGCCGCCGGCGGACGGCGTCAACCCGCTGCTGGCCGGTCTGGACGCCGGGCACGGCCACCGGCTCGCCGCGTTGCCGTGCGATCTCGTGTGGGCCACGACCTGGATGCACGACGCCAACGAGGTGCTCGCGCCACGGCTCGGCCTGCCTCCGCTGCCGGTCGTCGACTGGCCGGACGACGAGGACGACGGCGGTCGGCTGCACTGGAAGACGCGGCGGCTCGTCGAGTGGGCCGCCGGACGCCGGTTCGTGTGGCTGGACGACGAGATCACCGACGCCGACCGGAGGTGGGTGGCAGGGAACCACGGCGCGCCGGCGCTCCTGCACCGCGTCGATGCCCGCTGCGGCCTCACCGACGCGGACCACCGATTCGTCGCGCGATGGCTGAGGGGATAGGACCTAGTGTCGGCGTCCGCGCGCCCTAAGCGACCCGGTCGCGTGGCAACGCCCGGGCGGGCAGCACCAGGACCTTCCCGTCCTCCTTCTCGACGAGGCCGATCTCGACATCGGGCAGATCCGACACGGACACGGTCTCCTCGTCCGCGAGCTGACGCAGGCGGCCCGGCCATTCGAGCAGGTTGTTCACCTCGCCCTGGGTCAACAGGCGATCGGTGAAGCTCTTGGTGGGTGCCCGCAGCCGCAGGTCCGCGAGGGCGCCGAGGAGCGCGTGCAGTTCGTCCTGGAGTTCGTCAACGCTCCGCTGCTCGTCCTGCAACATCGCGGTGAAGCGGCGGAAACTGAGCTCGGGCGACTTCTGGGCGTGCTCGACGGCTTGCAGCACCGCGATCCGTCGCTTCGTCGCGATGGCCAGTGAAGCCAGCCGGAGCTCGACGCGGAAGGCGCCGTCGGGCTTGTCGATCCCGGGGAAGGCCTTGATGAGGTCGGCGACCTCCACCCCGTCGGAGGAGAACGCCGCGACCTTCGCCCGCCATGCGCCCGCCCTGCGTCGGGCCGCGGCGATGGCGGTGTCGACGGTGTGTACGGCCGCGTCCAGGCCGAGAGAATGTCCCGCCTCACCCTTGTCGAGCAGGAGCGCGGTCGCCCGTTCGACGGCCGCCGTCGCGCCGTGGAGGCGGTCGCGTTCCGCGTCGAGGTTCTCGGCGGTCAGCTCCTCGAGAAGCTCGGTGACCCTCTCCATGGCCTTACGACGCTGCTCTTCGGCGTACACGCTCGCGGCGGTCGCCACGGCGAGCAGGATGAACGCCGCCGCGGCGGTGACGATACCGGCGGTGGTCGCCGCCTTCGCGGTGCCGCTCACCGCTCCCGTGACGCCTGGCCGGGACGCGTCGGCCGCCACCGGCACGAAGGTGGCCTTCTGCACGATGCCCGTCTTGCCGAGGATGTCGCCATGGATGCCACCCGCGACGGCCTTGGACGGCATGGACCGGACGAGACCGTCACCGAGCTGCGAGGCCACCGACCTCGGCACCACCATGCGGTACAGCGTCTCCGTCGACCCTGCGGCGGCCGTCGCCGCAGACCCGGCGTTCGGCGTCTTCAGCAGCCGCCGGAGCTCCATCGCGAGCGGCGACGCGGCGTCGAGGAGCCGTCCGCCTCGGATGTCCGTCGCCGGCGGAAGCGGGTACGCCTCCACCGTGACGAGCGGCGTGTCGAGGAACGCGGCGAGCGCCTGCCGCAGCCCGGCCAGCCGTTCCGGTGACATGCCCTTGTGGTCCACGGGAAGCTCCGCCGCCCGCGAGATCTTCCCGGGCTCCGTCGCCAGGGTCCACACCGGCACGTGCTGATGGTCCGTCACGCCGTTCCGCCGTTCCTAGTCGTGGCGAGCGCCATGAGACTAGCCAGTGCGTCGCTGATCGGCAGACCCGTGTCTGCCACCGGACACCGCCTGTCATGCTCGAAACGATGACCACCGAGCGCCCACGCGGCTCCCGTCTCCCGCGCGTCCTGCTGATCGTCGGCGTCCTCGGGTCGCTCGCCGCCGTCGCGGCGATCGTGGTGCCGCTGGTGCGGCCACCCGGCCCGCGACCGGACTTCCAGCTCCCGGTGGCCTGCGGCGAGACGTGGCGGCTGTCCACCTATCCGGGCCACGACGACTACGACGTCGACCTCTTCCCGACCTCCGGGGAGGCGTGGGGGAGGCCGGTGCTCGCCTCCGCCGACGGCACCGTCACGGTCGCGGGGATCAACGGCTCGCTGGGTGGCCGCACCCCGCAGGATCCGGACGGGCCGCGCGGGCGCGGCGGCGGCTACTGGGTCAAGATCGATCACGGTGGCAAGTGGGAGACGCAGTACCTGCACCTGCTCGAACCGCCGTCGGTGCAGGCCGGTCAGCGGGTGGCCCGGGGCGACCAGCTCGGGCGGGTCGGCAGCACCGGGAACTCCGGGGCCCCGCATCTGCACTACGAGCAGCGCCGCGGCTGGGAGAAGGTGGAGGCCCACTTCGACGGCGTGCCCTCCGGGATCACGTCCGACGACCGCGAGTACTCGGTGCGGCTGACGAGCGCGAACTGCGCGCCGTCGCGCCAGTGACCGGGGCGGTCAGCGTCCGTCGGTGGTGGTCCGGGCGCGGCGGGCCTTTCCGATCAGGCCGAGGTGGGTGTGCTCGAACCCTTCGCCCGTCTTGAGGCCGTACCCCAGCGCGCGGTCGACGGCGATGTGGAACGCCCACGCGACGGCCAGGACGCCGAGCCAGTCGATCCGGTCGCCGGACGCGGCCGCCGCCACGGCCACCGCGCCGAGCGCCGCCGGCAGCGCGTACGAGTGCGCCAGGTTGTAGCAGACGGCGCCGACGCGCGGCCCGCGCAGGTAGCCGAGCATGGACAGGTCGAAGACGAGGAAGAGGGCGAGCAGCGACCACCACGGGTATCCGGCCGCGACGGTCACGACGACGGCGAGGACAGCGACGACGGCGGCCTCGACGCGCTGTGTCGTGACGGGGTTCAGCTGCGGCATCTCCCACCTCGATGTCGGTGCCGGGGACCGGCGCGGAGGCGGCCGGCTCGCGCCGTCGGCCTGCCCGGACAGCGTACGCAGGCGACTGGGGCCGGTGCGTCGAGGTCACGGACGTACCACGGTGACGCCACGGCCGGTTACCATCCCGAGTCATGGCGAGATACGTCGCTCTGCTGCGCGCGGTGAACATCGGTGGCGCCAGTTCCATGGCGATGGCGGAGCTGAAGGAGGTCTTCGTCTCCTGCGGCTTCGACCAGGTGGCGACCTACATCCAGAGCGGCAACGTGGTGTTCGGCTGCCCGGAGACCGACGAGGCCGCGATCCTGGCCGAGATCGGCCGGGGCATCACGCGGCGGTGGGGCCGGGACGTGCCGGTGCTGCTGCGCAGCCTGGCCGAGCTGGACGCGATGATCGCCGCGAATCCCTATGTCGACGCGCAGACCGATCTGACGAAGCTGCTGGTGACGATGCTCAGCAGCGACCCCGGCGCGGACAAGCAGGCGGCGCTCGCGTCCCCGCCCGGCGAGACCGGGACGCTGACGCTCGTCGGCCGGGACGTGTTCGTGCACGTGCCCGACGGGTACGGGCGCAGCAAGCTCGGCAACGCCTTCGTGGAGAAGAAGACGGGTGTGGTCGGCACGACCCGCAACTGGCGCTCGGTGCTGAAGTTGCGTGAGATGGCGGCGGCCTGACCCGGCGCCGGGCACGAGGGACGTCGTCGAGGTGACTGTGCAGTTCCGGGTGCTGGGTCCGCCGGAGGTCGTCCGGAACGGCCGGGTGGTGCCCCTCGGCGGCCCGAAGCAGCAGGCACTGCTGGCCCTGTTCCTGCTGCGCCCGAACCGGTTCGTCGCCACCGACTGGCTTGTCGACGCGCTCTGGGACGGAAGACCGCCGGCCAGCGCCCAGACCACGCTGCGCACCTACGTCGCCGGGCTGCGCCGGGCCGTGGAACCGCAACGCTCCCACCGCGAGCCGGCGCGCGTCCTGCGCAGCCACCCCCGGGGGTACGAGCTGCGGGTGGACGCCGACGCGGTGGACGCGGCCCGGTTCGGCGCCCTGGTGGACCGGGCGGCGGACGCGCTCGCGGCCGGGCGGCCGGAGTCCGCCGAGCGGACGTACACCGAGGCGCTGGCGTTGTGGCGCGGTGACCCGCTGGCGGGCGTGGCCGACCTGACCACGGTGCGCCCGGAGGCGGCCCGGCTGGCCGAGCTGCGGGTGAGCGCCGAGGAAGGGCGGTTGACAGCGGCCGTCACCGCGGGCCGGCACGCGACGCTGCTGCCGGAGCTTCGCCGGTTCGTGTCGGCGCATCCGCTGCGCGAGGGCGCCCGGGCGCAGTTGATGCTGACGCTGTACCGGTCGGGGCGGCAGACCGAGGCGCTCGCCGTCTTCGACGAGGGCCGCCGGATCCTGGCCGGCGAGTACGGGATCGACCCGGGGGAGCAGATCCGGGCGGCGCACCGGCTGATCCTGGAGCAGGCCATACCGCAGGACCGGAGCAGTCCCGCGGACACCGGCGGCCCGGCGGCCGGGACCGCCTCGGAGCGCGACGTCGAGGCGCTCGTGGGGCGGGACGCGGAGCTGGACCGCCTGCGGGAGGCGCTGGACGCGGCGACCGGGCAGGGCGGGCGGGTGCTGACGCTGGTGGGGGAGGCCGGCATCGGCAAGACCAGCCTCGCCGCGGCGCTCGGCGTCCGCGCCGCCGCGAACGGCGTCCCGGTGGTCTGGGGTCGCTGCCCGGACGTCGGGCAGGCGCCGCCGTTCTGGCTGTGGAGCCAGGTGGTACGCGCGCTGCTGGCGCTGCCGCACGCCCGCGCCGCCGGCTCGGCGAGCCGGCTGGACGGGTTCGCCACGGGCGCGCCGAGCGGACCGGCGGACGGTCGCGGCCTGGACCCCACGGCGCGGTTCCAGGTGTACGAGGCGGTGGCGGACCTGGTGCACGCGGCGGCCCGGGAGCGCGGGCTGCTCGTCGTCCTCGACGACCTGCACGCCGCCGACCCGGATTCGCTGCTGTTGCTGCGGTTCCTCGCCACCGCCCTGCCGGCGTCGCGGGCGCTGGTGGTCGCCACGCTGCGACCGTACGACGACGATCCGGCCCTGGTGGCGACTGTGGCCGAGCTGGCGCGCGGACGCGGCTTCGGTCAGGTCCGGCTCGCCGGGCTGGACGCCGCGGCGGTCGCCGACCTGGTCCGGGACCGCACCGGCGTGGCGCCGCCGCAGCCGCAGGTGACCCGGCTCGTGACCCGCACCGGCGGGAACCCGTTCTTCCTCACCGAGCTGCTGCGGTCCCGGGCCGACGCGGGCGCCGACGCGGAGCTGCCGCCGAGCATCCGCGACACGGTACGGCTGCGGCTGACCGGGCTGCCCGCTGCCACCCGGCGTTGCCTCGACCTGCTCAGCGTCGCCGGACACGATCTGGACCTGGCAGTGCTGGCGGCGGCGCTGGACGGCACGGCCGAGGCGGTCGCCGAGGACCTCGCACCCGCGTACCCGGCCGCGCTGGTGGTCGAGACCGGGCCGGGCGCGCTCGCGTTCCGTCATCCGCTGATCGCCGAGGTCACCTACGCCGAGCTGGTCCCGCCGCGCCGGGCCGCGCTGCACGCCCGGCTGGCCGCCGCGTACGAGCGGACCGCGGGCACCGCACCGGCGGAACTGGCCCACCACTACGGCGAGGCGATCGGGCTCGGCCACGGCGAGGACCACCTGCGGTGGTCACTGCGCGCCGCCGACGACGCCACCCGCCGGGTCGCCTACGAGGACGCGCTCGGCCACCTGGAACGCGCCGCGCTCCGGCTCGCCCCCGCCGCACGGGTGTCGCCCGACGTGGCGCACACCGAGCTGACCGTCCAGTTGCACCGCGCCTCCCTGCTCCAGATGACAGTGGGCGTCGGCAGCGACGCCGTCGACCGGGTCTGCGCCCGGGCCCGGGAGCTGCTGACGCTCGTCGGGCCGGACGCGGACATCCGCCACGCGCTCTGGGCGCTCGGTGAGCTGGCCGCCAACCGGGCCGAGTTCGCGATCTGCGCCGACCTCGCCGGGCGGCTCGTCCGGGCGCCCGACGACGGCAGCGGGCTGATCGCCGTCGCCGGGGAGTACCTGCTGGGCGCGGTCGGCTACTTCACCGGCCGGCAGGCCGACGGCGAGCGGCGGCTCACCGCCGGCATCGAGCGGCTGCGTACCGTCGACCGGGCGCTGCTGCGCCGCGAGGTGGGCCGGCGTCCGGTACTTGCCTGCCACAACTTCCGGGCGCTCGTACGCTCGATGCGCGGCGACCCGGCCGGCGCGTGGGCGGACATCGCCGCCGCCGAGGCCCTCGCCGAGGAACTCGACGACCCGTACGGCCGCGCCAACGCGGCGCTCTACGCGGCCTGGCTGGCGATGCAGGAACACGACGTGGCAGCGGCCGACGCGGCGGGCCGGCGGTGCCGGGACATCGGCCGGGACACCGGCCTGCCGCACATGACCGCGACCGGCGCGTACTTCCTGGAGTGGGCCGCGGCGCGCGGCGGCGACCACGGCCGGCTCGACGCGATGCGCGCCGCCGCCGACGAGTTCTACCGGCCCGGACTGCGGTCCACCCGGACCATCACGCTGTGCGCGATGGCCGAGGCGTACCTGACCGCCGGTCGTCCGGAGACCGCGGCGACGCTTGCCGGTGAGGCGCTGGCGGTGGCGGACCGGGTCGGCGAGCGCGTCTTCGTCGCGGAGCTGCACCGGATCCGCGGCGCGGCCCGGCGCGACCGCGCCGAGTGGGACCTCGGCGCGCGGATCGCCGCCGACCAGGGCGCGGGCCTGCTGCTGCCCCGGTTCGCCGCGTTCTGACCGGTGTGGAGGCCCGCCTCCACGCCGTCTCCACACCCCTTCCACAGCGGACTGGTGCCCTGACCGGTGCCGGACGGCGGAGAACCGTCCGGGACCACGTTCCGAAGGGGCACCACGATGGAAACAGTTCAGCCGCCGGCTCACCAGGAGGTCCAGGAGGTCGAGGTCGCCGTCATCGGCTGCGGGCCGGTGGGCGCGCTCACCGCCAACCTGCTCGGCGCCCGCGGCGTCACCACGCTGGTCGTGGAGCGCAGCGCCACGCCGCACGGCCAGCCGCGTGCCTTCTCCTGCGACGACGAGGCGTTGCGCATCTACCAGCAGGCGGGCCTGCTCGACGAGATACGCGACGAGACGATCGCGCCGCCGCTCGTCGAGTACGTCAACGGCGCGGGCCGGGTCTTCGCCCGGATGAGGCTGTCCGAGACGGACTTCGGGTACGGGCACGCGCCGCTGCGCTTCTTCGACCAGCCGCGACTGGAACACACGCTGCGCACCGGGCTGGACCGCTTCCCGCACGTCCGGCTCGCGCTCGGCACCGAGCTGGTCGGCCTGACCCAGGACGAGGACGGCGTGACGGTGCTGCTGTCCGACGTGGTCACCGGGCAGCGGCGGGCGGTCCGCGCCCGGTACGTGCTCGGCTGCGACGGCGCCCGCAGCGCCACCCGCGCCGCCGTCCGGATCCCGCTGTCCGGGGCGAGCTACGCCGAGCCGTGGCTGGCCGTCTCCGGCGACGTGCCGCCCGACGCGGTACGGGTACCCGACACCACGTTCGTCTGCGACTGGCAGCGCCCGGCCTTCGTGTCCCCCGGCGCGGCCGGCAGCTACCGGATGGAGTTCATGCTGCGCCCGGGCGAGACCGAGGACGAGGTGCGGCGGCCGGAGAGCATCGCCGCGCTCGTCTCGCCGTACGTCGACCCGGACCGGTTCGCCGTCACCCGGGCGGTGGTCTACACCTTCCACCACCTCGTCGCGCAGCGGTGGCGGGAGGGACGGGTGTTCCTGCTCGGCGACGCGGCCCACCAGATGCCCCCGTTCATGGGCCAGGGCCTGTGCAGCGGCCTGCGCGACGCGGCGAACCTGTCGTGGAAGCTGTCGCTGGTGCTGTCCGGCGCCGCCGGCTCCGCCGTGCTCGACACGTACGAGACCGAGCGGCGTCCGCACACGGTGGAGATGGCGCAGACGAGCGTCCGGCTGGGCCGCGTCTTCCTGGCCCGTAACCGGGTCACCGCCGGGATGCGCGACGCCGCGCTGCGGGCGGTCCAGACGATCCCCCGGGTACGGCGGTTCGTGGAACGGTTCGAGTTCAAGCCGGTGCCGGCGTACCGGCGGGGCCTGATGGCCGGCGGGCGGCGCGACGGCGTGGTCGGGACCATGTTCCCCCAGCCGCGGGTCCTCGTTCCGGGCACGCCCGGGGAGCGTCTGCTCGACGAGGTGCTCGGCGACGGCTTCGCCGTGCTCGGTCGCGCCGGTGTGGCCGACCCGCTCGGCGCGTGGCGACTGGGGCTGCCGGTGCGGTTCGTCGCGGTCCACCCGTCCGGCACGCCGCTCGCCGACCTGCCGGGTCCGTCCGCCGACGCACCGGCGACCGGCGGTCCGGACCGGGTCGACGTGGTGGACGCCGACGGGGTGCTCGGCGGGTGGCTGCGGCGGCACGGCGCCGACCTGGTGGTGCTGCGGCCGGACCGGTTCGTGTTCGCCCTGGTCACGGCCGGTGACGTCGAGCAGGTGGCACGGGACCTGTCGGCCGCCCTCGGTGCGCCGCCGGACGGAGACTGGACCCGGGCGGACGCCTCGGGACTCGCGGCGGCACCGAGCTCGTGACCTGACGTCCGGGAGCAAGGCCTATCATCGCGCACTGTGGACCGTGCGGAGGTCGACCGGCTGACTGTCGACGGGGTGGGTTCGATAGCGCACCTGCTGCCGAGGTCACGCGGTCGGTGCGGCATCTACGAGCTGACCTTCGCCGACGGCGAGCGGTACGTGGGGCAGGCCGTCGACGTGGTGGCCCGGTTCGGCATGCACCGCCAGAAGTGGCACGACATCGTCGAGATCGCCTTCCGGCGCGTACCCCGCGACCGGCTCGACGACGAGGAGCGGGAGCAGATCCGCAGGCGGGAGTCGGCCGGGGTGCGGCTGCGCAACGTCGTGCACACCGCCGGCCGGCTCGGCGCCGCCGAACTGGACCGGATCCTGCCCCCGTCGGAGCAGGAACGCTGGCTGGCCGGCCACGAGCCCTGCCCGATCCCCCTCGCGCTCCGCGAGGGGGACGCCGATCTGCGCCGCCGGACCCGCCACCAGTTCGACCGGCTGCGCGCCGACGCCCGGTTCACCGACGGGATGGCCCGCCTGATCGGGGCGTACCTGCGCCTCACGATGCCCGTACCGGAGCAGACCGAGCGCGACTTCTGGACGCTGACCGCGCTGCCGGGCACCAACTCCGCCAGCTTCCCGCGCCTGTTCACCGTCTCCGTGCACTCGCTGGAGACGCTGTTCGTCTGCCACGACCGGCGGCGGCCGCAGGATCTGCACATCCGCCTGAACGTCGACGAGGCCGCGGCTCGGTCACAGCTGCGCACCCGGCTCCGGCTGCGCGCGATGGGCGCGGCCCGAGCGCACTACCGGGTACGGCCGGGCGTGCTGGCGCTGCGGTTCGGATCGGTCGACGACGCGTACGACGCGCTGACCCGGCCGCAGATCGTCAAGGCGGCCCGCCGGCTCAACCTGGACCTGATGAGGAAGGGACCCGCGCTCAACTGGAAGACCCACTGCCCGGACCTCGTCCGGCACGTGCTGTCCGATTGAGCACGGGAACCGCTCACACCACGTCGGACACGCGGGTCAGGTTGGTGCGCTGCCAGTCGTGGTCGCCGAGAGAGCGGAACAGCAACTGGATGTTGCCGTTCGCGGCCGTGTAGGTGATCCGGAGCCGGTCGCCGCCCAGCCACACCGACAGCAGGCTGCGCCCCACCGGCGGCATCCCGTCGATCTGCACCCGCTCGGCCTGCCACGTGTCACCGTCCCCGGTCAGCTCCCACAGGCCGCCGTCGAAGTCGGCGAAGACCAGCAGCCAGCCGTCGGGCGCGCCGTCCACGCCGGGCAGCCGCTGCACCGCCGACGCGCTGCACTCGGGCAGGCCGAGTTCCGCGGTCAGCGACCGGGTGTGCCAGGCGCCGTCGTCGCCGACGGCGTACATCCGGATGTCCTGCCGGTGGTCGAGGCCGAACACCCGGTGCCGCTCGCCGGCGCGGTGTTCGCCCCACACCGGCATCATGGTCAGCGGCAGCGGATTCTCCGCCTGGGTGGCCCAGGTCAGCGAGATCTGCCCCCAGCCCTCGGGGCCCTCCCACAGCATCCGCAGGTGCTCCTCGGCGTCCCGGTAGACGATCACGTCGAGGCCGGTGACGCCGTCGACGTACCCGTAGGCTTCGGTTTCTGGCAGCGGGTCGCCCTGGTCGCGGCCGGTACCGTCGGCTACCTCATGGTGGCCCTGATGTTCTCCGACAAGCTCGCCCCGACCGGCCGGTACGTCCTGCTCGGCGGGCTCGTCGCCCTTCTGGTGCCGCTGGTGATGGCCGCGCTGCGGCCGTGGCCGCGACGCATGCTGCCGTTCTGGGAGTACACCGCCGGCGGGCTGGACGTCGCCACCGGCCTGGCCGTGCTGCCGGTGCTCGCCCAGGTGCTCGGGCTCTACGCCTGGGCCCGCGGACTCTTCGGGTAGCCGGCCGTGCAGACCCAGCGCGACCACGTCCACGCCCACCAGCTCATGATGGGCCGGTTGAGTTCCGCCCTCGTGCAGGGCGACCCGTCCACGGCGGAGATTCCCGGGCAGCGTGCCGTCACCGGCCTGGCCTTCGGCGTGCTCATCAGCGTCCTGGTCGTGGCCGGGTTCGCCGTCTACGGCTGGATCGTCCCGGGCGGCAGCAAGGCGTACACCCGCAGCGGCGTGATCCTGGTGGAGAAGGAGAGCGGCAACAGGTACGTGTACCTCGACGGCGTGCTGCGCCCGACGCCTAACCTGACCTCGGCCATGCTGATCCAGGGCAGCGGCGCCACCGTGAAGCTCATCTCCAAGGAGTCGATCAAGGACGTTCCGCGCGGACCGTCGATCGGCATCGACGGCGCGCCGCAGTCGGTCGCCACCGGGCAGATGGTCGCCGGCCCGTGGCTGGCCTGCCTGCCCGGCTCGGTCACCGACGAACCCGGCGACCGCCTCGGCCTCAACCTCGACCCGCGCGCCGAGGCCGTCCCGCTGCCGGCCGACCGCTTCGCCGTCGTCCGCGCCGCCGACGGACCCACCTACCTGGTGACCGCCGGCCGCAGGCACCGGGTCGCCGACCCGGCGGTGCTCGTCGCGCTCGGCGCCACCACCACCCGCAAGGTGCCCGCCCCGCAGGACTGGCTCGACTTCCTGCCCGACGGGCCGGACCTGGCCCCGGCCACGATCCCCGGCGCGGGCCGCTCCGGGCGGGTCGGCGACCGGACGTACCCGATCGGCACGCTGTTCCGGCAGCGGCCCGACACCGGCGCGGAACAGCTGCTGGTGCTGCGCCGCGACGGCCTCGCGCCGCTGAGCCGGACCGAGTTCCTGCTCGCCACCGCCACCTCCGGGGAGGAGCCGGTGGAGCTGAGCGCCGCCGACCTCGCCGCGGCCCGGATGTCGGCCGACCGGTCACTGCTCACCCGGCTGCCCGACCTGACCGGCCTCACCCCGCAGGAACCCGGCCCGTACGCGCTGTGCCTGCGCCAGAGCGCGGTCGACGGAACGCGGTTCGACAGCACCGCCGTGCTCGCCCCGCTGGCCCGCTCCGGTGTCCGCCCCGACGGCCGCGCGACGGTGCTCACCGCGCCCGGCAGCGGCATGGCGGTGCTCCCGGCGCCGGTCGGCACCGGGTCGGCGCAACCCCTGCCCACGTACATCGCGGACGACGGAAAGGCGTACCCGATCGGCGACCAGGACGCGGTACGGGCGCTGAAGCTCGACCGGGTCGTGAACGTTCCCTTCCCGAGAGAACTGCTCGCGCTGGTGCCGCAGGGCCCGGCGCTGAGCATGAGGGCCCTCGCGGCCGCAGAAGTGGGGTAGGTCGATCATGGCAACCCGGTTCCGGGACCTGTTCGGCGGCGGCAAGGACCGCCCCGAGGGCGTCGTCCAGCACACCGTCGGCAACGCACTGGTGGTGCACGCCGAGGACGCCATCAGCCCGGAGGCCCAGTCGCTGGCGCTGTCCATGATCGAGGACGCGGAGAACGACGTGGTCGTGCTCGACCTCGGCGACGGGATGCCGATCAGCGCGTGGGAGTCGATGGCCGGGGTGCTGCCGCGCCGCCGCCGCGGCATCCGGCTCATCGCCTGCGGCCGGCACGGCAACTCCGCCGCGATGGCCGGTCAGTGGCTCTCCGAACGCCTCAACCGCACCGTCATCGCCCCGGACGGCGACCTGGTACGCGGCTCCGCCGGAACGCTGTTCGTCCACTCCGCACCGGGTAGCGGCTGGGTGCGGTTCCGGCCCGGCCGTCCGCCCGCCTGGGACGCCAAGCGCTACCCGACGCCGCGATGGGACCGGGCCGCGATCGACACCCGGCCGTCCAGCGCCACCGCCGAGATCGAGCCGATCCCGGCCGGGGTCTGGATCCACAGCAACCGCGACCCGCAGGTGGTCGACCCGCAACGGCAGCGGCTCACCGCGTACGTGCCGTGTCAGACCGAGACCATGACCGTGCTGCTGGGCTGCCCCGGCACACCGTCGCTGTCGCTCGACGACGTGGTGCGCTTCTGGCGCGGACTCGACGAGGAGAACCGCCAGCGTGTGCGCTTCGTGCAGTTCGGCGAGGTCCGCATCCCCGAGGGCGAGGCGTTCGGCCAGGCGCTCGCCGACCTGCTGAACACCGACGTCACCTGCTACACCGGCGTACCGATCGGCAGCCCGCACCGGTACGAGATCCGCACCGTGCTGCCGGACGGCGCGTTCGGCTGGGCGCCGTACGCGCTCGAACTTTCCTACACGCCCCGGGCGCACCCCAACTCGCGGGCCCGCCGGCCCGCCGTGCTCAGCCACCGCCCGCCGCTGCCCGGCGCCGAGGAGGTCGCGCCCCGGGTCTACTGGTTCGCACCCGGCGCCGTGGTCGAGGTGGTGCAGGCCGGTCTCTGGGTACGCTCCACCGTCGAGCCGAGGAACGCCGAGCAGGTCCGGTCCGCGATGCTCGACGCGGGCAGCGGCACGTTGGTCTTCGACGACACCGTCCACTCCACCGCCCACCGGATGCGGGAACTGGCACTCGACCTGGCCGCACGGGTCGACGGCATGGCGGGTACGAGCCGCGCGCTGATGCCGGCGTCGGTGCTGGTGCCCGGCGCGAGACCGGCCAGCCGGGCCGAGGTGGTCATCGACCTGGAAGCCGAGACGCGGGCGGTGGGCACGACCGTGCCGGTGCCCGCGTACATGGAGGTCGCCCCGTCCGCGCCTGTCGCACCGTCCGCGGCGGACAGCGTGGTGGTCGCCGTTCCCGCCCCGGTCCCGGCCGTCCCCGCCGATCGGGACCAGCCGGCCGCACCTCCCGCGGTGCCGCTTCCGGCCGCGCCCGCACCGTCGCCGCCGGTCGCGCCGCTCGTCCCGGAACTGCCGGCGCCGCCCGCGGTACCGTTCGTGTCCGCGCTCCCGGATCCGCCCGCGGTACCGCTGCCGGCAGCGCCTCCGGTCGTCTCCGAACTGCCCCCGCCGCCGGTCGTGGCGACGCTGCCGGACCCACCCGCGGTGCCGGTCGTCTCCGAGCTGCCCGCACCGCCCGCGTCGCCGGTCGTGTCCGGGTCACCTGCGCCGAAGCCGGTGCCGATCGCGTCCGAGCTGCCTGAGCCGCCCACGGTGCCGCTCGTGTCCGAGCTGCCGGCCCCACCTGCGGTGCCCCTGCCGACAGCGCCGCCGGTGGCACCCGTCGAGGACGCCGGGCGCGAGACGTACCCCGCGCCCCCCACCATGCCGGCGGGCTTCGGCGAGCCGGCACCGCCGACCATGCCTGCCGGTTTCGGCTCCGCGCTCGCGGCCCCGCCGGTGGCGGCCGGTCCGGCGGCGCCGGTCGCGGCCCCGCCGTCGATGCCGGTCGTCGCGGTCGACCTGCCGTCCGCCGGAGCCGGCCCGTCGCCCGTGACCGCGCCCGCGCGGACCGTCGAACCCGGCGGACCGACCGCACCTACCGGACCGGCCGCACCCGCCGGACACGTCAAGCCGTCGGACGCCCCCGAGTCGTCTTCGGGAAACGCCGAACCGTCGGAGGCCGCCGAACCGTCGGAGGTGGCCGCCGAGGCACGCGTGCAGCCGGTGCCCTCGGCCGGCGCCGGCGCGCTGCTGTCGGAGAAGAAGGGGCTCGCCGACGAGCGCGCCTGGCTGCGCCGCACGCTCAGTCGCGAGTTCGACGTGATGGCCAGCTCGGTGTCCCGGATCATGTCCGAGCACCCGGGCATGCAGGGCTCCGGCGTGTCCACCGAGGACGTGCTCGCCGACACGGTCGCGCTGCGGCTCTACCTGACCGGCCGGGGACCGGGCGTCGACGCCGGTCTGCGCTCCGGCCGCAAGGGACCGCACGTGCCGTTCGCGCGGTGCGTGGTCGCCGGGGTCTCCCGGATGCCGTCGTTCCGGGGCACCACCGTCTACCGGCTGTCGCCGACCGACGGCGAGTGGGCGCTCTACCAGGACCGGCGGCTGGTCACCGACTGGAGCTTCGTCAACGCGCTGACCCAGCCGTGCGCGTCCGAGGACGGCGACACCGACGTGCTGATCTGGTCGATGACCGCCCGCCGGACCAGCCTGCTGGAGCCGGAGGGGGACGAGCACGTCGAGGACCGGGTGCTGTTCCTGCCCGGCACGAACTTCAAGGTGCTGGACCTGCGCCGGCCCTCCGAGGGGGAGCGCGGCGCGGTCCTGCTGCGGGAGATCGGCGCCAACGAGATCGACGACACCGGCCGGGTCGACTCCAACCGGGTGTCGCTGGACGAGCTGGCGCTCACGTCGCTGCGGCGCAGCGTGGACCGCTGGGCTTCGGCCGAGCCCCGGGTACGCATCGGCGCGGCGGCCCGCGGGCGCCTGCGGGTGCTGCCCGGGCTGGACCGGAAGGGATGACGCGGTGAGTCGGCAGGTTCTTGTGGTGGGCGACCGGAAGCCGGGGTCCTATCCGACGATCGGCTCCGCGCTGGCCCGGGCCGAGCCCGGCGCCACCATCGACGTCCACCCCGGCCGGTACGTCGAAAAGCTGGTGGTCGGCGACCGGGTGACGATCAGCGCGGCCCAGCCCGGCACCGTCGAGGTGCACGTGGAGGAGGGCAGCGTCCTCGTCGTCCGCGGTGAGGGCGCCCAGCTGCGCGGCATCACGCTCAGCAGCGCCGACACGACGCTGGCGGCGGTCGACGTGTACGCGGGCGAGGTGGCGCTCGACGACTGCCGGGTCAGCGGCGCCTCCTGGGTGACGCTGCTGGCCCGCATGCAGGGCACCGTCGCGCTGCGCGGCTGCGACGTGACCAGCTCGGCCGGCGCGGGCGTGGTGGTGATGTCGGCCGGGTCGAGCACGATCGAGGACACCGACGTCCACGACGTCGCCACGAGCAGCGTGGTGGCAGGCGAGCAGAGCGCGCTGACGCTGCGCCGGTGCCGCCTGCGGACGGCGGGTGCGAACAGCGTGTGCGTCGGCGGCGACGCCCGGCTCACCATCGAGCAGTGCGAGATCACCGGTGCCGGCAAGCCCGCCCTGGTGGTCGAGCAGCGGGCCTGGGCCCGCATCCGCGGCCTGTCCGTCACCGGCAGCGGCAACGTCGACGTCTTCGTCCGCGGCGAGGCGGACGTGCAGATCAGCGACTCGACGTTCACCGGCGCCGCGGTGCAGTCGGCGCACATCGCCGAGGGCGCGTCGCCGGAGTTCCGGAACTGCACGTTCGGCGGCGCCGGCCACACCGCCGTGCAGGTGCTCGCTGGTGGCCGGCCGACCTTCACCGACTGCACGGTCGAGGACGCGCCGGTGGGCATCGCCGTCAACGGCGGCGCGCCCCGGTTCCTCGGGCTGACCGTGCGGGGCACGCGCGACCACGTCGCCGTGCTCGCCGGTGAGTCGGCTGTCGTGCTCCAGCGGCTGCGCGCCGAGATCACCACCGGCGGCGGGGTGCTGGTCCAGGACGGCGCCTCGCTGGAGGGCACCGACCTGGTGGTGGACGCGGGCGAGGCGACGGCGCTCGCGCTGACCGGGCCGGCGCGGGGCGTCGTCCACGAGGCGCGCCTCACCGGCACCGGCGCGGCCTGCGTCCGGGTGGGGACCGGCGCGGACCTGACGCTGCGCGCGGCCCTGCTGCGCGGTTCCGGCGCGCTGGCCGAGGGCACGCTCCGGCTCGGGGACAGCGAGATCGTCGGCGCGGCCCGCGACGGCCTGCGGGTCACCGGGTCGGCGACCGTCACGCAGACCCGGGTGCGGGAGGCCCGGGCCGACGGGATCGTCTTCGAGGCGGGCTCCCGGGGGTCGGTGAGCGACGGGGAGGTGCTCGGCAGCGGCGCGGCCGGCATCGGCGTGGACACCGTGGAGCCGGTGGCGCTCACCCGGTGCGTGGTGCGCGACAGCGGCGCCGAGGACGTCCGCCGCGCGCCCGGCGCCACAGTGACGACCGAGGCGCTGACGGTGGGCCGCCCGCAGGCCACCCCGGCGCCCGCCGGCCCGCCGGCCGCCGCGCCGGCCCCGGTCGCCGACGACGGGGGTACGGCGGAGGACGGCGCGGACGAGCTGAGCGAGCCGCTTCGCGAGCTGAACGGGCTGATCGGCCTGCGCGGGGTGAAGCAGGAGGTCACCGCGCTGATCAACCTGATCAAGATGTCGCAGGTCCGGCTCCAGATGGGCCTGCCGATGCCGCCGATGAGCCGGCACCTGGTCTTCGCCGGGCCGCCCGGCACCGGTAAGACCACAGTGGCCCGCCTGTACGGCTCGGTGCTCAAGGAACTCGGCATCCTGTCCAAGGGCCACATGGTGGAGGCGGCGCGGGCCGACCTGGTGGGCCAGTACATCGGCTCCACCGCGATCAAGACGACCGAGCTGGTCACCAAGGCGCTCGGCGGCGTGCTCTTCATCGACGAGGCGTACACGCTGTCCAGCGGCTCGGGCGGCTCCGGGCCGGACTTCGGCCAGGAGGCCATCGACGCGCTGATGAAGATGATGGAGGACCACCGCGACGAGCTGGTGGTGATCGTCGCGGGCTACTCCGAGCTGATGGAGCAGTTCCTCGCCTCCAACCCCGGCATGGCGTCGCGGTTCACCCGCACCATCGAGTTCCCCAACTACTCCGTCGAGGAACTCGTCACCATCACCTCGAATCTGGTCAGCAAGCACTACTACGAGCTGACCGACGACGCGGTGGAGGCGCTCACCGCGTACTTCACCCGGGTGCCGAAGAACGCCACGTTCGGCAACGGCCGGGTGGCCCGCAAGCTGTTCGAGGCGCTGATCAACAACCAGGCGTCGCGCCTGGCGACCACGCCGCCCACGAAGGACAACGAGCTCAACCGGCTCACCGCCGCCGACGTCGAACCCGAGCTGGCGCTGCTGGAGGACCTGCCGGTCGAGCAGGGCGAGCAGCCCGACGCGGCGACCGACCCGACCGGTGCGATAAACGCGGCCCGCAGCTGGAAGCGGATCTGCGGCCTGGTCGGCGGGCAGCGGGTCAAGGAGGCGGCCGGGCAGACGCTGTTGCAGCTCTGCGAGGGACGCAACCGCCGACGCGGCCCCGGACGCACCGGCAACGTGCTGCTCGGCGGCCGGGCCGGCAGCGGCCGCAGCGAGTACGCCCGGCTCTACGCGGCATGCCTGTCGGAGCTGGGCCTGGTGCCGGTCGGCCAGTTGGTGCGGGTGAGCACGAGCCGGGAACTGGCGCCGCAGTGGCCCGGCCAGGCGGGCAGCCTGGTGGACGCGGTCCTCGACGACGCGGCCGGTGGCGTGCTCCAGCTCGACTACGTCGACGACGCCTCCGGCGTCGCGCCGGAGATCGCCGAGGCGCTGGTGGGCCGGATGCGCTCCCGGCTCGGTGATCCGGTGGTGGTGCTGACCGGCGAGGAGGCGGCCCTGGCGAGCCTGCGGGCCGCGGTGCCGGCGGTGAACGAGGTGTTCGGCCAGCAGTGGTCGGTGCCGGAGTTCAGCACCGACGAGCTGGCCGCGATCGTGCTGCGGCACCTGGTGCGGCGGGGCCACGAGGTGCCCGACGACGTCCGGGCCGCGCTGACGCAGCTCGCCGGCCGGCTGCCCGAGCGCACCGTCCACGCCGCCCACCAGTTCTCGCTCGCGCTGACCCGGCGCACCGGCTCCCGTACCCTCGCGCTCGCCGACCTGGCCGCGCCCGGCCCGGCGGCCGGCGAGCGGCTCGGCGGCCTGGCCGCCGTCGGCTGACCACCACGACCGTCCCACACAGAAAGGCCCGGCATGCAGCCCGAGTCCAAGCCCGTTCCCCCCTCGTTCCAGGAGTTCATGGAGAACGCGCAGCGCCTGGAGGACCAGATGCGCAACGCGCAGGCGGAGCTGGAGCGGGCGATCGTCACCGGCCGCTCGCAGGACGCCACTGTCGTGGTCATGGCCAGCGGTCTCGGCAAGGTCCAGGCCGTCCGGGTCGACCCGAGGGTGTACGAGCAGCGTGACGCAGCGTCGTTGCAGACGGCGATCATGGAGGCGATCCAGACCGCTGCCGCGAACGCCGGGAAGCTCGCGACGGAGAAGATGGGCCCCGTCGAAATCAATCTTCACTGACTGAAAAAAGTCTGACCAGCGGCTATGGGCAGATCTTCACGGCTGGGCGCCCTCGGGAAAGAGAGTGTGGAGATTTCCTGAAGGACCCTCCATGAGACTGTCAGCCCCTACTGACAGTGATGGAGATGGCTGTGGAGCAAGTTGCCGTCTTTGTGCACGCGCCCGACCCGCTGACCCACACCGGCCTGACCGCCCACCTCCGGTCGCGCTCCGACATCACGCTGCTGGACAGCGCGGACCGGACGCGGGCGCAGGTCCTCGTCGTCGCCGCCGAGCGGCTCACCACCGACGTGATCGCGATGCTGCGCCTCGCGGCGACCGAGATCGGCGCCCCGGTCGTCCTGATCACCACCGAGGTCAGCGAACAGGAACTCCTCACCGCCGTGGAGTGCCGGGTCGTGGCCGTCCTGCCACGCGCGGCGGTCACCGCCGAACGCCTCGTGCACAGCGTCCGGGCGGCCGCCTCCGGCGGCGGCGTGCTGCCCCCGAACCTGGTGGGCGAACTGCTCAAGCACATCGAACGGCTCCAGCGCGACGTGCTCAACCCCAACGGGCTCAACGCCTCCGGCCTGACCGCGCGCGAGATCGACGTGCTGCGGCTGATGGCCGAGGGCTTCGACACCAACGAGATCGCCGACGAGCTGCGCTACTCCGAACGCACGGTGAAGAACGTCATCTACGGCCTCAACCACCGGCTGAAGCTGCGCAACCGCTCGCACGCGGTGGCCTACGCCCTGCGCTCCGGCATGATCTGAGGTGATCACGCGCCACACCGTCGGCAACGCCCTGGTGCTGCACGCCAGCGAGCGGATCAGCACGGAGGCCCGTACGGTCGCGCTGTCGGTGGACCGGGATCCCGACAACGACATCGTGATCCTGGACCTGCAACACGAGCTGCCGTTCGACATCTGGGACACGGTCGCGACCGAGCTGCGCCGGCAGCGCCTGCGCCGGGGCATCCGGCTGGTGGTCTGCGGCGCCCGCCCGGAGACCGGGGCGCTCGCCGGCCAGTGGCTCTCCGACCGGCTGGGCCGGCCGGTGATCGCCCCGTTCGGACGGATGATCCCGGGCGCGGCGGGACTGCTGTTCGTGCACGCGACGGATCTCGGTGGCTGGGTCTGCTACCGGCGCGGCCACACGCCGGTCTGGCAGTCGAAGCGCTATCCCGTACCGGCCTGGGACGGCGCCGCCGTCGACCACCTGACGATCAGTTCGACCTGCGCCGCCGAGCCGCTGCCCGGCGGCGTCTGGCTCCGGGAGAGCCGCGACGAGGCCGCCGTCGCCGTACACGGAAGCCACCTCACCTCGACGATGCCGTGCCTGCCGGACGCCATGCCGGTCCTGGTCGGCTGCCCCGGGACGGCGCCGCTGCGCCTGGACGACATCGCCCGGTTCTGGCGCGGCCTGGCGCCCGAGGGGCGCGAGCACGCCCGGTTCGTCCAGTACGGCCCGGTCGCGCTGCCCGACGGTGAGCCGTTCGGGCAGGCGCTGGCCGACCTGCTGCGCTGCCCGGTGCGGGTCTTCACCGGCGTGCCGAGCGGCCGCCCGGACGGCCCGGCCCTGTTCACAGTCGACGCCGACGGGCGGCCCGGCTGGCAGGTCTTCGCCGAGGAACTGGCCTACCGGCCCCGGGAGACCCTCGGGGCGAAGGCGGTGGCGCCGCGCATCCTGCGCCACCGTGCGCCGCCGGAACTCGGCGAGCCGGTCGGCCCGCGCGTCTACCAGTACGCCCACGACGCGGTGGTCGAGGTGATCCCGTCCGGCCTCTGGCTGCGCGGCCCGGAGCCACCCCGGCACGCCGACCGGATCCGCGCGGTACCGATGGACCCGAACCGCGTCCGGCTCGTCGTGGACGACCCGGCGCCGGCCGCGGCGGACCGCCACCGGGAACTGGCCGGTGACCTGGCCGCGCGGCTGGATCCGGCGACCCGCAAGCGCGCGGCGGTGCAGCCGTCCTCGCTCGTGGCGCCGGGACGCCCGGGGCTCTCGGCACGCGGGATCGAGGCCGGGACGTACCGGCACACGACGGGTCACGCCGCCGGACTGCCTCCCGCACCGTCGGCGCCGGCGCCGGCGCCCGTCCCGGCGCCGGTGCCCGTCGCCGTGGCGGGCCCGCCCGCGCCGTCGGCCGCCGAGGTGGCCGCTGCCGTTCCCGCAGTCGCACGTCCTGCCGTCCCGCCGGACACGACCCTGCCGGACGGCTCCGGGCTTCCCGGCCCAGGGTCGGAGGCGGCCGGGCTTCACTCGGCGGGGACGAACGTGGCCGGGACGAACGTGGCCGGGCCTCACGGGGCCGGGCCGGTCGCGGCCGGGCTGAGCGTCGTCGGGGCGGAGGCGGCCGGGCTCGACGACATCGGGCCGGCCGCGAACGGACCGGATGCGGCGGCGCGGGACGTGGCCGGGCCGGTGCTCGGCGGCGGCGCGGGCTGGGCGACCAGTCCGACGATGACGCTGCCGGTACACCGCCCCGCACCGGCGCCCGTCCGCTTCCAGCGCACCCCCGGCGACGACGCGCGGGGCGTACGCCCCGGCCCGGACCTGGACGAGGAGCGGACCTGGTTCCGGCGGGCGTTCCGCCGGGAGATCGCCGCCGTCGCCGCCGACGTGGCGGACGCGCTCGCCGCGCATCCGGCGCTCGCGGCCGGCGCCGATGCGGTGGAGTACGCGACGGCGGTCCGCCTCTACCTCTCCGCCGCCGGCGACGGCCTCGACCAGGCGCTGCGGTCCGCCGAGCCGGGCGGTCACGTGCCGTTCGCCAGGTGCGTGTCGGCGGGCGTACGCCGGTTGCCGGTGCACCGCGGCGTCGCGTACGCCGGTGCCGAGCTGACCACTGTGGACTTGCGGCGGATCGCGCAGCGCCGGGTGCTCACCGACTGGGGGTTCACCAACGCGCTCGCCGAGCCGCCCGCCGACCTGCCGGGCACGGTCGAGGTGCTGATCTGGTCGGCCACCGCGCGGCGCACGGCGGCGTTCGAGACCGCCGACGGCGTGCCGGCCCGGGTCCTGTTCCTCCCCGGTACCGCGTTCACGGTGCTCCAGGTGCAGGAGCCGGACGCCGGTGTCCCCGCCCGGCTGCTGGTGCGGGAACTGGCGGTGGAGGAGCCGCCGGTGGACGGGCGGGCGCGCTTCGACGCTCTCGCCCTTGCCGCCCTGCGCCAGCACCTGGCGCGCCGCACCGGTCCGGGTACGCCGGTCCCGGCGGCCGCCGCCCGCCGGTTCGTGGGCGTACCGGGGCTGCGCTGAGGCTTTACCGGTCGAGACCGTCGCGCAGGGCGGCGAGCGCCGCCCGCTGCGCCTGCGGCAGCCGGTGTCCCGCCAGGGCCCGGCGTACCAGCTCGCGGGCCGCCTCCGGGGCGCGCCGGGACAGCTCGGCGCCGTGCGCGACCAGCCAGTCCACCAGCCACTCGTCCACCTCGGGCGGCCCGGCGAGCAGGTGGTCGGCGACCCGGGTGACGGCCCCGCCGTTGTCCGCGAGCGCCTGTGCGGCGTGCCGGTGCAGCGTCGGCCGCAGCGCGGCGGGGATGCTGCCGGCGAGCGCCCGCCGCAGCACCGGTTGCCGGAACGCCAGCTCGCTGCCCGCGTCCACGAGGACGTCGGCGGCGACGGCCTCCTCCAGCTCGGCCATCAGGTCGAACGGCGACCTCCCGGTGACCGCCGCGACCTCGGCGACGGCGAACTCGTCGCCGAGCAGGGCGGCGTAACGCAACGACTCGCGGGCGCCGGGGGAGAGGTGGTCGAGGCTGGCCCGCACGGTGTCCAGCAGCGCGCGCGGCATGTCGTCGGCCCGCGCGTCGACCTCGGCGAGCCCGTCGACGACGCGTACCCCGTCCTCGGCGACGAGGCCGCTGACCAGTTCCCGGGCGTACAGCGGGTTGCCGGCGGTCAGCGGCGCCAGCGACCGCAGCGTGGCGCCGGGGCGGCACGCCCACCGTCCGGCCGAAGATCTGCTCGATGTCCGACGGGGGCAGGGGGGTGAGCCGGATCAGGTGCCCGTCGCGGGTGCTCACACCCCGCCGCACCCGGGCCAGGTCGCGCCGGCCCGGTTCGGGCCGGGCGGTCGCGACGAGCAGCAGCGGCAGCCACCGGGTCAGCGCGGCCAGCCGCTCCCAGGCCAGCAGGCTCACCTCGTCGGCCCACTGGAGGTGGTCGACGGCCAGCACCAGCGGGCCCGTCGCGGTGAGCCCGCGGACGTGGTCGAGCACCCGGTCGACGGCAGCGGCCGGGTCGTGCGGCGCGCCCTCCAGGCGCAGCGCCCGGCGCATCACGTGCAGCGGGATGCGGCTGCTGAGTTCCTCGGCGCTGCCGCGCGCGATCCGGTGGCCGCGGGCCCGCGCCTCGTGCAGCGCCGCGTCGAGCAGCGCGGACTTGCCGATGCCCGGCTCGCCCTCGATCCACACGATCGCGCTGCGGCCCTCGCCCACCGCGTCCAGGAGGTCGCGCAGCAGCGCCAGCTCGGCGTCGCGTCCGACCAGGCGTCCCCGTCGCGCTACGGGCGGCGCGGCGGGCGCCGCCACCGCTGCCGGTGCCACAGGTACGGGCGGCGCCGGCTCGGCGAGGATGCGGCTCTGCAGTTCGCGCAGGGCCGGGCTCGACGCCGAGTTCGTCCACGAGCACCCGGCGCGCCGCGTGGAAGACGTCCAGGGCCTCGGTGCCCCGGCCGGCCCGGTGCAGCGCGCGCATCAGCAGCTCGTGGAACGGCTCGTGCAGGGGATGGTCGCGGACCAGCGCGGTCAGGTCGGCGATCAGCGCGTCGTCGCCGCCGCCGGCCAGCACCAGCCGGGCCCGTCGCTCCGCCGCGCCGATCCGCAGCTCGGCCAGGCGGTGCCGGTCGAGGTCGGCGAAGAGTCCGGTGACGTTCGCGTACGCCTCGCCCCGCCAGAGCGCGAGCGCCTCGTCGAGCAGGGCGACGGCCGGTCCGGGCCGCTCGGCGCCGGCCTGCGCCCCGGCCGCCTCGCACAGCGTCTCGAACCGGTCGGCGTCCAGCGCGCCGGGTTCGAGGCGCAGCGTGTATCCGGCCCGGCCGGAACGCAGCAGCCCACCGGCCGGGCCCAGGGCGCGCCGCAGACCGGAGACGTAGGTGTAGATGTTGCCCGCCGCGGCGCCCGGCGCCGACTCGCCCCACAGCGCCCGGATCAGCTCGGCGCGGGTGACCGGGCGGTTGGCGTTCGCGGCCAGCATCGCGAACAGGGCCCGCCTCCGGGCCGGTCCGAGGTCGATCTCGACCTCGCCGTTCCAGGCGCGTACCGGGCCCAGAACGGTGACGCGCAGTCTCCTCACCGCTGCCCGACGACCGCCGGGCCGACGTCCGCCGACGGCCCGTCCGGGCCGGCGATCCGGTTCATCTCGGCGCGCGTCGCGGCGTCCCCGGTGTGCGCCGACACCCAGGTCGCCTCGGCGCCGGCGGGCAGGCCGCAGCGGTGCAGCACCCGGGCCAGTTCCGCGGTGAGCAGCTCGCGGGACGACGCGGACAGGCCGGGCGAGGCGACGGCGTGACGCAGCACCGCGATCGCGGGCGCGGGTGCGGTGGCGCCCAGCTGCGCGGCGTGCGCGGTCAGCCAGTCCTGCACCCAGGCGTCGACCGGCACCGGCCCGGCCAGCAGCTGGCCCGCGACCCGGCCGAGGTCGCCGCCGGCCTCGGCGAGCCGCTGGGCGAACTGCCTGTGCATCAGCACCCGCAGCGCGGTCGGGATCGCGCCGCGCAGGACCCGGCGGATGACCGGATGCCGGAACCGCAGGCGGCGCCCGTCCTCGACGAGGATCCCGGCGGCCAGCGCCTCCTCCACCGCGGGTACGAGTTCCGGCGCCGACTTGCCGGTGACCGCGGCCAGGTCGGCCACCAGGTAGTTGTTGCCGAGGAACGCGATCGCCCGCAGCAACTGGCGGGTGTCGTCGGCGAGCGGTTGCAGGTGCCGGGAGACCGCGTCGGTCAGTTCCGGTCCGGGTGTGTCGGCGGTCCGGCCGTCCCGGTCGGCGAGTACGAGATGCCGCAGGTAGTACGGGTTCCCGGCGGCCGCCGCGACGAACGAGCGCACGGTGCCGGGGCCCGGGCCGGGTGGGCGGGACCAGGCGCTTACCAGGCCGGTCGCGGTGTCGTCGTCGAGCGGACCGAGGTCGACGAGCGTGGTGCCGTCGCGGGGCAGCACCCGGCGCAGGAGCCGCACCTCGTATCCGGCTGGGACCGGGCGGGCGGCGGAGACGAGCAGCAGCGGCAGCCGGGTGGTGAGCTTGTGCAGCGCGTGCCAGACCAGCAGCGACATGTCGTCGGCCCACTGGAGGTCGTCCAGGACCAGCAGCAGCGGCCGTTCGGCGCACCGCGCGACCACGAACCGCTGGACCGTGTCGATGACGGTCATGGTCGGTGGTGCCCCGCCGGTGCAGGCGTGCAGCGAGGCGGGCAGGCCGTCCGCGTCGTTGCCCAGGGACAGGCACTCCAGCACGATGCTCAACGGCATCCGGTACGCCAGCTCGTCGCCGACGGCCCAGCCGACCTGGACGCCGAGCGGCGCCGCGCCGCTGAGCCCTTCGGCCAGCAGCGCTGATTTGCCGATGCCCGCCTCACCGCTGATCCACATGCTGCCGCCGCGTCCGCCGGCGAGGCCGGTGACCGCCGCGCGCAGCCGGGCCAGCGCGGCGGAACGGCCCCGGAAACCGTGGTGCCGGGCCGGGACCGGTCCCGGGCCGCGTACCGGGGCCGCGGTGGCGCCGGACAGCTGGTCGTGGATCTGCCGGACGGCGGCGGCGGGTTCGGTGCCCGACTCCTCGACCAGCCGGTCCCGCAGCGTGGCGTAGAGCGCGAGCGCCTCGGCGGTACGCCCCTGCGCGGCCAGCGCCCGCATCGCCACCGCGTACAGGCTCTCCCGGGCCGGGTGGCGGTCGACGAGCGCGAGCAGACGGTCGACGACCTCGGCGCCGCGTCCGAGGCCCAGCATCAGCTCGGCCTGGCGTTCCACAGTGGTCAGGTACAGCTCGCCGAGCCGGATCCGGTGGCCGGCCGCCCGCGGTCCCGGTACGCCGACGAGCGCCTCGTCGCCTCGCCACTCGGCCAGCGCGGCGTCCAGCGCGGCCAGTTCGCCCGTCGTGTCCCCGGCGGCGCGGGGTGCGCGGCTGCGTTCGCGCAACCGCTCGAAGCGGTGCACGTCGACGGCGTCGGCGTCGACGTGCAGCCGGTAGCTGCCGCCCTCGGAGGTGAGCACCCGGCCGGAGGACCACCTGTCGCGGTCCGGTTCGAGCATGCGGCGCAGGGCGGAGACGTACGTGTAGAGGTTGCCGGTCGCGCTGGCCGGCGGATGGTCACCCCAGACGGCGGAGATCAGTTCGTCCCGGGACAGGCCCCGTTCCGGGGTGAGCGCCAGCGCGCTGAAGACGGCCCGGCGCTGGGCCGAGCGCAGTGGCAGTTCCCGCCCGGCGAACGTGATCCGGAGACTGCCCAGCAAGCGGATGTCGAAGCCACTGCACTGTGCCGTCATGCCGTCCTCGTGGTGACCGGATACCTGCCTCGGTGACAACCGTTCGGCGGAACCCTAGCCCAACCATCTACCATGTCAACTTCGTGTGGATGGCCGAAAAGCTTACGGTGCAGGGCTTTCCGGTGCGCGTACCGTTCATCTTCGGCCACCGCCGGTCGCGCTAGCAGGCAGTCTTCGCGAGGCCGGTCCGGACCGTCCACGACGGACCGGGCAGGGGCCGGGCGTGCCGGCGAGACGATACTCACCTCGGCGGGGCCGGCGTACGACGCCGGCCCCGCCGAGATGGTTCAGCTACCGGTGCAGGTGGCGGTGGCGCCGCCGCCGGTCCCGGTGCCCTGGAAGCCGAAGGTGGTGCTCTGCCCCGCGCCGAGCCGTCCGTTGTAACTCTGGTTCGCCACGGTGACGGTGCCGCTGGTGCCGCTGGGCACGCCGTTCCACAGCGAGCTGATCGCGGCGCCGCCGGGCAGGGTGAGCGTGACGCGCCAGCCGGTCAGCGCGGTGCTCCCCGCGGTCACCGTCACGCCTGCGACGAACCCGCCGTTCCACTGGTCCTGGACGGCGTAGACGGCGGTGCAGGAGGCCCCGCCCGGCGGCGGGGTGGTGGGCGGCGGTGTGGTCGGCGGCGGCGTGGTGGGCGGTGGGGTCGTGGGCGGGGGAGTGGTGGGTGGCGGCGCGTCCAGCGTCAGGTTCTTCTGCTGGACGCTCCACTGCGTGCGGCACAGACCGCAGTCGGGGCCGACGAAGTTGGCGCCGGCGCTGATGTCGCCCTTCAGGCGCCACTTGAGATAGAGCACCGCGACCCGGCCGAACTCGCCGCCGTTGGGCTGGTCGTACGTGCCGCCGTGCCCGACGTTCAGGTTGCCCATGAAGGCGGGCAGCCCGGACGGCAGCTTGCCCCAGTCGTCCATCGCGTTCGGGTAGGCGATGTCGCTGGGCCCACCGATGAAGTACGCGATCGGCTTGGTCAGGCGCCGCAACTGGTAGTCGTCGGCGTCGTTGAGCAGGCCGCTGCTGAAGATGCCGGTGGTGGTGATGCGCGGGTCGTTCGAGACCGCGTACGCCTCGACGCCGCCACAGGAGAACCCGGCCACGGCGATCTTGGTGGTGTCGATCCGGTTGTAGTACTTGCTCCCCGACCGCGAGTTCTCCGCCACCGCCCAGTCGATGGACTGGGTGAGCATCTGCGCGTTCGTGGAGCCGGAGCCGTTCGGTGCGCCGTTGGCGATGGCGAGGAAGCCGTGGGAGGCGATCTCGCGCAGGAAGTTGCCCTGCGACAGCCCGTTCGCCGAGCAGGCACCGTTGCCCCAGACCAGGACGGGAAGGCGCTCGGACGGGAGCGTCTGGGGACGGAAGATGGTGTGGTTGGGCAGGCTCGACGAGGTCTCGTAGTCGGCGGGGTAGGGCCCCGAGCCGCCGATCGCGGCGCCCGCGGGTGTCGCGCCGAGCGCCACGACCACGGAGGCGAGCGGGACGAGGGCGGCCGCCAGCCCCGCGTAGATCTTCGATCTTCTTCTCATGCGTCCTCCAGGGGACGTCGTGACGGCGCTCCCTGGACGGTGGTGGTGGCGGTGTGCCGGCCACGTCGGTGTGGCGCCGCCGCGATGCGTCCCAGCGGAGGGACCGGCGGGAGCTTTGCAGTTACTATCACCGCCGTAACGAAATGTGTCAATGCACGTCGATCGATGTCCGACACTCGAATCGCCGCAGGCCGCGCCGGACGACCTGTTCCGGGGCTGGACGACGCGCGGCACCTTCGTCTCGTACCGGACGCTCTGACCGGCCCCGGTCCGCGGTGCGCCGAGCGCGGCGTGCCGCGGACCCCTCGCGCCACATGTCTTGCATAGCAAGGTATCTTGCGTCGCATGGACGGCGCACGTGAGCGGATCACCACGAACATCCGCAAGGGCGTGCTGGAGTACTGCGTGCTCGCGTTGCTCTCGCGACGCGACATGTACGGCCTGGAACTGGCCGAGTGGCTCGCCGTCCGCGACCTGACCGCGAGTGAGGGCAGCCTCTATCCGCTGCTCGCCCGCATGCGGCAGGCGGGCACGGTGGAGACCCGGTGGGTGGCGCCCGAGCAGGGGCACGCCCGGCGGTACTACACGATCACCGATCAGGGGCGGGCGCACCTGCGGATGTTCGCGGCGGTGTGGCGGGAGATCCAGCCGCACGTGGACGAGCTGATGGCGGAGGAGACATGAGCGACGACGGCCTCCCGGAGGCGGCGGAGACCTATCTGCGGGCCCTCGACGCGGAGTTGTCGGAGATCCCGCCGGACGCGGCACGCGAGATCGTCGCGGACGTCCGCGCGCACATCGCCGACGCGCTCGACAGCGGACGCGACACCGCCGAGATCCTCGCCGGACTCGGTGCACCGGGCGCGGTGGCGGGCCAGGCGCGGGAGGAACTGGGCCTGCCGGTCCAGGACGGCGCGGAGCGGGCCGCCCGGACGCTGTCAGTGGTCGCGGTGGCCGCCGGTGTGCTGATCGCCGTGTGCGTCAGCTTCCTGCTGCCGTCCGCGGTGCCGGTGGACCCGCTCGGCGCGGACTCCGGCGAGCAGGGCGTCGTCCGGCGGTTCGGCCCCGGCATCGCGCTGCTCACGCTGCTGCCGGCGCTCCTCGTGGCCGCGCCGCTCGTGCTGCAGGGCCGGGCCCGCGGCGCGGCCCGGTTCGCCGGCGCGGCGGCGCTGACGCTGTTCGCCTGCGCGTCCGGCGAGATCGGGCTGTACTACTTCCCGCTCGCGCTGGTGGCCGGGGCGGCGGCGCTCGTGCCGTGGGCGATGCGGCGCGGCGCCGGTGGACGCTGGTGGCGCTACCTGACCGGCGGCGTCGTGGCGATGCCCGGCGTGCTCGTGACCGTCGCGACCGCAGGTGGCTCGGTCGGCGTCGGCTGGGTGGGCGCGGCGCTGTGGATCGCCGGGCCCCTCGTCGCCGGCGCGCTGTGCGCGTACGGCATCCGGGCGGGGTACGCGGTGACCGCCCTGGCCGGCGCGCTCGTCATGATCTCCGCGATGGCCGAGCGCGGCTTCCTGTTCGCCGCGTTCTGGCTGTTCGGCGGGCTGTACCTGGCGATCGGCGCCGGCGCGTACGCCGCGTCGCAGCCGGCCGGCGGCGAACCGGCCGGCACACCCGGTTCACCGGCACCGGCGCGACCCGCGCCCGCCCCCGGCGGCTGACCGGGGGCCGTGGCGCCGGCCGGCTACGCGGCGACCGCCTGCGGGTCGCCCGTGGCGTCGTGGGCGGCCATCGTCTCCTGGCGTGCCGGCTCCTCGCGCAGGATCGCGGCGTGCAGCCACGCATCAGGGATGGCGAAGCCGTCGACCAGCGTGCGCATGTACGGGCGCAGCTCCTTGAGCAGCCCGTTCACCACGCCGGTGATCGCCTTCGACCGGGCCGGGGTGAGCCGGCCGTGCTCCAGCAGCCAGCCCTTGTTCGCCTCGATGACGCTCAGCGCGTACAGGTCGCAGAGCCGGGACAGCAGCTCCTTGACCGCCGGGTCGGCTGTCGCGTCGATGCCGGCCACGAACGCCTCCAGGGTCACCCGGTCGACGTGCGCGGCGGCGACGGCGAGGACGTGGTCCTGCACGTCGTTGAAGATGTCGAACGGACGGTCCTTCTTGGTGGAGGCGCCACCGCGCAGGCGGCGGACCGCGCTGTCCAGCAGGTGCTCCTCGCGGTCCTCGAACACCTTGAGCTGCCAGCCCCGGTCGGTGACGGCGACCTCGTCGTCCCGGCCCGGCACCGCGCCGACCAGCCGCGCGATGAGCGCCCGCGCGGCGGTGCGCTCCAGCACCATCTCGCGTACCTGTTCGGCCACGAACGAGGCGCGCCCCCAGCCGTCCAGCGAGCCGAACTCGTCCCGGTAGCCGGTCAGCATGCCCTTGGCGACCAGTTGGAGCAGGACCGTGTTGTCGCCCTCGAACGTGGTGAACACGTCGGTGTCGGCCTTGAGGCTGGGCAGCCGGTTCTCCGACAGGTAGCCGGCGCCGCCGCACGCCTCCCGGCACATCTGGATGGTGCGTGTGGCGTGCCAGGTCTGCGCCGCCTTGAGTCCGGCGGCCCGGGACTCCAGCTCCCGCTGCCGGTGCTCGTCGACCGGCCCGTCGCCGCCCTGGATCTCGTCGAGCGCGGCGACCAGCTCGGTCTGGGCGAAGTGCAGCGCGTACGTGGTGGCCAGCGCGGGCAGCAGCTTGCGCTGGTGGGCCAGGTAGTCGTTGAGCAGCACCTCGCGGTCGCCCTCGGCGTCGCTGAACTGGCGGCGGATGTCGCCGTAGCGCACCGCGATGGCCAGCGCCGCCTTGGTGGCCGCCGACGCGGCGCCGCCCACGCTGACCCGGCCCCGCACCAGCGTGCCGAGCATGGTGAAGAACCGGCGGGAGTCGTTCTCGATCGGGCTGGAGTACGTCCCGTCCTCGGCCACCTGCGCGTACCGGTCCAGCAGCATGTCCCGCGGCACCCGTACGTGGTCGAAGCTGAGCCGCCCGTTGTCCACGCCGAGCAGGCCGGCCTTGGGCCCGGCGTCGCCGATGGTCACGCCGGGCATCGGGTTGCCGTGCTCGTCGCGGATCGGCACCAGCCACGCGTGCACCCCGTGGCGGCGCCCGTCGCTGATGAGCTGGGCGAAGACCACGGCCATCCGCCCGTCCCGGGCCGCGTTGCCGATGTAGTCCTTGCGGGCCGCCTCGTGCGGCGTGTGCAGGTCGAAGGTCTGCGTCCGCGGGTCGTACACGCAGGTGGTGCGTAGCTGCTGCACGTCCGAGCCGTGGCCGGTCTCGGTCATCGCGAAGCAGCCGAAGATCCGTCCGGAGACGATGTCCCGCAGGTAGGCGTCGTGGTGCCGCTTGGTGCCGAGCGCGGCGACCGCGCCGCCGAACAGGCCCCACTGCACGCCGGCCTTCACCATGAGTGACAGATCGACCTGCGCGAGCATCTCGGTGGCGACGATCGAGGCGCCGACGTCGGACCGGCCGCCGTACTCGGGCGGGAAGCCCGCGGCGATGCCCAGCTCGACCGGGAGTTCGCCGAGCAGCCGGGTGATCCGCTCGCGCGCCTGGTCGCCGGTCTCGCCGTAGACCGGCAGGAACCGTTCGTCGAGATGTTCGCGGTGAGCCCGGCGGACCTCGGCCCACGGTCCGTCGAGCGTCTCCTGAAGGCGGGCGATGTCGATGCGGCCGGACGCGTGATCGAGCATGGTCGCTCCTCGGGGCAGCGGACATATGGGTGCACTCTCGGCCTGATCAACATTACCGGCGGTCACCGGGCCCCGCTGGCGGAGACCGTGGTGAGCCGTGCCACCCGACTCGGTCACCGCGAGGGCTGAGGTTAGGCTGTCCTCACTTCGAGCCTTGGAGGCCTCCCCTCGTGTCCCCGCAACCCGCCGGCGGCGCCGTCACGGCCCGGTACGTGCTGCGTCAGGCGTTGCGCCGGCAGCGACGGCCGGTGCTGATCGGCGTGACGCTGCTCGGCCTGCACCAGGTCGCCGAGGCGCTCGTGCCGGTGGCGATCGGCGTCATCATCGACCGCGCCGTGGTGACCGGCGACCCGTGGGCGCTCGCGTACTCGGTCGCCGGCCTCGCCGCCCTGTTCGCCGTGCTCGCGTTCGCCTACCGCAACGGCGCCCGCCAGGCGTTCGCCGCCGTCGAACGGGAGGCGCACCTGCTCCGGGTGGAGATCGCCGAGCGCGCGCTCGACCCGCGCGGGCACCGCTCCGGCCTGCGCGACGGTGAACTGCTCTCGGTCGCCGCCTCCGACGCCGAACTCTCCGCGTACGTGGTGCGGGTCGCCGGGTTCGGTGTCGCCGCGGTGACCGCGCTGACCGTCGCGGCGACCGCGCTGCTGGTCATCGACGTCCCGCTCGGGCTCGGCGTGCTCGTCGGCGTACCGGTGCTGGTCCTGGTGCTGCAACGGATGGCGCCGCTGCTGTCCCGGCGCAGCAGCTCCCAGCAGGAGGCCCTCGCCGAGACCACCGCGCTCGCCGTGGACCTCGTCTCCGGCCTGCGCGTGCTGCGCGGCATCGGCGCCCAGCACCACGCCGCCGGCCGGTACGCCGCCGCCAGCCGCAACGCGCTCGCCGTGACGCTGCGCGCCGCAAACACCAAGGGACTGCACCTCGGGCTCACCACCGCCGCCAACGGCCTGTTCCTCGCCGCGGTCGCCGGTGTCGCCGGCTGGCTCGCCCTGCGCGGCCGGCTCACCATCGGCGAGCTGGTCACAGTGGTCGGCCTCGCGCAGTTCGTCGCCGAGCCGGTGCAGACCATGGGTTGGTGCGTGCAACTGTTCGCGATGGCCCGCGCCTCCGCCGCCCGGGTGGCGCGCGTGCTCGGCGCCGAGCCGCTCACCCGGCCCGGCGACGCGCCCGCCCCGGCACACCCGGACGGGCCCCGGCTCGCCCTCGACGACGTCGGGCACGCCGGACTGGACGGGGTGAACCTGCGCGTCGGCCCCGGCGAGGTGGTCGGTGTGCTCGCGTACGACCCGGCCGACGCCGAGACGCTGGTGGCGCTGCTGTCCGGGCGGGTGCCGCCGGACGCGCGCCGGGGCACCGTGCGTGTCGACGGCGTGCCCGCCGACGACCTGCACGTCGACGCGCTGCGCGGCACCGTGCTCGTCGAACCGCACGACGTGACGCTGTTCGAGGGCACCGTGGCGGCGAACCTCGCCGCCGGCGCCCGTACCGATCAGGCACGGCTGCACGCCGCCGTCCGGGCGGCGGCCGCCCAGGACGTGGTGGACGGGCACCCCGACGGCCTCGACCACCGGCTCGTCGAGCGGGGCGCGAACCTCTCCGGTGGACAGCGCCAGCGGCTCGGACTGGCCCGGGCGCTGCACGCCGACCCGCCCGTGCTGGTGCTGCACGACCCCACCACCGCCGTCGACGCGGCCACCGAGGCGCAGCTCGCCGACGGGCTGGCCGAAGCGCGCCGGGCGGCGCCCCGGGGCACGCTGCTGATCACCAGCAGCCCGGCCCTGCTGCGCATCACCGACCGGGTGGTGGTGATCGCCGACGGCCGGGTCGCCGCCGAGGGACCACATGAGCGCCTGCTCGCCGAGGACCCCCGCTACCGCGAGGAGACGCTGCGGTGACCGCCGAACCGCGTACCCCCGGCCGGACGTTGCTGCCCGTCGCGTCCGCCCGCCAGACCTGGACCACGCTCGTCGCCCGGTTCCGCGACCGGCCCGGCCTCAGCGCCGCCGCGGCGACGGTGCTCGTCGCCGCCGCCACCGGTGGCCTGGTCGCACCCTGGGTGCTCGGCCGCCTGGTCGACGACGTCATCGCCGACGCCCCGGCCTCCCGGATCGCCGGCCGGGTGGCGGTGATCGCCGCCGCCGCCGTGCTCACCGGCCTGCTCACCGCGCTCGGCGCCGCGCTCGCGTCCCGGCTCGGCGAGACGGTGCTGGCCCGGCTGCGTGAGCGCGTCCTCGACCGGGCGCTGCACCTGCCGTCCGCGACGCTGGAGCGGGCCGGCACCGGCGACCTGCTGGCCCGCGTCGGCGACGACGTGGCGGTGGTGACGAACGTGATCGCGGTGAGCGGCCCGGCGTTCGTCGGCGCGCTGCTGTCCGTCGTGCTCACCGTGTTCGGGCTGGTCGCGCTGGACTGGCGGCTCGGCCTCGCCGGGCTCGTCGCCGCGCCCGCGTACGCGCTGGCGCTGCGCTGGTACCTGCGGCGCTCGATGCCCTACTACGCCCGCGAGCGGGTCGCCACCGGCGAGCGGACGCAGGCGATGGCCGGTGCGCTGCGCGGCGCGGCGACGGTGCGCGCGTACCGGACCGAGGACGCGCACGTGGCAGCGATCGCCGAGCGTTCCGGCCTGGCCCGCGACCTGTCGCTGGAGATCTTCAACCTGCACACCCGCTTCGGGCTGCGGATCAACAGATCCGAGTTCCTCGGCCTGGCCGCGGTGCTCGTCGCCGGGTTCCTCCTGGTCCGCGACGACCTGGTCACCGTCGGCGCGGCGACCACCGCCGCGCTCTACTTCCACCGGCTGTTCAACCCGATCGGCCTGCTGCTGATGGAGTCCGACTCGGTGCTGCAGGCCGGCGCGAGCCTCGCCCGGCTGGTCGGCGTGGCGAACCTGCCCGACACCGGCCCGGCCACCGCGTCCGGCCCGGCCGCCCCGCCCGCCGGCCCGCGCGGCCCGGCCGCGCTGGACGTCACGGTGCGCCGGCACCACTACGACGACGGGCCGCTGGTGCTCGCCGACGTCGAGCTGCGCCTGGCGCCGGGGGAGCGGGTCGCGCTCGTCGGCGCCAGCGGCGCCGGCAAGAGCACGCTCGCCGGCATCGCCGCCGGGATCATCGCGCCCACCGACGGATCGGTACGCCTCGACGGCGCGCCGCTGACCGGGACGGGCGAGGCCACCTCCCGGCGGGACGTGGCACTGGTCAGCCAGGAGGTGCACGTCTTCGCCGGCCCGCTGGCCGAGGACCTGCGCCTGGCCGCCCCGGAGGCGACCGACGCCGAGCTGCTCGACGCGCTGGAGCGGGTCGGCGCCACCACCTGGCTGCGTGCCCTGCCGGACGGGCTGGCGACGCCGGTGGGCGAGGGCGGCCACCGGCTCACCGCCGCCCAGGCCCAGCAGGTCGCCCTGGCCCGGCTGGTGCTCACCGCGCCCGCCGTCGCCGTGCTCGACGAGGCGACCGCCGAGGCGGGCAGCGCCGGGGCCCGCGACCTGGACCGGGCGGCCCTCGCTGCCACGCAGGGGCGGACCACGCTGATCGTGGCGCACCGGCTCAGCCAGGCGGTGAGCGCGGACCGGATCGTGGTGCTCGACCACGGCCGGATCGTGGAGCAGGGCACGCACGAGGAACTGCTCGCGGCCGACGGCCGGTACGGCCATCTCTGGCGTTCCTGGCGCGTCCCGGTATGATCACCGCCCGCTCCACCGCCCAGGCGAGGTGACCATGACCGACCTGCCGACCCGCTTCGTGCTGTTCCCGGGGCGGCACCACCTGCTGACCCGGTTCCAGGCCGACTACCTGAGCCGGCTCGCCGGTGACGAGGCCACTGTGGTCTGGGCGGTGACGTCGGCCAACCACGAGAACACCAGGCGCAACCCGGTCGCGTACCACAGGCGGGAGGCCGCGATCGAGCGGTTCAGCGTGCTGACCGGGTTGCGCTCGCTGGCCGTGCCGATCTTCGACACCGCGTACACCGACGCGTTCGCCGAGGTCACGCTCAAGAGCATCGCGGTGGCCACCGGACTCGAACTCACCCCCGCCGACACGGTGGTGGCCTGCTCCACGCCGGAGGTCGCCAAGCTGTACGAGCGGCTCGGCTTCGCGATCGCGCTGGTCGAGGCCGACCCGGACCTGCCCGAGACCCCGGAACGGCCGTGGGACGTGCTGCTGCGCCTGGCCGCCGGCGACGAGAGCTGGCGGACGCTCACCCACCCGGCGACGATCGACGTGTTCGAGCGCTACCGCCTGGTCGAGGCGATCCGGTCGGTGGTGAACGACCCGCTCGTCGGCGACGAGGGCGGCCTCACCGTCACCCGCGACTACCGCACCTACGTGGAGGCGTTCGCCTCCGCCGCCGAACGCAAGTGGGACTCGGTGCGCCGGTACGTGCAGCCCGGCCGCATCGTGGACATCGGCTGCGGCGCGGGCGCCGTCCTGGAACTGGCCGACCGGGAGGCCACGCTGCGGGAGAGCGACCTGATCGGCGTGGAGGTGGCCCGTCACCTCTACCAGGAGTGCCTGCACAAGAAGGCGCAGGGCGTGTTCCGCAACGCCAACGTCTACTTCTTCCACCGCAACGTCCTCGGCGGCGCGGTGTTCAAGGACCGCTCGGTGGACACCACGCTCACCTTCGCGCTGACCCACGAGATCTGGTCGTACGGGCGGCAGCGGGAGTCGCTGCTCCAGTTCGCCCGCCGCATCCACGACCACACGGTGCCGGGCGGCGTCTGGATCAACAGTGACGTGTGCGGGCCGGACGAGCCGGAGCGGCCGGTGATCCTGCGACTGACCGGCGACGACGGCGACAACCCGGCCTCGCCCCGCCGTGACCTGGCCGACCTGTCCTCGGCCGAGGTCCGGCGGTACGTCTCCGGACTGTCGACGCGGGCCCGGCTGGACCAGTTCGCCGTGGACTTCGCGTTCGGCTTCGCGTACGAACCACTGGCCGACGGCGCGGTCCGTCTCGGCCTGGGCGCGGCGATGGACTACCTGACCCGCAAGGACTACACCGACAACTGGCTGTCGGAGACCAAGGAGCAGTTCTGCGGCCTGAGCTTCGCCGACTGGTCGGAGCTGCTCACCGAGGCCGGTTTCGAGATCGGCCCCGCCTCGGCGCCGGTCCGCAACGACTGGGTGATCGACAACCGGATCGCGCCCGTCGCGTCCCTGACCGACCTGGACGGCCGGCCGCTGGACTGGCCGACCACCCAGGTCCTCACCGTCGCCCACCGCCGGCGCAACGCCTGACCCGTGGGGGGGCCCCCCCCCCCGGGGGGGCCCCCCCCGGGGGGGGGCCGGGGTCGGCGCCCGAGCGGACCCCCCCCCGCGGCCCCCCCCGGCCCCCCCCCCCGGGCCCCCCGCCCCCCCGGGGGGGCCCCCGCGGCCCGGGGGGCCCCCCCACGGGTGCGGGTCAGTGGCTCAGCGCGATCCGTACCGCCAGGACGATCAGGATCAGCCCGGTCAGCCGCTCGATCACCAGCAGCACCGACGGCCGGGTCAGCCACGGTTGCAACCGGTCGATGAGCAGGATGTAGCAGGCCCACCAGAGCACCGCGAGGCCGATGAACGTGGCGGCCAGCACCGCCGTGCGGGCCGCCGCGCCGTCGCCGGGCTTGACGAACTGCGGCACGAACGAGACGTAGAAGACGACCACCTTGACGTTCAGCAGCTGGCTGGTGACGCCCATGACGAACGAGCGCCGGGCCACGTGCGGCTCGTCGGCGGCCACCGTCTCCGGCGCGGCGGCCGGGCCGGTGTCCGCGTCCGGCCCGGAGCCGCCTACGCCCACCGGGACCGGCTGCGTGGCCGGTGCCGTCGCCCGTCGCGGCCGGGTGGCCCAGAGGATGGTGCCGCCCAGGTAGAGCAGGTACAGCGCACCGGCGACGCGCAGCACCGTGTAGAGCGTCGGCGACGACACCAGCAGGGCGGACAGGCCGGCCGTGGCGAGCGAGGCGTGCACCAGCGCGGCGGCGAACAGCCCGGCCAGCACCACGAACCCGGCCCGCCGCCCGTACCGCACGGTCTGCCGGGTGACCAGGGCGAAGTCGACGCCCGGCACGATGATGATGAGCAGGCTCGCCGCGACGAAGCTGACGATCTGGATGTCAGACACGCTGCTCCTCCCTCGCCTCGGCGCGGGCCGGGACGGCCTCCTCGATCACCGAGACGCCGCTGTCGCGGCGCGGCCCGTGCCGGCGCCACTGCTCGCGCAGCCGGATCCGGCCGTCCGGCAGCAGCTCGGGCCGCGACTCGCACTCGCCGACGACGATGCTGCCGTCGGTGAGCACCTCCACGTACGCGAATCGCACCACGCCCTGCGCGTCGCAGGTGCCGGCGAGCCGGCCGTGCCGTACCGGGCCGCCGGAGATCTCCGCCCAGACCAGGTCGCCGCGCTGGTGGTAGTGCCCCCGCAGCGGGTCGGCGTCACCGGCGTGGTCGACGGAGACGAAGACCCGGTCGTCGTAGTCGAACGACGTCATCGCGTTCACGCCCATCGGGTGCTCAGGTAGTCGTCGCGGAACCGGCAGACCGTGCGGCCGGCGATCGAGTTGAGGATCATCGCGCTGCGGATCGGCAGGATGCTCAGGTTGGAGTCGACGAGCCCCTGCACGTACCGCCCCCGGTTCAGCACGAAGATCTTGTGGTCGTCGGCGTGCTTCCACCGGATCGAGTAGTCCGACTCGATGACCGGCTCACCGCGCTCGTCCAGGTCGATCAGCGCGGTCAGCTCCGGGTCGAAGGGCAGCGGCGCCTGCCGGCGTCCCGCCGCGACGACGAGGTTCACCGCCCGGTGCCGTTCCTCGCCGCTGCCGGCGGTCAGGCACTCCAGCTCGACCTCCCCGTCGAGCTGCCGGGCGCCGGTCACGGTACGGCTCGGCATGATCGTCACCGGGAACCGGCCGGTACGCAGCCGCTCCTCGTAGTTGTGCTGGTAGATGCCGCGCAACGTGCCCGGGGAGATCCCGTCGCTGGTCAGGATCTGACCGGAGACGAGACGTTCCCGCACGTCCCGGGACAGGTTGAGGAACGCCTCCTGGTAGGCGGGCCGGTACAGGTCGTTCGCCGACGGGGAGTCCTCCAGCGGGGCGAACCACGACCGCCGTCCGATCCACCTGATGTCGCGGCACCCGCGGGCGAGCAGCGCCGCGACGCACTCCGCGCTGGTCTGTCCGCTGCCGATCACGATCCACGGAAGGTCCGGTTCGTCCGGCACCGTGGCGAGGCGCTGGTGCAGCTCGTCGGCGACGAACAGGTGCCGCGGGTCGAGGGCGTCCAGGAACTCCGGTACGAAGGGGACAGTTCCGCTGCCGAGCACCAGGTGCCGGGAGCGGGCGACCTCCGCACCGCCGCTGCGGCTGACCAGCGCGCCGTCGAACTCGACCCGGTCGACGCGGGTGCCGTACGTGATGCGCGGCAGCCGGCCCGCCGCCCACACCAGGTACTGCTGGTACTCGATCCGGGGGATGGTGTCGAACCCGGCGCCCAGCAGGGCGTACACCCGGCCGGTGGTGACCAGGTAGTTGAGGAACGACAGCGGGTGGGTCGGGTCGTAGAGCGAGACCAGGTCCTTGACCCAGCCGGTCTGCATGCGGACGCCGCTGTGCAGCATCCCGTCGTGCCAGCCCGGCCGGTCGCGGGCTTCGAACAGCGCGATGTCGTGCGGCGCGAGGGTGTCGTACATCGCCGCGAGGCTCAGGTTCGCCGGCCCGGCGCCGATTCCCACTGTGTGAAAGGTCTGCGTCATCAGTCTTCCTCTGTCTGGCCGTGGGGGACAGGGATAGCGGTTCGGGTGTTCAGCAGGGCGGTGGCGGCGAGCCGGCTGGCGGCCAGGACGGTCTTGGCGGCGCCGCCGCTGCCGCCGGTGAAGGTGTGCACCGCGCCGGACACGTGGCGCAGGGCCAGACCGGCGGGTTCGCTGTAGCAGTCGGCGGCGCTCACCGGCGGGCCGGCCGGTCGCGGGTCCAGGCCGGGCAGCCGCCGCGCCGCCACGGTCAGGACCCGTGCCGCCAGCGCGGCGTCCGGCTCCGGGGCCGGTGGGTCGACGTCCCACCTGTCGCTGGGCAGACCGAGCAGCACCCGCCCCGGACCGGCAGGCCGGCCGTAGAGGCCGCTGGACTCGTCCACGAAGCACGGCAGCTCGGCGCGGCCGGTGACGTGGTGGGCGTACTGGATGTGCTTGGTGCGCAGCGAGGCCGGCAACCCGGCGGCGCGCAGCAGGCGCGGCGTCCAGGCCCCGGCGGCCACGACGACGAGGTCGCCGGTGAGCCGGCGGCCGTCGACCAGCTCGACCACGCGGTCGTCGAGGCGGGCCACCGGTGTGCTCTCGGTCCGGCCGAGGCCACGCAGGACGGTCCGGCGCAGCCGGTCCGGGTCGAGGTAGCCGGCCCGGTCCTCCCAGATCCCCACCGTGCCGTCCGGGAGTCCGGCGAAGCCGAACCGGTCGGCGACCTCGTCCCGGGTGAGCACCTCGGCGCCGTCCACGCCGGCCGCCGCCCCGGCGTCGAGCAGGTAGAGCGAGCCGGTCCGCCGCCACCCGGCCGCTCTCGCGAGCGACGGATCGGCCAGCAGTTCGGCGAGGCTCGCGGCGGCGAGGGACCGGCCTGCCGGATCGGGCTCGAAGGCCCGCACCAGCCCGCCGGACGCGGCCGTCGCGTCGGCGGGCCGCCCGTCCGGACCACAGTCGTGCGGACCGATCAGGACCGCGTCGGCGCCCGCGTCCCGCAGCCGCCGGGCGAGCAGGACGCCGCTGACGCCCGCGCCGACGACGAGCACGCGCGGCTCACCCATCCGAACCCGCCGGTTCCGCGCCGCCGACGACGCCGAGCAGGCGGGCCGCCCGCTCCGGCCGACCGGGGTACGCGGCCAGCGCCGCCCGGACCGCGGTGGCCGGATCGAAGTGCCCCGGCCGCAGCGCCTGCTCACCGCGCGTCAGTTCGGTGTCGGCGAGCACGCCGTCCAGCCCGACGGTGGTGCCGGCGAGGGTCGCGGCGTACCGGGCGGCGAACGCCTCGTACGCCTCCGGCCGGAAGTCCGACTCGTAGCTGTCCGGCCGGTCCCAGCTGAGGAACGCCCGGACCACCGCCGGGTCCTCGGTGGCCAGGAACTCGTGCGCCCAGATCGCGTGCTCGCGGCTGGTGGAGAACTTCGCGCCGGTGAGCCGGTAGAACTCGTTCACGACCAGCCCGGTCGGCCGGTCGGGCAGCCCGGCGGCCAGGTGCAGGGCCGGGATGAGCAGCGCGTAGTAGAAGGCGTTGTCGACCCCGAGGAAGATCCACTGCTCGTCCACGTCCCGCCACGCGTCCAGGTACCCGGCCAGCGTGTCCGCGCCCGGCCGCAGATGGCGGGCGGGCAGCACCAGGTTGGCCACTGCCATCTCGGCCCAGACGTCGATGCGCAGGCCGTCGTCCCACTCGATGCCCCAGTCCGTCGGGTACGCCAGCGGCACCTCCGGCAGCCCGCCGTCGAGGTACGACGCGACGAGGCGCCGCAGCCGGGGCGGCAGCACCGCGCGGGACCAGAACTCGGCCAGCCGCTCCCGGTGCTCGTCGAGCCGCAGCACCGGGACCGTGTGGGTGACCGGTTCGGGTGCCGCGTCGCAGCAGGTCGACCGCGCGCCGACGAGGTTCGCGGCGGTGCAGAAGCCGCCGCAGCCCTCGCAGGTGCCGCCGTTCGCGCCGGCGCCGCAGGCCGGGCAGCGCCCGGCGACCCGGACGTGGTGCAGGGTCCGGCGGCACGTCGCGCAGGCGCGCAGCGACACCGGGGCGACCTCCACCACCTTGGCCTCCACCAGTTCGGTGAGCAGGCGCGCCACCGCCCGGCGGTAGCCGGCGTCGGCCAGCGGGTCGGCCATGACGTCGTACCGGATGCGCGCGGCGCGCAGCGCGGCGTGGATCGACGAGCCGTAGCGGGCGACGGTGTCCGCGGGCGTCTCGCCCCGCGACTCCGCCCGGGCGAGTACGTAGTTCTGGTGCGCGTCCAGGCCGCACTGGGTCACCACCCGCCGGCCGGCGGCACGCAGCGCGCGGGCCGCGATGTCCCCGGCGACGTACGGGCCGCTGAGGTGCCCGAGGTGCAGCGGCCCGTTCGGCGTCGGTGGTGGCGTCACCACCAGCACCGCGCCGGTGGCGGCGTCAGTCACGGCCGGTCCCGGCGTCCGCACCGGCCTGCGCCGAGTCGCCGGGCCGGGGCATCCAGTAGATGCTGAGGATGGTGAGCGGCTGCTCCGGCGAGGGGTTGTGGATGACGTGGCTCTGCTCGGGTTCGAGCAGGATCACGCCGCCGGTCGGCACCTCGACCTTCTCGCCGCCCGCCTCGTAGATGGCCGTGCCGCGGGTCACCACGGCGAACTCGACCTCCGGGTGGATGTCCTCGCTGCTGCTGCCACCGGGCGGGATCACGCACCACATGGCGTCGAACGGCAACGGGCCGAGATCGCGGTACTGGGTCCAGCGGCCGATCCGGATGCCGTACTCGTCGGTGAGTTCGGCGGTGTCGCTGACGTACCTTCGCATGTTCGTCCTCCTGGTCGGCGCGCTGCCCTCCGGGCCGCGCCGGACGGATCTGAGGTTTGCGGAGAGTGACCGGAAGTGCTGCTTCTGCGACGCTGCACCGATGCCGGGAAGGGCCCCTCTCGTCGACCGTCGATTCGACTCCGGTCGATAGCGTCGGACCCACTGTGGACTTAACCTCGTCTGGCCAACAGGAGCTTCACCGGCAGATCACCGGCAATGTCGCCGCTGACTGCCCGCTCAGTGGCCGCGGCGTCGGTGGTCCACCGTCATGAATCCACCAGAACCGGTACGGAGACGACGCTGTGATCGGCTACATGGATACGTTGGGTCATGAGATCGCTACCGCACGGCGAATGGCCAACCTGACCCAGGAGGAGTTGGCCGCCCGCACCGGACTGAGCGTCCGGAGCATCCGCAACCTGGAGTCGTCGCGGGTGACCCGTCCGCGGCCCGCGACCGTCCGGCTGCTCCGCGAGGTCCTCGGCCTGCCCGCCCACCCGGCGGCCGCGGCCCGGATCCGCCCCATGCAACTGCCGCTGGAGATTCCCGGCTTCACCGGCCGTTCGGCACAACTGCGGCAACTCGACCGGCTGCTCGACGGCGGGCCGCGGCGGATGTCGAGCGTGGTGGTGTGCGTCCTGTCCGGCCGGTCCGGCATCGGCAAGACGGCGCTGGCGCTGCGCTGGGCGCACCGGTCGGCCGCCCGGTTCGCCGACGGGGTGCTGCACGTCCAGCTCGGCGGCAGCGACCCGGTACGGCCGGCGGTGGCGCCGGCCGAGGCGCTCGGCGGCCTGATCGAGGCGCTCGACGTACCCGGTGGGGTCCCGTGCGGACCGGCGGCGCGCACCGGGCTCTACCGCAGCGCGCTCGCCGGGCGCCGGATGCTCATCGTGCTCGACGACGCCCGCGACGCCGACCAGGTGCGGCCGCTGCTGCCCGGCGTACCCGGCTGCATGGTGGTCGTGACCAGCCGCAAGCGCCTCACCGGCCTGGTCGTCGGCGAGGCCGCGTGCCCGGTCGTGGTCGACGAGCTGGCCGCCGGCGAGGCGTGGGACCTGCTGGCGGCGCGCCTCGGCGAGCGTCGCCTCACCGCCGAGCGCGCGGCGGTACGGGAGATCATCGCGCACTGCGCCGGCGTACCCCGGGCGCTGGCGGTGGTGGCCGCCCGGGCGGCCGTCCAGCCCCGGCTGCCGCTGGCCGAGGTGGCCCGCCAGCTTCGCTAGGGCCGGCCGGTCACCGGCGGTCGGCGCGGGTGCCGGCGCGCGCCGCGACGTGCGCCGGCACCGGCGTCGCCGGCGGCAGCGCCGGGTCGGTCACCGGCTGCTCCCAGCGCGCGACCAGCGGAAGCTCGCCGGCCCAGAGGCCGAGGGCGGCGTCCGGGCTGTCGCCGTCGTCCGGCGGTCCGCTACGCGTCTTGACCGACGCCTCGGCCAGCGGAAGCGCCAGCAGCGCGGTGGCAGCCAGTTCCCGCCGGTTCGGCCGGCGGGCGTGGTCCCACTGGCCGGGGGCGACGTGCTCGGTCAGCAGCCGCAGGCCGTACACCTTCTCCTCGGCGTCGGTCACCCACCGGGGCCGGCCGTAGATCATCGCGCTGCGGTAGTTGATCCCGTGCTCGAACACCGAGCGCGCCAGGACCAGCCCGTCGACGACGGTGACCGTCACGCAGACCTCGGCGTCGGTGGTGAGGCTCCGGCTGGCCACCGAGCCGTGCAGGTAGAGGTGCCTGTCGTCGAATCCGTAGACGGTCGGCACCACCATCGGTCCGCCGTCGACGAGCACGCCCAGATGGCAGACGGAGGCGGCCCGGAGCACGTCGAACAGGGCGGCGCGGTCGCGGCGCCCCTTGTCCTTCATCCGGCGCAGGGTGGTACGCGGCGTCGCGGACAACCGCCCGTCGGTATCGGTCATGACTGATCTCCTGTCGGCCCCGCCGTTTCTACCGGCTCCGGCCGCGGTCCTCAAGGGCCGGCCCACCGGACCGAGCGGGGGAGGGGGCCGGGGGAAGGATCCGGCACAGCGCCTCCAGCGCGGCTGCGTACGCGTGCTCGGGCGGCGTCGCGTAGCCGACCACGAGGCCGTCGAGGGCGGGCATGGTGGCGTCCGGGTGGCGGAAACCGCCCAGCCCGTCGAGCGCGATCGACCGTCCGGCGGCGGCCTCCACCACCTGGCGCTCGGTCCCGGCGGGCAGGCGCAGCACGACGTGCAGCCCGGCGGCGACGCCGGTCGGCGTGACGTGCGGGGCGTGGGCGGCGAGCGTGGCGACGAGACGGTCACGCCGGGCGCGGTACCGCTGGCGCATTCGGCGCACGTGCCGGTCGTACCGTCCGGAGTCGAGGAAATCGGCGAGGGTGAGCTGGTCCGTCACGCCCGCCCACGCCTCCCGTTCACCCTTGGCGTCCAGCACCGGGCCGACGAGCCGCTCGGGCAGCACCATCCAGCCCAGACGCAGCGCGGGGGAGAGGCTCTTGCTCACCGAGCCCAGGTAGACGACGCGCTCCGGGGCCAAGCCCTGCACCGCCCCCACCGGATCCCGGTCGTACCGGAACTCGCCGTCGTAGTCGTCCTCCAGCACCAGCCCGTCCCGGCCCTCCGCCCACCCCAGCGCGGCGAGGCGTCGCCGGGGATGCAGCGGCCCGCCGGTGGGGAACTGGTGCGCGGGCGTGAGCAGCGCCGCCCGTACCCCCGCGAGGCCGGTCAGCTCCTCGGTGCGGGCGCCGTCCGCGTCGAGCGTGAGCGGGGCGGTACGGACGCCTGCCGCCGCCAGCACCGCGCGGTGGAATTCGAGCCCGTAGGACTCCACCGCCAGCGGGCCGCGCAGAACCCGGCCGCCGTAGAGCAGGCGCAGCGCGTGCGCGACACCGGAACACACCACGATCCGGTCCGGGGTGGTCCGGACGCCCCGCGCCCGCGCCAGGTACCCGGCCAGCGCCCGGCGCAGCTCCGGGCGGCCCTGCGGATCGCCCGGCCCGAACGCCTCGTTCGGCGCGGCGGTCAGGGCGCGGCGCGCGGACGCCAGCCACGCGGCGCGCGGGAAGGAGGCGGCATCCGGCTGCCCCTGCCGCAGATGGTGCACGGCCGGGGCCGGACGCGCGGGCATCTGCCTCGGGACGCGGGCGACCCGGGCGGGCTCGGCGTGCGGCGCCACTCGCGTACCGGACCCCTGCCGGGCGACCAGCCATCCCTCGGCCACCAGTTCGGCGTACGCGGCGGCGACGGTGTTGCGGGCCAGGCCGAGGTCGGCGGCGAGGGACCGGTACGGCGGCAGGAGGGTGCCGGCCGCCAGTCTCCCGTCCCGGACGGCGTCGCGCAGCGCGCGGGTGAGCGCGGACCGGCGGCCGCCGGCGCCGGACAGCTCCAGATGCAGGTCGCTGCCCAGCCGCCGCGCCGGATTGGCCCACGAATCCATCATGCGAATGCACCCTAGTCGGGGTCTTTTCCGCTCCTAGTGTGGGCTCATGGACACGCTCATGAATGCTCCGCACCCGCTTCGCTCCGCCGTCCGGGGCCGGGTCCTGCTGCCGGGCGACGAAGGGTTCGAGGTGGCCGGCCGGGCCTGGAACCTGGCCGTCGCGCAGTCACCGGCGGCGGTGGTCGAGGCCGCCGACGCGGACGACGTCGCCGCGCTCGTCCGGTACGCCCGTTCGGCCGGACTGAGCATCGCCGTGCAGCCCAACGGGCACGGCGCCACCGGCCGCGCCGACGGCGCGATCCTGCTGCGGACCGGCCGTCTGGACACCGTGGAGATCGACCCGGTCGCCCGGCGGGCACGGGTCGGCGCCGGTGTGCCGTCCGGCCTGCTCCAGGCCGCCGCCGCGCCGTACGGGCTCACCGGGCTGCCCGGCAGCTCCCCCGTGGTCAGCGTGACCGGGGTGGCGCTCGGCGGCGGACTGAGCTGGTTCGGCCGCGCGTACGGCTGGGTGTCCGACGCGGTCACCGCGTTCGACGTCGTGGACGCCGAGGCGCGGCACCGGCGCGTCACCGCCGAGACCGCCCCCGACCTGTTCTGGGCGCTGCGCGGCGGCGGTGGTGACTTCGCGATCGTCACCGCCCTCGAACTCGCGCTGCACCCCGCGCCGGACCTGTACGGCGGACGCATGCTGTGGGCGGCGGCGCACGCGCCGGACGTGCTGCGGGCGTTCCGGCGGATCACCGCCACGGCACCCGAGGAGCTGACCGTCTGGATGGACCTGCTGCACTTCCCCGGCGCCGATCCGATGGTCGCCCTCGACGTCACCTACCTCGGCGCCGGGGCTGCGGCGCGGGACCTGCTCGCACCGCTGGACCGGTTGACCCAGCCGATCTCCGACAGCAGGCGGAACATGGCGGTCACCGAACTCGGCGGCATCACGGCCGAACCCACCGACCCCAGCCCCGGTATCTCCCGCGCCGAACTGCTGACCCGCCTCGACGACGACGCGGCCGGGGCGCTGCTGGCCGACCCGATCGCCCCGCTGCTCAGCGTCCAGCTCCGGCACCTCGGTGGCGCCCTCGCCCGGGACTCCGACAGCCCGCACGGCCCGCTCACCGAGCCGTACGCGCTCTACCTGTTCGGTCTCGCCACCGACCCGGCGGCGGTCACGGCGCGGCAGCGGGCCCTGGCCGCCGCCCTGCCGGTCAGCGGGCGCAAGCCGGTGACCTTCCTCAACCCGGACGAGACGGCGGCGGACGCGTTCACCCCCGCCGTCCTGACCCGGCTGGGGGCGGTCAAGCGCCGCCACGACCCGGACGGCCTCGTCCGGTCCAACTTCCCGGTGGCCGGTTGAGGCTCCGGGGCGCGACCGTGGCAGGTCGGCGGGTGCACGCGGCAACCCGGTGGTGACCTGCTCAGCGGACCTTCTTCGTCGGTCGTTTACGAGGCGGCGTCAGCAACTCGGCGATCGCCGAGATCGCGGACGGCACCAGGCGGTAGTACGCCCACACACCCCGCTTCTCCCGCTCGATCAGGCCGGCCTCGGTGAGGATCCGGAGGTGATGGCTGACGGTCGGCTGGGAGAGACCGAGCGGCGCGGTGAGGTCGCTGACGGACGCCTCGCCCTCCGGCGCGGACTGGATCAGGCTGAGCAGGCGCAGCCGGGCCGGGTCGGCCAACGCCTTCAGGACGCCCGCGAGGCGTTCGGCGTCGGCACGCTTGATCGGCTCGCCGGTGAGCGGCGAGATGGCAGGGGTGGCAGTCTTCGCAGTTCCCACGCTTGCATCGTCGCACCAACGGCGGCCGCCCGCCGGTGCAATCAGGACCGGATCATCGTCGGTTACCACTACGGTGTCGACCGGGAGGGCGGGTGTCAGGCGGTGGGGTGCAGTTCGGCGAGCAGCCGTTCCACCCGGGTGCGGATCTCGTCCCGGATGGGGCGTACCGCGTCGACGCCCTTGCCCGCGGGGTCGTCGAGCTTCCAGTCCTCGTACCGCTTGCCCGGGAAGACGGGGCAGGCGTCACCGCAGCCCATGGTGACGATGACGTCCGAGGACTCCGCCGTCTCGTACTCCAGGAGCTTGGGGGTCTGGCCGGTGATGTCGATACCGACCTCCCGCATGGCCTCGACGGCGGCCGGGTTGACCTGGCCGGCTGGCGCGCTGCCGGCGGAGCGCACCTCGACGGTGTCGCCGGCGAGGTGGCGCAGCCACCCGGCGGCCATCTGGGAACGGCCGGCGTTGTGCACGCAGACGAACAGGACGCTGGGCTTGTCGCTCATCGGGTCTCCCTGATACGGGTGGTTGCCGCGCGGCGTGCCGCAGCGCGGTCGGGGCGTCTCACGGCCGGGTGCCCGGCGCGGGGAACAGGCGGGCGCGGGCCCACAGCGACACGTAGACCAGGCCGACGAGGACCGGGACCTCGATCAGCGGGCCGACGACACCGGCGAGGGCCTGGCCGGAGGCGATCCCGAAGGTGCCGATCGCGACCGCGATGGCCAGTTCGAAGTTGTTGCCCGCCGCGGTGAACGCCAGGGTGGTGGTGCGTTCGTAGTTGAGGCCGATGGCCCGGCCGAGCAGGTAGGAGCCGGCCCACATGAGGGCGAAGTAGGCCAGCAGCGGCAGAGCGATGCGGGCCACGTCGGCCGGCCGGTCGGTGATGGCCTCGCCCTGCAGGGCGAACAGCACGACGATGGTGAACAGCAGTCCGTACAGGGCGACGGGCCCGACCCTGGGCAGGAACCGCCGCTCGTACCAGTCGCGGCCCCTGGTGCGCTCGCCGAGGCGGCGGGAGAGGTAGCCGGCGAGCAGGGGGATGCCGAGGAAGACGAGTACGTTACCGGCGATGTCCCAGCCGGAGACCTCCAGCGCCGCGCCGTCCAGACCCAGCCAGCCCGGCAGCACCGACACGTAGAACCAGCCGAGCAGGCCGAAGGCGACGACCTGGAACACCGAGTTGACGGCGACGAGGACCGCCGCTGCCTCCCGGTCGCCGCAGGCCAGGTCGTTCCAGATGATCACCATCGCGATGCAGCGGGCCAGGCCGACGATGATCAGACCGGTGCGGTACTCCGGCTGGTCGGCCAGGAACACCCAGGCCAGGGCGAACATGACGGCGGGACCGACGATCCAGTTGAGGACCAGCGACGAGACCAGGAGGCGCCGGTCACCGGTGACGGTGTCGAGGCGGTCGTAGCGGACCTTGGCCAGGACCGGATACATCATGATCAGCAGGCCGAGGGCGATGGGCAGGGAGATGCCACCGACCTCGACGGCGCCGAGAGCGTCGTCCAGGCCGGGGACGATCCGGCCGAGCAGCAGACCGGCGACCATGGCCAGGCCGATCCAGACCGGCAGGAACCGGTCGAGGCGCGACAGGCGTGCCACCACCGGCGGGGCATGGTCGGCTCTGGTGGCGGTGCTCATGGACGCTCCAGTGGGGTGTCGGTGTGGCGGCAACGGGGCTCGGCGGTGATCGGACCGCCTTCCCGCGGGGGTGTGGCGTGCGGCCTACCGCTGCGCCGCCGCGGCCGGCTCGATCGACAGCAGGCCGGCGAGCTGGCGCAGGATCTGCGGCCGCGCGCGGTAGTAGACCCAGGTGCCCCGCCGCTCGGCGTCCACCAGGCCCGCCTCGCGCAGCGTCTTGAGATGGTGGGAGATCGTCGGCCCGGTCAGGTCGAACGCCGGCGTCAGGTCGCACACGCACACCTCGCCGCCCTCGGCGGAGGCGATCATCGACATCAGCTGCAGCCGTACCGGATCGCCGAGGGCCTTGAACGCGGGCGCGAGCACCGCCGCCGTCTCGGCCGGGACCCGGCGCTGCGCCAGCGGGGGGCAGCACGGCGCGTCGGCGCTGAGGTCGACGAGGGGGATCGGCGCCTGTTGCTTCGGCATGTCTCTAGGTTGACATCTATCTAATCAGCGTGCAAGTCTTTGTTTAGACCGACATCAAGACAGGGTGCCGCCGGGGGAGGCGTCGTCAGGCGGGGCCCCGTCCGGCGGTCGCCGGCTCCGGCACCTGCTAGGCTTCATCGCCAATCGGCGATAAACGATTGAAGGAGTGGTGGTGGGCGACCTCCTCGACCGCGACACCGCGCAGACCTACGCCTCGTGGTTCCGGGCGCTCGCGGACCCGACGCGGGTGCAGATCGTGGAGTACCTGGCCCGCCACGCCCGGCCGATGAGCGTGGGGGAACTCGTCGCCGCGGTCGGGCTCGCCCAGTCCACCGTCTCCCAGCACCTGAAGATCCTCACCGAGGTGCGGTTCGTGCTCGTCGAGCCGGTCGGCACCGCACGCCACTATCGCATCAACGACGCCTGTGTCGGCTGCTTCCCGTCCGCCGCCGACGTCGTCATGGGTCGTCCGGCGCCCGATCCGGTCGGAGTCTGCTGACGGCCACCCGGTGGCGCGACGTGGCGTCACCGCACCTGACTGATTCGACAATCGCCAATACAGAGGAGTTCCCGATGAGTGTCCTGGACGAGTCGCCCGTCGTGGTGATCGGCGCGGGCCCGGTGGGTGTGGCCGCCGCCGCCCACCTGCGCGAGCGTGACCTGCCCTTCCTCGTCTTGGAGGCCGGTGACACCGCCGGCGCGGCCGTGCGGCAGTGGGGGCACGTACGACTGTTCTCCCCATGGCGGTACAACGTCGACCCGGCCGCCCGCCGGCTGCTCGACGACGCCGGCTGGGTCGCCCCGGCCGATGACGTCCTGCCCACCGGCGCAGAGCTGGTCACCGACTACCTCCAGCCTCTCGCGGAGCTGCCGCAGCTCAAGCCCCACGTGCGCTACGGCGCGCGGGTAACGGCGATCAGCCGGCTCGGCCTGGACCGGCTGCGTACCGCCGGCCGCGAACAGACGCCGTTCCTGATCCGCCTCGCCGACGGCGATGAGCTGCTGGCCCGCGCCGTCATCGACGCCTCCGGCACCTGGGGCACCCCCAACGTCCTCGGCGCCTCCGGCCTGCCCGCCCGGGGCGAGGAGGACGCGGCGGCGTTCCTCGGCCACGCGCTGCCCGACGTGCTCGGCGGCGACCGGCACCGCTTCGCCGGCCGGCGCACCCTCGTCGTCGGCGCCGGCCACTCCGCCGCGAACACCCTGCTGTCGCTGGCCGAGCTGGCCACCGCCGAACCCGGCACCGAGGTGATCTGGGCGATCCGCTCGTCCAGCCCGGCCCGCACATACGGCGGCGGAGACGCCGACGCCCTGCCCGCCCGCGGCGCGCTCGGCGCCCGGCTGCGTGACCACGTCGACGCCGGCCGCATCCGGCTGCTCACCGGCTTCTCCGTGCACGCCCTCACCCCGGCCGAGGGCCGGGTCGCCGTGGTCGTCCGTCACGCCGACGGCACCGACGAGTCCGTCACCGTGGACCGCGTCGTCGCCGCCACCGGCTTCCGCCCCGACCACTCGATCGCGGCCGAGCTGCGGCTGGACCTCGACCCGGTCATGGGCGCGACCCGCGCCCTCGCCCCGCTGATCGACCCGAACGAGCACTCCTGCGGCACCGTTCCCCCGCACGGCGCCGCCGAACTCGCGCACCCCGAGGCCGGCTACTACACCGTCGGCATGAAGAGCTACGGCCGCGCGCCGACGTTCCTCATGGCCACCGGATACGAGCAGGTCCGTTCCGTCGTCGCCGCTCTCGCCGGCGACTGGGACGCCGCCCGCGACGTCCAGCTCGACCTGCCCGAGACCGGCGTCTGCAACAGCAACCCCACCGACTCCACCGGCACCGACGGCTGCTGCGGCCCCGACCCGGCGGCCCCGCCGGCCGCACAGGGGCTGGCGACCGGAATCTCCGGGGGCCTGCTCTCCGCACCGCTCAGCCTGGTCAGCCTCGACACCCCGGCCGGCGGCCAAGCCGGCGGCTGCTGCACCAGCTGACGACCACCACGACGGTGCCCGCCGACCCCACCGTCGGCGGGCGCCACCGGTGGCGCGCCGCCGCCGCGGCGATGCGTTCGGTACGGAGTGGAAGCGACGGGCACGACGGCGAACCCGGCTGAACTGTGGCGCTCGTGGGCAGCCTCGATCCGGGCGGACGAGGTCCGTCCCCGGCGCCCTAGGCGAGCAGCGTCCGCAGCGCCTCGGCGAGGCCGGCGCCGGCGGTGACCGGGCGGGCGTAGGGCAACCGGGTGTCGGTGTGACCGTCCGGCCGCTCCGCGCGCAGCACGATGCCCTCGGCGTCGAGCGCGACCGGGACGATCCGCGTCGCGTCGGCGCCCCTGTCGACGAGCGCGCCGAGCCGGTCCAGGACGTCGCTGTGGCACCGGGCCAGGTGCGCGAGGTGGGCGGCCTCGTCGACGGCGATCGGGTCCGGGCGGGCGGCCCGGTACGTGCCGAGGTCCACCGCGACGGGCTCGGCGGCCCGGTCGAGGACGATCTCGTCCGGCGCGATCGCCCACAGCGCCACCGGCGGCAGGTCGAGCAGCGACATCACGGTGGCCGGGTCGCAGGCGTCGAGCGCGGCCGGGTCGAAGCGGCGGGCGGTGCCGACGATCCGCAGCCGGGCGCGCACCCGGGAGCGCACGGCGACCGGGGCGAGGTGGGTCACGTCGAGGCGTACCGCACCGCTGTGGCCGCGCGCGGCGACCAGCAGGCCGCCGGTGCGGCTCATCGCGTCGACCGCGAGCACGATCGTGCCGTCGGGGAGGACGGCGTGGGCGGAGAGGAGATCGGCGGTGGTGTCGCCGAGCGTCAGCCGCACCGAGGAGGCGGCGCTCAGCACGCACCGGGCGGAGACGGCGTCGCGGGGCGTGGAGGGGAGCGCCGACGGCCCTGCGGTGACCGGGGCGACGCCGGCCGACGGGGCCGGGCGCCCGGCGGGGTGCAACGCCATGTCTGTCTCCTCGGCCGGGAAGGGGTGAAGTCGGCCCAGGTCAGACGGTAGTAGGTAAGGCTTACCTGTGCAACGGCGGGTCGGGTGCCGCACATGCCGTACGGGTCACGACGGTGACCGTCGTGACCCGTACGGGCGTGGTGTCCGGTTCGTCAGGCGGGCTGGTAGGTCAGGCAGTCGCTGACCGTGGCGCCCGGGCCGACGGTGATCGACTCGGCGGTGCAGGCGAGGTTGGTGTTGTGCACGCACTCGGCCCGCGCACAGGCGCCCACCGCGCCGGTGACCTCGGCGATCCCGCCGCTGAGCGAGGACTCGACGAACGTCGCGCAGGAGGCCGCGTCGGCGGACGCCGCCACGGTGATCGCGGGAGCGTGACAGCCGTTGTCGTTGAAGCTGCACGCGGTGGCGGCGCATTCACGTACCGGCGGAGACTGCAACAGGGTCTTCATGGTGCCTCCAAGTCATGCGGGCCGGCGGACACGAACGGCCGGCCTCGTGGTGCTCGAATGCCATCGGGTATTTGCCGGGCGGCCCGGTCCGCAAACCCGTCCGCCGTCAGTGAGGATCATGCTCACCTTAACAACGGAATGCGGGGTTGGCGGCCGTAAGCAGTCGTTTCCGCGCCGAGTCCCGGACCGGCGAAGATGAGCCTTACCTTGGTTAGGGAAGGCTTTCTTTCCAGGCCGGGAGACGTCTTTGTCCGCCCGCTTCGGGCGCGACAGGCCGACCGGCGCAGCGCCGGTGAGCAGCCACGAAGCCGACCGGCCGGTGCCGGGACCGTCATCCGGAACAGCGGGCGGTAATCGTCTCCGCCGCCCGCATCGGAATCGAGACCCCGGCTGCCGATTCGAAATCGGCGGCGCCGGTCAGCGGGCCGGGGACGGTGGCAGTTCGGCGGCGTTCGGATTACCCATTCCGTGGTCGCGCGCCCGGGCTATCGCCTCGGCGCGGCTGCCGAGACGGAGTTTGACCAGAATGGCGGAGACGTTGTTCCGCACGGTCTTGGCGCTCAGCCCGAGCCGGTGCGCGATGAGCGGGTTCGACAGGCCCCGGGCGAGCAGGCCGAGCACCTCGCGTTCCCGGTCGGTCAGTTCCGGGAACGGGCCGTCGGCGCGGGCGCCCAGCAGAGCGGCGGCGCGGTCGGCGAGCGGGCCGCCGAGGACCAGGTCGCCGCCGGCCACACCCCGGATGCCGCGCTCCACGTCCGCGGCCGAGGCCCCCTTGAGCACGTATCCACGCGCTCCGGCGCGTACCGCGGCGACGAGTGAGGCGTCGTCGTTGAGCATGGTCACCACCAGCACCCGGACCTCCGGGTGGTCACGGCTCAACGCCCGGGTGGCCTCGATCCCGGACCCGGGCCCGAGATGGAGGTCCATCAGCACCACGTCCGGCCTGGTGCTGCCGACCAGCGCCCGGGCCTCGGACGCGTCGGCGGCCTCGCCGACGCACTCGATGCCGTCGAGGGTGTCCAGCAGCGCGCTCATGCCGAGCCGGAAGACCGGGTGGTCGTCCACCACGACGACGCGGATCGGGCTGTCGGTCACCGGCACTCCAGGGGGACGGTCAGGCAGACGGTGGTGCCGCGGGAGGGGGCCGGCCCGACGGTCAGCGTCGCGCCGACCGCCTGGGCCCGTTCCCGCATGGCGTGCAGGCCCACGCCGGGGCGGACCGGCCCGGCGGCCACGCCCCGGCCCTCGTCGGTGACGGTGACCCGGAGCAGGTCCGGTCGCCGGTCCAGCGACACGGTGCAGGTGTCCACCCCGGCGTGCCGGTGCACGTTGCGCACCGCCTCGGCGGTGACGCCGTACGCGGCGGTGGCTACCGGCTCCGGCAGCGGGTCCAGCGAGGCGGGGGCGCGCATCACGATCCGCAGCCCGGCCCGCGCGTACTGGGTGCGCAGCAGGTCCAGGGCGGGACGCAGCCCGCCGTCGGCGAGCACCGGCGGCAGCAGCCCGTGCGCCAGCTCCCGCACCTCCGCCGCCCGTGCGGTCAGCTCCTCGGTCAGCCGGTCCAGCAGCTCCTCGGCCCGGTCCGGGTCGCGGCGCAGCAGGTTGCGGGTGGCGGCCAGGCCCAGCCCGATGCCGCTGAGCGCCGGTCCGAGGCCGTCGTGCAGGTCCCGGCGCAGCGAGCGGCGCTCCTCGTCGCGTACCTCCGCCAGCCGTTGCCGCGACCGGGCCAGGTCCCGGTTCGTGCCGGCGAGGTCCACCATCGCGGCGACCACCGGGGCGAGGACGGCGAGCGCCTCCCCGGCCCGGTCGTCCAGCAGCTCGCCGGGCCGGGGCCAGGCGTGCAGGTGGCCGACCAGCCGGTCGCCGCGGACCAGCGGCACCGTGACCGGCGGCGTGCCCTCGTGCGGCGGCGGCTGCGGCCCGTCCTCGGTGATCCGCACGTCGGCCAGCCGCAGCGCGGTGGCCACCGCCGCGCCGATGTCGGTCGTGCTGCCGCCGCTGCGCACCACCCGGTGCAGCAGGAGTTCGGGCGGCTCGCCGTGCACCAGCCCGTCCACCCGTCGCTGCACGAGCGCGCGGACCGGCTGGAAGGCCGCCGCGATCACGCCGGTGACCAGCAGCTGCGGCAGCGGCGCGGCGTGCGGCAGCAGCCGGTCGGACACGGCGACCGCCGCGCAGTAGGCGGCGATCACCGTCGCGGTCATCAGGTACCAGACCAGGGTGCGCCGGACGGCCAGCCGCAGGCCCCACAACTGCTGGCGCAGCACCACCACTGCCACCGCCGCGGGGAAGAACGCCTGGGAGGCGAGCATCAGCAGCGCGGGCGCGGCCGGCGGCACCACCGCCGGTGGCAGGAGCGTGGCCAGGAAGGCCAGGGTGAGCAACACGCTGCCCGCTGTCACCCAGCCGAGGCCGTTGCGCCGCGCGGGCTCCCCGCGCCGCCACCGCCACGCGACGCCGGCGGCGGCGAGCGCGCCGAGCCCGACCAGCGCGTACGGCAGGACGGGGGACAACTGTCGCAGCAGCGCGGCGCGGGCGTCGCGCAGCTCCGGCGTCAGCGGCACCACTCCCACCGGCGGCGGCGCGGTGGCGAGGACGGCCACCGTCAGTGCCACGTACCCCAGGCCGATGGCGACCGCGACCCGGTCGAGCCGGCCCGGGGGCCGCTCCGGCAGCAGCCAGGGCATGACCACGACGAGCGAGTAGAGGCCGGGCACCCAGGCCCACTGGTGCACTGCGGTCAGCAGCGGCGGCCCACCGACGGCGAGCTGCCACTGCGCGCAGCACGCGGCGAGCGCGCCGCCGAGCGCCGCCGCCGTGGCGATCCACCCCGGAAGCCGGCTGCCGCGGCGCCGGCGGCTCAGGATCAGCCATGCCGCCGCGCCGTATACGACGCCGTCGAGCAGGTCGACGAGCGAGTAGAGCTGGGCGGCGGTGAACGGGGGAGTCGCCACCGCCCAGCCGGCGACCGCGCCGAGCGTGAGCACGCCGGTGGCGACGAGGACGGCCCAGGCCGTTCGACGCGGAGTGAGGAGGTCGTCACGCATGTCGGGTCCACTGTGTCAGGCCGGGAGGCGTCGGGGGACCACCTGAACGGCGTGAGCCGGGTGGCGGGCCGGGCGGTACGCGGGCCCGCCGTACCGTTTCCGCGCCGGCGCGGCCTGCCGCCGTCACCCTGCGGGCGGCGGTGTCCCGGCGGCCAGGGGTGGATGTCCCGGTCCGGCCGGGACGGGGCGATCGGCCGTGCGGTGCGGCGACGGCGTCCCGGACCGGACGGGATCGCCGTCCCTGGCGGGCCGGGACGCCGCGCCGGTTGACTGCCGGGCATGACCGAAACCACGCCGGACCACATCCCGGCCCACGTCAAGAACTCCTACGTCAACTGCTCCGAGTACACCCGGGCGCCCCGGCTCACGCCGCCGCCCGCCGACGTCCGCGGCGACGCCGTGGTGCTGTCGCTCCGCCCGGCCGCGCCGGCCGCTCCGCCCGTCGAGGTCACCCGGTGACGGTGGCCGCCGCGCCGGGCCTGCTCCCCGCCTGGCGGGAGTGGCTCGCCGAGAACCTGGCGATGGGCGTCGCCGCCGGGCAGGCCCGCGCGGCGGCCGTCGCCGCCGGTGCGGACGCCGACGCCGTCGACGCGGAGCTGGCGGCGCTCGCTGGCCACCCGTACTTCGCCGTGTGCCGGCGGCTCGCGCTGCGCTACGACTGGATGGAGTCGGTACTGGACACCTACCGGGTGCTGCGCGAGGACGACGGGGGCCGCGCCCTGGAGCGCCGGTCCGATCCCGGCGCCGAGGAGTTCTTCGGCCGCTACTACTACGGGAACCGGCCGGTCGTGCTCGACGGCCTGATGGAGGACTGGCCCGCGCGGGACTGGACGCCGGCCCGGATGGCCAGCAGGTGCCCGAACGCGGTCGTCGAGGTGATGACCGGCCGCGAGGCGAACCCCGACCACTCCTGGCAGTACGACAGGCACCGCACCACCATGCCGTTCGCGGACTACGTGGCGTTGCTGGACTCCGGCGCGCGGACGAACGACTACTACATGGTGCCGCGCAACGAGAACTGGAACGGCGCGCTGCGGGCGCTCGCCGCCGACGTGCGGCCGCCGGCGCACCTCGTCGACCCGGCCGGTGGCGGGCACCTGCTGCTGGGACCGGCCGGCACCGTCACGCCGTTGCACGTGGACAACAGCACCGTGCTGCTCTGCCAGGTGCTCGGCCGCAAGCACGTCCGGCTGGTGCCGTCGTACCAGCGGCATCTGGTCTACCCCCGCGGCGGGACGTTCAGCGCGGTGGACGCGGCGCGACCGGACCTCGACCGGCATCCCCGGTACGCCGAGGCGACGGTGCTGGAGACGGTGCTCGAACCGGGGCAGATGCTGCTGGTGCCGGTCGGCTGGTGGCACTGGGTGCACGCGCTTGACGTCAGCGCCACTGTCACGTTCCACCACTTCCGGGTGCCCGGCCGCAACCACAAGATGGCCACGCCGCCGGCGGCCGGTGCCGAGGCCGTGTAGCGAGCGTCACACTCCGGCCACAGTGGCCGGTCCGGCGCCGCCGGCACGGTCGGCCGGTCGGCCGACCGCGTCCACCGTCCGGGGGAGGTGCCCGTGGTACGACGGGCGCACGCCCGGTCCGCCGTTCATGTCCACCACCGCCGCCCGGGCAACCGTACGCGAAGAATTTTTTCGCCGGGTTGCCCGGGCGCGGCGGCGCCCCGGGGGGGCCCGAACGCCCGGGTGTCCGCCCCGCCGCCATCTGCGGCGATGCGTGAAAAGGCGTCCCTGAATGGGCGTCAGTCCTCGAAGATCCACGTCGAGTTGTCGTCCATCGATCATCGGCTTCCCGACAGGATGGGGTTTGCGAGAGCGTCGGACGGCGTTGCAGAATGAGTCCGTCCGGAGGTGTCGGGGGATCTGCGTCCGGAAACGAACTTAAGGATCGTAAAGGTCGCTTGGGAGTGATTCTGTGATCTCTCGTTTGTGGTCGTAGCGGGACCAAATCCGACATACGGCTACGTGGGATGGCGTCCAGCCAGGCCCTACCCCTGATCAGTACGAGCGGTGGAATGGGTCGTGCATGCGACCGATTTCCGCCTTGCCATGCATTTCGCCCGATGGGTGAATGAATGGGCGTGGCGCTTCGGGATGTCTGACCGAATTGCGCGCCGACGCAATCGCATGCGTCGGTAATCGCTTGTCGCCTGCCGGTTTCCAGTCGAGGAGAATTCGAATTGCGCCAGCTAGAGGACTGTGTCCAGGTTGATTACTCTCCGTCGTTCTCCCAGCACCGCATGTGGTTCCTCGACCGGTTGGCCGGTGGTCGCGACACCGCGTACGTCACGACTCCGATGTGGCGGGTGCACGGCCGGCTGGACCGGGAACGGTTCCAGAAGGCGGTGGACACGGTGGTCGACCGGCACGACGCGCTGCGCGCCCGTTTCGTGGAACGCGACGGCATGCCCCGCGTCGTCCTGCCGCCGTCGGCCGGCACCCCCGTCGACTGGCGCGCCGCCGGCTCGGCCGCCGAGGTCGCCCGGGCGGCCGAGGCGGAGGCGGAGCGGCCGTTCGACCTGGCCACCGGACCGCTGCTGCGGGTCGTCGTCTGGACGCTCACCGACACCGAGCACGTGGTCCTGGCGGCGACGCACCACATCGCCTCCGACGGCTGGTCGGTCGGCCTGCTGGCCCGCGAGCTGGCCGCCGCGTACGCCGGGGAACCCCTGCCCGACCTGCCCGTCCGGTACGTCGACTACGCCGAGCGGCAGCGCCGCGAGCTCGACGGTGACCGGCTCCGCGCCGACCTGGACTACTGGCGTGACCGGCTCGCCGGCCTGCCCGCGCTGACCCTGCCCACCGACCGGCCCGCCCCGGAGCGACCCTCGCACGCGGCGGCGACCACCGAGTTCGTCCTCGGCCCGGAACTGGTGGCCGGCCTGCACCGCGTCGGCCGGGAACACGGTGCCACGCTCTACATGACGCTGCTGGCCGCGTTCCAGGTGCTGCTGGGCCGGTGGAGCGGGCAGGACGACTTCGGCATCGGCTCGCCGGTGGCCGGCCGGGACCGGCCCGAGGTGGAGAACCTCATCGGACTGTTCGTCAACACGGTGGTCACGCGCGCCGACCTGAGTGGCGACCCGACGTTCGCCGAGCTGCTCGGCCGGGTCCGCGACGACGCCCTCGACGCGCTCGACCACCAGGAGGTCCCGTACGAGCGGGTGGTCCGCGAGTTGCGGCCCGAGCGGCCGGACACCGACTCGCTGATCGACGCCTGGTTCGCGATGCAGAACGTGCCGGGCGACGGGCCCTCGGCCGGACCGCTGCGCTTCACCGACTTCGAGACCGACCGCCCCAAGGCGCTGTTCGCGGTGTCGCTGTTCGCCCAGCCGCGCGGCGACGAACTCGCCATGACGCTGGTCTACCGGACGGATCTGTTCGATGCGGTGTCGATCGGTCGGTTGGTGGGTCGGTGTCGGGAGTTGTTGGTGGCGGTGGTGGCTGATCCGGGTGTGCGGGTT
>NZ_JAXCFU010000014.1:0-135562 GCF_055362685.1 Micromonospora sp. SYSU B005 | reverse complement strand
CAGACCGATCTCCTCGCCGGCTTCTTCGCCAGCACCGGCATGACCCTCGAACCCGAGCCACCGAGATAACTCGAACCTTGGCCTTTCAACCTCTGTAGCCATCCCGTCTGCCGCCGACCCGCCCTCCTGGGGAGCGGGCCGCCGCCCGGTCCGCCACGTCAAGCGGACCTTGACGTACGTACGGACGCTGGCGGGCCGGGCGGTGGTCTGCTCGGCTCGCCCGGGTCGTCGGCTGGCGGGATGGCCCTGCGCAACCACCCACGGACCGCAACGCGCGGACGGAGCCCCGTCCATCCTGGAGTCGTTGCGCCCCCGCCGGAGGCGCAGTGACCGCGACCGGTCCGCCGCCGTGACTCGCCGCGCGGACCCGACGTGCCCTTCCCTGCGCCGCGCTGCTCAGGCGCGGCGCGGCCGGCTGCCGGCCCGCGAACCTCAACCACTCTCCCAGCTATCCCGTCTGCGGCGGCCCCGGGCTCCCCGCTCTCCGCGCCAGCCGCCGGGCGTGTTGCGTGGCCGGCGTGGAGCGACAGCGGAGCGTCGGGCGCGCGCCCAGGCGGCGGCGCGTGCGGCCCGTTGCGGGCCGCCTTGAAGACGTACAGAAACTTTGAACAGCACCGCCGGCAGCCGGCCGGTCCTGCTCTACGCCCAGCCAGCCGCGGACTTCCGGGTCAGGCGCGAGCAGTAGGAAAGGACGATTGCAAGGCGGTGGCTCGTGACTCGATGAGCTGCATGCGGAGCTGCCACTCTTCGTTCGCGCTCCAGTCGCTCTGGGCCGTGATCTGGTCCGGGTGCTTTCGGTACAACAGCCCTGGCTCCGCGATGAAGTAGCCGTCGGTCACGACTGACGCGGCGATCAACAGCCCAGTGTCTTCCCCGCCCGGCAGTGCCATCCAGCCGCCAAGGGCGAGGGCGAGTTCTCGCCGGATACACAACGTCGCTGGGTGGACCGGAAGCCGGTATCCCTTACTGCGGAAGTAGTTCAGTACCTCGCCCCGGTGCAGGATGCCACCCGGTGGGTCAGCGTGTTGCCAGCCGACCGTCGATCCGTCGGGCATCAGATCGAGCACGCTGCACGTCGTCCAGCCGACGTCGGGCCGTCTGCTGAGTATGTCGATCTCACGCGCAAGGGCACCGGGAGCGAGCTGGTCGTCTGCGTCCAGGACTCGCAGCAGATCCCCGCCGCTGCGTGCCATAGCCATATTGCGGGCGGTCCCTGGACCACCGGGCTTCCCTGTTCCGCTGAGGATGCGTGGATCATCGGGAAGGGCGGCAGCAACTTTGCCGGTCCGTCCGTCCTCCTGGACCAACCACTCCCACACCCACCCACCCGGCAACTCTTGCGAGCGAAGTGATTCGTAGGCGTCTGCCAGATAGGGAATGCTCGGGGCGTGGACCGGCGTGATCAGGGAGATCTTCACTCTGACCACCGCGCAAGCTTCGTTGTGTAAACGAACTCGGTCCGATCGCCAGGGAGTACGACGTTCGAGACCTCCACGACGCAGTCCTTGGTGTCCACGGAGACCTTGCGAAGAACGAGCACTGAGACGCCTGGGGGCAGCTTCAAGGCTTCGGCTTCGTCTGCCGAGGGCGGCCGGGCCGTGATCTCGTCAACGATCCGGTCTAACTCGATTCCGATGGTGAACAGCTGGTTCTGAGTACCGCCCGGCCACGGCTCGTTGTTGTCGTCGAGCAACGCCGGATTCTCGGCTACCACGTCATAGACCATGTAGGACGTGTTCAGGCTGAGCGGCACCCGCTCCTTACGAGAACTGGTTCGGTAGACGCGCTCAAGCATCTTTGCGCCGACCGGAACTCCGAAGATCCGAGCCAGCTCAGCGCTCGCCGGAACCGTCCGGTACTCAGCCGAGAAGTCAAGGTCTTGCATGGTCAGTCCGGTGTCTCGCTCGGTTGCGCCTGTGCGGCGTCGCTGAGACTCGGGCAGCCGGGCTCGATCCTTCTCCCACTGATACCGCTCAGGGGACCGCCGTACTCGCTGTCGAGGCGCGCGGACGAAGGTTCCTCGGCCGTGACGTCGATCGACCAGACCTTCTGCTTCGAGCGTGTCGAGCGCCTGCCGGACGACGGGCAAGCTCACTTCATAGTCGGCTTTCATCTGCTGCTCGTTCGGCAGCTTCGTTCCAGGCGTGACCTCACCCGAATGAATCTTTTCGCGCCACTCTGCGGCGATTCGCTCCCACTTGGCCATTCTTCACACTCCTTCACGCCTGACTCCAGTTTAGGTCTTCATGAAGTCTTGACGCGATCAGACGACCGGCCGTACGTTGTCTGCACGTCTTCATGAAGACATGAAGATGACGGAGTGCACCGACGAGCGGTGCCCCAGCAGACAGGAGACCGCCTTGAAGCTGTACGTGGACACCAAGGGCAAGCAGGTGACGGTGTCGAAGGACCCGGAGCCGAAGAACGACCAGAACGGCAATCAGCGGTCGGAGAAGGGAACGGGCCGGCTCATGTGGGCGACCCAGGTCATCGTGCTCGACGAGACCGGCGGTGAGGTCATCAGCATCACGACGGCGGGAGAGAAGCCGGGTGTGATGGTGGGGCAGCTCATCGAGGTCGAGCAGTTGGAGGCCATTCCGTGGGCGACCAACGGGCGCAACGGCGTCGCGTTCCGTGCGATCTCGCTGAAGCCGAAGGCTGGTTCGGCGGCCAAGTAGTCCTTCGCACAGCGTGCTGTGTGAAGCCTGGTGGTGTCTGACCTCCAGCGGCCTGAGGTCCGCTGATCGAGCCAAGTGAACAAGCAGTCCGAGGACGGCTCCGGCGTCCAACGTTCTCGGCCTGGTGACCACGACCGGTGGTCACACCCCCGTGAGAAATGGCGCGGGGTCGGTACCGGCGTCCAAACCTGCCGACCCCGTGCCCTCCAACTCATCCGACCCAACTCGCGATTGGGAGGGATTCGTCGTGTCCAAGTCTAGCCCTCGCCGCTCCTTCGGACGGAAGTCCAGCGGCACCATCACTGTCATCGAGGCCAGAGTTCACCGGTCCTCGGCGCGGAACGCCCGGTTGGCGTTCATCCTCACGGCGGTCATCGTCGGCCTGTTGTCGGCCGTGGTGGCCGCTTCCTCCATCCACCCCATCCTCGCCGTCTTCGTCGGCGCGCTCATCGGGGTTCCGCTCGGCTGCCTGGCCTGGCTGCTCGTCCGGATCTGGCCGGTGCTGCGGCTGCTGTGGTGGTGGACCCCCGAAATCGGGATCACCACGGTTCTCGGCGTCTGCTGGGTGCAGCTGGTCAACCACACCTCGACCCTGGTCACGCTCATCGTGGTCGCCCTGGTCGTGGGTGTCCCGGCCGCTGTGCCGGTGTCCCGCCGGTTCCTGGTGGCCTGGACCTGGTGCCTCGTGGTGCGGCATCGGCTGCGCGTGTGTTTCGCGCAGTTCATCATCGCCAACCAGTCCGGCAGCCTGCCGCTCATCCTGTGGGCCAAGCCCACCCCTGTTGGTGAACGGGTCTGGGTCTACCTGCGGCCCGGCCTGTCCCTGGCCGACCTGGAAGGCCGCCTCGACCGGATCGCGGTCGCCTGTCACGCCTCGACCGCTCTGATCGAGCGGGCCTCGGACCGTAACGCCGCCTATCTGCGGTTCGACATCAAGCGCCGCGAGGTGCTGACCGCTCAGGTCGGTTCCCCGCTCGTCGACGTCATCGACCCCGACACCCCGCCGACCGAGCGGATCCCGGCCACCGTGCCCACCGCCCTGGACCTGTCCGACGTCGACATGCCCACCGTCACCCTGCCCACGCAGGGCAGACCGGCCGTCAAGAAGCCGGCCACCCCCTCGGCCAATGGCAGCAAGCCCACGGCCACCTCGTCGACCGACGTCGACGACGTCTCCGACTGGATCTGACCTTCACCCAACCGGTCGCGGAGAGCCCTACGGGGTTCGTTCGTGTGGCTCTCCGCGCCCACAACTGCCCAAGGAGGGCAAATCATGACCACCACACCCGCCCCGACCTCCGGGGTTCCGGTGGGGCCTGGCCTGTCGATGTTCGACCCCATCTTCGTCGGCATCGACGAGTTCGGTCACCCCGTCTACATCACCCTCGCCTACCGCAACCTGCTCGCCGGTGGCGAACCCGGCGGAGGCAAGAGCGGTCTGCTCAACACCATCGCCGCCCACGCCGCCCTGTCCGTCGACAGCCGCCTGGTGCTGCTGGACGGCAAGCTCGTCGAACTCGGCCAGTGGGAGGACTGCGCCGACGCGTTCATCGGCCCCGACATCACCGCCGCCCTCGACATCCTCCGCCGCCTGCAGCTGGTGATGAACAACCGCTACGCCTGGCTGCGCGCCCACGGCCGCCGCAAGGTCACCGCCGACGACGGCCTGTCGGTCATCACCGTCCTGATCGACGAGATCGCCTACTACTCCGCGACGGTCGGTTCGAAGCAGGAACAGGAAGAGTTCGTGGCTCTCTTGCGTGACCTGGTCGCCCGTGGCCGGGCTGCCGGTATTCCGGTGGTGGCCGCGACTCAGCGGCCCAGCTTCGACATCATCCCCACCTCGCTGCGGGACCTGTTCGGCTACCGGGCCGCGTTCCGCTGCACGACTCCGAACACCTCGAACATCGTGCTCGGGCACGGCTGGGCCGAGCAGGGCTACTCGGCCACTGACATCGCCCCCACCAACCAGGGCGCGGCCTACCTCATCGCCGAAGGCGGCACCCCGAAGCGCATCAAAGTCGCCTACCTCACTGACGCCCAGATCGCCGGGATCGCGGACTACGCCGCGTGGATCCGGCGGCCACGCCGGTTACCGGCCCTGATCCCGGACCTGACCCGGGTGGATTTCGAGGTGGCCGCATGACCACCCGCCAGCACACCTACGCCAAGGCCAACCAGCAGCGTGCCGCCCGGTACGTCGAGATCTGGATCGTCGCCCAACCCGGCGAGATCGCCTCGATGGTCCAGGTCGCCTCGGCCAGCGGCCGACTCGTCTACCTCGGCCCACCCCACCCGGTGGGCGGCGACGACACCCGCCAACGCCGCTACCTGCGGCTGCGCACCCGATAAATCGGCCGACAGGACCGGACGACGCCTGGCAGCAAGTGCCGGTCCTGCCGACCTCCACCAACAGCCCCGAAAGGACGTGGCTGCCATGAAGGCTACCCACACCCCACCCACCGCAGTTCAGGTCACGCCCGCTGACCTGCTGCGGATGGCTGCCCTCTACCTACGCCGGCACGGCTGGCACCAGGGCACCTACTACCCCCACCACACCGACACCCCCACCCCGCCGGCCTGCGCCGTCGGAGCCATCGGCATGGCCTGCACCGGACACCCGGTGCACCACTGGTACGACCTCGACACCGACGACCGGATCACCTACCTCGCCGCCATCGCCGCGTTCGTCGACTACCTCGACGACTTCGCACCGGTCTTCCACATCGACGAAGACGGCTACCTGCTCGACGAGCACATCTCCCCCTACTCCTGGAACGACGAGCCCGGCCGCACCGCCGAGCAGGTCATCACCGCCCTTGAGGCGGCTGCCGACGAGTGGGACCGCCTCCACACCCAGGAAGGCGAGAACCGGTGAACACCGTCAAGAAGCCCTTGACGCCGCGCATCCCGGTACAGCGTCGCCGGGACGTCGTCGAGAACGACGCCTTCGCCGCCTTCGCCCGACGCATCATCCGCGCCCACGGCCGCCGCGTCGCTGACGGCGACGTCGAAGCCCTCCGCGACCTCGTCACCCTCTCCGCCGACCTGGACCGCGCCATCACCGACGCCGTGATCGGCCTGCGCCAGTTCGGCTACTCCTGGGCCGAGATCGGTGCCCGGCTCGGCATCTCCCGCCAGGCCGCCCAGCAGCGCTGGGGAGACCGGCCATGACCACCTACACCTACGACCCGGCCAACCCCGCCGAGGAATTCCCCACCTACCCCTACCGCCTCGCCCCCGACGGGCTGGCCACCCGCCGACAGCTCCGCGCCGCAGGCCTCCGCCCCGGAGGGCATCACGCGGTTGCGCAGATCCTCTGGCGTCGCGGTAAGCGCGTCGCCTACCTCTACCGCCTCGACCTCGCCGCACCCAAACGCATCGCCACCCCCGCCCAGCGGGAGGCCATCGCGAAAGCCCTGCTCGCTCGGCGTACCTGCCGCGACTGCGGCCAGATCAAGCCCTACTACATCCCCCGCCGCTACGGCTGCTGCCTCGACTGCCACGGAGGCCACTGATGACCACCACCACGAACCAGGGCGGCCGTATCGAGGGCCTGGTCCTGGTGCTCATCCTCATCGCGGTCGCCGGGTTCGCCGGTGCTGCCTCCTTCACCCACGTCAAGGACTGGACCCTCGCCAACTCCCCGGCGGGGACCGGGGCGTGGTTCGGCTGGGCCAACGCCGTCATCTCCGAACTGGTCCCGATCGCCTGCCTGCTGACCATCCGCCGACGCCGCCGCACCGGCGCACCCATCGGCTACCCCCTGTTCCTGCTCATCGCCGCCGCGAGCCTGTCCCTCGCCGCACAACTCGCGGTCGCCAAGCCCGGCATCTCCGGGTGGCTCCTGTCCGCTGTTCCGGCTCTGGCGTTCATGGCCCTGGTGAAGCTCGTCCTCGCCCCGGCACCGACACCGGAACAACCCACTGTGCCGGCCACCCCGGCCGAACCCATCCGCGTCCAGGTGGCCGAGCAGGTCACCACCGAACCACCGGCCGCCATCACCCCCACCCCGGCTACCAAGCCGGAAGCCGCCACCGTCCCGACCATCACCCCGGCTGCTGAGCCGGTGCCCGTCGCCGCACCGGCCGAGCCGGTCGACGTCCCTGTCCCCTCTCATCTGCTGCCGATGGCCCGGTTCGCGGCCGTGCAGCACGAACAGGCCAACGGCCAGCCCATCACCCCGGCCGAGCTGGCCGACCGCCTCGACGTCACCCCACCCGTCGCCGGACGACTCCTGGCCACCATCGGCGGTGGTGCCCGATGAGCATCCACACCGTCGACGTCGTGCAGCTCCTGCACACCTGCCCGGCCGAGCCGGAGCCCCACCCCTACGACATCCGCCGGACCGTCATCGACGTCATCGACGGCGGACCCTGCCGCAACCCGGTCACCATCCGCTGCGGCACCACCGTCACGCAGATCGCGTGCCGTCGGCACGAGCCGGTCAAGCGCCAATGCGGCGCGTGCCGGGTCATCGTCATCGAACGCACCATCACCAACCTGCACCCCACCAACGGGGTGGCCGGTTGATGGCCTCGACGCTGGACCTCACCCCCCGGACCTCCACGGCCCGGGGGGTGGGCTCGAACGCCGACGTCCCACCCGTCTACGCCTACACCGCTGCCGGGGCCGCGTTCGAACGCGCCACCCGACCCGACTACTACGGCTGGCTCGAACACGTCCGCGCCGCCGCCGGCTGCACCCGCCCCATCCGCCTCGCCGGTCAGATCCTCACCTTCGACGCCTCGACCGGCCGGGTCCTGGACGCCCGGCACACCGACGCCATGCCTGATGCCGCGATCTACACCGCCTGCGGCAACCGCCGCGCCACGGTCTGCCCCGCCTGCGCCCAGACCTACCAACGCGACGCCTTCCAACTCCTCCGCGCGGGCCTGGTCGGCGGCAAAGGCGTACCCGAATCGGTCGCGCAGCATCCGGCGGTGTTCGCCACCTTCACCGCGCCGTCCTTCGGCACCGTCCACGCCCGGAAGGTCAAGCGGCACACCTGCCGCAACCGACGACGCTGCGACTGCCGCGCCGAACCCTGCCACGCCCGCCGCGACACCGGCCAGTGCCCCCACGGCCGACCCGCCGTCTGCTGGGCCCGCCACGAGACCGGTGACGCGGTGCTCGGGCATCCGCTGTGTCTGGACTGCTACGACCACGACCACCAGGTCGTCTGGAACATCTTCTCCGGCGAACTCTGGCACCGCACGAAACAAGCCGCGGAACGCTGGCTCGCGAAGCTCGCCCAACGCCGCGGCATCCCTCGGGTCGAGGTGGTCACCGCCTCCGGCAAGACGCGGAAAGTCGCTCCGGTGCGGCTGTCGCCCGGGAAGGTCGCCGAACTGCAAGCGCGGGGAGCGGTGCACTTCCACGCCATCGCCCGCCTCGACGGCGTCGACCCCACCGACCCGCAAGCGATCGTGCCCCCACCGCCTGGGTTCACCGTCGACGACCTCGTCGACGCACTGCGCCACGCCGCCCGGCAGATCGCCTTCCACACCCCCAGCCACCCCGACCGGCCCGACGGATGGCCGATCGCCTGGGGCGAGCAGGTCGACCTGGAACCGATCGCCACCGACGGCTCCGGGGAAGTCACCGATGGCATGGTCGCGGGCTACCTTGCCAAGTACGCCACCAAAAGCACCGAGGCCACCGGGCACACCTCCACCCGCCTGACCGCCGACACCATCGGGGACTACGCCGACCCCGACGGCGACCACACCGCCCGCCTCATCGACGCCTGCTGGCGCATCGGCCGACCGCTCCACACCCCGGCCCCACTCTCCCAACGGCCACGGGAACCCCGGCCACGACCCGGCTTCGTCCAGCGCTGGGAATGCCCCGACTGCGGCACCCACACCCGCTACCCCGCCTGCCCCACCTGCGTCGCCGCGCGTCAAGCCGACCTTCACACCCAACCGACGAAACCAGCAACGACCAACCCTTACGCACGGCTACGCCGATGGGCTCACATGCTCGGCTACGGCGGCCACTTCCTCACCAAAGCCCGCCGCTACTCCGTCACCTTCCGGCTCCTACGCGACACCCGCATCGCCTACCGGCGCCACGAGCACCAGGACCACCAACACCCCACCGCCAGCGGCCCACCCGCCGAGCAGGTCGACGAGGACACCACCCTCATCGTCGGCACGCTCACCTTCGCCGGCGTCGGCTGGCACACATCGGGTGACGCCCTGCTCGCCAACACCGCCGCCGCCCTCGCCCGCGAACGACGAACCACCGGCCGCGAAGAACTCGCCCACGAACTCTCCACCCCGGCCAGCGTCGCGCCGGTCGCCGCGTGACCACCGCCCGACACACGAGGAAGGCCACCCGTTGGACACCCCGACCCCGATCACTCCTCGCGTGCTGCGCGTCGAGGAAGCCGCCCGAGCGCTCGGCATCGGCCGGTCGCTCGTCTACGACCTCATCCGCTCCGGACGGCTGCGCTCCTTCAAGGTCGGCAGCCGCCGCCTCATCCCCGCCACCGCCATCGACGAAGTCATCACCACACTCACCGAGGAAGCCGCCTGATGCCCAAACCACCCACGCCCCGCCAACCCGCACGCCGCAACCCCAACGGCGAAGGCTCCATCTACCAACGCGCCAGCGACAGCCGCTGGGTCGGACAGGCCTACGTCCTCACCACCAACGGCACCCGCAAACGCAAGTTCGTCTACGGAGCCACCTGGGAGGAAGCCCACGCCAAACTCGTCGAACTCAAGTCGAGATCCCAACGCGGCATACCCGTACCCGACCGAGCCTGGAAACTCGCCGACTACCTGCCCTACTGGCTCGCCGCCTACGTCACCGACCTCAAACCCACCACCGCACGCGGCTACGAAAGCGCCGTCCGGCTACACCTGATCCCGGCACTGGGCACCAAACGCCTCGACGGCCTCCAGGTCCAACACGTCAAGGCGTTCATGGACGACTTCCGCCGCAAGTGCCTGTGCTGCACGGCTGGCCTCGACACCAGTCGTCGGCCGGATCGGCGCTGCTGCTCGGTTGGCCGCTGCTGCCAGCGCTACCCGAGCGCTCGGCAGATCCAATTCGTGCATGCCGTGCTGCGCAACGCCCTGCAACACGCCATGCGGGAAGAGTTGGTGTCGCGCAACGTCGCCAAGCTGGTCCGCGTACCGTCGCCTCGCTACCGGGTCGGCAAGGGCCTGTCGGTCGAGCAGGTCCGAAAGCTCCTCGCCGCCACGGAGGGACACCGGCTCCACGCGCTGTACGTGGTGGCCGCGACTCTCGGACTGCGGCGGGGAGAACTGCTCGGGCTCCGCTGGTCGGACCTTGACCTCGACAACGGCACCGCCACCATCGGGCAGACAGTGCAACGTGCCGGCGGCGAGCTGCGCCTACAGGACACCAAGACCGAGGACTCGGACAGCATCCTCCCGCTGCCCGACTGGACCTGGTTGGCGCTGCTCGACCACCAGGAGCGCCAGCGCCGGGAACGTGATCGCCTCGCCGAGGTCTGGCAGGATCACGGCCTGGTCTTCCCCTCCGAGGTCGGTACCCCGATGGAACCGCGCAACCTCAACCGACACTTCGCCGGCCTCCGGGAGAAAGCCGGCTGCCCCGAGGTCCGGCTGCACGACCTGCGGCACACCGTCGTCTCGCTGCTGATGGAGTTGGGCGTCCCGCCGCACGTCGTCCAGGCCATCGCCCGGCACGCCGACGTGAAGATCACGCTGAAGGTCTACTCGCATGCCAACCTCGACGCGATGCGTCAGGCGCTCGGCAAGCTCGATGGACGGCTGTCATAGACCCTGTTGCTGTCAGCGTTGCTGTCACCGCCCCGAGGAACGATCTTCTCGGGGCGGTTTCTGCTGCTGGTGGGTGGTGGGCGCGGCAGGTTTCGAACCTGCGACCCCTCGCTTGTAAGGCGAGTGCTCTCCCACTGAGCTACGCGCCCGGAACGCCCGTACGGCGGGCCGGAGCGGCCAGCTTACCTGTCCGCCTCCGGCCCCGCGCAACGACGTGCCTGGGGTATGGGACTCAGGCGGCGACGGCCTCGGCCAGCGCCTTGCGCCAGCCCTGCTGGTCGCGCGCCTCGCCGGGCATGTTCATCTCGGCGAACCGGACCACGCCGGCCTTGTCGATGACGAAGGTGCCCCGGTTGGCGATGCCCGCGACGTCGTTGAAGACGCCGTACGCCTGCGCCACCGCGCCGTGCGGCCAGAAGTCGGACAGCAGCGGGAACTGGTAGCCCTCCCGGTCGGCCCAGATCTTGTGGGCGTACACGGAGTCGACGCTGACGGTCAGCACCTGGACGTCGTCGTTGACGTACTCGTTGAGGTTGTCCCGCACCTCGCACAGCTCGCCCTGGCAGATGCCGGTGAAGGCGAGCGGGTAGAAGACCAGCAGCACGGTCTTGCGACCGCGGAGGTCGGAGAGCCGGACCTCCTGGTTGTTCTGGTCCTTGAGCAGGAAGTCGGGCGCCTCGGCGCCAACCTCGATGGGCATGCGTGCTCCCTCGGCGATCGGGTCTGGAGATGATCAGCCTGCCACACCCGGCGACCTCGGCCGCCGGGTGTGCGGCGCGCCCTACTTCTTGCTCTTGGACCCGCGACGCATGACGAGGCGGGCCCCGCTCCAGTCGCGGCCGGCGTTGATGGTGGAGGTCTGCTGAAGCCCGGCGGTCTGCGCGCTCTCCGCGACCTCGCTCGGCTCGACGTGACCGTCGCGGCCGGCCTTCGGGGTCAGGAGCCAGACCACGCCGTTGTCCGCGAGCGGCCCGAGGGCGTCGACGAGGAGCTCGAACAGGTCACCGTCGCCGTCGCGGTGCCAGACCAGAACCGCGTCGACCACCTCGTCGGTGTCCTCGTCGACGAGTTCCCCACAGCGGTCGGTCAGGGCGTCCCGGAGATCGGTGTCGACGTCGTCGTCGTAGCCCATCTCCATGACGACCATGCCCGGCTCGATACCGAACCGGTCCGCCAGGCTGCGTACCCCGTCGGCCTGGCCAGCGGTCGCGCTCACTGTCGAGTGCCTCCTCATCTATCCCTGCTCGTGGCGTCGGGTGACACCGTCGGGCTCAGTCCACACAGTTGCGGCTCGCCGCGCAAGTGGCGCACCGGGTGGAACGGAATTTACCGTGCCAGCAGCGTACGGGCACCCTGGGTGATGGCTTCCGCGGAGACCAGTACCTGACGGGCAGCCGGACCTAATGGTACAAACGAGTCAAGTGCGGCTACGCGGCGCGCGGCGCCCACGTACCCGGTGTCGACGAGCGCGGACAGCACGCCCTCGCCCACCCCGCCGGTCCGCCGCGTCTCGTCCACCACCAGCACCCGGCCGGTCGCCGAGGACTCCCGGATGATGTCGGCCACCGGCAGCGGGGCCAGCCAGCGCAGGTCGACCACCCGGCTGCCCACGCCCTCCTCGGCGAGCGTGGCGGCGGCACGCAGCGACATCCGCACTCCGTTACCGAACGTGATGATGGTGAGGTCCTCGGCGGAGCCGATCCCGTACACGCGGGCCCGGCCTATCGGCACGTGCCGGTCCGCCCAGGCGCCCGGTTCGGCGTACTCGGCGGTCCACTCGTCGTCACCTTCCGTGTACAGGTCGCGCACGTGGTAGAGCGCGATCGGCTCCACGAACACGCAGACGCTGCCGTCCACCCGGGCCGCCGCCAGGCAGGTCCGCAGCATCGGCGCGGCGTCGTCCGGCCGGGCCGGCACGGCCACCACCAGGCCCGGTACGTCACGCAGCGCCCACAGCGAGTCGTCGTTGCGGTCGTGTCCGCCGAGTCCTTCCGGGCTCGCCAGGCCGGGCACCCGCACCACCATCGGGTTGCGGAACGCGCCCCGGGAGAGGAACCGCATGGTGGCCGCCTCGCCGCGGATCTGGTCCTCGGCGCCGTGCAGCAGCGTCAGGTGGCGGATCTCCGGCACCGGCAGCAGACCGGCCAGCCCGGCGCCCAGCCCGAGCCCGAGGATCGAGGTCTCGTCCGGCAGCGTGTCGAACACGCGCGCCGCCCCGAACCGGTCCCGCAGCCCCTCGGTCACGCCGTACACCCCGCCCCGGGCGGCCACGTCGTGGCCGAACACCGCCGTCCCGGGGTGGTCGAGCATGCCGTCGGCGAGCGCGGCGTTGATGCTCTGCGCCAGCGTGAGCGGGCCGGTCAGCTCCGGCGGCTTGCCGCCGAACGCCTCCGCCCGCGCTCCGGCGCCCGGCCCGGCCGCGTGCGCCGCCGCCTCGGCGACCGCGCGGGACACCCGCACCGGCCGGCGTGGCGCCAGCTCCCGCACGATCTCGACCGGGGACGCGAGCTTCGGCTCGTCCAGCACCTCCTCGGCGACGCGACGCAGCTGCCAGCCCCGCTCGTCGTAGCGGGCGAGCAGTTCCTCGCCACTGGCGTACCCGGAGGTCACCAGCAGCCGCGCGGTGGCCAGCAGCGGGTCGCGGGCCGCGTCGCCGTCACAGTGCTCCATCAGGCGGACCGCGCTCAGGTGCAGCGCGGCGGGCCGGCGCTGCCGGCGTACCCACTCCGCCGCCTCCGCCGCGACCCGGTAGGTCGCGGCCACGTCCGTGCCGTCGGCGGCGAAGTACCTGATGCCGGGCCGGGCCCGCAGCGTGGCGGCCACCCAGCCCTCGGCGGAGGCGCCGCCGTCGGCGCAGACGAACAGCACCGGGATGCGCAGGCCGGTGTGGTCGTACCAGCCGGCCGTGTTCAACGCGGCGGTGGCCGTGGCGTGGTCGACCGCGCCGTCGTCGAAGGCGCAGACCGCCACGGCGTCGGCGGGCCAGGGCGCCGCCTCGGCCTCGCCGTCGGCGGGCCGCGCGCCGCGGCGCAGCCGCTCCAGCGCCAGCCCCAGGCCGACGGCGCGCGGCAGGTGCGAGCCGGCGGTCGAGGTGGTCGGCACGACCGCCAGGTCGGCGCGCCCGAAGACCTTCGCCCGCCCGCCGGCCGCGGGTTCCTCGGCGGAGGCGACGATGCCGCGCAGCACGTCGCGCGCCGCCGCCGCGAAGGCGTCGTCGGGCGAGGGCTGCGGCAGATCGGGTACGACGACAGTCGCGTCCCCGTCCGCGTCCACGACGATCCCGGCGCCCACGGGAAGGCTCCCCGCCTCCGTCTCCTCCGGTTCCGGTTCCGGCTCCGGTTCCGGGGAGGTGACGGGGAAGGCGCCGGCGGCCTGGGCGGCGCGCAGGCAGTAGAACGCGCCGGAGCGGGCGTGCAGCAGCGCGGGGTCGGTCGGCCGCAGCGCGGCTGCTACCGCGGCGTCGCCCTCGTGACCGGCCGACTCGATCGTGTAGTACCCCTCACCGAAACCGGACAGCCACCGGCCGGCCAGGTCGAGCAGCCGGCTGGTCAGCTGCGCGTCGAACAGGGCCAGCGCCTGCGCCCCGGTCAACGCACCGCCGTCGGGCAGCGGTTCGCCCAGGTCGCGCCGCTGGTCGGGCGCCCCGAGCGCGGCCAGTTCGGCTCGGAGCCGGTCGTCGAGATCGTGCGGGGTGGTCACGCGGACAGCATTACCGACTCGGGCCCGCCTCGCCCACTCGGACACGTTCCGCCCGGCGTGGCTCAGACCTGCCCACACTCCTGCGGGCAGCCTCCGTCGGAGACCTTGAGCACCAGGTCCCGCAGTGTGGCCAGTTCTTCGGTGCTCAGGGCGTCGAGGAGTCGGGAGTCCGACATCACCTGGCGGACCCGCTCGCGTACCTGCCGCCCCCGCCCGGTGACGACGAGCGCCTTCTGCCGCCGGTCGGCCGGGTCGGTACGCCGTTCCACCAGCCCGGTCTGCTCCAGCTTGTCGGCCAGACCGGTGACGTTCGACCTGTCGCAGCCGAGCTGCGCGGCGAGGTCGCGGGCCGGGAGCGGGCGGTCCGGGTCCAGCTCGTGCAGCGCCCGGGCGACCGCCGGGGTGAGGCCCAGTGCCGCGACCCCCTCGTCCTGGTGGTGCCGCATCGCGGCGGCGACGTGCAGGATCCGGCGCATGGTCTCCCCGGCCAGGCCGGCCCGGTCACGGGCGGTGGGAACGGTGGAATGCGCCATCCGTTCATGTTATGGCGAAGTCGATCTTCGATCATCCGAACGGTCAGGCACCTCGTGCAACCGATTGCCGATCATGAAGCGCTGTTCGGCGAAAATTCCCGCCCGGTCGTCCGCGCGTCACCTCCTGTCCATCGACGTCCGTGAGGCTTCCCGGAGTCGACGAACCGGACTCCGGGGAGGAAAACCGTGGCTCTGTCCCGACGTACCATCCTGCTCAGCGGCGCGGCGCTCGGCGCCGCCGGCGCGGCAGCCGGCCTGCCGGTCGCCGCCGCCGCGTCGCCCGGCCCGCTGCGCCGCGACCCGTTCACGCTCGGCGTGGCCTCCGGCGACCCCGACCACGAGGGCTTCGTGCTCTGGACCCGGCTGGCGCCGGAGCCGCTGGCCGAGGACGGTCTGGGCGGCATGCCGTCGCGGACCGTGCCGGTGGCCTGGGAGGTGGCCGCCGACGAGCGCTTCCGGCACGTGGTGCGCCGCGGCGTGGCCCTGGCCCGGGCGGAGTCGGCGCACAGCGTGCACGTCGAACTGGGCGGCCTGCTGCCCGGACGGGAGTACTTCTACCGGTTCCGGGCGGAGCGCTGGCTGTCCCCGGCCGGGCGCACCCGCACCGCGCCGGCGCCGTGGCTGATGCCGTCCGCCCTCGCGATGGGCTTCGCCTCCTGCTCGCAGTACGAGCACGGCTACTTCACCGCGTACCGGCGGCTGGCCGAGACCGAGCCGGAGCTGATCCTGCACCTCGGCGACTACCAGTACGAGTACGCGCCGGACACCTACACCGTCCCAGGGGGCAACCCGCGCGACCACGAGGGCCCGGAGACCCGCACGCTGGCGAACTACCGGCAGCGGCACGCCCAGTACAAGACCGACACCGACCTCCAGGCGGCGCACTCGGTCGCGCCCTGGGTGGTGGTCTTCGACGACCACGAGGTGGAGAACAACTGGGCCGACGAGGTGCCCGAGGCGCCCGACCCGGACTTCCTCGCCCGGCGGGCGGCGGCCTTCCAGGCGTACTACGAGAACATGCCGCTGCGCCGCACCTCGATCCCGCGCGGCATCGACATGCAGCTCTACCGGCGGGTGCGCTGGGGCCGGCTGGCCACCTTCCACATGCTCGACACCCGGCAGTACCGGGACGACCAGGCGTGCGGCGACGGCTACCGGAGCTGTGCGGACGCGTCCGACCCGGCCCGTTCGATCACCGGCGCCGCCCAGGAGGCGTGGCTGCTGGACGGCTTCCGCCGTTCCGAGGCCCGCTGGGACCTGCTCGGCCAGCAGGTGTTCTTCGCCCAGCGGGACAACAACTCCGGCCCGCTCACGGTGACGAGCATGGACGCCTGGGACGGGTACGTGGCGTCCCGGGACCGGATCACCCGGGGCTGGACAGCCGCCGGGGTGCGCAACCCGGTGGTGCTCACCGGCGACGTGCACGCGCACTGGGCCAGTGACCTGAAGCTGGACTACGCGGACCCGACCTCGCGCACCGTCGGCAGCGAGTTGGTCTGCTCGTCGATCACCTCGACCGGCGACGGCGCCGACTCGCCGACCGGCTCGCACCCGTGGCTGGCGTTCAACCCGCACCTGCGCTTCCAGAACAACCTTCGGGGGTACGTCCGCACCACGATCACCCCGACCGAGCTGACCGCCGACTTCGACGTGCTGCCGTACGTGAGCCGGCCGGACGCGCCCGCGTACACCCGGGCCCGGTTCGTGATCGAGGACCGCGTACCCGGGTTGAACCTGACGTACGACCGGCCGCCGGCCGCGGCGCGCACCGCCGCCACCGGCGTCGACCAGGGCCGGCAGACGGTGGAGGCGGAGACGGTCCGCCCGTGACGGCGCGGCCGGGCCGGGCGCGGCGCCCGGTCCGGCCGGTCAGCCGGCCAGGAACGAGAAGCGGACCTGGCGGTCGGGGTTGTCGCCGTTGGTGTCGACCAGGCAGATCGACTGCCAGGTGCCGAGCTGGAGCCGCCCGCCGAGCACCGGCAGCGTCGCGTACGGCGGCACGAACGCCGGCAGCACGTGGTCGCGGCCGTGACCGGCCGAGCCGTGCCGGTGCCGCCACCTGTCGTCGGTGGGGAGCAGGTCGTCGAGCGCCCGCAGCAGGTCGTCGTCGGACCCGGCGCCGGTCTCGATGATCGCCAGCCCGGCGGTGGCGTGCGGGACGAAGACGTGCAGCAGTCCGTCGCCGGCGCCGGAGACGAACCGTTCGGCCTCGCTCGTGATGTCCCGGACGGTCGGACGGGAGCCGGTCCGGACGGTGATCACCTCACTGCGCATACGGCGCATTCTGCCGCAGTGCCCGGATCCCCACCGCGTCCGCCGATAGCGCATCCGGTGATCGCGCAAAGTTACTGATGGGTACCTGTGTTGAGCGTCGCGTCTGGGGGTGGGAGAGGTGACGACACGCGCCACCAGGGGGCAGGATGGCGCTAGAGACCTATCCCACACGAAACCGAGGGAACGCCTGTGGCTACGGAACGCAAGCGCCCGGTGATCACCGCTGGTCTGCCGAGCCAGCTTCCGGACATCGACCCTGAAGAGACCAGCGAATGGGTCGAGTCACTCGACGGTGTCATCGACGAGCGCGGGACAAAGCGAGCCCGGTACGTCATGCTGCGCCTGCTGGAGCGGGCCCGCGAGCGGCAGGTCGGGGTGCCGTCACTGACCACCACCGACTACATCAACACGATCCCGCCGGAGCGCGAACCGTGGTTCCCGGGTGACGAGCACGTCGAGCGGCGGCTGCGGGCGTACATCAGGTGGAACGCCGCGATGCTGGTGCACCGGGCGCAGCGCCCGGAGATCGGCGTCGGCGGGCACATCTCGACGTTCGCCAGCTCGGCGTCCCTCTACGAGGTGGGCTTCAACCACTTCTTCCGGGGCAAGAACCACCCCGGCGGCGGCGACCAGATCTTCTACCAGGGTCACGCCTCCCCCGGCATGTACGCGCGGGCGTTCCTGGAGGGCCGGCTCAGCGAGAACCAGCTCGACGGGTTCCGGCAGGAGCTGTCGCACCCCGGTGGCGGGCTGCCGTCGTACCCGCACCCGCGGCTGATGCCGGACTTCTGGGAGTTCCCCACCGTCTCGATGGGCCTCGGCCCGCTGAACGCCATCTACCAGGCGCGGTTCAACCGCTACCTGCAGCACCGCGGCATCAAGGACACCTCCCAGCAGCACGTCTGGGCGTTCCTGGGCGACGGTGAGATGGACGAGGTCGAGTCGCTCGGCGCGATCGGCGTGGCCGCCCGCGAGGAGCTGGACAACCTCACCTTCGTGATCAACTGCAACCTCCAGCGCCTGGACGGACCGGTCCGCGGCAACGGCAAGGTCATGCAGGAGCTGGAGGCGTTCTTCCGGGGCGCCGGCTGGAACGTCATCAAGGTCGTCTGGGGCCGTGAGTGGGACCCGCTGCTCGCCGCGGACACCGACGGCGCGCTGGTCAACCTGATGAACACCACGCCCGACGGTGACTACCAGACCTACAAGGCGGAGTCCGGGGCGTACGTGCGGGAGCACTTCTTCGGCCGCGACCCGCGGACCCGCAAGATGGTCGAAGGGCTGACCGACGACGAGATCTGGAACCTCAAGCGGGGTGGCCACGACTACCGCAAGCTCTACGCCGCCTACAAGGCGGCGATGGAGCACACCGGCCAGCCGACGGTGATCCTCGCCAAGACGATCAAGGGCTGGACGCTCGGCTCGCACTTCGAGGGCCGCAACGCCACGCACCAGATGAAGAAGCTGACGCTGGAGGACCTGAAGCTCTTCCGCGACCGCCTCTACCTGGACATCCCGGACAAGCAGCTGGAGGAGAACCCGTACCTCCCGCCGTACTACACCCCGGGCGAGAAGTCGGACGAGATCGCGTACCTGAAGGACCGGCGGCAGCAGCTCGGCGGCTACCTGCCCACGCGCAGCACCACGCGCAAGACGCTGGCCATCCCGGGCAGCGAGCGGTTCTCCGACGTCAAGCGCGGGTCGGGCAAGCAGAAGGTCGCCACCACGATGGCGTTCGTCCGCCTGCTCAAGGACATCATGAAGGACAAGGAGTTCGGCAAGCGCTGGGTGCCGATCATCCCGGACGAGGCCCGTACCTTCGGTATGGACTCGCTGTTCCCGACCCAGAAGATCTACTCGCCGCACGGCCAGCGCTACACCGCCGTCGACCGGGACCTGTTCCTGTCCTACAAGGAGTCGACGACCGGCCAGATCCTGCACGAGGGGATCAACGAGGCCGGGTCGGTGGCCTCCTTCACCGCCGCGGGCACGGCGTACGCCACCCACGGCGAGCCGATGATCCCGCTGTACATCTTCTACTCGATGTTCGGCTTCCAGCGCACCGGCGACGGGTTCTGGGCGGCGGCGGACCAGATGGCTCGGGGCTTCGTGCTCGGCGCGACCGCCGGCCGGACCACGCTCAACGGTGAGGGCCTCCAGCACGAGGACGGCCACTCGCTGCTGCTCGCCGCCACCAACCCGGCGGTGGTCTCCTACGACGCGGCGTTCGCCTTCGAGCTGGCGCACATCGTGGAGAACGGCCTGCACCGGATGTACGGCGAGGCACAGGAGAACATCTTCTACTACCTCACCGTCTACAACGAGCCGATCTTCCAGCCGGCCGAGCCGGAGGGCGTGGACGTCGAGGGCATCGTCAAGGGCATCCACCGCTACTCCCCCGCGCCGCAGGTCGGCGACGATGCCCCGAAGGCGAACATCCTCGCCTCCGGCACCGGCATGCAGTGGGCGCTCAAGGCCCAGCAGCTGCTCGCCGAGGACTGGGGCGTGTCCGCCGACGTGTGGTCGGTGACGTCCTGGACCGAGCTGCGCCGCGACGCGGTGGAGTGCGAGGAGCACAACCTGCTCAACCCGGGCGAGGAGCCGCGGGTGCCGTACATCGCGCGGAAGCTGGCCGACGCCGACGGGCCGAAGGTCGCGGTAAGCGACTGGATGCGCGCGGTACCGGACCTGATCGCCCGCTGGGTACCCGGGGACTACACCTCGCTCGGCACCGACGGGTTCGGCATGTCGGACACGCGGCACGCGCTGCGCCGCCACTTCCACGTGGACGCCGAGTCGGTGGCGGTGGCCACGCTGCGCCAGCTAGCGCTGCGCGGCGTGGTGCCGGCGCACGTGCCGGCCGACGCGGCCCGCAAGTACGCGCTGGACGACGTCAACGCCGCCCCGGTCGGCGAGACCGGCGGCGACAGCTAGTACGCCTCACGCGAGAAGGGCCCGGCGCCAGGCGCGCCGGGCCCTTCTCGTCCCCCGATGCGACGACGGCCCGGCGTCCCTGGCGGGAACGCCGGGCCGTCACCATCGCGGGCGACGCCGGGACGGGCTCGGTCAGCCGACGGCGGCCAGGTCGGTCAGCCGGGCCAGCGAGTCCTCCAGGTCGGCGCCGACCCGGCGCAGGCCGAGCCGGAGCAGGGCCGCCTTGACGGGTCCGGCGGGCCACCGCACGACGATCAGGCGTACGACGGTGCCGCCGCCCTCCTCGTCCGGGGTCAGCTGGACGTAGATCTCGGTGCGCGCCTCGGCCCGGGCGCCGGCACCCTTCGCGCGTTCGCGCCAGCCGATCAGGGTCGGCTCCTGGAAGGCGATCACCTCGGCCTCGTGCGCGGCGCCGCGTCCTGCCTGGACCAGCTGCCGCCGCCCGAATCCCTCCCCGGACAGGACCTCGGCCGCGCGGACTCCCGCCAGCCAGGCCGGCAGCTGCTCGGCGCGCTGCACGACGTCCCAGACCACATCCACCGGCGCCGCCACGTGCGCACTTCGTTCCACGAGGATCATGAGTATCTTTCCCCCACTTAAATCACATCCGCGATATTTGGCACTCTATGTGTAAATCGGACTTAAGCGGACGGGTTCGGAAAAGACACGCCGGACTCCCTTGCGCCACCCAGTCATCTCGGCCTATGGCGCGTCGGTCCGCGGAGCCCTAGAGTCGCGAGCACGCTTCACGTTCTGGAGGGTGACTTGACGACCGCGCCGATGCCCGAGTTCCCCGCCGGCTTCCGCTGGGGGGTCTCCACCTCCGCGTACCAGATCGAGGGCGCGACCTCGGTCGACGGACGCGGTCCGTCCATCTGGGACACGTTCGCCCACGACCCGGGCCGGATCGCCGACGGCAGCACCGGCGACCAGGCGTGCGACCACTACCACAGGTACGCCGAGGACACCGCGCTGCTGGCCGGGCTGGGGGTGTCCGCGTACCGGTTCTCGATCGCCTGGCCCCGGATCCAGCCGGCGGGCACCGGCCCGGCGAACGCCGCCGGGCTGGACTTCTACGACCGGCTGGTGGACGGACTGCTCGCCGCCGGTGTGGACCCGGTCGCCACGCTGTTCCACTGGGACCTGCCGCAGGCCCTGGAGGACGCCGGTGGCTGGCTCAACCGGGACACCGCAGCCCGCTTCGCCGAGTACGCCGACCTGACCGCGGCCCGCCTCGGCGACCGGGTGAAGCTCTGGATCACGCTCAACGAGCCGTTCATCCACATGAGCCTCGGCCACGGCACGGGCGAGCACGCGCCCGGCCGCACGCTGCTGTTCGACGCCTTCCCGGTGGCCCACCACCAGCTCCTCGGGCACGGCCTCGCGGTCGCCGCGCTGCGCGCCCGCAGCACGTCCCCGGTGGCGATCGCCAACAACTACTCCCCGGTGCGCCTGGCCGGCGACACCGACGCGGACCGGGCCGCCGCCGCGGCGTACGACGCGCTGCACAACCGGCTGTTCACCGATCCGCTGCTCGGACGCGGCTACCCGGACGCGCTCGGCCCCGACCCGGGCGTGGTGCGCGACGGCGACCTGGACGTCATCGCCGCCCCGATCGACGTGCTCGGCGTGAACTACTACAACCCGACCGGCATCCGGGCGCCGGAGGCGGACTCGCCGCTGCCGTTCGAGATCGTGCCGCTGGAGGGCTACCCGCGTACCGCGTTCGACTGGCCGGTGGCCCCGGACGGCCTGCGGGAGCTGCTGCTCCTGCTGCACGAGCGGTACGGCGACGCGCTGCCGCCGATCCAGGTCACCGAGAGCGGCTGCGCGTACGACGACGCGCCGGACGCCGACGGCCGGGTGCACGACCCGGAGCGGATCGCGTACCTGGACGGGCACATCCGCGCGGTGCGCGAGGCGATGGCCGGGGGCGTGCCGGTGACCGGGTACTTCGTCTGGTCCCTGCTGGACAACTGGGAGTGGGCCGAGGGCTTCACCAAGCGGTTCGGCCTGGTGCACGTCGACTTCGCCACGCAGCAGCGGACGCCGAAGTCGTCGTACACCTGGTTCCGGGATCTGGTCCGGCGGTGACCACCGTCAACCCGACGCCGGCGTCGCTGCCGGCGGCGCTCGCGGAGCCGACCGTCCCGGTACGGCGGGGCTGGATCGCGCTGATCTTCGCGGCCAACCTGGGCGTCTGGATGGCGTTCTTCACCCCGATCCAGGTGCTGCTGCCGCAGCAGGTGGAACGGATCGCCCCGGCCGACAAGGAGGCCATGCTGGCGGTGGTCACCGGTATCGGCGCGCTCGCCGCGGTGCTGGCGAACCCGCTCGCCGGGGCGCTGTCCGACCGCACCTCGCTGCGGCTGGCCAACCGGCACTTCGGCCGCCGGCACATCTGGACCGCGCTCGGCGCGGTGGTCGGCGCGCTCGCCCTGTTGCTGCTGGCCCGGCAGAACACGATCGCCGGGGTGGCGGTGGCCTGGGTGGCGGCGCAGGTCTGCTTCAACGCGATGCTCGCCAGCCTCACCGCCGCGATCCCGGACCGGGTGCCGGTGGCGCAGCGCGGCGGCGTGTCCGGCTGGGTGGGCATCCCGCAGGCGCTGGGCCTGGTGCTCGGCGCGGTGCTGGTGACCGCCGTGGTCACCGGCAACGCCGCCGGGTACGCGGCGATCGCGCTCGCGGTGCTGCTGCTGTCGCTGCCGTTCGCGCTGCTGACCCAGGACGACCACCTGCCCCGGGAGCACCGCTCCCCGCTGCGGCTGCGCTCGCTGTTCGCCTCGATGTGGATCAGCCCGCGCCGCCACCCCGACTTCGCCTGGGCCTGGTTCACCCGGTTCCTGGTGCAGACCGGCAACGCACTGGGCACGCTCTACCTGCTCTACTTCCTCACCGACGGGGTACGGGTGGCCGACCCCGAGGGCTCCCTGCTGGTGCTGATCCTGCTCTACACGGTGGGCATGATGCTCACCGCAGTGGTCGCCGGACGCATGTCCGACCGCTCCGGCCGGCGCAAGGTCTTCGTGATCACCTCCGGGCTGATCATGGCGGTGGCGGCGGTGCTGCTCGCGGCGGCACCGACCTGGCCGATGGCGATCGTCGCGGCGCTGCTGCTCGGCGCCGGGTACGGCGTCTACCTGTCGGTGGACGCCGCGCTGATCACGCAGGTGCTGCCCGCCGCCACCGACCGGGCCAAGGACCTCGGCGTGATCAACATCGCCAACTCGGCGCCGCAGGTGCTCGGTCCGGCGCTGTCCGCGCCGATCGTCGTGCACCTCGGCGGCTACCCGACGCTGTACGCGGTCACCGCGGCGGTCACCCTGCTCGGCAGCGCCCTGGTCGTGAAGATCAAGTCGGTGCCCTGACCCGGCCCCCTGCCGGAAACCCGTCGCGGTCCGCCGTAGGCTGGGGGGCGTGACGGTACGTGTACGCTTCGCCCCTTCCCCGACCGGTATGTTCCACGTCGGCGGCGCCCGTTCGGCGCTGCAGAACTGGATCTTCGCCAAGCAGCAGGGCGGGGTGTTCGTGCTGCGCATCGAGGACACCGACGCGGCGCGTAACCGGCCCGAGTGGACCGAGGGCATCCTCTCCGCGCTCGACTGGATCGGCATCGCCCGGGGCAGCTACGAGGGCCCGTACTTCCAGTCCTCGTACGCGGGCGAGCACCGGGCCGCCGCGCAGCGGCTGTACGAGGGCGGCCGGGCCTACTACTGCGACTGCACCCGCGAGGACGTGCAGGCGCGTACCGGGCCGCAGCAGCGCGGCTACGACGGCTTCTGCCGGGACCGCGGCCTGGAGCCGGGCGAGGGCCGGGCACTGCGCTTCCGTACGCCCGACGAGGGCGAGACAGTGGTCGTCGACCTGGTCCGCGGCGAGCCGACGTTCGAGAACAAGCTGATCGAGGACTTCGTCATCGCCCGCGGCGACGGCTCCCCGGTGTTCCTGCTGGCGAACGTGGTCGACGACATGTCGATGGGGATCACCCATGTGATCCGGGCCGAGGAGCACCTGCCGAACACCCCGAAGCAGCAGCTCCTGTGGGACGCGCTCGGCGTCAAGCCGCCGGTCTGGGCGCACGTGCCGGTGGTGGTGAACGAGAAGCGGCAGAAGCTGTCCAAGCGGCGGGACAAGGTCGCGCTGGAGGCCTACCGGGACGAGGGCTACCTCGCCGACGCGATGCGCAACTACCTGATGCTGCTGGGCTGGGCACCCTCGGGCGACCGGGAGATCGTGCCCTGGTCGGTGATCGAGGAGGAGTTCCGGCTGGACGAGGTCAACCCGTCCCCGGCGTTCTTCGACGAGAAGAAGCTGCGCGCGTTCAACGGCGACTACATCCGGGCGCTGCCGGTGGCGGACTTCGTCGAGGCGTGCCGGCCGTGGCTCACCGGCACCGGCACCATCGCCCCGCCGCCGTGGCAGCCCGACGAGTTCGACCCGGCCGCGTTCGCGGCGGTGGCCCCGCTGGCGCAGACCCGGATCGCGGTGCTCAGCGAGATCGTGCCGAACGTCGACTTCCTGTTCCTGGCCGACCCGCTGATCGACGAGGCGGCCTGGGCCAAGGCGATGAAGGAGGGCGCCGCCGACCTGCTGGACGCGGCGATCGTCGCGTTCGAGGCGCTGGAGTCCTGGGACGCCGAGTCGCTGAAGGCCACGCTGGAGGCGGTCGGCGCGGAGCGCGGGCTGAAGCTCGGCAAGGCACAGGCGCCGGTACGCGTCGCGGTCACCGGGCGCACCGTCGGCCTGCCGCTGTTCGAGTCGCTGGAGGTGCTCGGCCGCGACCGTACGCTGACCCGGCTGCGCGCCGCCCGCGTACGCCTGGTCTGAGCCGCAGGCACGGCGCCGGTTCCGACGCTCGGGCGTGTCGTGGCCGGAGAGCGGTACGTCGATTGAGCGATATGCCTCTGAGTCATGATTATGACTCAGAGGCATATGCGTTTTCGGCGATCATTGCGCCGGCAGTGTCACGCAGAGTGGTCGAGCGCGCTGGCCACGATCACCGGCGGGTGGCCCGGCGGCGCAGCAGCAGCCCGCCGCCCAGCGCCGCGAGCACCACCACCGCGCCGGCCGCCCACAGCCAGCCCGTACCGCCGTCGTCGTCCGCTCCGGCGGCGGCCGGGGTCGGGCTCGGCGCCGCGCTGGTGGGCAGAGCGGCGGAAGTCGCGGGGGCGGCGCTGGTGGGCGGCACGGTCGCCGACGGCGACTCGGCCGGGGTGCCGGTGGTCAGGGTGAACCGGACCTCCCCCTTGATCGGGTGTCCGTCGTCGGAGGCCAGCCGGTAGGTCACGATGTAGAGGCCGGCCGCGCCCGGCCGGAACGGCACGATCACCCGCTTGCCGGAGAAGGTCGGCGCGCCGCCGGTCGCGGCCACGTTGTCCGGCCCGGTGACGGTGACCTCGGTGGTCGCCTCCTTCGGCGTGGCGAGGAAGCGCAGCTCGATCCGCTCCGGCGCGGCGGCCAGCCGGGCCCCGTCGCGCGGGTCGCTGCCGGTCAGCGAGTTGTGCGCGGCGGCCGGCGCGGCCGGCAGCAGCGCGAACGCCGCCACCACCCCGAGCACGACCGTCCAGGTACGTGTCACACGGGCGACCCTGCCCCCCATGGTTCCCTCCGTCCGGGTAGGATCCGGCCGATGATCATCGACCGCTCGTTGGCCGGTCTCAGCTCGCAGATAGTTCCAAATACTCTTCCACCAGCTGCAACCGAGCGCCGTTCTGCGGAGTCTTTGTGGTGGACACCGGTCCAGTGTGACCTGCAGCGGAAGCCAGCCATCGAACGGGGCGAGGAGGCGGCGATGGTCCGAAGGGTGAGACGGTTGCTCGTCGCCGTGACCGGGAGCATGGCGGCTCTGACGTGCACGCTGGCCCTGGCCGGCACGGCAGCGGTTCAGGCCGCGCCGAAGCCCAAGCCGGCCCCGACCGGCGTCGACATCACCGGCGAGCGGCTCGACGCGCCGTTGAAGCTGCGCGCCGACGTCAGCCCGAACGAGGTCAACCTGGTGGTCGACCAGGTCAAGTGGCTCGGCACGACCGGTCAGCTGCGCGGCCCGGCCGCCAAGGACCTCGGTCCGAAGTACACGGTGGTGGTGCTCGCCGCCGCCGGCCCGCAGCGCACCTACGACCTGTTCCCGCTGGCCAAGGGCGGTCCCCGGATCTACCGGCCGGGCAAGCAGCCGGACCTGAGCAGCACCCGCGCCGGCTGGTTCTTCGGCCGGCTCAACATGCCCGAGACGCTGCGCTCGGTGGGCGTGCCGATGCCGGCGCAGTTCGACACGCTCGCCGGCGGCATCGGCGGCGGCGAGCGGGTGCTTCCGGAGGAGGCGCTCGACCCGGTGCAGAACATCGACACCGCGCTCGGCGAACTCCAGCGGCTGCTGCTGCTCAACGTGGGCATCGTGGTCGTCATCACCGCCGGGCTGGCCGGCATCGCGCTGCTGGTCCGCCGCCGCACCCGCTGAGGCACGGCACGGCCCCGCGGCTGTCCGGCCCGGCCGCACCCCGTCACGCCGGCAGGCGGCGCGTCAGCACCAGCGGCGCGGCGGGCGCTCCCGGCGGGTGGTGCGGTTGCGCGGGCGTACCGCGCCGTGCCGATGGGCGCCCGCCCAGCCCGCGAGATCGCTGCGGCAGTTCCGGTCGGACGGCTCGTCGTCGGCCGGGTGCGCCGGCTCCGCCGCCCGCTGCCGGGGCACGCCCGGCTCGTCCTCGGCGCGCTCCGGCACCCGGCCCGCAGGCTGCTCGCCCTGATGGTTCAGGCACTGCCGGCGCGGGTGCATGGCTGTCGCCGGCTGGTCGTGGCCCCGCCGGCAGGCCTCACCCTGGGCGCAACCGTGCTCGGCCTCCCCCTGCGCCATCCCCGGCCCCCCTCACGCGTCGCCCTCGCCCGCCCGGCCGGAGTCTGGCCCGGCGTGCCCTGACACCGTACTGGCCCGGCCGGACGAGATCGTCAGCGCGTACCGGTGGAGATCGTCACGCCACCGCGGGCCCGCCGGCTCGAAGTGGATCCGCTGGTCACGCCGTGTCAGGCTGGTGCGGTGAGCGAACCGGGCGGAACGGAGACGTCGGCGACGCTGCGCCGCATCGAACGGGCGGCGGGCGGCCTGGCGACCGCAAGCGTGGCCCGGATGGACGAGACGCTGCCGTGGTTCCGTGAGCTGCCCGCCGACCAGCGCTCCTGGGTCATGCTCGTCGCCCAGGCCGGCGTGCGCTCCCTGGTGCAGTGGCTGCGTCAGGGCGGCGGCGCGACCGACCGCACCCAGGAGGTGTCGGACGAGGTCTTCGCCGCCGCGCCGCAGGCACTGGCCCGCTCGATCAGCCTCCAGCAGACCGTGGCGCTGATCAAGGTGACCATCGACGTGGTCGAGGAACAGGTGTCGGACCTGGCCGTACCGGGCGAGGAGCAGTCGCTGCGGGAGGCGGTACTGCGCTTCTCCCGGGAGATCGCGTTCGCCGCCGCGCGGGTGTACGCCCGGGCCGCCGAGAGCCGCGGCTCCTGGGACGCCCGGTTGCAGGCGCTGCTTGTCGACGCGCTGCTACGGGGCGACTCCCCGGACGTGCTGGCCAGCCGCGCCGCCGCGCTGGGCTGGACCGACGCGCCGCCGGTGGCGGTGGCGGTGGGCCGCTCCCCCGGCGGCGAGGTCGCGGCCGTGCTGCACACCGTCTACCGGCAGGCCCGCCGGATCGGCGTCGAGGTGATCGGCGGCGTGCACGGCGACCGCCTGGTCATCGTGCTGGGCGGGGCGGCCGATCCGGTGGCGGCCACGGAGAAGCTGCGTACCGCCTTCGGTGAGGGGCCGGTGGTGGTCGGCCCGGCGGTGCCCAGCCTGGACGAGGCCACCGAGTCGGCGCGGGCCGCGCTGGCCGGGTTCCGGGCCGCGCCGGCCTGGCCGACCGCGCCGTGCCCGGTCGCCGCCGACGAGTTGCTCCCGGAACGCGCGCTGGCCGGGGACACCGAGGCCCGCCGCCGGTTGCGCCACGACGTGTACGCGGCACTGGCCCGCTCCGGCGGTGAGCTGCTGGAGACGCTCGACGCGTTCTTCGCCGCCGGCGGCACGCTGGAGAGCGCCGCCCGGGCGCTGTTCGTGCACCCGAACACCGTGCGCTACCGGCTGAAGCGGATCGCCGAGGTGACCGGTTTCTCCCCACTGGCCCCGCGCGACGCGTTCGCGCTGCAGGTCGCGCTGACAGTGGGACGGCTCGACCCGGTGGTGCCGGCGGTCTCCGACAGGCGATGATCGCCAGCGATCTTTGTAGGTTTCCTCTAAAGGTTCTAGTGCGGTTTGGTGCCGTACGTTACAGCGCGGCACGCCCGGATCCGTCAGAGTCGTACACGTGCTCGCCGTACTCTCCCCCGGACAGGGTTCGCAGAAGCCCGGCTTCCTCGCGCCGTGGCTCGACCTCCCCGGCACCGAGGCGCGTCTGCGCTGGTGGTCGGCGCTCGCCGGGGTGGATCTGATCCACCTGGGCACCCGGGCGGACGCGGACGAGATCAAGGACACCGCCCGCACCCAGCCGCTGCTGGTCGCCGCCGCGCTGCTCGCCGCCGAGCACCTGCCGATGCACGACGTCGGGCTGGTCGCCGGGCACAGCGTCGGTGAGCTGGGCGCCGCCGCGCTGGCCGGAGTACTCCCGGCCGAGGCCGCCGTGACGCTCGCCGGCGTACGCGGGCGGGAGATGGCCGCCGCCTGCGCGCTGGAGCCGACCGGGATGGCCGCCGTGCTCGGCGGCGACCCGGACGAGGTGCTCGCCGCGCTCCAGTCGCACGGGCTGCACCCGGCCAACCGCAACGGCGCCGGTCAGATCGTCGCCGCCGGCGCGGTCGACGCGCTGGACAAGCTGGCCGCCGAGCCGCCGGCCCGCACCCGGGTCATCCGGCTCCAGGTGGCGGGCGCGTTCCACACGCCGTACATGGCGCCGGCCGAGACCGCGCTCGCCGCGCTCGCCGCCGGTGTCCCGGCCTCCGCCCCGGCCCGGATCCTGCTGTCCAACCTCGACGGCGCACCGGTCGGGCACGGCCCCGAGACGGTACGCCGGCTGGTCCGGCAGGTGACCGCCCCGGTCCGCTGGGACCTGTGCATGCGCACGCTGGCCGACCTCGGCGTCACCGGCGTGATCGAGTTGCCGCCCGCCGGCACGCTCGCCGGGCTGGTCAAGCGGGAACTCAAGGGCGAGGGCGTACCCGAGATCGTCACCCTGAACACCCCGGCCGACCTGCCCGCCGCGCGCCGCCTGATCGCCCGGCACGCCGGCCCCGCCGCCCGCCCGGCCGCGCCGTCGTTCCGGGTGGTCGTCTCCCCCGCCGCCGGCCGCCTCGACCTGTCGGCCGGACCGGCCGAGGGTGCCGAGGTACGCGCCGGTGAGGTCCTCGGCCACGTCACCACCGGCCGGGGCCCGGTCGAGGTGACCGCACACGACAACGGGCCGCTCGTCGAGTGGCTCGCACACCACGACGACCCGGTCGCACCGGGCCAGCCCCTCGTCCGTATCGGAGGAACGCACTAAATGGCCGGCAGCCGGATCGTCGCGATGGGGCACTACCAGCCCTCCCGCGTCGTCACGAACGACGAGATCGCCCAGATGGTCGACACCAACGACGAGTGGATCCGGGACCGGGTCGGCATCGTCACCCGGCGGATCGCGGGCGACGAGACGGTGGCCGACATGGCCACCGCCGCCGCCGGCAAGGCGCTCGCCAACGCCGGGCTGACCGCCGCCGACATCGACCTGGTCGTGGTGGCGACCTGCTCGTCCGTTGACCGCAGCCCCAACGTGGCCTGCCGGGTCGCGGCCAAGCTGGGCATCAACGCGCCCGGGGCGTACGACCTCAACACCGCCTGCTCCGGTTTCGCGTACGCGCTGGGCACTGTCGACCACGCGATCCGGGCCGGCGCGGCGCGCAACGCGATCGTCATCGGCGCGGAGAAGCTCTCCGACTTCACCGACTGGACCGACCGCTCGACCTGCATCATCTTCGCCGACGGCGCCGGGGCGGCCGTGGTCAGCGCGACCGCCGACGACGAGCCGGCCGGGATCGGGCCGGTGGTCTGGGGCTCCGCACCGGAGAAGAGCGACGCGGTCCGGATCGAGGGCTGGCAGCCGTACATCACCCAGGAGGGCCAGTCGGTGTTCCGCTGGGCCACCACCGCGATCGCCCCGCTCGCGCTGCAGGCGTGCGAACGCGCCGGGGTGGACCCGTCGGAGCTGGCCGCGTTCGTGCCGCACCAGGCCAACGCCCGGATCATCGACGGCATCGCCAAGCGGCTGAACATCCCGGACGCGATCATCGCCAAGGACATCGTCGAGTCCGGCAACACGTCGGCGGCGAGCATCCCGCTGGCCCTGTCGAAGCTGGTCGAGCGCCGCGAGGTGCCCTCGGGCGCCCCGGTGCTGCTGTTCGGCTTCGGCGGCGGCCTGACCTACGCCGGTCAGGTCGTGCGCTGCCCCTGAGACCCCCTCGGGCGCGAACGCGCCGAGGTGCGTGACCGGCGACGCCGGTCACCGGAACCCCCGATGAGAGGAACCAACCGCAATGACCCGTGACGAGATCACCGCCGGCCTCGCCGAGATCCTCGAAGAGGTTGCCGGGGTGAACCCGGACGACGTGGCCGAGGGGAAGTCCTTCACCGACGACCTCGACGTCGACTCGCTCTCCATGGTCGAGGTCGTGGTGGCGGCCGAGGAGAAGTTCGGCGTCAAGATCCCGGACAACGAGGTGCAGAACCTCAAGACCGTCGGGGACGCGGTCAGCTACATCGAGGCGCAGTCCTGATCATGAGTCGTCCCGACGTCGTCGTCACCGGGCTCGGCGCGACGACCCCGCTCGGCGGGGACGTCGCGTCGACCTGGGACGCCATGCTCGCCGGCCGCTCCGGGGTGAGTGCGCTCACCCAGGAGTGGGCCGCGCAACTGCCCGTCCGGATCGCCGCCGAACTGGCGGTCGACCCGTCCGAGGTGCTGGACCGGGTGAAGCTGCGCCGACTGGACCGCTCGGAGGCGATCGCCATCATCGCCGCCAAGCAGGCGTGGGCCGACGCCGGTCTGGACGAGACCGCGCCGGACCCGGAGCGCCTGGCGGTCAGCGTGGGCTCGGGCATCGGCGGCGCCACCACCCTGCTCGCCCAGGACGACATCCTGGAGGCGTCCGGACCGCGGCGGGTCTCCCCGCACACCATCCCGATGCTGATGCCGAACGGCCCGGCCGCCTGGGTCGGCCTGGAGCTGGGCGCCAAGGCCGGCGTCCACACCGTGGCCAGCGCCTGCGCGACCGGCGCGGAGGCGATCGCGCTGGGCCTGGACATCATCCGCGCCGGCCGGGCCGACGTGGTGGTGGCCGGCGGCACCGAGGCGGTCATCCACCCGCTGCCGATCGCCGGCTTCAGCTCGATGCGGGCCATGTCGACCCGCAACGACGACCCGGAGCGGGCCTCACGGCCGTGGGACTCCGGTCGCGACGGCTTCGTCCTCGGTGAGGGCGCGGGCGTGGTGATCCTGGAGCGCGCCGACCACGCCGCCGCCCGGGGCGCCCGGGTGTACGCGCGCCTGGCCGGGGCGGGGATCACCTCGGACGCGTACGACATCGTGCAGCCGCACGCCGAGGGTGAGGGCGCGATCCGCGCCATCGCCCGGGCCGTCGCCGACGCGGACGTGGCCCGTACCGACATCGTGCACGTCAACGCGCACGCCACCTCCACCCCGGTCGGGGACATGCTGGAGATCGGCGCGCTGCGTCAGGCGGTCGGCGACCACCCGGTGCTCACCGCCACGAAGTCGATGACCGGGCACCTGCTCGGCGCGGCCGGCGCGCTGGAGTCGATCGCCACCATCCTGGCCATCCGGGACGGCGTGATCCCGCCGACGATCAACCTGGACGACCCGGACGAGGGCCTGACGCTGGACGTCGCCGCGCACAAGGCGCGTCACATGGAGATCCCGGCGGCGCTGAACAACGCGTTCGGCTTCGGCGGGCACAACGTGGCGCTGGTCTTCACCCGCCCCTGAGCGGACGTGCGGAAGGGCCCCTACTCCGACGGAGTAGGGGCCCTTCCTTACACCTCAGCCGCGGTTGCGGGGGTGCTGCCGGGCGGTCCGCTCGTTGCCATGCCGGTAGTTGCCGGTCCACCGGGCCATGGTCAGCTGCGGATCGTCGCCGACCTCGGCCAGGAACTGCGCGGCCCGGCCGCCGCGCAACGTGCCGGCGACCCGGCCGTGATGCGTGATGATGACCGTGCCGTCGCCGCGCTCGACGTACCGGAAGCCCTGTGCCGCCTGTCCCATGGGCGCCACCCTGCCAGCCGGCCGCCCCGGACCGCACCCGAGTTACGACGGCAAAGGTCAGGTGCGGCAGGTGGTGGCGGGCAGGCCGGAGACCGGCACCGGGGAGCGCCCGGCCGGGCGGGCCTTGCCGGCGAGCACCGCCGCGAGCCCGGTCATCGACGCGCGGGTGGACGAGTAGGTCGCCATCAGCGTCGGGGACTTCGCCCCGGACAGCACGTACGGCGTGTCCATGGCCACCGTCACGGCGGCGTCGGCGCGCAGGTCCTTCGCACCGTCGCCGTACCCGACCAGGTGCACCACAGTCCCGCCGGAGGGCACCACCTTGACCCCGGCCTTGGTGAGCGCCTCGGTCAGCAGCTTGCGGGTGCGCTCCCGGCCGCCGGAGGAGGTGACGCTCACCGGTCCGCTCACCGCGCCGCCGCACTTGCCGCGCAGCACCGTCACGGCGGCGGTGGCCAGGTCGTCGGCGGCCTTGCGGTGTGCGGCGCCGTCGAGCGTGGACAGGGCGGGCGCGTCCCGCCCGGCCAGCCGGAACTTCATGGTCAGCACCCGGGTGACCGCCTCGACCAGGCGGGCGCGGGGCAGCGAGCCGTCCTTGAGCGCGGCGCGCAGCCCGTCGTACGCCTGGGTGACGTTCGGGGTCATCAGGATGAGGTCGTTGCCGGCGTTGAGCGCGCGTACGGCGGCCTCGCCCGGCGACCACTTCTTCGCCGGGGCCATGTTCATCCCGTCGGTGATCACCACGCCCTGGAAGCCGAGCTGGCCGCGCAGCACGTCGGTGAGCAGTTTGCGGGAGAACGTGGCGGGGGTGCCCGGGTCGACTGCCTTGACGTCCAGGTGGGCCGACATCACCGCCATGGCCCCGGCGCCGATGCCGGACCGGAACGGCGGGAACGCGAGGCGGTCCAGCTCGGCGCGGGACTGCTTGATCACTGGCAGTTCGGTGTGCGAGTCCTCGGCGCTCAGGCCGTGCCCGGGGAAGTGCTTGACGGCGGCGCCGACGCCCTCGGCCTGCAGGCCGCGTACCGCGCCGGCCACCTGCGGGGACGCGGTCGCCGGGTCGGCGCCGAAGGAGCGGGAGCCGATCACCGCGCTGCGGGTCGCCAGCACGTCGGCGACGGGCGCGAAGTCGAGGTTGATGCCCATCGCGGCCAGCTCGGCCCCGGCGGCCCGCCAGGCGGCCTCGGTGAGTGCCGGGTTCCCGGCGGCGCCGGCGGCGAGCGGGCTGGGCAGCAGGGTCACCCCGTCGGTGATCCGGGTGACCACGCCGTACTCCTGGTCGGTGCCGATCAGGAACGGCGCGGTGCCGGCGGGCAGCTTGCCGGCGGCGGCGCGCAGCCCGTCGGTGAGCGCACGGACCTGCTTGGGGTTGTCCACGTTCGTGGTGGCCTGGTTGCCCGAGGTGGGGTCGTCGGCGCTGAAGCCGACCAGGATCACCCCGCCGAGGCGGTACTTCGCGACCATCTCGGCGGGGGTGTCGACGCCGGCGAGCGCCCGGTTCCCGGCTGCCGAGCCGGCCGACACCTGGGTGGCGGAGCTGCCGTAGGCGTACGGCATCAGCACCTGCCCGACCAGGTCCTCGTCGCTCAGCGTGCCGACGAGCGCGGCGGCACGGGCGGCCGGATCGGCGGCCGGCTGGTCACTCGGCGCGGGCGCTGCCGACGACGGCCCCGGGCTCGTCGGGGTGGGCCGGGGCCGGTCCGGCCCGTCCGAGCACCCGGAGACGAGCAGCGCGGTCAGTGCGGCGAGCGCGACGGCGGAGCGCCGCGGGGAAATCGACACGCGGCCTACCGTATCGGGGCAACTCGGCCGCCGTCACCCGACCCGGGTGAGCAGCGTCACCGGCGCGCCGTCGCCGGCGTACCGGTAGGGCTCCAGCTCGGCGTCCCAGGCGGTGCCCAGCGCCTTGTCCAGGGCGTGGGCCAGCGCCTCCGGGCCGCGCGCGGCGGCCATCAGGCTGCGGAGGCGGTCCTCGCCGAGCTGGATGTCGCCGGCCGCGCCGACAGCGGCCCGGAACAGGCCCCGGCCCGGTACGTACATGAAACGCTCGCCGTCGACGCCGGGACTGGGTTCCTCGGTGACCTCGAAACGGATCATGGGCCACTGCCGGAGGGCAGCGGCCAGCTCCGCGCCGGTCCCCGGGCTGCCGGTCCAGCCGCACTCGGCGCGACGGGCGCCCGGATCGACGGGCTGCGCCGTCCAGTGCAGGTTGACCGGCGCGGCGAGGACGCGCGCGATCGCCCACTCGACGTGCGAGCACACGGCGAGCGGGGTCGAGTGGACGTATACGACGCCACGCGTTGGCACGGTGACCTCCCGGTGAGCCGAGGTGCGTCTTCCCCTACGACCTCGTCGTACCGAGTGGTACCTGGCACACATGATGACCCGTGTGACTGGTGGTGCGCCAGCGAATCGGAAAATTCGCCGGTCCGCCGGGGCGGGAAATACCCGGGTGGTGGACCCGGTTATGCCCTCTGACGCCGCGACGACCAGCCAGGTGTCGTGGTCGTGTACAGTTCTCTGGGCGGTTCTGTGCCGCCGTACATCTTCGCGGGCCGGCGCCCACCCGGGCGTCACTCGCACAGCCCCCGGACGGCCTTCCGTCCCCACCGTACGTCTGCAAGGAGTACCTCCGTGGCGAGCAACACCTCTAAGACCGCGCGCGCGTCCGTCCGGGCCGGCCAGGCTGGCCAGGGTGGCGCCCTCAGCGTGCTGGGCGAGTTCAAGTACCTGATCCCGCTCAACGGCGGCAAGCACGCCTACGTGCGCAACCTGACCAACGGCAAGACCGCGCACCTGCGCACCGACTCCGACGCCTTCGTCGAGGAGATCCGGGTGCTGGCCGCCGCCGGCCACGCCGCCAAGATCCGCGCCGAGATCAACGGCCTGGCCGCGTCCTACCCGGACCACGGCTGGGACGCCACCGAGAAGCGCCTGGTCGAGGCCGGCGTCTTCGAGGGCTGAGCGCCCTCACCCGCACCACCGCTACCGCCCGCCGGGATCATCCCGGCGGGCGGTTTCGCGCCTCCTCCTGCGGCAGCAGCGTCACCTCGCCGGTGGCCAGGTCGTAGAGCGCGCCCTCCACCGCCAGCTCGCCTGCGTCCACCGGCCCGGCCAGCCGGTCGTCGGCGCGCAACGCGGCCACCGTGCGCCGGACGTGGCGGCGGATCGCCAGCGGGTGCGCGTCCGGGTCGTCCACCCCGACGTCGGTCACCGCCGGGGCGATCCCGTCCACCACGTACGCCAGGTCGCCGCCGGGCCGCCGTCCGGTGCGCAGCGCCTCGACCGTCGAGCCGACCGCGCCGCAGCGCTCGTGCCCCAGCACCATCACCAGGCGCACGCCGAGCTGCTCCACCACGTACTCGATCGAGCCGCGGACGGCCCGGTCCAGCACGTGCCCGCCGGTACGGATCACGCAGATCGAACCGAACGTCTGGTCGAAGATCGCCTCCAACGGCACCCGCGAGTCGATACAGCCCAGCACCACCGCGTACGGCTGCTGGTCGCCGGAGGCCACCGCCGCGGCGGCGGTGACGTCGTGCCCGTGCACCGGCTGGCCGCTGACGAAGCGGCGGTTGCCGGCGAGCAGCTCGGCCAGCGCGGCGCGCGGACTGGTGGACGGCATGTCTCCCAGCCTGGTCACCGATCCGACGCCGTGGGGCCGGACCGGAATCTTCTCTCCGGGCCGGTTGCCGTGGTCTCATGGCGGGTAACGCCGGTGTCACCGCCGGGTCATCCGGTGGACACACATCGGCGGGCCGGGAGGTGGACGATGCCGGACCTGGAACTGCGGCTCCCCGACGACGTACGCCTGCACGTCAGCGTCACCGGGCCGGTCGACGCCGAGGTCACCGCGGTCCTGCTGCACGGCTGGACGCTGGACGGCCGCAGCTGGCACCGCCAGGTCACCGAGCTGCGGGAACGCTTCGGCGGCCGGGTCCGCCTGGTCACCTACGACGCGCGCGGCCACGGCCGGTCGAGCTGCCTGGCACTGCGCGACGCCACCCTCGCCCAACTCGGTGACGACCTCGCGGCGGTGGTCGACGAGATCGTCCCGTCCGGTCCGATCGTCCTGGTCGGGCACTCGATGGGCGGGATGACGGTGATGGAGTACGCCCACCGCCACCCCGACCGGTTCGCCGCGCGTACCGCCGGTCTGGTGTTCGTCTCCACGACCGCCGAGGGGCACACGCACACCGCGTACGGCCTGTCCCCGCGGATCACCCGGCTGATCCGGCTGGCCGAGACCACCGGCGCCGGGGTGCTGGCCCGCTGCGGCGGCTGGCGGCCACCGCACGCGCTGCTGCGCGCGCTGCGCCCGAGCATCCGCTGGATGCTGTTCGGCGACCGCTGCGACCCGGCGGACATCCGGCTGGTCACCTCCGCGGTGGCCCGGGCCACGCTGCGCTCGATCGGCGGTTTCCGCGCCTCGATCGGCGCCCAGCACCGGCTGGAGACGCTCGCCGCGCTCGGCGGGCTGCCGGCCGCCGCGCTGGTCGGGGACCGGGACCGGCTCACTCCGCCGCCCTGCGCCGAGTCGATCGCGGCGGCGCTGCCCAGCACGGAGCTGACGGTCTGCCCGGGTGCCGGGCACATGCTGATGATGGAGCGCCCCGACGAGGTGAACGCGGCCCTCGCCGGCGTGCTGGACCGGGTGCTGGCCGGGCGCCCGGCGACCCGCCTCTGAGCGTCTCCGGCTCGCGAGCGGCACTGACGTACGCCACTGCGCGGCATGCCCCGGCGTGCCGGTTGCCGGCGGCCCGTACCCTCATTCAGCCCGCCGTGCCCTCCGAACACAGGAGCATCCGCGTTGACCGACCAGACCACGCTGGACCGGGAGATCGCCGCCGAGCAGCGCCACCTCGACCGGGTGTACGCCCGGCTGGCCGAACTGCGCCGGTCGGCGGCCGACGCCGAGCGGGAGGGCTACCGGCTGGCCCGGGTCGGCAACTTCGGCGCGCTTGTCGAGCGGGACGCGATGGTCTTCCACGCCGCCCAGCGCCGGCACGTGCTGGACGCCGAGCACGAGGGGCTGGTGTTCGGGCGGCTGGACCTGCGTACCGGGCAGGTGCTGCACGTCGGCCGCCTCGGCGTGCGGGGCGTGGACGCGGAGACGCTGGTGGTGGACTGGCGGGCACCCGCCGCCGCCGCGTTCTACCAGGCCACGCCCGCCGAGCCGCGCGGCGTGGTGCGCCGGCGCACGATCCAGTCCGCCTCGGAGAAGGTCACCCGGATCGAGGACGACCTGCTGGACCCGGAGGCCGCGCCGCCGGACATGGCGGTGGTCGGCGACGGGGCGCTGCTGGCCACGCTGTCCCGGGCCACCGGCCGGGGCATGCGCGACATCGTCGCCACCATCCAGCGTGAGCAGGACGAGGCGATCCGCTCCCCCGGCAACGGCGTCACGATCGTCTCCGGCGGCCCCGGTACCGGGAAGACGGCGGTGGCGCTGCACCGGGCCGCGTACCTGCTCTACTCCGACCGGGCCCGGTACGCCGGCGGCGGCATCCTGGTGGTCGGCCCGTCCGGTGTGTTCGTCGAGTACATCGCCTCGGTGCTGCCCTCGCTGGGCGAGGAGACCGCCACGCTGCACTCGCTGGGCTCGCTGTTCCCCGGGCTGTCCGCGTCCCGGACCGACCCGCCGGAGGTGGCGGCGGTGAAGGGGTCGCTGCGGATGCGCCGGGTGCTGGAACGCGCGGTCCGCGACGCGGTGCCGGACTCCCCCGCCGAGCTGCGCCTGCTCTACCGGGGTGAGCTGCTGCGCCTGGAGCGGCAGGCGCTGGACGCGATCCGGGACCGGACGCTGGCCCGTGGGGCGCGCCGCAACGAGGTGCGCCGGGCGGCGTTCGACGCGGTGCTCGCCGCGCTCTACGCGCAGGCCCGCACGCTGCGGGTGGGACGCCTGCCGGAGCAGCCCGCGTTCGAGGACGAGATCATCGAGCGGCCCGAGTTCCGCGAGTTCCTCAAGGCGTGGTGGCCCCGGCTGCACCCGCGGCACGTGCTGGACTGGCTGGCCCGCCCGGACCGGCTGCGCCGCTACGCCGGGGGGATCCTCTCCTCGGCGGAGATCCGGCTGCTCGGCGACGCCTACCGGACGCTGGCGACCGAGGGGCTGACGGTGGCCGACATCGCGCTGCTGGACGAGCTGGACGCGCTGCTCGGCAAGCCGGTGAAGCGGGTCCGGCCCAGGCGCGACCCGTACCAGCTCGCCGGTGGCGTGCGCGAGCTGAGCACGTACGCCGACCGGCAGCGCGCCGCCCGCGCTGCGGCGCGGGAGCGTCCGGACGACTACCGCGACTACGCGCACGTGGTGGTGGACGAGTCGCAGGACGTCTCGCCGATGCAGTGGCGGATGGTCGGCCGGCGCGGGCGGCTGGCGTCCTGGACGGTGGTCGGTGACCCGGCGCAGACCGCCTGGACCGGCGACCCGCAGGAGCTGGACCGGGCCCGTGACCAGGCGCTGGGCCGGCGCAAGCGGCACCGCTACGAGCTGACCACCAACTACCGCAACTCGGCGGAGATCTTCGCGGTGGCGGCGGCGGAGATCCGCCGCCTCTACCCGGACCTGCCGCTGCCCGACGCGGTGCGGTCCACCGGCGTGCCGCCGGTCGAGCGCACGGTGGCCGCCGCCGACCTGCCGGCGGCCACCGTCGAGGCGGCGGAGGCGCTGCTCGCGCAGGTGGAGGGCACCGTCGGCGTGATCACGCCGGTGCCGCGCCGGGACGAGGTGGCCGGCTGGCTGGGCGGGCTCGGCGCGGGCCGCCTGCAGGTGGTGACCAGCCTGCAGGCCAAGGGCATGGAGTACGACGGCGTGGTGCTGGTGGCGCCGAGCGAGATCCGGGCCGACCCGGGCTCGGGTGTGCGCACGCTGTACGTGGCGCTGTCCCGCGCCACCCAGCGTCTGACCACGCTCGACCCGGTGGGGTGACCGGTCCCGCCGGCACCCACAGTTCACTTGCATACATAGCGATGTGAACATACATTGGGCCGGGCCGGTACGCGGCAGGGAGGGTGTTGGCGTGGGCGCAGGTCATGACCACAGCGGCGCGGTGACAAACGCGGCGCACCGCCACCGGGGCCGCCTCTGGGCCGCTTTCGCGCTGCTCGCCGCCCTGATGGTGGTCGAGGCGGTGGCCGCTTTCACGACCGGATCGCTGGCGCTGCTCTCCGACGCCGGGCACATGTTCACCGACGTCCTCGGCATCGGCATGGCGCTCGCGGCGATCACCGCCACCCGCCGCGCCGGCACCGACCCGCAGCGCACGTTCGGGCTCTACCGGCTGGAGGTGCTCGCCGCCCTCGCCAACGCCGTGCTGCTCGGCGCCGTCGCGATCTACGTCCTGGTCGAGGCGGTACGCCGGTTCGGCGAGCCGCCGGAGGTGCTGGCCGGCCCGATGCTCGTGGTGGCGGTGCTCGGCCTGCTCGCCAACATCGTCGCGTTCGCGTTGCTGCGCGCCGGGTCGAAGGAGAGCATCAACCTGCGCGGGGCGTACCTGGAGGTGCTCGGCGACCTGCTCGGCTCGCTCGGCGTGATCGCCGCCGCGCTGGTCATCGCGGTGACCGACTGGTGGTGGGCCGATCCGCTGGTCGCCGTCGGCATCGGCCTGTTCATCCTGCCCCGCACCTGGCGGCTCGGCCGGGCCGCGCTGCGCATCCTGGTGCAGGCCGCGCCGGAGCACCTCCAGGTCACCGCCGTGCACGACCGCCTGGCCGCCGTACCGGGCGTGGCCGAGGTGCACGACCTGCACGTCTGGACGCTCACCTCGGGCATGGAGGTGGCCTCGGCACACCTGACCACCGACCCGGGCGTGGACCCGGCCGGGGTGCTGGCCGCCGCGCGGGCCGCCCTGCACGAGGACTTCTCCATCGATCACGCCACGTTGCAGGTCGAACCCGGAGCGTCGGCCGGAGTGTGCGGCAAGACCGAGTGGTGATTAGGACACACTTAAATCACTGTGACTAATGTAGTCTTATGTCGGTTTTGCCCCGCCTAGCGGCGTTGCTCGACGGAGCCGCGCCCGGGCAGCGCCGGTAGTCTCGGTCGCGGCCGCACCCGCGGACGCCACCCGGCCCCGGTGGGGCGGCCGTCGCCTAATCGTCCGCAGGGACGAGCCGGGGAACCACGTACGTGGGGTGCATCCGCGTCAGCGGTAGGGATCTTCCGTCCCGAACCCGTCAGCTAACCCGGTCGGCGTTGACGGAAGGACGTGTGAATGCCCCCAGTGGCACCTGTACGACGGACGGCCGCCCGGTTGGCGGCCCTGCTCGTCGCGACGCTGACCCTCGGCGTCGCGACCGTTCCGGTCTCCCCCGCCTCCGCGGCGCCGGTGACCGGCCTGCTCGCCGCCGCGCCCGGCGGCGACGACGAGGGCGGCACACCGGAACTGCGCGCCCAGCTCGACGCGGCCAGCAAGGGCTGGCTGGAGGCGAAAGCCGCGCTGAACCGGTCGGTGACCCGCCAGAAGCAACTGAACGACCAGCTCAAGACCGTCGGCGCGGAGCTGGCCGTACGCGACGCCAAGGTCGGCGAGATCGCCGCGGTGGCGTACCGCAACGGCCGCCTGGGCACCGCCGGGGCGCTGCTCGGCAGCAGCAGCCCGGAGGGCTTCATGGACCGGGCCGCCGCGCTGGAACAGGTCGCCGCGCACGAGGACCGTACGCTGCGCGACCTGATCACCACCCGGGACGAGGCCACCCGCACCCGCGCCCAGCTCGACGGGGAGATCCGCGAGCAGCGCAAGCAGGTGACGGTGATGGGCAAGCGCAAGGAACAGGCCGAGCGCGCCCTGGAGGTCGCCAACGACCGCGCCTCGCGCAACAACAGCAGCGGCGGCGGCAGCGTCCAGGGCACCTCCAGCAAGAACGCGAAGCCGGCGCCGCGCAACTCGGACGGCTCCTGGCCGTCGGAGTCGTGCAGCGTCAACGACCCGACGCCGGCGAACGGCTGCATCACGCCGCGCACGCTGCACGCTCTGCAACAGGCAAAGGCGGCCGGCTTCACCAGGTACGTCTCGTGCCACCGGCCGAGCGGCTCGGGTGAGCATCCGAAGGGGCGGGCCTGCGACTTCGCCGCGCAGAAGAACGGCTTCGGCGGCGTCGCCTCCGGCGGTGACCGGACGTACGGCAACAACCTGGCCGCGTACTTCGTGCGCAACGCCGACCCGCTCGCCGTGCTCTACGTGATCTGGTTCAAGCAGATCTGGCTGCCCAGCAGCGGGTGGAAGTCGTACAGCGGCGGCAACGGCGACCCGTCCAGCGACCACACCAACCACGTGCACCTGTCGGTGTACTGAGCACGCCCTGCAGGGTCGGCCGGATCAGGCCGGCCGGCCCTCCAGGGTCGCGCCGAGACGCGCCGCCAGGCCCAGGTGAGCTGCCCGGGCCTGGCGGAACGCGTACCCGAACAGCGGCGCCGGCGCGGTGAGCGTGATCTCCACGTCGATGCGTACCGTGCCGTCCGGCTCGTCGCGCAGGCGGGTGTGGTTGCGGACGGTCGTCGCGGGTTGCTGCCGCGCCACTGTGACGACCTCGTCCTCGCTCGCGACGAGCACGTCCGCCTGGTACGTGACCGGGAAGTGCAGCGGGCCGAGTTGCAGCCGGTCGGTGATCGCGTAGCTGGCCAGCGCGCCCGGCCGGGCCGGCAGCTTCCGGACCCGGACGATCAGCGGATGCAGCTCACCCTGGCGACTCAGGTCACCCAGCAGGGCCACCGCTTCGGCCCGGGTGCACCGGGCCTGCACGGTGTAGCTGAAGCTGTCGCTGCTCTGCAAGCGGGCCCCCTCGCCGTCGTGCGTCGCGACGATCGTCCCGTACCGACGCCGGACTGGCAACGGGTAGAAGGTCCCCTGGCCGCAGGGGGTGTGAACGGCGCTCAGGCGCCGGGCAGCACCTCGGGGGTGTCGTCGGCGAACCACGGCTCGGGCGCGCCGAACAGGCCGAGCAGGCCGGTCACCCAGAGCTGCCGGTGCACGAACCGGCTCGGCTCGGTGACCACGAGCTTGACGCCGCTGACCTCGCAGGTCTGGAAGCCCGCGACCATGGCGCTGATACCGACCGAGTCGATGAACGTGACGAGCCGCATGTTCAGCTCGATTCGCGCGGGACGGCCCTTCGCGAGCACCTCGGCGATCGCTTCCCGCACCTCGTACGCGGTGTCGACGTCGATCTCCCCACGGGGCGCGATCTGGACGACACCACCCGGCCGCACCGACTTCACGATCGACAGGCTCACGCGAGCACCTCCACTCGCCCATGACGGGCGCCTCATCAGTACGCGGGCCGCGACCGAGAGTATTCCTCCAACGGCCCGGTCGCCACCCCCCGGGATGAGCAATTCGCGAACTGGGCACACCTGGGCGTACCCAATCCGGACCTCCGGGTTCCAGTTTCCCCTGTACGGCGGGCCGCGGCCAGCCGTGCGACCGGGCGGGCCCGCCGATCCGCCGACCAGGGTAGCTGGCGCACGCACGTCCCGTCGGCACCGGTCCCGGCGCGTTCGGGTGGTTCGTCCCGTTCGCTGCTCACGGCCGGGCACCACGGCGTGGTTTGCCGCGCGCGCCGGTGGGGCACTGCCCGAGACAGTGAACCCGCCGGATGGGCACCGGAGTCCGAAGTGGCCGCCGGCCTTCGGCACCCGAGGAGGTAGAACGATGTTCGGATCCAACCTGCTGGACCGCCGGGGCAAGGCCGAGCGGGTCGCCGACCAGGCGTGGCAGAACCTGCTCTCCGCCGTCGGTTCCGCCGGCGACAGCGTGCGCGACGCCACCCGGACCGCCCGCCGCAGCTCGTCCGGCCTGGCCGACGACGCCACCGACCTGGTCGGTTCCGCCGCCGACGAGGCACGCCGCCGGGCGTCCCTCGCGTTCGACGCGCTCGCCGGCCGCCGGCCCGCCCTGCCCTGGACGCTGCTGATCGCGGCGGCGCTCACCGGCGCGGCGATCGGCTGGGCCGCCGGCACGGCGGCGCGCGCCGCCGGCAGCCGGGACCGCGCCGCCGACGAGATCGAGTTCGTGGACGTGGACCGGCCGAACTCGCCCGCCGGCCTGGACGGCTGACCCGCCCGTACGACACGACGACGGCCGCTCCCGGGACTTCCGGGGGCGGCCGTCGTGCTGCCTCACCCGCAGCGGGTGAGGCCCGTTCACCCGGGGCGGGCGCAGGATCGCGGGTGCGGGACCACGTGCCCGTGCCGCGATCGACGGGAGGGAGAGCCGGATGACCACCGACACGATCACCCGTACCGACCGGGACATCCAGTCCGCCGTGCTCGACGAGCTGACCTGGGAACCGCGGGTCGGCGCGGACGAGATCGGGGTGACCGTCACCGAGGGCGTGGTGACGCTCGCCGGCCGGGTCGACAGCTACGCCAAGAAGTGGGCCGCCGAGCGGGCCGCGCACCGGGTCGCCCGGGTCCGCGCGGTCGCCAACGACCTCGCCGTCCGGATCGACACCGCGGCCGGGCGGGAGGACCCGGAGATCGCCGTCGCGGCCGTACGGGCGCTGGAGTGGGACGCGTTCGTGCCGATCGAGGCGTTGCAGGTGACGGTGGCCGACGGCTGGGTCACGCTGCACGGCGAGGTCGAGTGGGAGTACCAGCGGCGGGCCGCCGAACGCTCGGTCGCCCGGCTCACCGGCGTGTGCGGGGTGAGCAACGGCATCGCGGTACGCCCCGCGGTGCGCGCCGACGGCGGTGACCTGGCCGAGCGGATCGTGGACGCGCTGGCCCGCAACCGCGCCACCGAGGCCGAGGAGGTCGACGTGCGGGTGCACGGCGACACGGTGCTGCTGGACGGACGGGTCCACTCGCCCGGCGAACGCGAGGAGATCGAGCGGGTGGTGTGGAACGCACCAGGCATCCGGGAGGTGCGCAACCACCTCGCCGTGCGATGAGGCGGAACCACCCCGCCCGGGTGAGCCCGCCTCACCCGGGCCGCGGGCATCGTGGGCGGCATGAGTGATCCGACTCGGATCGGCGGGTGAGTGCCGGATGACCACGCCACTTCAGGTCACCACCGCGCGGCTGCGGGTTCCGGTGACCGACCGAGACCATGTCCGCGGGCCGGTGGACGCGCCGGTCACCGTCGTCGAGTACGGCGACTTCCAGTGCCGGTTCTGCGGTGCCGCGTACCCGAACCTGGCCGAGGTGCTGCGCCAGCGGGCCGACATGGTGCGCCTGGCGTACCGGCACTTCCCGATCACCAACGTCCACCCGTACGCGGAGAGTGCCGCGGAGACCGCCGAGGCCGCCGCCGCCCGGGGCCGGTTCTGGGAGATGTACGACTGGCTCTACCAGCACCAGGACCAGCTCGACCCGGTGCACCTGTCGCTGGGCGTGGAGCAGATCGGCCTGTCGCCGGAGGAGATCTCCGCGGAGGTCGGCCGGCAGGAGTACGCCGACCGGGTCCGGCAGGACTTCGTCGGCGGCATCCGCAGCGGCGTCGACGGCACGCCGACGTTGTTCGTCAACGACGTCCGGCACGACGGCGGCTACGACCTGGCCGAACTGCTGGCAGTGGTGGACGCCGCCACCGACGACGGCTGACGGTCAGATCAGCCGCAGCTCGCGCGCCCGCCGGACGGCGTCCCGCCGGCGGGTCGCGTCGAGCTTGCGGTAGATGTTGCGCACGTGCGTCTTCACCGTGTTCACCGACAATGACAGCTCGGCGGCGATCTCCACGTTGGACAGGATGCTCTGGAGATAGCGCAGGATGGTCAGCTCCCGCTCGGTGAGCGGCTCGTCGAGCGTCCGGGCCGGACCGTCGGCAGTCGCGGCCACCGGTTGCGCGTCCACGCCGCGCACCAGCTCGCTCACCGTGGCCCAGTACGCGGTGCCGGAGTCCAGGCGCGCGGCGAGCAGGTCCCGTACCCCCGGTTCGGCGCGGGTGAAGACGCGCCGAAAGCCGTCCGGCTCGGCGAGCGCCAGCACCTCCTCCAGCAGCCGCCCGGCGCGCCGGGCGTCACCGGAGGCGTCGGCGAGCGCCGCGTCGAGCAGCCCGGCGCCCAGCCGCACCGGCAACGGCCAGTCCGCCGCGGCGGACCCGGTCCAGTCGGGCAGCGCCCGCTCGGCCGCGCGGGCGTCACCGGCACGCAACCGCAGCCGCGCCTCCGCCAGCGCCGGCGCCGGCCCGTCTCCCGCCGCGTCGAGCAGCGCCCGGGCACCGTCGACGTCACCGACGACGGCGCGTAGCTGCGCCTCGTCGGCGGCGAGCCACGCGCCCAGCTCCGGGCCGGGCGCGGCGGTCCGCGCCTCGGCGAGCGTGCGCAGCGCGCCGCCCGGGTCGCCGCCGTCGGCCAGCAGCCCGGCCCGGCACAGCGCGGTGAGCGCCGCGCCGCCGGGCTCCGCGCCGGCCGGCCCGGCGAGCGCCAGGTGGGCCGTGGCCTCCGCCGGCCGGTCCCGCTGCCAGTCCACGATCGCCAGCGCCAGGTACGCGTAGCCGCAGTCGGACCGCGACGACCAGCCCTGACACGGCGGCATCGCCAGCGCCTCCCGGGCCAGCTCCTCGGCGGCCCGCAGCGCGCCCCGGGCCGCCTCCAGCAGCGCCGAGCGGCTGACGCAGAGCAGCTCGGTACGCGGCCGCCCGGCCCGCCGCGCCGCCTCCCGCGCCGTGGCGAACCGGTCCCGGGCGGTGGACAGGTCCCCCTCGGCCAGCGCGGCCAGCCCGTGCGCGGCGCCGGCCACCGCACGCACGTCGTCCCGCTCGGCCGTCCCGGCGCGCGGATCGCCGGCTCCGTCGTCCGGCCCCGGGGACTCCTGCGCCGGGCCGGTGGCCAGCAGGCGGTCGGCGGCCCGGCGTACCTCCTCGTGGTCGGCGCCGAGCCGGGCGAGGCTCAGCTCCACGGCGGCGGCCAGCCGGCCGAACCGGTCGCGGCGCGGCGCGGGCAGGCCGGCGGCGTCGGCGAGGGCCCGCCGCAGCTGCGCGTCGGCGGCGGCCGGATCCCCGGCGTGCGCCCGTTCGGCGGCGGCGGCCAGCGCCAGCTCCGGATCCCGGCGGACCGCCTCGGCGGGCGGCTCGGGTGGGGCGGGTACGGCGGCCGGTTCGTCCGGTGCCAGCTCGGGCCAGCGGGTGACGAGCAGTTCGGTGGCGTCGGCCCACGCACCGGCGAGCAGCGCGTGCCGCAGCGCCTCGGCCGGACGGTCGTGGGTCCCGTACCACCCGGCGGCGCGCCGGTGCAGCTCCCGCACCTCGTCGGCGGGCAGCCGGTCCAGCTCGTCGCGCAACACGTCGGCCAGCAGCGGGTGCGGCCGGTACCACTGCGGGCTGCCGCCGTCCTGATGCAGGAAACCGCCCTCCCGGGCCGCCTCGGCGAGCAGGTGCCCGGCGTCGGGCCGCCCGGTCAGCGCGGCGGCCAGATCGGCGTGGACCGCGACGGCCACCGCCACCCGGCGCAGGACGTCGCGGGTCGCCGGTTCCAGCGGGGCCAGCACCTCGTCCCGCAGGTACGCGGCGACGTCCGGCTGGTCACCGGCGAACCGTTCCACCGCGCGGGCCGGGTCGGCGCCGTCGCCGAGCGCGAGCGCGGCGAAACGCAACCCGGCCGGCCATCCGGTGGTGCGCTCGGCCAGGCGGGCCACGGCCGGGGCGGGTACGGCCACGCCGTGCGCGACGAGCAGGTCGGCCACCTCGTCGGCGGTGAACGCCAGGTCGTCGGCGCCGATCACGGTCAGCTCACCGGCCAGCCGCCAGCGGTGCAGCGCCAGCGGTGGTTCGCCGCGCGCGCCGGCCACCAGCCGCAACCGGCCGTCGGAGTGCCGGAGCAGGAACTCCAGCCCGGTCAGGGCGGCCGGGTCGGTGACCCGGTGCAGGTCGTCCAGGACCAGCAGCACGGGCCGTTCCCGGGCGGCGAGTGCGGCGGCGAGCGTTTCGAGCTGCTCGGGCCGGGGCGGTCCGTCCGGCACCGGCGGCGGCCCGTCGTCCGGATCGTCGGCGGCGGCGGTACGCAGGGCCGCCGCGAGGTAGCCCCAGAGCCGCCGGGTGGTCTCCCCCTCGGCCACCGTCACCCAGGCCGGCGCCGGCCCGTCCCGCTCCCCCCGCGCCCAGGTCGACAGCAGCGTCGTCTTCCCCCAGCCGGCCGGCGCGCAGACGAGCGTCACCGGTCCGGACGCGCCCTGTTCCAGCCGGTCCAGCAGCCGCGGACGCAGCAGGACCGGCTCGGGCGGCACGGGCGGCGTCAACCGGGACGCCAGCAGCGGCGGGCCACCCGGCAGCGCACCACCGGCGACATCGGGCGAATCGAGGCCGGTGGTGAGCAGATCGGGCGTACCGGTGATGTCGCTTGTGCCGCTCGGTGCGGTGACGACCTGGTCTGCCTCCTCCGGCATGCGTCCCTCCCCCCGTCGGTACGGGCAGCGGTTACCCGCACCGCGCCGGTTCACCCCTTCCGGGCGAACCCCGCTCACCCGGGCGCCGCGCACCCTGTAGGCACGCGGGGCGGCGGCCGGGTGGCGGCGCCCTCGGGACGGCGGGAGGTCAGGTGGCGCGGAGCGGACGGCTGGCGGCGGGCGCGCTGGCGCTGGCGGGGGCACGGGTGCTGGCTCCGGCGGGCGCGCGGGTGCTGGCCCGCCGCCGGGCACGGCGGTCCGGCGCCGACCCGCGGCCGGGCCGATGGCAGGTGGTGACGATCGCCGGGGCACCCGAGCAGGTGCTCCCGGCCGGGCGGTGGCCCGAGCCGCTGCGCCGCCTCGACGGCGCGGTCGAGCTGTGGGCCCGTCCGGCTCCCGGCGGGCGCGGTACGGAGCTGGCGGTCCGCCCGCTGGGCGGGGAGTGCACGCTCCCGGGGTTCGCCGCCCACCTGGTCGGCGACGACCCGGGCCGGTTCCTGCGCCACGTGCTGCGGCAGACCAAGCAACTCCTGGAGACCGGCGAGGTGCTGCGGGCGGACCGTTCGCCGCTGGACCGGCCGGGGAGCGCGACGTGAGGGCGCTGTGCTGGGCCGGTACCGGCCTCGTGGAGGTGCGCCGCGTTCCGGACCCGGAGCTGCGCAACGCCCAGGACATCATCGTCCGCGTCCGGCGCAGCACGACCTGCGGCGCGGACCTGCCGCTTCTCGATGGGCAGGTGCCCGAGGCGTCCGCCGGGGAGGTGCTCGGACGCGAGTTCCTCGGCGACGTGGTCGAGGTCGGTCCGGAGGTACGCCGGCACCGGGTCGCCGACCGGGTGGTGGTGGGCGCGGCGGTGGCCTGCGGTGCGTGCTGGTTCTGCCGGCAGGGGCTGCCGGCGTGCTGCGACAACGGCACGAGCGGCGTGGCGGCCGAGCCGGAGTGGGGGCAGCCGCCCGCCGGGGGTTACGGCCGCCCGGCCCGTCTGGGCGGCTTCCCCGGTGGTCACGCCGAGTACGTGCGGGTGCCGTACGCCGACGTGGGCGCGTTCGCCGTACCGGAGTCGGTGAGCGACGAGCGGGCGGTGTTCGCCGCCGACGCCGCGCCGGCCGGCTGGTACGGCGCCGAGCTGGGCGAGGTCGCCCCCGGCGACGTGGTGGCGGTGTGGGGTGCGGGCGCGGTCGGGCAGCTCACCGCCGGCGCGGCGGTGGCCCGGGGCGCGGACCGGGTGGTGGTCGTCGACGACCGGGACGACCGGCTGCGGATGGTCACCGGGCACGACGGCGTGGAGGCGCTCAACCACAGGTACGTGGACGTGCTCGCCGAGCTGCGCGAACGCAGCGGCGGCCGGGGGCCGGACGTGTGCGTCGACGCCTCCGGGGTGCCGGCCGTGCCGGGCCGGTGGCCGATCGCCGAGCCGGACGGCGGTGCGGCGCTGCGCGAGGCGGTGCACGCCTGCCGCAAGGGCGGCGTGGTGGTGGTGCTCGGCGCCCGGCCCGGATTCGTGGACCGGTTCCCGCTCGGCGCGTTCGCGGACAAGGGGCTCGCCGTCCGCGCCGCCCGGCGCCGGGGCGGTGCCGCGATCCCGGCGCTGCTGGACCGGATGGCCCGCGACGAGCTGGTCACCGAGCACCTGGCCACGCACCGGATGCCGCTGGAGCGCGGCGCCGAGGGGTACGCGTTGTTCCGGGACCGGGCCGACGGCTGCGTCCGGGTGGTCTTCACACCGTGAAGGTGAGCGCCGTGGATGGCACACTCGGCGGATGCGCGCAGACCGTCCGTACGACCTCGTCCTGTTCGGCGCCACCGGCTTCACCGGCGGGCTGACCGCCGAATACCTGGCCCGGCACGCGCCGGACCGACTGCGCTGGGCCCTCGCCGGGCGTAACCCGGACAAGCTCGCAGCGGTACGGGACCGGCTGGCCGCGATCGACCCGGCCCTGGCCGAGCTGCCGCTGCTCACCGCCGACGTGACCGACCCGGCGTCGCTGCGCGCGGTGGCGGAGAGCGCCCGGGTGGTGGCCACCACCGTCGGCCCGTACGTGCACCACGGCGAGCCGCTGGTGGCCGCATGCGCCGCGGCCGGCACCGACTACCTCGACATCACCGGCGAGCCGGAGTTCGTCGACCGGATGTACGTGCGGCACCACGCCGAGGCGGTACGCACCGGGGCGCGGCTGGTGCACGCCTGCGGCTTCGACTCGATCCCGCACGACCTGGGCGTCTGGTACACGGTCAAGCAACTGCCGGCCGACGGGCCGATCGCCGTGGACGGGTACGTGCGGGCCGGAGGCCGGTTCTCCGCCGGGACGTACCACTCGGCGCTCACCGCGTTCTCCCGTACCGGTGAGATGAGCCGCGCGGCGCGGGCCCGCCGGGCGATGGAGCCCGGCCCGGACGGACGCCGGGTCCGCGCGGTGCCGGGCAAGGTCGGCCGGGTACGCGAGTTCGGCCAGTGGGCGGTGCCGCTGCCCACCATCGACCCGCAGGTGGTCCGCCGGTCCGCGGCGGCCCGCCCGGAATACGGCCCGGACTTCCGCTACCGGCACTTCGCCGCGATGAAGCGGCTGCCCACGGTGCTCGTCGCGGGCGTCGGGCTGGCCGGTGTGGTGGGGCTGGTGAAGGTGGCGCCGACGCGGCGCTGGCTGCTCGGGCGGCTCGCCTCCGGACAGGGGCCGACGGCCGAGCAGCGGGCCAAGTCGTGGTTCCGGGTGCGGTTCGTGGGCACCGGCGGCGGACGGCGGGTGGTGACCGAGGTGGCCGGCGGTGACCCGGGCTACGACGAGACCGCCAAGATGCTCGCCGAGTCGGCGCTCTGCCTGGCCTTCGACGACCTGCCGGAGACCGCCGGCCAGGTCACGCCGGTCGCGGCGATGGGTGACGCGCTGCTGGACCGGCTGGTACGCGCGGGCATCACGTTCCGCACGCTGCCGGCGTGAGGTTGACCCTCGACCCGCTTGAGGTCACAGGATGACGGCCGTGGAGAGCGAGCTTCGCAGCATCGGCGAACTGGCCCGGGCCAGCGGGTTGACGGTCAGCGCGCTGCGGTTCTACGACCGTTCCGGGGTGCTGGCCCCGGCCCGGGTGGACCCGGTGACCGGCTACCGCTGGTACACCGAGGAGCAGGTGGGCCCGGCCCGCCTGGTGGCCGGGCTGCGCCGGGTCGGGATGCCGCTGGCCGGTATCGCCGAGGCGCTGCGGAACCGGCACCGGCCGGCCGAGGTGCACCGGCTGCTGGACGCGCACCTGCGCCGCCTGGAGGACGGCCTGGCCGACGCGCGTCGCGAACTCTCCCGGATCCGTAGCCTGATCGACCCGGAGGAGACCATCGTGACCACCCGCCTCGTGCTGTCCCGCACCGACCTCGCCGCCGCCGTGGACGCCGTACGCTTCGCCGTCGGCGCCGATCCCGACCTGCCGGTGCTGTCCGGCGTGCTGCTGGAGGTCGAGCCGGACGGGGTCCGGCTGGTCGCCACCGACCGGCACCGGCTCGCCGTGGCCCGGGTCGGCGGCACCGTCGACGGCCCGCCGGTGAGCGCGCTGCTGCCGGTGGCCGCCGTCGACGAGCTGCGGGCGCTGCTGGACCTCGACGGCGCCGACTCCGCCGAGGTCGTCGTCGCCACCGACCGGGTGACCGTCACGGTGGCGGGCCGGCCGCTGACCGCGGTGCCGCTGCCGTACGACTTCCCCGACTACCGGCGGCTGCTGCGGGCGCAGCTCGGCGACGTACCCGCGTACCGGATCCCGTTCGACGGCGCGGCGCTGCGCGCGGCGCTCACCGCCGACGGCGTCCCGGTCTGCCACCGCGCGCACGAGGGCGTCGAGCACGAGGTGGTGGCGCTCGGCCTGGACGGCCGGGGCGAGCTGCGCCTGGTGGATCCGAACGGCGCGGGCGACGCCGCCGACGCGGCTGGCGGCGCGGATGCGCTTCGCGTGGCGGTCAACCGGGAGTACCTGCTGGACGCCCTGGGGTCCGGCGACGGCCAGCTCGTGCTGGAGCTGGACGGCCCGATCGCCCCGCTGGCCGTGCGGCGGCCCGACGACGCGCACGCCTTCTCCGTCCTGATGCCGGTACGCCTCTGACGTTCCCCGCGCGCCGGTGCCGGTGCTGGTGCCGGTGCTGGTGCCGGTGCCGGTGCCGGTGCCGGTGCCGCACTCCGAAGGCCATCCGTTACCGTGCGTGACGCCGCTGGCCTCCAAGATGCTTCACCCCTCGCGCACTTTGCTCTGCAGCCATCCGCGCGACGCTGACGCTCCGTCGAACGCTGCGTCGGTGGCTGCAGAGCAAAGTCGCCAGAGGGGCATGTCCGCCGGAGAGCGGATCCGCAAGATTGACCAGTTCAGCGAGCTAGCGAGCCGCAGCGGGGCGGCGCGGACATCGGAGCACCATCACACAACGTGAGCACGCCCCGTCGACGGCTGAGCCACCACGCACCGTCACCGAAAAGGGCCTCGCGGCGGCGGGCTGCGCGGGCCGGGCCGGGGCGACGGGGGCGCGACGGTAGCATCTGGAGGTCCCACCTGACTGCCTGGACGGAGGCGTACGAGCAGCATGCTCGACATGGAGTTGATCCGGAAGGATCGCGAGGCGGTGGCGACCGCGCTGGCGAAGCGTCTGGATCCCGCCGAGGTCACCCGGGCGCTGGACGACATCCAGCGGCTCGACCAGGAACGACGCGCTCTGATCACGGAGATCGACGCCGAGCGGCAGCGCCGCAAGGCCGAGGCGCGCGCGTACGCGGAGGCGAAACGGTCCGGCGGCACGCCGCAGCCGGTCGCCCCGGAGGCCGAGCGCAAGCAGCTCGCGGAGCTGGAGTCCCAGCTCGACGAGGTGCAGTCCCGGCTCCGTTCGGCGATGAGCGAGCTGCCGAACCTGCCCGCCGACGACGTGGTCCCCGGCGGCAAGGAGGCCAACCGGGTGGTGCGCACGTTCGGCGAGGCGCCGGCCATCGAGAAGGTACGCGACCACGTGGAGCTGAGCCGCGCGCTCGGCCTGGTCGACCACGAGCGGGGCGTGAAGCTCGGCGGCTCGGGCTTCTGGATGTACACCGGTCTGGGCGCCCGGCTGGAGTGGGCGCTGGTGAACTGGCTGATCGAGCAGAACATCCAGGCCGGCTACGAGTTCCTGCTCCCGCCGCACCTGCTGCTGGACAGCGCCGGTTTCGCCGCGGGGCAGTTCCCGAAGTTCCACGACGACGTCTACCACATCGACAAGCAGTCGTCCTCGCGCGGCCAGTTCCTGCTGCCCACGGCGGAGACGGCGATCCTCGGCGCGTACCAGGACGAGATCCTGGAGACGCCGAAGCTGCCGTTGAAGGCGTTCGCGTACACGCCGTGCTACCGGCGTGAGGCGGCCGGTTCGCACTCCGACGAGCGCGGCACCGTACGCGGCCACCAGTTCAACAAGGTGGAGATCTTCCAGTTCACGCTGCCGGAGCAGGCGGGCGAGGCGCTGGAGGCGATGGTCGGGCACGTCGAGGGCCTGGTCGGCAAGCTCGGTCTGCACTTCCAGACCAGCCTGCTCGCCGCCGGTGACGCCAGCGCCTCGATGAAGAAGACGCTCGACGTCGAGGTGTGGATGCCGAGCACCGGCAAGTACAAGGAGGTGTCGTCGGTCTCCTGGGCCGGCGACTACCAGGCGCGCCGGGCAGCGATCCGCTACCGCGAGCCGGGCGCGAAGCAGACCCGTTTCGTGCACACGCTCAACGGTTCGGCGCTGGCCACCAGCCGCCTGTTCCCGGCCATCCTGGAGCAGTGCCAGCAGCCCGACGGCTCGGTGGTGGTCCCGGAGGTCCTCCGCGACAAGCTCGGCACCGACCGCCTCACCCCGCGCTGACCCGCTCCCCCGCCCCCGCCGCACCCGCCGCTTCCCCGCGATCTTGCACTTCCGGCCCAGGAGAAGTCCGCTTCACCCCTTCCGCCCGGGCACCAACTGCAAGATCGCGGGGGCGGGGGCGGGGGCGGGGGCGGGGGCGGGGGCGGGCGGCGAGGAGGAGCAGGAGCAGCAGGAGCAGCGCCGCGAGGACGGCGGGGCCCAGCGTGTCGACGGCGCTCACCAACGCCTGCTGGATGCGGGCGGCTGTGCGAATGATCGGGTCGGTGAAGGCGTCGTAGCGGCCCTGGGCGAGGCGTACCTCGTACCAGCCGTACCACGCGACGTAGCCGCCCGCGACCAGCAGCACCAGGCCGCTCAGCCGCGGCACCCACGCGCCCGCGCCGCGCAGCCGCGCCACGATCCGGCCGCGCAGCAGCGCCACGGCGAGCGCGGCCACGCCGACCACGAGCGCCATCCCCAGCGCGTACGCGCCGAACAGCGCCAGCCCGCGCAGCGGCGACCCGGCCCGCAGGCTGGCCACCACGATCGCCAGGAACGGCGCGATCGCGCAGGTCAGCGACGTGAGCGCGTACGCCGCGCCGAACAGCATCATGGACGGCCAGGTGCGGGTGAGCCGGGGCGCGACGCGCAGCGGGCGCGGTGCGGGCAGCTTCCGGCCGGCGAGCAGCCAGCACCCGGCCAGCGCCAGCAGCACGCCGAGCGTCACCGTCAGCCACGGCAGCCGGGGCCGCAGCCAGTCCGCCGCCGGTGCCAGGGCCAGCCCGAACGCGCCGAACACCAGCGCGTACCCGAGGGTGAGTCCGGCCGTCGCGGTGAGCGCGCGGCCGACCGTGCCGCGCCCGCCGTCGGGGCCGGCCACCAGCAACGACAGGTACGCGGGCAGCATCGCGAAGCCGCACGGGTTGACCGCGCCGAGCATGCCCGCGGTCAGGGCGAGCAGCAGCGCGCCGGTCATCCCCGGGCCAGCGTCTCGACCTGCCGGGTCAGCGCCTCGCCGTCCAGGAATCCCTGGTGGACGACGCGGCCGGTGCGGTCCAGGACGACGAACGTGCTCTGCTCGGCCACCTTGAACCGGCGCCACAGCGCGCCCGCCCGGTCGTCGATCTGCGTCGTGCCGCCCAGGTCGAACTCGGTGACGAACGACTTCATGGCCTTCTGCTCACCGAGTCCGGCGACGCCGACGATCGGGACCGTGTCGCGGTAGGTGGGGGCGATCTCGGCCACCGTCCACGCCTGGCTGGCGCAGGTGGCGCACCAGGGCGCCCAGAACCAGAGCACTACCGGCCGCCCGGCCAGGGCGGCGGCGTCGAACGCCGTACCGTCGAGGGTCTTGCCGGTGAACGACAGCGCGGCCGGCACCCGGGCGGGTGACGCAGACGCCGGCCCGGCGGACGGCGAGCCGGCGGCCGGGGACGCGGGAGCCGGGGACGCGGGAACCACCGCGCCCGCCGGTGCGCCGCCCTCGGGCCCGGCGGCGCAGGCGGTCGCGGCGGCGAGCGTGGCGGCCAGCACGGCGGCGGCTGTGACACGAACGGCGGTACGCATCGGCGGCTCCTGGTTCTACTCGGCCCGAACGAGGCGGAGCGCGAGTTCGGGACAGACCTTTACCGCCTTGAGCGCGCCCTCGCGCAGCCACGTCGGCACCGGGGTGGGCGGGAACGCCGGGTAGCCGTTGCCGTCGAGCCGGATGAAGTCCGGTACGACGTGCGCGCAGAGCCCGTGCCCGTCGCAGCGCGACCAGTCCAGGGTGAGCTTCTGCGGGTTGGCGTCCGGCGCGCCGGGCAGGCCCATCATGCCCTTGACCCGCTTGCCGCAGCCCTCGCCGGTGGCGTGCAGCCGCAGGTCGTCGGCGAACACCTCCATCGCGGACAGCGCGAACCGGGCGGTGCCGTCCGGGTGGCTGCACGCGCCGCGTCCCTTGACGTCGCCGGCCGCGGCCCGGACCAGCTCGACCGGTGCGCTGCCGGAGACCGCGAGGTCGACCGAGCGGGCCAGGTCGGGCAGGCCCATCTTGCACGGGCCGCACTGCCCGGCGGACTCGCCCGCGAGGTAGCGCACCACCTGCGCGGCCTCGCCGAGCGGGCAGGTGTCGGCGCCGAGCGGCACGATGATGCCGGCGCCGAGCGTGCCGCCCACGGCGGTGAGCCCCTTGCGGGACACCTCGGCCCGCTCGGCGGCCGCCGCGGTGATCCACTTGCCGTGGTAGCCGCCCATGAGGATGCCCGGGCCGGGCGGCACCTCGCACAGGTCGAGGATCTCGCGCAGCGGGGTGCCGGCGGCGCACTCCACCACGGCGGGGCGCTTCGCCGACCCGGTGACGGTGAGCAGCACGGTGCCCGGCTCGTCGTCGGTGCCGAGGGCGGCGTACTCGTACGGGCCGATCCGGGCGGCGACGGCGAGCTGGGAGTACGTCTCGGCGTTGGAGAGCAGCGTGGGCAGCCCGCCGACACCGGAGTCGCTGGAGCGCTTCTTCGTGCCGGGCGGGATGTGCGGCAGGCCGTTGATGCCGTTGACGAGCGCGCCGCCCTCACCGGAGATGAACCGGTGCGGCACCGTGACGATGGTGGTCGGCACCGGCATCCGTCGTTCCTGCAGCGCCTCGGTCAGCGAGGGCCGGCCCACGTCGTCGTCTGCGACCCCGATCACGATCTCCTCGGCGTCGAGCGCGAACGCGGCGAGCGCGGCGCCGTCCAGGATGAGGTGCGGGGCACGGGTGAGCAGCACCTTGTCCTTCCAGCTCGCCGGCTCCCCCTCGGTGGCGTTGACGACCACCACGGCGCCCAGGTCCTGCCGCTCGCAGGACTCCAGCACGGCCCGCAGCTTGCGGGCGAACGGGAAGCCCGCACCGCCCTTGCCCTTCAGGTCGATCGCCTCGGCGAGCCGCAGCAGCGCCGCCGGTTCCATCGGGCCGATCGGGCCGTGCACCTCCTCGTGGGCCAGCAGGTCGAGCCGGCCGAACTCGGCGAAGCCGGCGGTCAGGCGGGGCTCGCCGACACAGGCGACCGGCGGGATCGTCGCGCGCATCACCGGGCCTCACCCCGCAGCCCGGCCCAGTACGCGCCGTCGACGGCGTCCGCGTCGGCCCGCTTGCGACGGCCGGACCGGCTCTCCTTGCCCGCGCGCATCGCCCGGCGGGAGGCGAGGTCGACGAGCGTCGGGGTGTCGTCGACGAACGCCTCGTCGGCGGCGTAGCGGGCCGGCGGGCGCCAGTAGTCCGGCTCCTCCGGCACGTCCTCCTCGTCGCGGTAGCGGCGCCCGGACCCGCTGAGCGGCTCCGCCGAGAGCGGGGTGCCGGAGATCGGGTCGGCCGAGATCGGCTCGCCGGAGACCGGGCGGGACTCCCAGCGGCGCGGGCTGTCCCACGGCTCCTCCGGCTCGTCGGTGGCGCGCGGCGGCGCGGAGTAGCGGGCCACCTCGGCCGCGGTGGCGTACCGGCCGCTGTCCGGGGGCGCGGAGTGGCGACCGCCGGTGTCCGGGGGCGCCGAGTGCCGGCCGCCGCTCTCCGGCGGCGCGGAGTACCGGGCCACCAGGTCCTCGTCGTCGCGGGAGCGGCGGCTCACCCGCTCCTCGGTCCGGGAGCGGCGGGGCACGCGTTCCTCGTCGTCGCGGCGACGGCGGCGGGGCCGTTCGCTGTCGGTCCGGCGGGCCGGCGCCGCCTCCTCGTCGCGGGCGCGGACGACGGGCTCGCGCTCCTCGTCGCGGCGGCGGGCGGGCGCCTCCTGGGTGCGGGCACGACGGGCGGGCGCGTCCGGCTCGGCCTCGCGCCGCCGGGCGGCGGCGGCGCGGACCGGCTCGCGCAGCGATCCGGGTTCCGGCACCACGGGTACGGCGAACCGCTCCGGGTCGCGCCGCCGGGCGGTGCCGGCCGGGGCGGTCCAGGTGGCGCTCGCCTCGGCCCAGCGGCCCCGGCCGGTGCCGCTGTCCGTCTTGTCGGCGGCCTTCTTCCGGGTGAGCGCGGCGAACACGCCGGTACGCTCCTCGCCCTTGCCGGCCATCGCCTTGTTGAGCGCGACGGCCTGGTGCTGCTCGCGGCTGCGCTTGCCGAGGTGGACCGAGACGCGCACCAGCAACGCCATCACCACGAGCACCACGCAGGCGAGGTAGCTCAGCACCACCCAGCCGGCGGCGGGCCGGCCGGCGTTGAGGCCGTGCACGAGCGCGAACGGCCAGGACACGTACGCCATCGAGTGCAGTCCGCGCCAGAACCACTTCGGACCGACGCCGGCGAACCGGACCCGGACCAGGCCGGTCCAGAGCACGCCCACCATCAGCAGCGCGGCCACGGTGCCCAGTCCGACGTAGAGGCCGCTGCCGCTGAGGAACGGCACCACGGCGTCGGTCGGCCCGGCCCGGCCGATCGCGACCTTGGTGATGACGTGGAAGACCAGTCCGGCCACGCCGAGTACGCCGGTGGCGCGGTGCGCCGACTGGAGCAGCACGCGGTGCCGGATGAGCAGCACCAGGCGGTCGGTGGCGAGCAGGCCCAGCATCACGGTGATGCTGAGCGAGACCAGGGCGACCACCCCGGCGAAGAACTCGGTGAAGAAGAATCCGTACGAGTACATGACGCCGCCGGCGCCGGCCAGCTCCACACCCGCCCACGCGAGGCCGAGTGCGGAGGCGGTCAGCGCCACCATCGCGGACTTCGACATCGTCCGGGCACCACGGCTGGTGCTGGTGGTCCGGACGGTCGTCGCCTTCTCGTTCTGCTGTGCCCGGGCCATCTGCTCCTCGATCGTCTCGCGGCGGCGCCCCCACCGGCCGACCCTGCTCCCCACTCAGGTACGGAGGGACGGCGCGGACGGATCACCTCCGGTGGCGAATTTCTCGGCCGGTTTCTCGAACCGTCGGGACCGGACGCGCGTGTAGCGCCTGACGCAACGACGGATGCCCATGCGTTGACAGACTTTGCAACAGGCTCGTAACCTTGCCGCAAAATTTCAGTCCGGTTGCAAGAAGCCGGCACTGATACAGGCTCCACTCCCCCGCATCCCCGCACCCCGCAGGAGTCCTGATGCATCGACGCCGATGCCGCGCCGCCGCGCTCGCCCTGGGCCTGGCCGCGAGCCTGCTCGTCCCCCTCACGGCGGCGGCACCCCCGGCCGCCGCCGCCACCCCCGGCGCCAAGAAGGTCATCGTCCAGCTCTTCGAGTGGAACTGGACCTCGGTGGCCGCCGAGTGCACCAGCACGCTGGGCCCGAAGGGCTACGGCTACGTGCAGGTGTCCCCGCCGCAGGAGCACGTCAACAGCAGCCCGTGGTGGGTGTCCTACCAGCCGGTCAGCTACCGGATCGAGTCCCGCAAGGGCACCCGCGCGCAGTTCCAGTCCATGGTGAACACCTGCCACGCCGCGGGCGTCAAGGTGATCGTCGACGCCGTGGTCAACCACATGTCCGGCCAGGAGAACGGCGGCACCGGCTGGGCCGGCTCGTCGTACGGCCACTACAACTACCCGGGCGTCTACTCGGCGCAGGACTTCCACTACTGCGGCCGCAACGGCAACAACGACATCGCCAACTACAACGACCGGTACGAGGTGCAGAACTGCGAGCTGGTCAACCTCGCCGACCTCAAGACCGAGTCGGAGTACGTGCGCGGCCGGCTGGCCGCGTACCTCAACGACCTGCTCTCGCTCGGCGTCGACGGCTTCCGGCTGGACGGCAGCAAGCACATGCCGGCCGCCGACATCGCGGCGATCAAGGCCAAGCTGAACCGCAGCGCGTACCTGGTGCAGGAGGTCATCTACGGCGCCGGTGAGCCGATCCAGCCGACCGAGTACACCGGCAACGGCGACGTGCACGAGTTCCGGTACGGCAAGGACCTGGCCCGGATGTTCAACAACGAGCGGCTCGCGTACCTGAAGAACTTCGGCGAGTCCTGGGGCTACCTGTCGAGCGCGAAGGCGGTGGTCTTCACCGACAACCACGACACCCAGCGCGAGGGCGGCGTGCTGACCTACCGCAACCGGGGCACGTACGCGCTCGCCAACGCGTTCATGCTGGCCTGGCCGTACGGCACCCCGGCGGTGATGTCGAGCTTCACCTACAGCGGCCGGGACCAGGGCCCGCCCGCCGACGGCAGCAACCGGATCACCAACGTCACCTGCTACTCGGGCTGGGAGTGCGAGCACCGCTGGCCGGTGATCGCCAACATGGTCGGCTTCCGCAACGCCACCGAGGGCGCCGGGGTCTCCAACTGGTACGACAACGGCTACCAGCACATCGCGTTCAGCCGTACCGGCAAGGGCTATCTGACCATCAACGACGAGGACAGCGCGGTGAACGGCCGCTCGTACTACACCGGGCTGCCGGCGGGCCGCTACTGCGACGTCGTCCACGGCACGTTCAGCAACGGCTCGTGCAGCGGGCCGGTGATCACCGTGGACTCGTCCGGCTGGTTCGCCGCGAACGTCCCCGCGCACGACGGGATCGCCATCCACATCGGCGCGAAGCTGAGCTGAGCCACCCGGGCCGCGAAGCCCTCGTACCCGTAGTACCGGGTACGAGGGCTTCCGGTCGGTTACAGTCGGTTTCGTGCTGTTCGACCGGTTCGCCACACGTCGGCCTCCCGGCTGGCTGATCGCCGCGCTCGCCGTACCGCTGCTGCTCGTCACCGCGCTGCTGGTCGGCCGCGCGCTCACCGCCACGCCCGCGCGCCAAGCGACGCCACCCGCCGCCCCACCCCCTGCTACGACCGCCGCGCCGAGCCCGTCGCCGGTGGAGTCGGTGCCGCCCGCCGCGCCGCCGCCGGACGACCTGCCGGTGGTCACCTACGACCCGGCGCCGCGCGGTTTCCCGCCCGATCCGGACCCGGCCGACACCCGCCCGTTGAGCGAGGGGCTGCGCCCGAACCGGAACGTGGCCGCGTACGACGCGCCGGGCGGCCGTCCGCTGGCATTCCTCGCGCCGACCATCAGCGGCGTACGGCTCACCGTGCCGATCGTCGACCGCCGCTCCGGCTGGACGGCGGTGCTGCTGCCGTCTGCCAACCGCACCATCGCCTGGCTGCCGTCCGGTGGCTGGACCACAGTGGTGCTGCGCGACCAGATCGTGGTGGAGCGTCGCACCCACCGCCTCACCTGGAGCCGGGACGGACGCGCGATGCGCACCTGGCCGGTCAGCCTCGGTATGTCCGGGCAGCTCACCCCGCTGGGCCGTACGTTCGTGCTGGGCCGCACCCCGCCCCCGCAGGCCGTCTACGGCGGCGTCGACATCTTCGCCCTCGGCGCGATCCCCGACGACCCCGACGCGGTGCCGACCGGGCTGCGCGGGGCCCACATCGGACTGCACAGCTGGTACAACGACGACACGCTCGGCAAGAACGTCACGAACGGCTGCATCCGGCTGACCCGCAGCGCCCAGCGCCTGCTGCTGACCGAGGTCGAGCCGGGCACCGCCTTCGTGGTGGTGGACCGCCTGCCCTGACCGGGCTCAGCCCAGCAGCCAGCCGTTCGCCTCAGCCACCCGCACCGCGTCCGCCCGGTTACGGGCGCCGGTCTTGCCGATGGCGGCGGAGAGATGATTGCGGACGGTCCCCTCGGACAGGTGCAACGTCGCCGCCAGCTCGGCCACCGTGCCGCCGCCGCGTGCCGTACGCAGCACCTCGGTCTCCCGCTCGGTCAGCGGGCTCGGCCCGGTGGCGAGCGTCTCGGCGGCGAGCGCCGGGTCGACCACCCGCAGCCCGGCGTGCACCCGGCGGACCGCGTCGGCGAGCTGCCGCGCCGGGGTGTCCTTGACGACGAAGCCGTTCGCACCCGCCTCCATCGCCCGGCGCAGGTAGCCGGGACGCCCGAACGTGGTCACCACGAGCACCCGGCAGGACGGCAGCGCGGCCCGCAGCGCGGCGGTCGCGGCCACCCCGTCCAGACCCGGCATCTCCACGTCGAGCAACGCCACGTCCGGGCCGGTGCGCAGCGCCTCCGGCACCACCTCGTCGCCGCGGCTCACCTCGGCCACCACCGTGAGGTCCGGTTCCAGCGACAGCAGCGCCGCCAGCGCGCCCCGGACCAGCGCCTGGTCGTCGGCGAGCAGCAGCCTGATCGGTTCGGTCACCGATGCGCCCCTCCGTCCGCAACCGCCCCGGGCACGGTCACCCGGAGCAGGAAACCACGCCCGTCGTCCGGCCGCGCCACTGTCACCGTCGCGTCCAGCCGCCGGGCCCGTTCCCGCAGTCCGGCCAGGCCGTGCCCGGCCGTGCCCCGCTGGTCCGCCGGGCCCCGGCCGTCGTCGCGTACCTCCACCGCCGACGGTTCCACCCGGATGACGCACCGGCGGGCACCGCTGTGCCGCACCACGTTCGTCACCCCCTCGCGGACCGCCCAGCCGAACAGCTCGTCGCGGTCCGCCGGCAGCGGCGGCACCGACTCCGGCAGCTCCGCGACGACGCCCGCGGCGGCCAGCGCCGACCGGGCGCCGGCCAGTTCGGAGGCCAGATCCACCCCGCGGTACGCCCCGACGGTGCCCCGCACGTCCGCCAGCGCCTCCCGGGCCAGCCGCTCCACGTCGGCGATCTCGGCGGCGGCCCGGGCCGGGTCAAGTTCCATCAGCCGGCCGGCCAGCTCGGCCTTGACCGCCACCACTGTGAGCGAGTGCCCGAGGATGTCGTGCAGGTCCCGGGCGGCGCGGGCGCGTTCCTCCGCCACCGCCAGCCGGCGGATCTCCTGCTGCGCGGCCTGGAGTTCGCCGTTGCGCTGGGCCAGCCGGCTCACCCCGAACATGGCGAACGAGGCGAGCAGCACCGCGAAGACGAGCGTGCTCTCGTGCTCCCAGCCGGGCACCAGACGCGCGGTCACCGGCGGCGTTGCCGCGGCGAGCACCACCACGACCAGCGCCTCCACCGACGGCAGCAGGAACACCGCGGCAGCCGCGACGAAGACCAGTGTGGTCAGCCAGTCACCGCCGGTGCCGGGGATCCCGGCTAGTCCGAGCGCGAGCAGCACGGCGATCAGCAGCCGGGCCCGGCCGGGCGGCACCGGCAGGTGGCGCTGCCGCCGGGCCCGGGCCCATTCGAAGATCAGCACGTACGCCACGGCGAACGCGACGAGCGAGCCGATCCCGACCAGCCGCCGCCACATCTGCGGCTGGTGCAGTGCGGTGGTGAACGGGATGTTGAGGAAGAACAGCCAGACCGCCGCCAGCAGCCAGCCGGTGAACCGCCAGTGGCGGTTCACCGGCCGGGCCGGGACGGGTGGCGACGTCACGCCGATCACGCTAGTGCCACCTCAGACGCGTGTGGTGTCCCGGCGGAACAGCCGGGCCGCGCCGAGTCCGAAGAACACGGTCCAGGCGGTCACGTTCGCCACCGCCGCCCAGTCCACCCCGGTGCCGGTCAGTGGCGCCCGGGCGAGCTGACCGACCCCGTACACCGGGGTGAACTCGGCGATCTGCTGCATCACGTCGGGCAGCAGTTCCAGCGGTACGAACAGGCCACCCAGCATGGCCAGGATGGCCAGCGCCGGGCCCATGAACTGCATGACGTTCTCGGCCGGGGCGAGGTAGCCGACGAACAGCCCGAACGCGGCGAACACGAGCGCGCCGATCCAGGCGGTCATGCCGGACTCCACCCAGACGTGCGCCGGCAGCCGGACCCCGGAGGCGGCCCCGACGGCGAACTCGACGAGTACGCCGAGCAGGCCGAGCACCATCGCGGTGGCGACCTTCGTCGCCACGTACGCGGCCGGGCGCAGCGGGGTCAGCCGCAGTTGCCGGCTCCAGCCCAGTGCGCGTTCGGTGGCGACAGCCGCGCCGGCGCTGGTGGTGGCGACCATCGCCGCGTACACGGCCAGGCTGATCATGATCCAGCCGGTGACCGGCAGCCCGTTGTCCAACTTCTCCCCACGCGTGGGCAGCCCGAACAGCAGGAAGAACACGGCCGGCATGACCAGGATGAACAGCAGCGTACGGCGGTTGCGCAGCACCCGGCGTATCTCGATGCCGAGCACCGGCGCGCAGAAGCCGCCGAGCGCGGGCGGGCGGCGGTCGGCCGCGCGGGTGCCGGTGGTGGACGAGGTCGTGGCGGTCATGGCAGGACTCCCCGAGGGTCGGTTCAGGCGGAGGCGGTCAGGGTGAGGAACGCGTCCTCGAGGTTGCGGGAGGTGATCTCCAGGTCCCGGGCGCCGGTGCGGGTCAGCAGGTGCCGGGCCACCACGTCGGAGTCCTCGCTGTGCACGAGCACCACGTCGCCGCGTACCTCGACCGAGCGGACGCCCGGCAGCGCGGCGAGCGCGGCCTGGTCGGCGCCGGGCAGCGTGGCCCGCACCACCCGCCCGGCGGCCAGGTTCTTGATCTCGGCGGTGGTGCCGTCGGCGACCACGCGGCCCTGGCGGATCAGCACGATCCGGTCCGCGTACGCGTCGGCCTCGTCCAGGTAGTGGGTGGCGAACAGGACGGTCCGGCCGGAGCGGGCGTCGGCCCGGATCGCCTGCCAGAAGTCACGCCGGCCCTCGACGTCCATGCCGGTGGTCGGCTCGTCCAGCACCATCAGGTCCGGGTCAGGCAGCAGTGCGAGGGCGAACCGCAGGCGCTGCTGCTGACCGCCCGAGCACTTGCCCACCGCGCGGTCGGCGATCCCGGCGATGCCGGCGCGCTCCAGCACCTCCGCCACCGGCCGGGTGTGACCGTAGAAGTGCGCTGTCATCCGTACCGTCTCGGCGACGGTGAGGTCCTTGAGCAGGCCGCCGGTCTGCATCACGGCGGCGACCCGGCCGAGCCGGACGGCGTCGGCCGGTTCGCCGCCGAACAGGCGCACGGTGCCGGCGTCCGGGCGGGCCAGCCCGAGCAGCATGTCGACGGTGGTGGTCTTGCCGGCGCCGTTGGGGCCGAGGAACGCCACCACCTCGCCGGGGGCGATCCGCAGGTCGAGCCCGTCGACGGCGGTCACCGGGCCGAAGGTCTTTGTGAGTCCGGCCAGGTCGACGGCCGGTGCGGGTTCGGTCATGCCCACGATGCTCCGGTGCCGGGTGTCCGGTTCCCCGGAGCGGCAGTCACCTTACGGCCGTGACATTTGTCAGGCGGTCACACCGCCGACGCCGCACGTTCTGGGGCCGCTCAGGCCGTCGCGCCGCCGTCGATCGCGATCGACGCGCCGGTGATGTGCCGTCCACCGGCGCCCACCAGGTGACTGACAGTAGCCGCCACGTCTTCCGGCTCCGCGTACCGGCCGAGGGCGATGTGCGACCGCTGCCCGTCCGCGCCGGCGCTGTCCGCCGGGTTCATGTCGGTGTCGGTCGAGCCGGGCAGGATCAGGTTGACGGTGATCCCACGCGGACCGAGTTCCCGGGCGAGCGCCCGGGTCAGCCCGTTCACGGCGCTCTTGGTCATCGCGTACGCGCTCACCCCCGGTGCCGGGACGCGGCTGGCGAAGCTGCTGCCGATGTTGACGATCCGCCCACCGGCACCCATGTGGCGTACCGCCGCCTGGGTGGCGAGGTAGGTCCCGCGCACGTTCACCGCGATCGCCCGGTCCAGGGCGTCGAGGCTGACCGACTCGATCGGCCCACCCGCGAACACCCCGGCGTTGTTGACCAGGATGTCCAACCGCCCCAACTCGGCGACGGTCCGCTCCACGGCGCCGACGACGGCCGTCGCATCGGTACTGTCCGCGTTGATCGCCAGGCCGGTCCGGCCGTACGCCTCGATCTCGGCCACCACGGACTTCGCGCTGTCCTCCGCGGTGCGGTAGGTGAACGCGACGTGGATGCCGTCCTCGGCCAGCCGGCGAGCGACGGCGGCGCCGATTCCCCGGCTCCCGCCCGTCACCAGGGCGACCCTGTCGGCAAGTCTGACCGTCATGCCGTCATCCTGACAGTCGACTCAGGACAGCGATCATCCGGGTCGCCGGCCGTTTCCCGTCTGTTCGATCAGACAGGATTGCCGGCACCCAGTCCGGGTACGCGCGGGCCGTCCAGCGGCGAAACGGGGAGGCGGACATGAGCGCACCGACGGGACGGGTCGACACGATCGTGCTCATCCACGGGCTCTGGATGACCTCGCGGAGCTGGGAGCACTGGGCGCAGCGGTACTCCGCGCGCGGCTTCCAGGTGCTCACGCCCGCCTGGCCCGGCATGGACCGCGAGGTGGAGGAACTGCGGGCCGACCCCGCGCCGATCGCCGCGCAGCGCATCGCCGACATCGCCGACCACTACGAGGCGATCATCCGGGACCTGCCGCGCCCGCCGATCGTCATGGGCCACTCGTTCGGCGGCCTGATCGCCCAGTTGCTGGCGGACCGGCACCTCGGCGCCGCGGTGGTCGCCGTGCACCCCGCGCCGGTACGGGGCGTGCTCAAGCTGCCGCCCAGCACGCTGCGCTCCGGGTACTCGATCCTGCACAACCCGGCGAACCGGCACCGGGCGGTGCCGTTCACGCCGGAGGACTTCCGGTACGCGTTCGGCAACACCATCAGCCAGGAGCAGTCCGACGCCGCCTGGGAGCGGTACGCCGTACCGGGCGCCGGGCACGTGCTGTTCGAGGCCGCGTTCGCCAATCTGGACCCGAACTCGGCCACCGAGATCGACAAGAAGCGCAGCGACCGCGCCCCGCTGCTGATCACCGCGGGCGGCGAGGACCATGTGGTGCCCGCAACCTTGGCCAGCTCGATCGCCAACCTCTACCGGAGTTCGACGGCGCTCACCGGCTACCGGGAGTTCCCCGGCCGGTCGCATTTCGTCGGCGGCGAACCGGGCTGGGAGGAGGAGGCGGACTTCGCGCTGGAGTGGGCGGTCGAGGCGGCGAACGAGTTCTCCCCGACGGTGGTCGCCGAGGCCCCTCGACGACGCTGACCCAGCCCGACACCTCCGCATGCGTATATCAAGAAACCGAAAACTTGATATCATCACCTCGTTCGCCCGCTGGACGAGGAGGCATGCCATGTCCCGCACCATTCTCGACGTCGACGACGAACTCCTGGCCGAGGCCGCCGAGATCCTCGGTACCGGCACCAAGAAGGCCACCGTCAACGCCGCGCTTCAGGACGTGGTCAACCGGGAGAAACGACGGGAGTTCGCCGACTGGCTCAAGAGCGGCGGCCTGCCGGACCTCACCGACCCGGGGCAGGCGTCGAAGCCCGAAGCGGCATGACGCGGGAGCGCTACCTCCTCGACAAGTCGGCGCTGGCCCGGTGGCCGAAGCCCGCCGTGGCATCGGTCCTGGACGAGTTGTCCGATCGCGGCCTGCTGGCGGTCTGCGGCGCCATCGAGATCGAGGTCGTGCACAGCGCCCGCTCGGCCAAGGACGCGAAGCGCGCTCGGTGGCTGCTCCGCGGTTTCGACTGGCTCGCCATGCCCGACGACATCTGGGATCGTGCGATCGACGTCCAGGTGCAGGCGCTGCACAAGGGCAACCACCGAGCGCTCTCGATGGCCGATCTGCTGATCGCCGCGACGGCCGAACGGCATGGCGTGACCGTTCTGCACTACGACGGTGACTTCGACCTGATCACCGCGATCACCGGCCAGCCGACGACGTGGGTCGTCCCGGCCGGAAAGGCCGACTGACCGACTCCGGGCCTCGATGCCGGGTGGGGCCGCCGGGAGTAGCGCCGAGGTGTCCAGGACGAGCCCGTTCACGCGCCAGCCGCCCTGTCGCCCCCGAATTGGCGCAGCCACTCCATGTTCCGGTCGTGCTGCTCGTCGGTGATCGGCGGCTGTTGTGCCAGCCTCCGGCGGGCCCGCTCGACGTCCTCGTCGGTCACTGCATAACCGATGTTCTCGACCGCGGCTCGTGCATATTCCGCTTCCGGTTGCGGGCGTCCGACGCTGCTCCGGCGCATGCTCATCGCGGCCGGAACCGCCGGGAGCACTCGTCGTCGTGTCCGGGCCGTAGCAGACACCGCTGCCCACCGGGCAGCAACCGGTCGCAGAACACCCAGTGACGGACGTTCTGGTCGTCCTCCGCCGAGACAGTGGTGCCGCCCGGCTCGGTCTGCGGCAGGACGTGGGTCCAGTGCGCCACCACGCGGGCCAGCCGCTGAGCGGAGAGCAGGTCGTTGACGACGACCGGCAGGTGGATCACCCAGCGCTCGGTCATCTGTCGTACCCCCGTTCGTTACGGGCCCGGGCCTGCTCCGACTGCCAGCGGCGAAGCGCGTTCTTGATCCGGTCGGTCTCCCGGCGGCTCTGCGCCAGCGCGTCGTAGACGGCGGCCAGGTCACCGGCGACGCGGTCGAGGAACTCCCGCACCTCCTGCGGATCGAGCCCGCGCCGTCCCAGCGGGGTCGGCCGGAAGCTCCGCTCACGGACCTGCCAGGGGCGCAGCGGGTGGTAGGCCGACGAGCGGTAGCAGGTCGATCCGAGGACCGACCGCCGGCGACGCCGGACACGCCGAAGGAAGACGCGCATGACAGGACCTGCCTCTCACCGTCGAGATCGAACCGTGGAAGGGCGGGCCCGCCGGCCCGCCCCGCACCGGCGGACCCACCCCGGCACCTGCCGTCGCAGCCTTCGACCAGCAGTACGTCAGCAGGGCACAGCGCGTGACCCAGATCGACAACGCGGTAACCCAGCCGATCCGGCCACTCACTCATCGTGCAGTGAACTGCACCCTTTACGCAACTCCCGATTCGGGAGTGTGTCATTGCGAAGCTCGTCCGGTTCCGCCACACTGACCGGCATGACTGGAAGCCCGACCGTCCGACGTCGACGCCTGGCCGCTGCGCTGCGTCGCCTCCGTGAACAGACCGGCATGACCGCCGACCAGGCCGCCAAGGAGGTGGGCATCTCGAAGTCGGCGATCAGCCGCATCGAGAACGCCCAGGTGTCCGTCATGCCGCCGGTCGCCCGTGGGCTCCTTGAGCTGTACGGGGTGGAGGGCGACGAAGTGGACGCACTCGTCCAGGTCGCACGAGATGCGCGCAAGCGCGGCTGGTGGCAGGCGTACGACGACGTGCTGCCGGACTGGTTCGAGGTCTACGTCGGGCTGGAGGCCGAGGCGTCCGAGATCCGCGCGTTCCAACCGCAACTGGTCCCGGGTCCGCTCCAGACCGCCGACTACGCCCGCGCGGTCATCCGCGCCGAGCACCCGGACGCCCCGAACGACGAGGTCGACCGGCGGGTGGAGTTGCGCATGCGCCGTCAGGACACCGAAACTCCGCCGAAGCTCTGGGTGGTGCTGGACGAGGCAGCGCTACGGCGGCCGGTCGGCGGCGCGGAGCTGTTCGCGGCGCAGTTGCGGCGACTGGCCGAGGAGGCCGATCGGCCCGGCCGCACCATCCAGATCCTGACGTTCGGCGCCGGCGAGTACGGGTCGATGGGCAGCGCCTTCAGCGTGCTGGCCTTCCCCGAGCCGGCCGATCCGGGGGTCGTCTACGTCGAGACCCGCGCGGGTAGCCTCTATCTCGAAGGCCAACAGGTCAGGGAGTACAGCCGCGTCTTCGAGCATCTGGTCGCCACGGCGGCCGGCGCCCGGGAGTCGCGCGACCTCATCCTGGGGGCGATCGACGAGCTATGAGAGGACGGCGCGGGTGGACGAGGCCAACCAGGCGACGATGACCTGGCGCAAGAGCACCCGCAGCAACGGTTCCGGAGACTGCGTCGAGGTCGCCGACAACCTGCCCGGCGTGGTCGGGCTACGCGACAGCAAGGACCCGCGAGGTCCTATCCTCGCCTTCGACCCGGCAGCCTGGTCGACCTTCGTTGCGAGCGTCAAGTACGAGACGTTCCGGAGCTGAACGCGGCAGGCATCGCCTGCCCACCCTGCCCTACGATCCGGTGCCCGAAGCCTCCGCGCTTCGTAGCTTCGCAAGGGCGCGCAGGTACTCGTCCTCCACAATCCGGTCGAACGCTGCTGGCTGCGCCCCCGCGTGCACGACCTTTCGCGTAAGCCGCGCCTGCTCCCAGAACCTCAAGCCGATCTCGGTGGCGAAGATGTCAGCCGCCAGCAGACCTCGCAACTGACTCTCAGGCATCCCGCCCAGTTGCCAGGTCGCGGCCCAGAAGTTGAGGATCAGGTTGATGTAGGCCCGCTGCCTTCGCCGTTCAGGGGCAGGGTCCTGGGTCAGCGACCCCCAGCACTCCATCAGCACGGCATCGTCTATGGCCATCTTGAGCAACAAGGCGTGCTGGTCACGTTGCGCGTATTCCAATGCGATGCGGGCCTGCCTGTTTTGACTGATGGTGGTGGCGACCACACCCACGAGAGCCAGCGCAGAGAGAAGCATGGATACCGAGCCGTAGGCTTGGCCGATATTCGCCAAGCGCTCCCAGTCGGTACTCGGATCGAAGGCGTAGTCGATCAGGGGCGGGGAAAGCAGCAGTACAAGCCCTCCCAAGAAGACCAACAACACCCAGACGGCTACGCCGCGAACACTCCTCATCTACGCAAGGCTAGTTCTCTCATCAAAGTTGATCAATCATGTGCGCTGCCTCCTGGCACCCCGATCCTCCTGGCTCTGCACTCACCGCAGGTCCGGCACGCCGTGCAGCAGGTTCTGGTGTGCGGGTGGGTGCGCCGGGTATGACGGGAACATGAGGGCGAGTTTCCGTCTGGGTCGGATCGCTGGCGTACCGGTCGGCGTCAACTGGAGTGTCCTGGTCATCTTCGTGCTGATCGCGTGGGCGCTGTCGGCCAGCCTGTTCCCGGCCTCGTACCCCGGTCACTCCCCCGTCGCCTACATCGCGGCCGGTCTGGCCGCCGCTGTGGTCTTCTTCCTCGGCCTGCTCGCCCACGAGGTCGCGCACGCCGTGGTCGCCAAGCGCAACGGCATCGAGGTCGAGGGCATCACGCTGTGGCTGTTCGGCGGCGTCGCCGAGCTGAAGGGCGAGGCGAAGGACCCGGGCGCCGAGCTGCGGATCGCCGGGGTCGGGCCGCTGGTCAGCCTGATCATCGGCGTGTTCTTCGCGGGGATCGCGGTGGCGGTCGCCGCCGCGGGCGGGCACGGGCTGCTGCTCGGCGCGCTGTCCTGGCTCGCGGGCATCAACGTGCTGCTGGCGATCTTCAACGTGCTGCCCGCCGCCCCGCTGGACGGCGGGCGGCTGCTGCGCGCGGCGGTCTGGAAGTTCACCGGCGACCGGACCAAGGCGTCGGTGGTGGCGGCCCGCGCGGGCTGGGTGCTCGGCGTCGTGCTGATCGGGCTGGGGCTGTGGCGGTTCTTCACCGGCGCCGGGTTCGGCGGGCTCTGGCTGGCGCTGATCGGCTGGTTCCTGCTCGGCGCCGCCGGCCAGGAGGAACGCGCCGCCCGGATGGGCGACGCACTGCGCGGCATCCGGGTCGGCGACGTGATGACGCCGCAGCCGCAGACCGCGTCCGGCGACCTCACGGTGGCCGACTTCGTCGACCACTACCTGTTCGCGTACCGGCACTCGGCACTGCCGCTCACCGTCGACGGCAGGCCGGTCGGTCTGGTCACGCTCGATCGGGTACGCGGCATCCCGGCGGACCGCCGCGCCTCGACCACGCTGGCGGAGGTGTCCTGCCGGGCCGACGAACTGGTGCTCGCCCGCCCGGACGAGCAGCTCACCGACCTGCTGCCCCGCCTCAACGAGTGCACCGACGGCCGGGCGCTGGTGGTGATCGACGAACAGTTGGTCGGCATCGTCTCGCCCAGCGACATCAGCCGGGCGGTCCAGCGCGGCAGCCTGCGCCAGCAGACGCCCGCCGGGCGCTGAGTCAGCCCCGAGGAAAGCTGACTCAGTCCCGGGGGAAGTAGCGGTCCATCTCGGCGGTGCGGAACTTCCCCTTCGGGTCGAACTCGCGCAGCAGCGCGGCGAAGTCGGCGTGCCGGGGGTACGCGGCGGCGGGATCGCGCTCGAACAGCTTGCCCCAGTGCGGGCGCGGCGCGAACGGGGCGAGCCGCTCCTCCACCTCGGCCAGCACCGGCGCGACAGCCACCGGGTCACCGATCCAGGTGAAGTGCAGCGCCAGCGAGTCGCGCCGGAAGTTCGGGCTCAGCCACAGCTCGTCGGCGGCGATCGTCCGCAGCTCGCAGATCTGGAGCACGGCGGCGATCCGGTCGGCGACCGGATCGAGCGTGGCGAGCGCCGCCGACGCGTCGGCCCGGGCCACGTGCCACTCGGACTGCAACTCGTCGCCGCTGCTCGGCGTGAATCCGAGCCGGAAGTGCGGCAGCCGCTCGTGCCACGGCCCCGGCTCGCCGAGCTGCGCCGTGCAGTGCTCCGGCGACATGCCGGGCACCGGGTGCCGGGGCGAGTCGGCGGCCACCGTGTCCAGCCAGTCGGCGGGCGGCGGCGCCTGGTCCGCGTACTGCTTCACCCACACCTGGTCGAAACGCTCCGAGCGCCACGAGGTGAAGACGCTGACGCTGTACGCGGCGTCGAGCGCCTCGTCCAGCGCCGCACGAGGCAGGCCGAGGCGGACGTGCTGGCGCACCGCGTACGTGGGCACCACGTCGAGCGTGAGCCGGTTCACCACGCCCAGCGCGCCCAGGTTGACCACCATCCCGGCGAACCGCGGGTCACCGCGGTCGACGGTGATCAGGTCGCCGTCGGCGGTGACCAGTTCCAGCGCGGCGACGGCGGCAGCGAGGTTGCGGTTCCGCGCGCCGGACCCGTGGGTGGCGGTGGCGACCGAGCCGGCCACCGAGATGTGCGGCAGCGAGGCGAGGTTCGCCAGCGCGTACCCCTGAGCCTGGAGCGCGGTGGCCAGGTCGCCGTAGCGGACGCCGGCCGCGACGGTGACGGTGCCGCGGTCGGGGTCGAGCGCGACGGTGGGCGGCAGGCCGTCCAGCGCGATCTGGGTGCCGGTGGTGTCGCCGAGCCGGTTGAACGAGTGGCCGGTGCCGACGGCCCGGACCAGGTCGGCCTCCGCGACCAGCCGGCGCAGGTCGTCGGTCGAGGTCGGCCGCGATCGGGTACGCGCAGACCAGCTGACGTTTCCGGCCCAGTTGGTGTCCGTCATGCGCTGCATCATGCGCCATCATGCGCCGGCAGGGTTGCCCCGGCCACTCGGCGGGAATCCTGGCGGGATGAGCAGCTACCGCGACCCGAGCCTCCGCGGCGACGTGTACCCGTCGGAGGAGGAGATCGACCCGACCGGCGTGGACCCCGACGCTGCGGAGATGCCGCCAGCCGGTGTGGGGCCCGTCGGTGTGGGACCGGCCGGTGTGGGAACCGCCGGTGTGGGGGTGACGCCCGCCGCGACCGCGCCGGTGCCAGGGCCCACGCCGGAGCCCGAGCCGGACCCGGTGCCCCACCCGGGGCCGCCGCCGCGCCAGGCGTCCGGCCGGTCGATCGTGACCCGGCACCTGGACGGTTCCGTCGAGGTGGTGACCGACCTGGACGGCGACGGCGTGGCCGACGTGGTGCAGGTCGACCTGGACGGCGACGGTGTGCCCGACGTGACATACCTGGACAGCGACCGCGACGGCCGCCTCGACACCGTCCGCCGCGCAACCCCACGCTGACGCGCCCCGGCGCTCACGCGACTCGGCGACGATCTTGGAGTTCTGGCGCCCACACCGTTGATCATGCAGTTACTGCCCCGACAAGAGCCGCAAATCCGGCACAGAAAGGGCCGCAACCGCAAGATCGCGGGTTTGTGGGGGTGGTGCGGGAGTGCCTCCCGTGACGCGAGATTGTCGTTCCGCGAGGTGGACCGGTGTAGATCTTGGTAGGAAAGGGCCCCTATGGGGGCCGTCTCCTACCAAGATCTCGACGGGAGGCGGGAGGCGGGACGGGAGGCGGGGCGGGCGAGCCCGGTCAGATCTGGGGCATCACCTCGGCGGCTACCAGCTCCAGGTGGTCCAGGTCGGTCAGGTCCAGCACCTGGAGGTAGGCGCGCGAACTGCCGGCCTCGGCGTACCGGCCGAGCGTCTCGACCACCTCGGCGGGCGTGCCGGCGGCGCCGTTGGCGCGCAGCTCGGCCGGGTCGCGTCCGATCGCCTCGGCGCGGCGCCTCACCTCGGCCTCGTTGCGGCCGCAGCAGAGCACGAGCGCGTTGGACCAGGTCATCGTGGACGGATCCCGGTCGATCTCGGCGCAGGCGTCGCGTACCCGCTGGAACTGCGCGACGGTGTCCTCGACCGAGGCGAACGGCAGGTTGAACTCGTCGGCGTACCGGGCGGCCAGGCGGGGCGTGCGCTTCGGGCCCATACCACCGAGCAGGATCGGCGGGCGGGGGCGCTGCACCGGCTTCGGCAGCGCGGGCGAGTCACTGACCGGGTAGTACGTGCCGGGAAAGTCGAACGTGGCACCGTCCGGGGTGGACCAGAGCCCGGTGATGACGGCGAGCTGCTCCTCCAGCCGGTCGAACCGCTCCCCCAGCGCCGGGAACGGGATGCCGTAGGCGGAGTGCTCCTCGGCGTACCAGCCGGTGCCGATGCCCAGCTCGACCCGGCCGCCGCTCATCTGGTCGACCTGCGCCACGGTGATCGCCAGCGGGCCGGGGAGCCGGAACGTCGCGGCTGTCATCAGGGTGCCGAGCCGGATCCGGGTGGTGTCGCGGGCCAGGCCGGCGAGCGTGGTCCACGCGTCGGTCGGGCCGGGGTCGCCGCTCACCGAACCCATCTTCAGGTAGTGGTCGGAGCGGAAGAACGCGGCGAAGCCGGTCTCCTCCGCGCGGCGGGCCACGGCGAGGAGCTGGTCGTATGTGGCCCCCTGCTGGGGCTCGGTGAAGATCCGCAGTTCCATCCCCCGAGCATATGGAGCCCGCCGGGCCGGGGCAGCGCGACCTGTCATTCCTTGCCAGGCATATAACCAGTAAGGCATATTGCAAGGGTGACCGTCGACGCCTTCGCCGTGCTGGCCGAGCCCTCCCGGCGCCGCATCCTGGACCGGCTGCGCCGGGCGGAGAGCAGCGTCGGCGAGCTGGTGGACGCGCTGGGCATGAGCCAGCCGGCCGTCTCCAAGCACCTGCGGGTGCTCCGCGACGCCGGCCTGGTCACCTGCCGTACTGCCGCGCAGCGGCGGATCTACCGGGTCGACACAGCGCCGCTACGGGCAGTGGACGACTGGCTCGGGCCGTACCGGTCGATGTGGACCGCGCATCTCGACGCCCTGGAACGCCATCTCGACAGTCAGGAGTGACAGATGGACCGCGACTCGTTCCGCCCCGGCCCGCTCGCCCGGGTGAAGCTGACACCCGAAAACGAACTGGTCTTCGTCCGCGACCTGCGACACCCGCCGGAGACGGTCTGGGCCGCGCTCACCGACCCGGATCGGCTCGCCGAGTGGGCGCCGTTCCTGGCCGACCGCGACCTGAGCCGCCCCGGCGACGCCGTACTCAGCGCCGTCGACGGCGACCGGACCCACCCGGCGCCGGCCCGGGTGCTGCGCGCCGACCGGCCGCACCTGCTGGAGTACGCCTGGGGCGACGACAGGCTCCGCTGGGAGCTGACAGCGAACGGCGACGGCACCACGCTCACGCTGCGGCACCGGGTCGGCGGTCCGGACCTCGCCCCGATGACGGCCGCCGGCTGGCACCTCTGCCTCGACGTCGCCGTTCAACTGCTCGACGGCGACCCGGTCGGCCCGATCCGGGGCGCGGAGGCGAAGGACTTCGGCTGGGCGGACCTGCGCGACGCGTACGCCGAACGCCTGAACCGCGACTGACGCCTGCCGGTACGACCGCCCTACCCGTCGAGGTGGTCGGCGGGTGCGGTCTGCAGCAGCCAGGCGAGCGGCATCCGGGCGTGCTCGGTGTACCGGCCGTCGCCACCGAGTTCGTGGAGCGTGACGGTCTGCGCGCCGTCCCGCTCCACGACCCAGTAACGCGGGATGCCGGCCGAGGCGTACTCCCTGGCCTTCGTCACCGAGTCCATGGTCTCCGAACCGGGCGAGACGATCTCGACCACCAGCACCAGGTCCGTGACGGCGGACCAGACGCGACGGCTGGGCGGCTTCCGCCACACCGTGATGTCGGGGATCCGGCCACCGTCGCCGCTGGGCCCCGGCACCCGCGCACCGACGGCCTGAAGCACCTGCTCGGCGGGCCAGCCCGCCATGATCAGCCAGGCGAAGATCCGGCTCGCGATGATGGCGTGCTCGGAGTCGGTCGGCGGCATGACCGACAGAACCCCGTCGGGGCTGGTCTCGTAGCGGTGACCGTTCGGGTCCGCGGCATTCATCGCCGCCACGTCGTCGAGCGTCACGACGGCGGGCATGTGCATGCCGACTGCCTCAGCGCTCATGACGCCATCCTATGGCAGCAGCAGGCGCAGCCGCGGCATCCGGCCCGTCACGCGGTCCGGCGGCGCAGCCACCCGGCGGCCCCGCCGACCAGCGTCGTCCCGATGGTGGTGCCGATCGCCACCATCGCCGCACCGACCGCCCACAGGCCGGTGTCGTCGGTCGAGGCGGCGTGCACCGCCCACGGAACGGTGAACGCCACTGTCATCACCGTCGCCACCAGCCAGACGTTCAGCCACCAGCCGGCGACGGCGGCCAGCGCGCCCAGGGTCAGCACCGCGGCGGCGACCTGCCAGACCGCATACGGCCCGCTCATGTCGCCGGTCCGCGGGTCCACGGTCCAGCCGGACTCCCAGCTCAGCCAGGCCACCCAGGCGCCGGCCGTGGCCAGCGCCAGGATCAGGCCGCCGAGCAGCGTACGTCTCGTCGTCACGCCTCCGATCCTGCCCGGCCGGCGGGGCGGGCGAATGAGCACGCGTACTCGATTCCGCCGCCGCGCACACGGCGGTGTGCGCGGCGTGTGCGCCCGGTGCCAGCGGCCCCGGTCATCGTCGGCGCATGAGTTACGCATTCGAGGCGGAGGGCCTGGTCAAGCGGTTCGGTACGACCACCGCGCTGGCCGGGATCGACCTCGCCGCACGCCGCGGGACCGTGCTGGGGGTGCTGGGGCCCAACGGCGCCGGCAAGACCACAGCGGTACGGATCCTCGCCACGCTGCTGCGCCCGGACGGGGGGCGCGCCGTTGTCGGCGGCCACGACGTGGTCACCGACGCCGCCCGGGTACGGCGGCTGATCGGGCTGACCGGCCAGTACGCCTCGGTCGACGAGGACCTGACCGGTACGCAGAACCTGGTGCTGATCGGCCGGCTGCTCGACCTGAGCCGCCGCGAGGCGCGGGCGCGGGCTGCGGAGCTGCTCGCCTGGTTCGGCCTGACCGACGCGGCCGGGCGCCCGGCCAAGACGTACTCCGGTGGCATGCGCCGCCGCCTGGACCTGGCCGCGAGCCTGGTCGGCCGGCCGGAGGTGATCTACCTGGACGAGCCGACGACCGGCCTGGACCCGGCCAAGCGGGAGGAGATGTGGGGCGTGGTCCGCTCGCTCGTCGACGACGGGTCGACGGTGCTGCTGACCACGCAGTACCTGGACGAGGCTGACGCGCTCGCCGACGAGATCTCGGTGATCGACCACGGCCGGGTGATCGCGCACGGTACGCCGGGCGAGCTGAAGCGGATCGCCGGCAGTCAGACGATCGTGGTCCGGCCGACCGATCCGGGCCGGATCGGCGCGGTCGCCGAGATCCTGCGCGCCGCCACCGGGACCGATCCCGAGCTGCCCCGGCCGGGCGTGCTCACCGTGCCGGTGGACGACGACGCCACGTTCACCGCAGTGGTCCGCCGGCTCGACGACGCCGGCATCGGGGTGGTCGAGCTGGCGTTGCGGCTGCCCAGCCTCGACGAGGTGTTCTTCACGTTGACCGGCCACGGTGCCGAGGAGCAGGCGGAGGTGGCGGCATGACCACGACCACTCGTACGACGGCGACGCCGTCCCGGCCCGCCACCGCCCACGCCGCGGTCCGTCCGTTCGGGATGGCCCGGCACAGTCTGGCGCTGGCCGGCCGCAGCCTGGTCAAGACGATCCGGACCCCGGAGCAACTGCTCGACGTCACGCTCCAGCCGGTCGTCTTCGTGCTGATCTTCGTCTACCTGCTCGGCGGCGCGGTCGCCGGCTCACAGCACGAGTACCTGCAGTTCCTGCTGCCCGCGATCATGGTGCAGACCGTGCTGTTCGCGTCCATCGCCACCGGCGTCAGCCTCAACACCGACGTGGAGAAGGGTGTGTTCGACAGGTTCCGCAGCCTGCCCATCGCCCGGTCCGCGCCGCTCGTCGGCTCGGTGGTCGGCGACCTGGTCCGATTCGTGGTCTCCATCGTGGTGCTGCTGGGGTTCGGCTACGCCCTCGGATTCCGGATCGGCACCGATCCGCTGTCCGCGCTCGCCGCGTGCCTGCTGACCATCGCGTTCGCGTTCGCGGTCAGCTGGATCGGCGTGCTGCTCGGGGTGCTGATGCGCAGCCCGGGCGCGGTGCAGGGCACGGCGTTCCTGCTGCTGTTCCCGCTGACCTTCGGCACCAACATGATGGTGCCGACGGACACGCTGCCCGGCTGGTTGCAGTGGTGGGTCGGGGTCAACCCGGTGGCCGACGTGATGGAGGCGGCCCGGGGCCTGATGATCGGTGGTCCGGTGGCCGGGCCGGTGAGCCGGTCGCTGCTCTGGACCGTGGCGATCATCGCGGTGTTCGCGCCGCTCGCCGTCCGCGCCTACCGCCGCCGCGCCTGACCGGCCGCGCCGCCCGGGACCGGTCCGCGCCGGGCCGGGCCGGGCCGCACGAGGATCAACCAGCCGGGTCGCCGCCCACGAACGCGAGGGCGTCGGCCCGGCTACGGCCGTGACCCCTCGTGTACGCGGCGGCGTACCCGTCCTCACCCAGCTCGGCGCGCAGCCGCTCGGCGAGCCGCTGCGCGTCCGGGTTGGACCGATCCGGCCGGCCGCGCAGCGAGTCGGAGACGCCGAGCAGTTCGGCGGCCCGCTCGTACCGGCCCTCCGCCACCGCCAACGCCACCCAGCCGACCGTGACGATCGCGACCACCGGCATGTCCCGGGCGGCGAGGGCCCGCGTGGTCGCCTCGTCGAGACACCGGCGCGCGCCCGGCAGATCATCGCGGGCCAGCGCCAGGTGGCCCATCTCGGCCAGCAGCAGGCCCCGGAACTGCGGGGCGACGAGCGGCGTCTCGGCCTGGCGGCGCATCGCCTCGGCGAGGCACTCCTGCGCCTCGTCCAGCGAGCCGTCGGAGCGGGCGATGCTGCCGAGCATCATCAGCCCGAACGCGCCGTCCCGGCCGTCCCGGTCGGTCACGAACCGGCGCAGTTCGGCCTTGGCGCCGGCCACGTCGCCGGAGCGGGCGCGGATGGCCGCGAGCCAGATCAGCTGGAAGCCCGGCTCGGAGGCCGGGTTGAGCTCCCGGGCCAGCCGAACCGACTCCTCCAGCGCCGCGGTCGCCGCCTCGAAGTCGCCGCGTTTGGTGAGCGCGTCCGCGTACTCACTGAGCACGTGCGACAGGCTCATCCGCTCGCCCACGGCGCGCAGCTCGGCGGCGGCGGCGGTCAGGTCACGCAGCATGCCCTCGGCGTCGCCGTCGTTCTCCTTGAACTTGCCGCGCATCCCCAGCAACGTGCCGTCGGTCCACGGGTCGGGATGCCCGCGCGCCCGGTCGATCGCCGCGATCCCGGCCGCCGTGTCGTCGTCGAAGATCGACAGCATCGGTGCGAGCAGCCCGACGATCGGATGCTTGGTCCCCTCCGCCGCCCGCAGGGCCGTGGTCAGCTCGGCGAGCTGCTCCGGCGGCGGCACCTGCTCGCCGCGTGCCAGCTCGGAACCGATGCGGATGGCGAGCACCACCGCCCGCTCCTCCGCCGGTGCCGGGCCGGGCAGCGCCAGCGCGCGGGCCAGCACGTCACCGCCGATGCCGCCGTCGTCGCCCCAGATCACCAGCGGCAACACCAGCCCGGCACCGATGCGCAGCGCGGTGTCGGCGTCACCGGCGTCGCACGCGTGGTGCAGCGCGCCGACGATGTTCTCCCGTTCCGCCTCCAGCAGCCGCAGCCACGGCAGCTGACCGGCCGTGCGCAGGTGCGGCTCCGCGGTCCGGACCAGCTCCCGGAAGTACGCCGCGTGCGCGGCACGCGCCCCGGCCGTCGCCCCGGCGGCGGCGAGCCGTTCCAGCCCGTACTCCCGGATGGTCTCCAGCATCCGGAACCGCCCGTCGCCGACGACCTGGAGCAGCGACTTGTCGACGAGCGCGTCGAGCAGCGCGGCGGCGGCCGGGCCGGCGACGCCGGCCGCCGAGTCGGCGGTGACCGACGCCGGGAAGACCGCGAGCCGTTCGGCGAGCCGCCGTTCGTCGTCGGTGAGCAGCCCCCAGCTCCAGTCCACCACCGCCCGCAGCGTGCGGTGCCGGGGCAACGCGGTGCGGCTGCCGCCGGTCAGCAGCCGGAACCGGTCGTCCAGACCGGCCGCGACCTGCCGCGGCGACAGCGTCCGCAGCCGCGCCGCCGCGAGTTCGATGGCCAGCGGCAGGCCGTCGAGCCGCCGGCAGATCTCCACCACTGCCGCCACGTTGTCGCCGGTCACCGCGAACCCGGGCCGCACGGCGGCGGCCCGGTCGCGCAGCAACTGAACCGACGGGTACGCGAGCGCGTCGTCCGGCGTCGCGTCCGCCGGTGGCAGGCGCAACGGGGGTACGGGGTCCAGCGCCTCACCGACGATGCCCAGCGGCTCCCGCGAGGTGGCCAGCACGCGCAGTCCCGGGCAGCGGCCGAGCAGTTCCTCGGCGAGCCGGGCGGCGGCCTCGACGACGTGTTCGCAGTTGTCCAGCACGATCAGCGTCTCGTCGGTGGCGATCGTCTCCACCAGACGGCCGAGCGGGTCGCGGGCCGGCGGGCGTACCGGTTCCAGCGTCCGGTCCCGGCGGCCGAGCGTGTCGAGCACCGCCCGTGGTACGTCCGCCGGGTCGGTGATCGGTGCCAGCTCGACGAGCCAGGCCCCGCCGGGTACGCCGTCGGCGAGCCGGCCCGCCGCCACGCTCGCCAGCCGCGTCTTGCCCGCCCCGCCCGGCCCGAGCAGGGTGACCAGGCGGTTGCCGGCGAGCAGCCCGGTGAGCCGCCGCAGGTCCTCGTCGCGCCCGACGAACGTGGTGAGCGCGGCCCGCAGGTTGCCCCGCGTCACGGCCGACGGCTGCGCCGGGGCCGCCTCGCCGCGCAGCAGCTCCAGGTGCGCGGCCCGCAACTGCGGCGACGGGTCCACGCCCAGCTCGTCGGCGAGCCGCTGCCGGATCCGCTCGTACGCGGCGAGCGCCTCGGCGGGCCGCCCGGCGGCGGCGAGCGTCCGCAGGTGCAGTTCGCCCAGCCGTTCCCGCAGCGGATGCGCGGCGGTCAGCCCCTCCAGTTCGGCGACCAGCAGCTCCGGCCGCCCGGTGCGCAGCTCCGCGTCGATCCGGTCCTCCTGCGCGGTGAGCTGCAGTTCCGCCAGCCGCGCCACCGCTGCCGCCGCGTACGGCGCGTCGGCGACCTCGGCCAGCGCCGGCCCCCGCCACAGCGCCAGCGCGTCGCGCAACGTCGTCCGCGCCGTCGCCGCGTCCCCGTCACGAAGCGCCGCCCTCCCCTGCCGGGTCAGCCGCTCGAACCGCCCGGCGTCCACGTCGTCCGGGGCGAGGTCGAGCCGGTAACCCGCCGGGCTGCTGCGTACCACGAGCCCGGGCACCGCCCGGCGCAGCCGGGACACGAGCGTCTGCACCGCGTTGGCGGTGTCGGTGGGCGGCTCGTCACCCCAGAGCGCCTCGGCCAGCGCGGGCACGCTCACCGGCCGGCCCGGGTCCAGGGCGAGGCGGATCAGCAGCGCCCGCAGCCGCGCCCCGGCGACGTCGACCGGCCGATCGCCGTCGTGGACCTCAAGCGGCCCGAGGATCCCCACCCGCACCATGCCACTCTCTCACCCGCCGTCGAACCGATGGTGGCAAGATCGCGGGGGTGACGAGTGTGTCCCGCCCGCTGCCACGGCTCGTGGGGCCGGAGGCATTCGCTGACGTCCCGGCCGACCGGCTCCTGGCGGTGCTGGAGGCGGTCACGATGGTCCTCACGCTTCCCCACCGCGCCGCCGAGCGGGTGGACGCGCTGGTGGTGGCCACCGGCCAGGGCGAGGACTGGCGTCTCACCGACGCGATCCGCGCCTGGGAGACCAGCCCCGCACTGCGGCACCTGCTGGTGGCGAACACCGATTCGGCCGAGCGGACGTACCGCCCGCTCACACCGGGCCGGCTACGCGGGCTCGGTCTGCGCCGGACCGACGGGGTCGTGCTCCAGCCCGAGCCGGTCACCGGCACCGGCCGGCAGGCCACCTGGGTCGTGGAGCAGGTACGGGCGCTGGGCGTCGGCAGCGTCGCGCTCGTCGTCTCGCCGTACCACCTGGTCCGGGTCTATCTCACCGTGCTGCGGGCCTGCGACGACGCCGGCCTGCGGATCCCGATGGTCCCGCTGCCGGTGGCTGTCGCACCGGACGCCCCGGTGCCGGAGACCGGCGCGGCCGGGTACGACCTGGTGGCCGGCGAGGTCAGCCGGCTGCTCCGCTATCCCGGCCAGGGCTGGATCGCCACCCCGGAACGGTTGCGCGACTACCTGCGCTGGCTCTGGTCCGAGCACCGCCCTCTGCTCACCGGCGTCTGAAGGTTCACCGCGCAGCTACTCCTGGCCTCAATCGGCGCCGAACACGTCGTCGAGCACAAGCCTTGCCCGGCCCGGCACCTCCTCCTCGGGAAAGATCTCGGCGCACAGATCCAGCACCTGCTCGGCACTCGTCAGCCCGAGGTGATCGATGAGGAAGCGGATGTCTTCGGCATCCCGCCGCCGGGCGGCAAGCACCTTCATGGCCAGCAGATGCTCTGGAGACGCAGCGGCGACTCGAAGGCCCGGGTGGTCGAAGACACGTGGAGCGGACGCGTCACCGCCAGGAGCCACATAGGCGCTCGCCTGCTCGTTGAGCCACCAGTGCGGCAGGCCGAGTTCGTCCGCCACCGCTCGGGCCTCGTCGAGAACCACCCCGTGCGGCTGGAAAACGGCGTCGATGTCCCGCGTCGACGATCGCGGTACGGTCCAGGAGGGGATCTTCAGGCCTCATGCCACATCCAGCTCATGTGCGGACACGTAGACACCACGGCGACGGAACGCGGCCGGTGCGTGAACCACTGCATCCACTCGAGCAGCTTTGGTGTTGAACGGGAACCAGAACCGCCGCAGCGACCGCGTCTCGACCCACGGCGGCGGGCCGTGCCCGTCCTTCGCGCTCAGGTGCTCGACCAGCGCCGCGAGAAACACGTCCCAATGTTCGTCTCCGGTGGGTGCCGGCTCCCCCTGCAGCAACCGTATGCGGGTCTCGCGCGGCTCCCAGCGGAACTCCTCCAGAAACTCCGCAACCAACCGCCAGCGACGGCTGTCGTCCACCTCGACGAGCAACTCGCCCAGCCGCGCCACAGTCAACGGCTCGTAGCTCGCAGCATGCTTCCCCACCCAGCCGACGCTAGTGCATGGAAGGAACCGCAGTGGAACGGCGCGGCGACCGCGAACTACGCCGCGTTGACGCCAGCGGCCTACGCCTCGGGGATCCGGACCGTGAGCACCCGGGTGAGGACGCGGAAGCCGGCCGCGTCGTACATGCGGCGGGCCGGGTTGCCGTCGACCACCGACAGGCCGACTGACGGCAGCCCGACCTCACGCGCGCCGCGCAGCGCGTGCACGAGCAGCGCCCGGCCGAACCCGCGCCGCTGCGCGCGGGGCGCCACACCCAGGTTGAGGATCCAGACGCAGTCGTCGTCGGTCCACGGCACCGGCCCGGCGCACAGCACGTGCCCGGCGCTGCGGCCGTCCGGGTCGACCAGCCGGGCCGAGGCGGGCACCAGGGGCGGCACCGGTTCGCCGGTGTCGAACATCGCCCGTACCTCGTCGGTGTCGCTCGGCTGCCAGCGGCCGTCCGGGTGGTCCGGGCCGTACGCCGCGTCCAGCCCTTCGGCGAGGTCGTCGTCCCAGCCGGGGGCGCCGAGCGACCAGCCGTCCGGCAGCGCCACCGGTTCGGGTACGTCGATGAGATCGTGCCGCATGTCGGTGGCGGCCCGGTCCAGCGTCAGCCCGTCTGCCACCAGTGCCGCCGCCAGCGCCTCGTCCGGCGTCTCCAGCCGGTGCCCGGCCAGGTCGCGCCGCACCTGCGCGACGAGCCGGGTGAGCGGCGCCTCGGGCAGCGGCCGGACGTCGGCCGCGACCGCCGTGCCGTCGTCGTCCCGCACCCGCATCCGGGCCAGCGGAGTGTCGTCGTCCCCGACCAGCAGCGAGTCGTCGAGGTGCGGTCGTACCGGCATGCGCGGCAGCGTACCGGGCGCGCCCCGCCCCCGCTCCCCGCCGATCTTGGAGTTGTGGCGCCTCAGATGCCCGCTTCGCGGCTTACGCGAGGTGCCACAACTCCAAGGTCCACGAGCGCACCCGCGGGCGGGAGGGCGCGGGGCCTAGGGTTGGGGGGTGAGCAGGGTCGATCGGGGCAGCAGGACGATCGCCGCCGATCCGGGGGCGGTGTACGGCGCGCTCGTGGACCGGGCAGCCCTGGAGGCGTGGTTGCCGCCGGACGGGATGCGCGGGCGGATCGAGCGCTGGGATCCGCGGCCGGGCGGCGGGTTCCGGATGGTGCTCACCTATCTCGACCCGGCCGGCAGCCCTGGTAAGACGTCGGACGCGACGGACGTGGTCGACGTCGGGTTCGCCGAACTCGTACCGGCGCGCCGGGTCGTGCAGACGGCCGTGTTCCAGGCCGACGACCCGGCGTACGCGGGCACCATGACCATGACCTGGCACCTCGCAGCCGCAGGCGACGGCACCGCTGTGACGGTCACCGCCACCGGCGTACCGCCCGGCATCGACCAGGCGGTGCACGAGGAGGGCATCGCGTCCTCGCTGGCGCACCTGGCCGCGTACCTCGAACCGGGCGCCTGACCACGACGGACGCCGGGATTGGCGGCGGCTCTTGCGGGTAGCCGCCGGCGGTGACCGGGCAGCGGGCGGGGCGCGGCGGCGGGCGGGGCGCGGCGGCGGGCGGGGCGCGGCGGCGGGCGGGGGTCGTCGCGGCGCGCCGGCCTGGACGCGGAACGGTTCGACGAGGCGTGGGAGCGCGCGAACGAGCGCGGCCGGGCCGCCGGGCGGGACCGGATGCAGCAGTTGCGGATCAAGTCCGTACTCGCCGTGCAGGCCGGACTGGCGGCGGCGCTGGCCTGGGCCGCCGCGCGCTGGCTCACCGGCATGCCGAGCCCGACCTTCGCCCCGGCCGCCGCGGTCGCGGTGATCACCTCGTCGTTCGGGCGGCGCCTCTCCAACACCGTCGAGCTGCTCGCCGGGGTGACGCTCGGCATCATCGTGTCGGACCTGTTGATCGGCGCGGAGGCGCTGCGGCGTATCCGGGAGGTGGCCGCCGCGCAGTCGTGACCGGTCAGTCGTCCCCGCGGACGCGGGCGTGCAGGTGCATGTCGTGCCGGCCGTCGTCGTGCACGGCCGCGCTGCGCTTGGTGCCCTCCAGCCGGAACCCGGCCTTGACCGCCACCCGGCACGACGCGACGTTGCCGGTCGAGTGGTCGAGCCAGAGCCGGTGCAGCCGACCGTCTCCGAGCGCCCACGCGCTCACCGCCCGCAACGCGCCGGAGGCCACGCCAGTGCCGCGGGCGGCCGGGACCACCCAGTACGCGCATCCGGCCTCGCCGTCGTCGAGGTTGACGCCGCCCAACGTCATGCGGCCCACCACCGCGCCGTCGCGCGTCACCGCCCAGCTCGCGCCCGTCTCCTCCTGCCAGGAACGACGGAAGTGGGCGAACCACTGCAAGACCTGCTCCGGGGACGCGGGCCGGCGGGTGTGCCAGCGGCGGATCTCCGGATCCTGGTACGCGGCCAGGACGGCGGGGCGCGTCCCCGTCCTCCCAGGGGCGCAGGACCAGGCCCTCGGCCGCGAACAGCGTGGGTTGCGGGCCGCTGGTGAGCGTGCCGGCGGGAACGGCGGATGGCGTCGACAGCGGAAAACTCATGCCCGACTCTCCCCCGCGGCCCGCCCCGCGTGTCAATCCGGTTCGGATCGGCACATGCTCGGGTCCACGTGCGACGTGGCCGCTCGGCTAGGGTGCGCAGGTGGCAGTGACGGCAGCGGGTGTCTTCCGGCGCACGCCGCAGGAACGGGCCGACCAGCGACTCGCCTGGGAACGCGCCGACCAGCCGTTCTTCGCCGCCGGGGCTTGCCACATCCTGGCCTGGGTGTGCCGGGACACCTACCCCGACCGGCCGATCGGTCTCGCGGGGTTGCGGTTCGCGGGTCAGAGCCAGGTCTTCCACGTGTACGCGACCTGGGCGGACCGGGCGTTCGACCACGCCGGCTGGAACCCGGAGGCGGATCTGCTCGCGGCCAACCGGGAGTTCGAACGGCGTCCACTGGACCGGATCGCGATCGTCGACGACCTCGCCACGTTCTGCCGGGCCCAGCATCACCGCATGCCGCACCAGTACTGGGGTGATCCGCTCCCCCGCGCCCGCGACTACGTGAACCGGCACGCCCCACCGTGGGAGTGACACCGTCCTCGCGGTCGGCCGTCTCGATTGGCTCGGCATCGGTACGGGGTGACCGGACCGCGATGTGCGCAGGAGGGCTGGGCTCACCGTGAGGGCGAGCCCAGCCCTCGTACCGCCTGCCGGCGCGCGTCGATCAGCGCCTGACCGGGCTCGGCGACGGGCCGACGGGGTTGTCCGACCGCACGCCCGGCGAAGCCGGGAGCGGACTGACCGGCATGCGCGGGTCCTCCGGGCCGGCCGGGACCGGCGACACCGGAACCGGCGACACCGGAACGGGCTCGGTCCGGTCCGGCTGCGGGGCGCTCGTGCCCGGCTGCGGCGAGATCACCGGATCGTCGCCGCGGCTGGCGTAGGCGAACGGCGCCCCGATCACCAGCACCGCCAGGATGCCCGCCGCACCTGCCGCCACCGTGTTGCGTCGACGGTTACGCACCCGCCGTTCCGCCCTGGTCAATGAGTCCTGCACAGTCGGTGCCTCCTCGGCGATGTCGGTGAGGGTGGAGCGGAGCAGACCTTCGAACGGATCACTCATCGCCGCATCTCCAGAAGCTCGCTGTCCGGCAGGATCTGACGCAGTCGGCTGACCGCCCGGTGGGTCCGGCTGCGCACCGTCCCGACCGAGCAGCCGAGCAGTTCGGCGACCTGGGCCTCCGGCAGGTCCTCGTAGTAGCGCAGGACCACGACGGTGCGCTGCGCCGGCGGCAACTGCCACAGCGCCGCCCGCAACGCCAGCCGCAGATCCGTACCGCCGGCCGGGTCGGCCACCACCGGCTCGTGCACCCCGACCGGTGACTCCCGGCGACGACGCAACCGCCGCCACCAGCTCACCTGCTCCCGGTACATGACGGCACGGAGGTAGCCCTCCGGGTCGGCGTGCCGGATGCTCCGCCACTTCGGGATGACCTTCGACAGCGCCGACTGGAACAGATCCTCGGCACTGCTGCGGTCACCGGTGAGCAGGTAGGCGACCCGTATCAGCGCCGGCGCACGGCTCGCCACGAACTCGGCCAGCACCGCCCGTTCGTCCTCGTCCACCGCACCACCCTCGTTTTCTCGTTCACCAGTGACAGACGCCGGAGGGCACCGCCGCTATCCCGGGATCGGCGAGATCGCTGTGCGGCGGTTCCGCCTACACTGCGCCGCGTGGACCAGGCCGCACCGCACACCGTCAGCTCACTCGCGTACGGCCTGTGCGCGCTCGGTATCGTCCCGGGTGACGTTCTGCTGCTGCATTCGTCGTACCGGAGTCTCGGGTTCGTCGCCGGCGGCACGGAGGCGGTGGTGCGGGCGCTGCTGGCGGCGCTCGGACCGGGCGGCACCCTCGTCGTGCCGACCCACACGCCGGACAACACGGACCCGGCCGGGTGGCGGCATCCGCCCGTACCGGAGGCGTGGTGGCCCGTCATCCGCGGGCACACCCCCGGCTTCGACCCCGCGCGCACGCCGAGCCGGTGGATGGGCGCCGTCGCCGAGACGGTACGCACCTGGCCGGGCGCCCGCCGCAGCGACCACCCGCAGGTGTCCTTCGCCGCGCTCGGCGCGCACGCCGCCGACATCGTGGAGGGGCACCGCCTCGACGACGCGCTGGGCGAGCACTCCCCGCTCGGTGCGGTGTACCGGCTCGACGGCAAGGTGCTGCTGCTCGGCTGCGACCACAGCTCCAACACCTCGCTGCACCTGGCGGAGTGGCGGCAGGCGTCACCGCCGCGGGCGATGACGGGCTCGGCGGTACGGCTGCCGGACGGCACGAGCCGGTGGACCACGTGGACAGACGTCGTCACGGACGAGGACGACTTCGACCGGCTGGGCGCCGACTTCGAGGCGACAGGCGGCGCGACGATCGGCCGGGTCGGCAGCGCGACGGCCCGGCTGATGCGCCAGCGCACCCTGGTCGACTTCGCCACCGCCTGGATGGCCACGAATCGCGGGCGCTGACCGCCCGTCGCGCGCGGATTCTTCGTCGATCTTGGAGTTTTGGCGCCTCGGATGTCCCGCACGCGGCTTTTGCGAGGTGCCACAACTCCAAGATCGATGCTGCGAGGGCACCGGGTACGACGGGCCGCGCGTTCAGTCCGGCTTGGGAGCGAAGGGGTTACGGCGGGGCTGGCGTAGTTCCCACTCGGCCGGGCAGAGGTGGGTCCACGCGGCTCCCGTCACCGATCGCCGGTCGGGCAGCTCGTCGCCCCAGGCCGGTAGGCGGTTCTCGACCTGCCGGACGTAGCGCTCGTAGACGACAAGCTCGCGGTACTCCGGATCGTGCCGCCACAGCGCGTACGGCTGTTCGCGCAACCAGTCGCACGCCGCGTCGCCCTCGGCGACCAGATCCGCGGTCGGCGGCAACACTGCCAGCGGCCTGTCGTTCTGCCGGTCGCCGTACTGCTGGAGGTGCGCCAGGTAGCCGTCCTCGTTCCGAGGGTGGGTCACGTGGACGCCGACAACGGTCACCGGAACGGCGAGCAGCGCGGTCACGGCCAGCGCCGACACCACCCACAGGCGTCTGTTCACGCGGCAACCATAGGCCGCGGTACATCTGTCCGCCGCCCCCTGACAGCGGTGGACCCTGCCTACGATCCTGCGCATGAACTCGCCGCGCCTGCGCCTCCTCAGCTGCCTCGTCGTGCCGTTGCTGGCAGCCTGCGGCGCCGAACCGTCCGAGATGGTGGCGGAGGTGCCGCCCTCGGCGTACACCTGCTGCGAGGACCTGGACGTCGACAGGCCGTACCAAGCGGGCCAGACCCTGACCGTGCGGTGGACCGTCGAGTCCCCGGACGAGCCCGGCTCCACCTCGCCGCAGGTCGAGTTGACCGCACACCTGACGGGCCCGTACGGCACGGTGGACGACCTGAAGGCCGCTTCGGCGGTGGCCGGACTGGTCACCTTCACGGCCACACCGGTCCGGCCGGCGGGCACTCCCGGCGAGCGTCCCGTCAGCACGATCGTGATCGGTCCCGACGCCGAGCCGGGCTTCTACGACCTGGTCACGTCAGTGGTCGGCGACGGCAACACGACCACCAGTGGTAGCAGCATCATCCAGGTCGCGCCCAAGCCCTGATCCCCGGAGAACCACTCATCTGCTACCACCGCTCGTCCGCCAGGTTCTTGCCGGACCGGCTGCGGACCGCACGCCGGCAGACCCCGGCGCTTACCGGCTTCCGGGAACGGGGATCTCCCGAGGCGGCCCCGGCTCGGCCCGGCACCAACCGCCTCGGAACTCGACTCCCGGGACGCCCTCGATCAGGCGGCTGATGTCCGCTACCGCCCCGAGCGAGTCGGCGATGCTGCCGCGCAGCTCTCCCACCGCCGATTCGAGGTCGTCGTCTTCCGCAGACCAGTCGATCTTCGCCTCTCGCAGCTCGGCGACTGCGTGATCGGCAAGAGCCTCAGCGTCGGTCACCAGGACGTCGACCCTGCAATACAGGTGCAGGGCAAGCGGCACCGACGCGTGCGGATTCTCCATCGGGCAAGCATGCCGACGCGAGTTGCGATCGGGAAGACTGGCGACGGCCCGTCAGCGAAGCCGTACAGCGAGACACCTCTCGACACCTCGTAGCGCTCCCCGGCTGTTCGTCGGCAAGTGATTGCCTTGGACGGCCGATCCAGCCGGTTGATGGCCGCCACTGCCTCCGCCATGTATCGTCACGCTCCCGCAAGATCGCGAGATGGGATACGACGTGACGGTACGACGGTTCGGGCTCTGTGCAGCGGTCGCTGCGATGCTGCTCACCGCCTCGGCGTGTGGCCGCGCCGACGAGATGCCGAGCACGCCCACGGCCGTGGCGGCGGGCGCTTCCACGGAGTCACCCAGCGCCACGGAGTCACCCGTCCCCACGCCCACGGCACCGACGGCCACACAGACCCGTGCACCCGAAACCTCGCCGACCCCCCGGTACTCGGGCACCCCGCGATCCTCGACGGCCCCCGCAGCTCCGACCACGACCAAGAAGGCCACGCAAGTGGCCACCGCCAGCAACAAGGCGGCCTGCACCACCGTCAAGGGCCCGTTGGAGAAGGCCATCGCCGGCCTGATCATCCTGGTCGGGGTCGCCGCCGGTTCGACGGTGGAGGCCGAACTCGTAAACGCCCGGGCGGAGGCGTCCACCCGGTTGGTCAACCTGGAGGCGGTGGCGAACAGGGTGGCCGGTGAGCAGTCGGATCGCACGCTGCGGAGCAACTTCAGGGCGCTCACCGTGGCCGCAGGCCTGAAGGGCGTCGAAGTCCGCTCGATCAAGCCCAAGCTCGAATATGCGGAAGCGATCGTGAAGGTGGCGAGCGACACGGGCGACCTGGAGAGCGCCGTCAACAAGCTCGAGCCGACCTGCGGCAGGTACTGGTAGATCGGCTGAGCAGGGCATTTCGCGTGGTGGGGCGGCAGGGCTGGCGGACGCAATGCGTCGCGGCCCACAGAACTCATCGTATTTATCTAGGGTGATGCGATGACCGCCAAGCCCGTGACGACGGTACTGTTCGACTTCGCCTGGACTCTGTTCGCCAGGGACTCGGAGCGCTGGGTGGGCAACGCGGCGGCATCGATCGGCCGGACATTGGCTGTCGGCGAGGCACACCGCATTGCCGGCGACTTCGCGGAACTGTTGCGGAAGACGGCCACGGATCCGGCCCACATCGCCCGGGATCTGGATCCGCGAGTCTGGGATCGGGCGATCCTCACCGTGTTGGAGCAGATTCCTGGGGTGGACCAGGCGCTGGCATCGGTCCTGCACGGAACACACGCCGAAGCGATCGAGCCGTACGCCGACACCGTCGCCACCCTGTCCGCACTGCGTGACGACGGTGTTCGCATCGGCGTCGTCAGCAACGTCGGCTGGGACATCCGCAAATGCTTTGCGCGGCACGGACTCGACGGCCATGTCGATGCGTTCGTCCTGTCCTACGAGGTCGGCTTCGTCAAACCGGACCCTCGGATCTGGGGCACCGCCCTCGAAGCCCTCCATGCCGTACCGGGCCAGACCCTGATGGTCGGTGATCATCCTGCCGGCGACGGCGGATCGGTTGCCGCCGGCATACCGGCGCTGATCCTGCCGATGGTGGATTCACCCGCGCAGAAACGCGGCTTCGAACACGTGCTCAGGCTCGCCCAGGTGCCGTCCTGACGGTCTGTCACCGGCGCTCACGTGAAGCTCCTTGTGAGTCGGCAGGGACTTCATGTGACGCATCGCTGGTGCAGCCGGTGAGAAGCGTTGCGAGGGACAGGGCGGCTACGGCGTAGCGCTTCTCCATGGGCGCGGAGTGCATCAACCGCCCATGATGTCCGAAGGGAAGTACCTGTTTGCCTGGCCAGGAGCCGAACCTGCGGCCTTGGGATTCGAAGAAGATCACGGATGGCTGAACAGCACAACCGCCACAGGCTGGCCGAGCCGATGCGGCTACCAGTACGTCAGGCGGAACACGTCTCGGGCAACCAGGCCGCCCGGCGGCCGCAACGGGTCGTAGCCGTCACCGAAGTACTCCGCTCGCTGATGAGCGCGGAGGACGAGACGATGGCCGGCGAACACCAGGATGAAGCCAACGGCAGCCATCGTCGCCGCCCCCTGTGGGGACATCAGCCGCACACCCGCCGCCCGGAACGGCCACGGAAAAACAGCCAAGACGATCGCCAAACGGTAGATCCAGATCCCCGCGCGGTAGGGGAAAAGCCGCCGGCACGCCTCGAACTCGCTGCCCTTGATCGACACCGCGTCAGGTTAGTCCGTGCTCGGCTCTCATCGCTGACCCTGCCGTCGCCGCTGTCCTTGTGGGTCGGACTCGCGGGCCTGACGCCACACGAGCTGCGGCACACGGCGGCCAGTCTTGCCGTGGCTGGGGACGCCACCGTGAAGGCGGTGCAGCGGATGCTCGGGCACGCCTCGGCGACCCTGACGTTGGACGTGAACGCGGACCTGTTCGAGCACGACCTGGACCGGGCGGCGGGTCGCGCTGCTGCGAACTCAGTGCGGACCGAGAGCGTCGGACCGAACCTCGTCGCGGTCCGTCCGGATCGCCGCCAGCATCGCTGACCAGGGGAAACAAATGGTGGGGCGGGCGGGGTTCGAACCCGCGACCGAGGGATTATGAGTCCCCTGCTCTAACCGGCTGAGCTACCGCCCCGTGACCGCGCCGGATCGTAACCCGCCGATCGCTGCGCGGACCACCACCTACCGGGCGGAAACACGGCCGCGACAGCACGATGGGCAACGCGAGGATAACAACGCGCAACCCGTCGACGGCTCACCCGCGCCGCAACTCCGCGAGGACCGCGCCGACCGCTCGCCACCCGCTGGCGAGCGCCCCCTGGATGGACGGGCTGTCGCGGTGGTCGCCTGCCACGTACAGGCCGTCGCCGAGCGCCACCGGCTTGCGCAGCCGGCCCTGCGGTGGCGGTGCGGCCGGGAGCGCGTCCGGCACGGTGACTGTGGTGAGGTGGGTCCAGTCGGCGGTGGAGCGGCCGTAGAGGCGGTCCAGTTCGCGCCGGATCACCGGTTCGGGCGGGGCCTGCGGGCCGACCACCGAGGTGGCGACCAGGTGCTGGCCGTCGGGGGCATAGGTGGGCGCGGCCCGGCTCACCACCACCGTGTTGGCGATCAGTTCCCGGCGGTCGCCGTCGAGCAGCAGGATCGGCTCGTCCAGTGGTGCCGTGCCGGTGCGGTGGTAGTAGGTGGTGTAGGCGTGCATGCGTACCCTCGGCAGCCCTGGCAGCAGCGTGGCCGCCGCGGGCGGGTCGACAGCGACCACGACGGCGCGGCAGGTGATCTCGCCGGACGGGGTGCGGACCCGGCCGGGCGCGACCTCGGTGACCGGGGTGTTCAGCTCGATCAGCTCGGCGGGCAGCGGCGCGGCGAGCGCCCTCGGCAGCGCCGCCATGCCGTCCGCCGGCAGGCCGATCCTCCCCCGGGCGAAGGAGCGCATGACGACCGCGAGGACGTGGCTGGAGGTGGCCAGCTCGCGGTCGAGCAGCACGCCGGACAGGAACGGCCGGAGCAGTTCCTCGATGATCGCGTCGGAGAGGCCGGCCCGGCGCAGCGCCGTCTCGGCGCTGGTCTCGGGTGTGCCGAGCAGCCGCCCGACCGGCACTGTGGCGTAGCCGGCGGCGAGCGTGGCGAACCGCAACCTGTCGGTCAGTGATCCGATGCCGGCGGTGAGCGTGCCGGGTGCGCCGGTCGGTTCGCGCAGCGGGTTGACCAGGCGTTCCAGCCGGTCGCCGCGGCGTACCAGCACGCCGGAGGTGAACCAGCCCATCGTCAGAGTGCCGACGTCGACCAGGCCGGTGAGCCGCGGGTACGCGGTGTTGAGCACCTGGAAGCCCCGGTCCAGCAGGAACCCGTCGACGCGGTCGGTGGCGACCCGCCCGCCGAGCCGGTCGCCCGCCTCCAGCAGCCGCCACGGCACGCCGGCGCGGTGCAGCCGCCGGGCGGCGGCGAGACCGGCCAGGCCGCCGCCGACGACCACCACGTCCGTGTCAGGCACGGTCCACCCCCGCCCCGGCTCGGTCGCCCTCGCGGTGCGACCGCGACAAGCGGCCCGGCCACCAGACCTTCGGCCCGATGTCGTACGCGAGCGCGGGCACCAGCAGCGAGCGGACCACGATGGTGTCGAGCAGTACGCCGACGGCGACCGCCACGCCCAGCTCGACGAGCACCACGAGCGGCAGGACGGCGAGCGCGGAGAACGTGGCGGCGAGCACGATGCCGGCGGAGGTGATGACGCCGCCGGTGACGGCCAGCCCGGCGAGCACTCCGGCGCGGGTGCCGCGCCGCACCGACTCCTCGCGGACCCGGCTCATCAGGAAGATGTTGTAGTCGATGCCGAGCGCGACCAGGAACACGAACGCGAACAGCGGGAACGACTGGTCGACGCCGGGGAAGTCGAAGACGTACCGGAACAGCAGCGCGCACAGGCCCAGCGTGGCCAGGAACGACAGCACCACTGTGGCGATCAGCAGCACCGGGGCGACCAGGGCCCGCAGCAGCAGGGCCAGGATGACCGCGATGACCAGCAGCACCACCGGGATGATGACGTCGCGGTCGCGTACCGAGGCGTCGGCGGTGTCCACGTTGATCGCGGTGAAGCCGCCGACCACGGCGTCGGCACCGGGTACCCGGTGCACCGCCTCGCGCAGGTCGCGGATGGTGCGTTCGGCGCCGTTGCTGTCCGGCGGGTCGGCGAGCGTGACGTTGAGCTGCACCCGCCCGTCGACCACCTTGGGGGGCGCGTCCGGATCGGGCGGCGCGTTCTCGCCCCGCTGGCCGAGCGGCAGCACCGAGGCGACCCCCGGTACGCCCTGCGCCACCTGGGCGACCTGCCGGGCGGTGGCCTGGGTGGTGAAGACGGTGGCGGGGCTGCCGGTGCCGGCCGGGAAGTGCCTGTCGATGACCTCCTGCCCGGCGACCGAGTCGGTGCGCTGGGTGAACAGCTGGGACTGGCCGAGCGTGGTGGCGCCGAGCTGGGTCACCCCGATCGCGAGGGCGGCGAGCACCACGGCGGTGACGACCCAGACGGTACGCGCGCGGCGCGCCACGAAGCCGGCGATCCGCGCCCAGATGCCGTGCTCGGTGCGCGGGTCGGCCTGGTCGTACCGGGGTCGCCGGGGCCAGAACGCCCAGCGCCCGCCGAGGACCAGCAGGGCGGGCAGGAACGTGAGCATGACCAGCAGCGTGGCGGCGATGCCGACGGCGCTGACCGGGCCGAGCGCGCGGTTGGAGTTGAGGCTGGACAGCAGCAGGCAGAGCAGGCTGACGATGACTGTGGCGCCGGAGGCGATGATGGCCGGGGCGGCGCCCTTCCAGGCGGTCAGCATGGCGTCCCAGGGGCGCTCGTGCCGGTGTAGTTCCTCCCGGTAGCGGGCGATGAGCAGCAGCGCGTAGTCGGTGCCGGCACCGAAGACGAGCACGGTGAGGATGCCCTGCGCCTGCCCGTTGAGCTTGACGATGTCGTGGTCGGCGAGCAGGTAGACGAAGACGGCGGCGAGCGAGTACGACATCCCGGCGGCCAGCAGCGGGAAGATCCAGAGGACCGGGCTGCGGTAGACGACGAGCAGGATGACCAGCACCACTGTCAGCGTGACCAGCAGCAGCGGCCCGTCGATCGCGCTGAACACCTCGATCAGGTCGCCGAGCAGCCCGGCGGGTCCGGCCACGTCGACGGTGAGCCCGTCGCGGTCCGGGCCGGCGATGTCGCGCAGGCGTTGCACCACGGACCGGATCTGTTCGCCCTCGGCGCTGTCGATCGGCACGATCACCTGGGCGGCCTGCTCGTCCTGGCTGACGACAGGTGGCGGCAGCGGGCCGACCACGCCCGGCACCTCGGCGAAGCGGGCCGCGTCGGCCTGGATGCGCTGCTGGTCGGCGGGGGTGAGGCCGCCGGGTCGTTCGTAGACCACGAGTGCCGGGGTGGTCTCCCGGTCGACGAATCCGCCGGCCAGGTCCTGCGCCCGGGTGGCCTCGGCGTCGGCCGGCAGGAAGGAGGCGTTGTCGTTTGTGGAGACCTCGCCGAGCTTGCCGGAGTACGGGCCGGCGATGCCGCCGACGATCAGCCAGCCCAGCACCACCGCCACCGCGATCAGCGTCGCGGTCCAGCGGCTGCGTCCTGCGGCCATCTCCACCGTCCTCGAATCGACGCATCAATCGACGCAGCGGGAGTCTAAGTCGACGCCGACCATCCTGCCGGGCGAACGAGGACTCGGGGGCGGAAACCGGGCAGCCGGGCACCGCAGGGGCGCTGCCGGAACGACGAACGCCCGCCGGCGATGCCGACGGGCGTGACGTGGAGCGAAGCTCCCCCGATTGGACTCGAACCAATAACCTGCCGGTTAACAGCCGGCTGCTCTGCCAATTGAGCTACAGGGGACCGTGCACCGCTCGGTTCGGATCTCTCCGCTCCGTGCGACGGGGACAAGAGTACAGGACATCGGGGGGTGGTGCGCCAGGGGGTTACCGGAGGAGGACCGCACCGGCTGACGCGCCAGGATTCCGGACAAATCGTCATCTCGGCACAGGGAGGCATGAGCGGAGAGCAGGATGGGTAGTTAGCCGTCGACAGAGAACGCAGGCGCGAGACGGTCGTTCCGCCGAGCTGGCGGGAAACCGGCGAGAGCGTCAGGTACGGAAGGAGCCGCCATGCGCGGAAAGATCATGTTTCTTGGCGGGCTGGCTGCGGGATTCGTCCTGGGCGCCCGTGCCGGCCGGGAGAAGTACGAGGAGCTGGTGGTCCGCGGGCGCAAGGTGCTCGACCACCCGACCGTCCAGGAGGCGGCCGGGGTCGCGCAGGCCCAGGCGAACCGGCTCTACTCGGAGGGCAAGGACAAGCTGGGGCAGACCAAGCTCGGTGAGAAGCTCGCCACCAACGGCGGCAAGCCGGGCATGACCGACGCCGACAAGCCGTTCGCCGGCACGCCGGCCGCGGTCGGCAGCCGCAGCGCCAACGGGACGGGCTCGACCAGCGCGTCCGGCTCGACCACCACCGGCACGAGCACCAAGCCGTCCAGCACCGGCAACACGCTCTGACGCAAGCGGACAGCGGGCCGGTCACCTCCGGGTGACCGGCCCGCTCCCGTGTGCGCGGGCGGCGGTGTGGCACATTCTCCGTGGGGAGGTGACCACATGCCGATGGTCGGACCGGAGACGGCGGATCAGGCGCGACTGCTGCGCCTGCTGCGCGACGACGGCCCACGCTCCCGGGTCGAACTGGCCGACCTCCTCGGCCTGCCCCGGGCCCGGTTCGCCGCCGAGGTGGACCGGCTGACCACGCTCGGCCTGGTGGAGACCGCCGGGCCGGCCGCGTCCCGGGGCGGACGCCGCTCGTCGCTGCTGCGCATCGGCGCGCAGGTCCGGTTCGGCGCGGTGCTCGTCGGCGACGGCATCCTGCGGGTCGCGCTCACCGACGGCGAACTGAACCCGCTCGCCCGGCACGACGAGCCGGTGGACGTCCGGCTCGGCCCGGACGTGGTGGTCGGGCGCATCGTCGAGTTGCTCGGCAAGCTGCGCGTCGAGGCGGGACTGACGTCGCTCACCGGCGTCGGCGTGGCGCTGCCCGCGCCGGTCGAGGTCCGCGACGGCACGCCGGTGTCCGCGCCGGCCCTGCCCGGCTGGCACCGCTTCCCGGTACGCGACACGCTCGCCGCCGAACTGGGCTGCCCCGTACAGGTGGACAACGACGCCAACGCGATGGCCCTCGGCGAGCGGCACGCCGGCACCGGCCGGCCGTTCGACGACTTCCTCTACGTCAAGCTGGGTGAGGCGATCGGCTGCGGGCTGGTGCTCGCCGGCTCGCTCTACCGGGGCGCGGCCAGCGGGGCCGGCGACATCGGCCACTTCCAGCTCACCGAGGACGGGCCGCTCTGCGGCTGCGGCAACAACGGGTGCGTCGAGGCGTACTGCGGGGATGTCGCACTGGTGCGCGAGGCGGTGAGCGCCGCGCGGGCCGGACGCTCGACGGCGCTGGCGGACCGGCTGGCCACGGCCGGGACGCTGTCGGTGGCCGACGTGGCGGCGGCGGCCACCGAGGGCGACCCGGCGGCGCAGACGCTGGTGCGCGACGCCGCCCGCCGGCTCGGGCGGGTGCTGGTCGGGCTGGTCAGCTTCGTCAACCCGGCCATCGTGATCATCGGCGGCGCACCGGCCGGGATCGGGCCGGTGCTGCTCGCCGAGATCCGGGGCGTCGTCTACCGGCGGTCCACGCCGCTGGCCACCGGCAGCATGCCGATCGTCCTGTCCGACCTCGGCGACACCGCCGGCCTGATCGGCGCGGCCCACCTGGTCAGCACCCAGACCTACGCCGCCCGCTAGTCCCCCGCCCCCACCCCCGCCCCTGCCTCCGCCCTCCGCGCCGCCGATCTTGCATTTGCGGCCCCCGGGATGTCGGTTACACCCGTTTTGCGAGGGCCGCAACTGCAAGATCGCGGGGGGCAGGGAGGGCGGGGTGGGGTGGGGTGGGGTGAGGGGGGTCAGTCGCGGCTGCTGAAGGCGGCGTCGAAGGCTGCCGTGGGGGCGTCGAAGGCCAGGCGGCGGACGAACTGGAGCGCCTCCGGCGCGCCGACCAGGCGGTCCATGCCGGCGTCCTCCCACTCGATCGAGATCGGGCCGTCGTAGCCGATCGCGTTGAGCGCCCGGAAGCAGTCCTCCCACGGCACGTCGCCGTGACCGGTGGAGACGAAGTCCCAGCCGCGCCGCAGGTCGGCCCAGGGCAGGTGGGAGGAGAGCCGGCCGCGCCGCCCGTCGCCGGTACGGACCTTCGCGTCCTTGCAGTCGACGTGGTAGATCCGGTCGGCGAAGTCGAAGATGAAGTTCACCGGGTCCAGCTCCTGCCAGACGAAGTGCGACGGATCCCAGTTGAGCCCGAACGCCTCCCGGTGCCCGATCGCCTCCAGCGTGCGCTTCGTGGTCCAGTAGTCGTAGGCGATCTCGCTGGGGTGCACCTCGTGCGCGAACCGCACGCCCACCTCGTCGAACACGTCGAGGATCGGGTTCCACCTGTCGGCGAAGTCCTGGTAACCGCGCTCGATCATGGCCGGCGGCACCGGCGGGAACATGGCCACGGTGTGCCAGATCGACGAGCCGGTGAAGCCCACGACGGTGCGTACGCCGAGTTTCGCCGCCGCCCGCGCGGTGTCCTTGATCTCCTCGGCGGCCCGCTGCCGCACCCCCTCCGGCTCGCCGTCGCCCCAGATCCGGGCCGGCAGGATGTCCTGGTGCCGCTCGTCGATCGGGTGGTCGCAGACCGCCTGGCCGACCAGGTGGTTGGAGACGGCGAACACCTGGAGGTTGTGCTTGGCGAGGGTGGCCCGCTTGCGCTCCACGTACGAGTCGTCGGCGAGCGCCTTGTCCACCTCGAAGTGGTCGCCCCAGCAGGCGATCTCCAGCCCGTCGTAGCCCCACTCGGCGGCGAGCCGGCAGACCTCGTCGAACGGCAGATCGGCCCACTGGCCGGTAAAGAGCGTGATGGGTCGCGCCATTGTCCTTCTCCCCTGTGGTGATGGGGGATTCCGTCGCGGACCGGGGCGAGGACGACCGGAGGCGGCGACGCGTGGGAACCGGTGGACGCCGCAGCGTCTGCTCCCGGGCGGGTTGCGCCTCCCGCCGGGTCACCGGCCACCTCGCGGTCGCCGCCTCCACTCTATGGCCTCCGTCAGGGCAGGGTCCAGCGCTGGTTCGCCGCGCCCGTGCACGTCCACAGGTGCACCGCCGTGCCGTCGGCCGAGTTGTTGCCGGACACGTCCAGGCACTTGCCCGACTGCGGGTTACGCACCGTGCCGTCGGCCTGCGCGGACCAGTTCTGCGCGCCGGTGCCGTTGCACGTGTAGAGCTGGATCTTCGTGCCGTCCGCGCTGCCGCCACCGGACACGTCCAGGCACTTGCCGAGCGCCTTCACCGGCCCGTTCGGCGTGACCGTCCACGACTGCGCCGACGAGCCGTTGCAGGTGTAGAGCTGGATCTGGGTGCCGTCGGCCGACGACCCGCTCCGCACGTCCAGGCACTTGCCGGCCAGGCCCTTGATCGGGCCCGCGCCGCCGGTGCCGGTCGAGCGGACCAGCGTGAAGTCGTCGACGTCGAACAGCCCGGAGCCGCTGCCGGTGAACGTCAGGTGCACGGTCTGCGTACCGGACGGCACGCCGGTGAGCGCGGTACTCACGTCGGCGAACGTGGTCCAGCTACCGGTGTTCGGCACCGCCACCTGGCCGAGCAGCGGGCCGGTCGGCGATCCGGTCCGCACCTGGAGCGTGCCGCCCGGGCCGCCGGAGACCACCCGGGCGCGCAGCGACGTCACACCGGTCAGGTCCAGCCCCGGGTACGCGGCCCAGTCGCCCGGGTCCACGTACCCCAGGGTCTGGCCGCCGTTGGCGCCGGCCTTGGGGTACGCGCTGACGCCGCTGGCCGAACCGAACGCCTCGGCCTGGACTGTGGTGTTGCCGGTCGGCGGCGGTGTGCCGCCGAGTTCCTTGATCCGGATGTTGCGGAACGACACGTCGTCGCCGGTGCCGTGGTTCTGGATGCCGACGTGCCCGGCGAGCGACCGCACCGGGTCGGTGTTCGTGAAGTCGTTTATGCGTACGCCGTTGAGGAAGACCTGGAGCCGCTCGGACTCGACCAGGATCTCGTAGGTGTTCCACTCCCCCGCCGGGTTCAGCGCCGCGTCCCGGGCCGCCAGGTCGGCCGACTTGAAGCCGTAGATCGCGCCGGTGGTCCGGTCGGCGGCGTCGGTGGGGTCGATCTGGATCTCGTAGCCGTTGTCCACCGCCGAGTTCGGGTCGCTCGACGGCGGGAAGCCGACGAACACGCCCGAGTTGTCGTCACCGGCCAGCCGCCAGTCCAGCTTCAGCGAGTAGTCGGTGAACTGCTTCGCGCTGTACCAGTACAGGCCCATGCCGCCGACCGAGGTGAGCGTGGCGTCGGCGTTTGTGAAGCTGCCCGGCCCGGCCTGCGACCAGCCGGTGGTGCCGCCGTTGTAGAGCGCGGTGTAGCCGGTCTCCGGCCGGCAGTCGGCCTTCGTGCGCCCGGCGGCGTAGCGGATGCCGCCGAGCAGGTGCGCCCGGAACGCCGTGTCGGCGTACGACGCCTGGGTGTGGCCGCCGCCGGTGTAGAAGGACCGGCCGCCGCTGTACGTCTTGCACCAGGCGTGCGGGTGGTCGCCGCCCATCGAGCCACCGGAGTACGAGGACTCGTCGAGGCTGGCCAGCACGTGTGCGGTGGAGCGGGCGTTGGTGCGGTAGTCGTACCACTCGTCGGTGCGGTTCCACCGCTGCGGCAGGTGCGCGGTCGCGGCGTGCGCCCGGTCCTCCACCTTCACGGTGGCCGGCTGGATGGCCGGGTGGGACGCGAACCAGGCGCCGACGAGGTTGCCGTAGAACGGCCAGTCGTACTCGGTGTCGGCGGCGGAGTGCACGCCGACGTACCCGCCGCCGGCGCCGATGTACGCCTCGAACGCCGACTGCTGGGTGGCGTTGAGGACGTCCCCGGTGGTGTTGAGGAAGATCACCGCCTCGAAGCGGGCCAGGTTGGCGGTGGTGAACTGGGCGGCGTCCTCGGTCGCGGTCACGGTGAAGTTGTTCGCCGCGCCCAGCTCGCGTACGGCCTGCGTGCCGACCGCGATGGAGTCGTGCCGGAAACCGGCGGTCTTGGAGAAGACGAGCACGTCGTAGGGGGCGTCGGCGGCGGCCGCCGGGCTCGCGGGGACGGTGCAGGCGACGACGGCGAGGACGGCGGTCACCGCCGCCAGTGCGGTGCGCACGAGTTTCATCTGGTTCTCCTTCATCCTCACGGCAGGGTCCAGCGCTGGTTCGCCGCGCCCGTGCAGGTCCACAGGTGCACCGCAGTGCCGTCGGCCGAGTTGTTGCCGGACACGTCCAGGCACTTGCCCGACTGCGGGTTACGCAGCGTCCCGTCGGCCTGCGCGGACCAGTTCTGCGCGCCGGTGCCGTTGCACGTGTAGAGCTGGATCTTGGTGCCGTCGGCGCTGCCGCCACCGGACACGTCCAGGCACTTGCCGAGCGCCTTCACCGTGGCGTTCGGCGTCACGGTCCACGACTGCGCCGTCGTGCCGTTGCAGGTGTAGAGCTGGATCTGGGTGCCGTCGGCGGTGGCGGCGTTGCGCACGTCCAGGCACTTGCCGGCCAGGCCCTTCACCGGGCCGGTGCGGACGGCCGACGTGGTGAGCGTGAACGCGTCCAGGTCGTAGAGCGCCCCGGTGCCACCGGCGAACGTCAGGTAGAGCGTGGTGGTGCCGGCCGGCGGACCGGCGATCGTGCCGGTCACTGTGGTGAACGTGTCCCAGGCGCCGGTGACCGGGACGGTGGCCGAGCCGAGCACGGTGCCGGTGGCCGAGCCGGCCCGCACCTGGAGCGTGCCGCCGGCCCCGGCCGACGAGACCCGGGCGGTGAACCCGGTGGCGTCGGCGAGCAGGTACGGCTGGAACGCGATCCAGTCCCCGTCGTGGATGTCGCCGACGGTCTTGCCGCCCTCGGCGGTGGCCTTGTCGAACGTGTTGATCCCGGACGAGGTCTTGAAGTGCTCGGCCTGCCGGTGCCGGGGCTGGAGCGTGTGCTGGGTGTGCGTGGTGAGGCCGCCCGAGTCGGTGTACTCGGCGTCGAAGACGGCGAAGATGTTCGCCGCGTCGTCGTGCTCACCGTCGACGGGTACGGCGATCGAGCCGGTGCAGCCGGTCGCCGAGGTGATCTGGTGGCCGTGCTGGTCGTGGCCGAGCACGTAGGTCATCTTGACCTTCGTGCAGTCGATGGTGGCGTCCTCCGGGTCGGTGACGGTGATCCGGAACGGCACGGTGTCGCCGAAGGAGAACAGCTTGCCGTTGCCGGGCGTCTCGATGACCACTGTCGGCGCGGTGTTGCCCACTGTGATCGTCACGCTGGCGGTGCCGGTGGCGCCCTGCGGGTCGCGCACCGTGAGCGTGGCGGTGTACCTGCCGTTGGCGGTGTAGGTGTGCGAGGGGTTCGCGGCGGTGGAGGTGCCGCCGTCGCCGAACGTCCAGGCGTACGTCAGCGCGCCGCCCTCCGGGTCGGACGAGCCGGCCGAGGAGAAGGTCACGGCGAGCGGCGCGGCGCCGGAGGTCCGGTCGGCGGCGACGCGGGCCACCGGGGCGCGGTTGGCGCCGCCCAGGTAGTCGAAGCGGTACAGCGCCGAGTTGGCGTCGCCGTTGAAGTAGCCGGTGCCGTAGTCGAGCACGTAGTACGCGCCGTCCGGGCCGAACGCCGAGTCCATCACCTGCTTGCCGGTCCACGGGAACGTGTCGATGGTGCCGGGTGAGCCGTCCGCGCCGACGTGGATCGGCTTGATCCAGCCCCGGCCGAACTCGGTGGCGAAGAACTGCCCGTCGAACGACTGCGGGAACTTCGTGGTGGACGGGTTCGCCGCGTCGTACCGGTAGACCGGGCCGCCCATCGGCGACTCGGAGCCGCCGCCGAACTCCGGCGGGCTGCCCGCGTCACCGGCGTAGCGGATCCAGGACGGCTTCGCCGCCGGCAGCGTGGCCAGGCCGGTGTTGCGGAACGAGTTGTTCGTCGGCCCGCCGGTGCAGTTGTACTTCGGGCCGGCGGTGCCGGTGGCGAAGTCCCACTCGGCGTACGTCTCGGCCGCCGTGTTGGTGCCGGTGCAGTACGGCCAGCCGTAGTTGCCGGGCCCTGTCACCCGGTTGAACTCGACCTGCCCGGACGGGCCGCGGGCCGTGGTGGTGCCGGCGTCCGGCCCGTAGTCGCCCACGTAGACGACGCCGGTGGCCTTGTCGACGCTGATCCGGAACGGGTTGCGGAAGCCCATCGCGTAGATCTCCGGGCGGGTCCGCGCGGTGCCGGGCGCGAAGAGGTTGCCGGCCGGGATCGAGTACGTGCCGTTGGCGTTCACCTTGATCCGCAGGATCTTGCCCCGCAGGTCGTTGGTGTTGCCGGCGCTGCGCTGCGCGTCGTATCCGGGGTTGCGGTTGGTGCGCTCGTCGATCGGCGCGTAGCCGGCCGAGTCGAACGGGTTGGTGTCGTCGCCGGTGGACAGGTAGAGGTTGCCCGTGGCGTCGAAGTCGATGTCGCCGCCGACGTGGCAGCACAGCCCTCTGTCGGCCGGTACGTCGAGCACGTCGACCTTGCTGGCCTGGTTGAGCGTGAAGTCGGCGTTGAGCGTGAACCGGGACAGCCGGTTGACGCCCTGCCAGGCGGAGAAGTCGGTGCCGGTGGCGGGCGCGTCGCCGGCCGGGGTGGACAGCGGCGGGGCGTAGTAGAGGTAGATGTGCCGGTTGGAGGCGAAGCCGGGGTCGACGCCGACGCCCTGGAGCCCTTCCTCGTCGTGGGTGTAGACCGGCAGCGTGCCGATGACTGTGGTGGCGCCGGCCGCGTCGGTGCGGCGCAGCGTGCCGTTGCGGGCGGTGTGCAGGACCGACCGGTCGGGCAGCACCGCGAGCGACATCGGTTCGCCGGTCTCGGCGACACCGCGGGCGAGTTCGACCTGCTGGAAGTCGCTCGCCGAGATCGGGTGGGCGGACGCCGGGACGGACGCCGCGGCCACTGTGACGGTGCCGGCGGTGGCTGCGAGCAGCAGCGCTGCGGCAGCGGCGAACGGTCGTCGGGCACGGGGGTGGTGGTGGCTGGACATGCTGTGCTGTCCCTTCCTGACGCGCGCAGCCAGGACCGGGCGCGCGTCGCGCCGGATGCCGAGCAGGGGATGCTGCGCCGGCCCGCCGGGAGGTCGGCGGGCCGCGACCTCCGGTCAGGACCGGAGGTCACCTCGCCGAGGCGGGCGGTGCGGGGCGATCTGGTGCGGGCGATCACCTCGGCGAAACAGCGTTGTGCTGTGCACGACATTAAGACCTTTCGATCAGCCTGTCCATAGCTTCTGATCGATCGGCTTTGACTTTCGCCGCTCAGCGACAAAAGTGGGTGTCACTCGTGGCGGTCGACCGCCCGCTCCGCGAGCCCGGCCAGCACCCGTCGCGCCGGTTCCGCCAGTGGCAGCGCCTCCAGCGCGACAAGCGCCGCGTCGGCACGGGTGCGGATCATCCGCTCCACCGCCTCCCGGGCGCCGGACTCCTCGACGATGCCCCGCACCTCGGCCGCGCCCGCCTGATCGAGGCCGGGATCGCCGACCAGCTCCCCCAGCCGGGCCGCACCGGCAGGGGAGGCGGACGCCCGGGCCAGCGCCAGCAGCACCGTCGGCTTGCCCTCCCGCAGGTCGTCCAGGTTGGACTTGCCGGTCACCGCCGGGTCGCCGAACACGCCGAGCAGGTCGTCGCGCAGCTGGAACGCGTCCCCGAGCGGGTCGCCGAAGCCGGCCAGCGCGGCCACCTCCTCCGGTGGGGCACCGGCGAGCGCGGCGCCGATCTGCACCGGGCGGGTAACCGTGTAGCGAGCCGTCTTCAGCCGTACCACTGTGAGCGCGCTCGCCACCGAGCCGTCCCCGGCCGCCCCGACCACGTCCAGGTACTCCCCCGCGATCACCTCCGAGCGCATCCGGGCCAGCAGCACGTGTCCCCGGCGCAGCCGCTCGGGCGGCAGCCCGCATCCGTGGAACATCTGCGCCGACCAGGTGGCGCAGAGGTCGCCGCAGAGCAGCGCCGCCTGCCGCCCGAACGCCGCCGGGTCGCCCGGCCGGCCGGACCGGGCGTGCAGGTCGGTGAAGAACCGGTGCAGCGTCGGCGCGCCCCGGCGGCGGTCGCTGCGGTCCACGATGTCGTCGTGGATCAGCGCGAACGCGTGGAACAGCTCCAGCGACGCAGCGGCGGTCACGATCGGCCCGGCGTCCGGGCCGCCGAACCCCCGCCAGCCCCAGTAGCAGAACAGCGGCCGCATCCGCTTACCGCCGGCCAGGACGAACCAGCGCACAGCGGTGTGGACGGCCCCCGTACCGTCGTCCGGCCGATCCGGCTCTCTCGCGTCCAGGAACGCGGCTAGCGCGGCGTCGAAGCGGCCCCGCAGCAGGGCCGGATCGGTCGGTGCGACGGTTACGGTCATGGTGCCTCCCTGGCCAGTCCGGCGAGTTCGAGCAGCAACGCCTTCACATCGGTGGCCTCCACCCGGGGCCGGATCGCGGCCCGGTCGGAGCAGATCAGCATCGGGCCGTCCGCCGGGTCGGCGGGCAGGCGCCCGTGTGAACCACGCACCGCCCGTGCGCCCGCGTCCAGCCCCACCACTGTCATCAGGTAGCGCAGCCCGAGCTTCTTGCGGGCCAGCGCCACCGCCGCCCGGCGCTTCGCCGCGCCCGGCGCGGCCGGGTCGAAGAACAGTTCCGCCGGGTCGTAGCCGGGCTTGCGGTGGATCTCCACCAGCCGGGCGAAGTCGGGTGCCCGCGCGTCGTCGAGCCAGTAGTAGTACGTGAACCAGGCATCCGGCTCGGCCACCAGCACCAGCTCACCCGAGCGGGGATGATCGAGCCCGTGCCCGGCCTGCCCGGCGGCGTCGAGCACCTCAGCCACGCCCGGTAGCGACGCGCAGAGCTTCGCCACCGCCGGCACGTCCGCCGGATCCCTGACGTAGACGTGCGCCACCTGGTGGTCGGCCACCGCGAACGCCCGTGAGGTCCACGGGTCGAGGTATTCCATCCCGGCCTGGGTGTAGACCCGCAACAGCCCTTCGGCGCGCAGCATCCGGTTCACGTCCACCGGTCGGGACACGTCGGTGATGCCGTACTCGGACAGCGCCACCACTGTGGCTCCCTGCTCGCGCGCGGCGTCGAGCAGCGGACCGAGCACCCCGTCCAGCTCCGCCGCCGCGGCGGCCGCCTGCGGGTCGGACGGGCCGAAGCGTTGCAGGTCGTAGTCCAGGTGCGGCAGGTAGACCAGCGTCAGGTCGGGGGCGTGGTCGGTGAGGATGCGCTGGGCGGCCCGGCTGATCCACGCCGAGGACGGCAGCCCGGCACCCGGACCCCAGTAGCTGAACAGCGGGAAGGTGCCGAGCGCGTCGGTGAGCGTGTCCCGCAGCTCGGGCGGGTCGGTCCAGCAGTCCGGCTCCTTGCGCCCGTCGGCGTGGTAGACCGGGCGCGGCGTGACCGTCCAGTCCACGTCCGCGCCCATCGCGTACCACCAGCAGACGTTGGCGACCCGGTAGCCCGGCTCGACGCGGCGGGCCGCCTGCCACACCTTCTCGCCGCCGACGAGAGCATTGTGCTGCCGCCAGAGCAGCACCTCGCCCAGGTCGCGGAAGTACCAGCCGTTGCCCACCACGCCGTGCCCGGCGGGCAGCTCGCCGGTGAGGAACGTGGACTGCGCCGAGCAGGTCACCGCCGGCAGCACGGTGCCCAGCTCGGCGGCGAACCCGGTCTCGGCCACCGCGCGCAGCCGGGGCATGTGCGCCAGCAGCCGCGGCGTCAGCCCGACCACGTCGAGCACCACCAGCCGCCGGCTCACGAGGGCACGCCTTCCGCCGCCCGCGGACCCGGAGCGCCCTGCGCGCCGCCGTCGGCCAGCCCCACGGTGGTCAGTTCGTCGCGGGCGAACGCCAGCTCGGCGGCGATGCCGGCGGCCAGCTCCGCGTCGCCGCGCGGCCGCCGCGCCTCCGGCAGCACCCCCCAGGTGTACGTCTCGACGTCGAGGTGGTCGCAGCCGGCGACCGGACCGGCGTACAACGCGGCCAGCGCCTCGCGCAGCACCGGGACCGTGGAGCGCAGCGGCGGCTCGGGCGGGGCGTGCAGCGGCACGTGGTAGTGCACCCGCCACGCCCCTGGTAGCCGCGCGTCGAGTGCGGCGTCGAGGTCGTCGGCCGCGTACGCCGGATCGGCCGGATCGGTGGCGACGGCGCAACCGGCAGCCCGCGTCTGGTGCAGGAACCGCGGCTCGACGAACCGGCGCAGCGCCGCGCTCGCGGCGGCCGGGTCGGGCGCCTCGATCGCTGCGGACACCTGGACCTTCACCACGGGGAGACCGGCGGCACGCAGCCCGGCCAGGGCATCCGCCGGCTGCTCCCAGGCACACGCCAGGTGCGCGAGATCCAGGCAGATCCCGAGCCGGTCGGTATCCATGTCTGAGAATACCTCGCGTGCTTGTCCCGTCGACTCCACCAGACAGCCCGGTTCCGGTTCGAAGCCGACCCGGATCACCCGGCCGGTCTCCCGCTGCACGGCGGCCAGGCCCTCGGCCAGCGCGTCCAGGCGACGCCGGGCGGTGGCGGCCCGCCCGGCGTCCCACGGGCTGCGCCAGGCGATCGGCAGCGTCGAGATCGAGCCCCGGACGGCGTCGTCGGGCAGCAGGTCGGCGAGCACCCGGGCCAGGTCCAGCGTGTACGCCGACCGTTGCGGCGTGGTCCAGTCCGGGTGGTACACCGCGCCCTTGACCACAGGGGCCTGGAACGCGGCGTACGGGAAGCCGTTGAGCGTGACCACCTCCAGCCCGCGTACGGTCAGCTCATGGCGCAGCCGGCGGCGGGCCGGCGGGTCGGCGGCGAGCGCGGCGGCCACCGGCGCGGCCAGCCAGAGGCCGAGCCCGAGCCGGTCGGCGCCGAGTGCCCGGCGGACCGCGACCGCGTACGTGTCGAGCTGGGCGACGATGCCCGGCAGGTCCTCGGCCGGGTGCACGTTCGTGCAGTAACCGAGGTGGACTGTCGTGCCGTCGGCGTGGCGCAGCCGCATCACTGCCCCCCGCGCGCGATCGAGTTGCCGGCGAAGGTGGGGTCGCCCGCCTCCAGGTCGGTCAGGTCGAGCCGGCCGGACTGGCCGTAGAACTCCACCGGGTTGCGCCACAGCACCCGGTCGACGTCGTCGGCGTCGAACCCGGCCAGCAGCATCGCCTCCCCGGTGGCCCGGGTCAGCAGCGGATCCGACCGGCCCCAGTCGGCCGCCGAGTTCACCAGCATCCGCTCGGTGCCGTACCGCTTCAGCAGCTCCACCATCCGCGGCGGCGACATCTTCGTCTCCGGGTAGATCGAGAAGCCCAGCCAGCAGCCGGTGTCGCGGACCAGCTCCACTGTCACCTCGTTGAGGTGGTCGACGAGCACCCGTCCGGGCGCGATGCCCGACTCGGCGACCACCGCGAGCGTCCGCTCGACGCCGCGCGCCTTGTCCCGGTGCGGCGTGTGCACCAGCGCGGGCAGGTCGTGCGCGACGGCCAGGGCGAGCTGCCCGGCCAGCGCGGCGTCCTCGGCCGGCGTCATCGCGTCGTAGCCGATCTCGCCGACCGCCACCACGCCGTCCTTGTCCAGGTAGCGGGGCAGCAGGTCGAGGACCGGGCGGCAGCGCGGGTCGTTCGCCTCCTTCGGGTTCAGCGCCACAGTCGCGTGGTGCCGGATGCCGAACTGGCCGGCCCGGAACGGCTCCCACCCGATCAGCGAGTCGAAGTAGTCCACGAAGCTCTCCACGCTGGTACGCGGCTGGCCCAGCCAGAACGCCGGCTCGACCACCGCGCGGACCCCGGCGGCGGCCATCCGCTCGTAGTCGTCTGTGGTGCGGGACGTCATGTGGATGTGCGGGTCGAAGATGCGCATGTCACGCCTCCGTGGTGGGGATGGTCAGCCGGCGCAGCAGGTCGGCCGCGTCGGCGGGCATGTCGCGGCCGGCGGCGTGCCGCTCGGCGGCGAACGCGGCGAGCATCCGGGCCAGCTCGCCGTCGGCCCGCTCCGGCAGGCCGTCGACCACCGCCAGCGGCACACCGGTGAACACGCACTTGAGCACCGCCTGCCGCCAGGTCGCCTGCTCCAGGTGCCGGGCGTACGGGCCGAGCGCGGCGGCGACCAGCCGGGTGTCGTTGGTGCGGGTCGCGTCGTGCAGCAGCGGCACGCACTCCGCGCCGATCGGCAGCAGCGGCAGCGCGCGCAGCACCGCGCGTTTCTCGGCGGCGTCGCCCTGCCGGTACAGCGTCTCCGCGGCGGCGGCGTGGCCGTGCGGCAACGCGGTCAGCAGCAGCGCCCGGGCCGCCTCGTCCGCCGTCCAGCCCGGCAGGTCGGGCAGCGGCAGGCGACCGCACCGCCGGGCTGCGGCGGCGAAGAACCGCCCGATCGCCGTGGGTTCGGTGGCGACGCGGCGCAGCGCCGCGTCCAGCCACTGCGGATCGGGTACGCCCCGAAGCGCGGCGCGCAGTCGGTCGGGTGTCATGCCGTCTCCCCTCTGCCGGGTGGAAGGTGGTGGGTCACCGCCCCTCGCCGCGCGAGGCGGCGGCGCGCAGGAAGTCCAGTGAGCGGGCGGCGACGGCCGGGGCGGCGTGCGAGTGGCGGGGCAGTTCCACGGCCACCAGCCCGCGGTAGCCGGCGTCGGCCAGGGCGCGCAGCACCGGCGGGAAGTCGATCTCGCCGGTGCCGAACTCCAGGTGCTCGTGCACACCCCGGCGCATGTCGTCGATCTGCACGTTGACCAGATGATCGGCGACCGCCGACACGCACCGCGGCACCGGCAGCGGCTCCAGGCAGCGGCAGTGTCCGACGTCGAGCGTGATGCCGAAGCCTGGTGGCGCGCCGAGCGCCTCGCGCAGCCGCCACCACCCGGCGATGTCCTCGACGAACATGCCCGGCTCGGGTTCGAAGCCCAGCGGCACGCCCGCCTCCGCCGCCTCGGCGCACACCGTCGCACAGCCCGCCACCAGGCGGTCGGCGGCGACGGCAGGTGGTACGCCGGGCGGGCGTACGCCGGCCCAGAAGGAGACCGCCTCCGCGCACAGGTCGGCGCCGATCCGGACGGCCCGGCGCAGGAACTCCACCCGCCGGCCCGGGTCGTCGTGCAGCAGCGTCGACGCGTGCTTGTGCCACGGGTCGAGCAGGTACCGGGCGCCGGTCTCGACCACCACCGCGAGCCCGAGCGCGTCCAGCCGGCGGCGTACGGCGGCGACCCGGCGGGCCAGGCCGGGGGCGAACGGGTCCAGGTGGTCGTGGTCGAGGGTGAGCGCGACGCCCACGTACCCGAGGTCGGCCAGCACCGCCAGTGCGTCGCCGAGCCGGTGGTTGGCGAAGCCGTTGGTGCCGTACCCGAAGCGCAGCGCGTCCGCTCCGGGCAGCGGGCCGGCGGCGGCCCGGGTGGCCGGCGCGGCGGTCATGTCGGTGAGATCAGTCGGGCCAGGCGGCGGCCGAGCGGGGCGGCGCCGGCCACGGCGAGGCCGAGCAGCCGGGCCCCGGCGCGGGCGGTCAGCGCGCCCTGCAACGCGGGCAGCCCGGTGATCCCGGTGCCCACGGCGGCCCGCACCCGGGCCGGTGACGGGTCGGCGAGCACCCGGGCCTGCGCCCGGCCGTACCGGGTGGCGTACCCGGCGGCGAGCACCGCCGGCACGAGGTCACCGAACCGGGCGGCGAGGCTGGAGCCGCGGCGGCCGGTGACGGGCGACGTCGGCCGGGCCGGGACGGCTGCCGCGATCAGCGCGGTGCCGGCGAGCGTGAGGCCCGGCAGACGCCGGTCCGCGCCGGTCACCTCGCGGCGGGACAGCGCGGTCACGGTCCAGGTGTGCGCGGCGACCGTGAACGCCGCCGGAAGCGCCCGTACCACCCGGCCGCCGGACGCGCCGAGCAGCACGTCCAGCCCGCGGCAGGCGGCCATCACCGCCGGGCCGGCGGCGGTGTTCTTCGCGCGCAGGTCGTACCCCCAAATGGTGGCCGCGAGTGGGAGCGCGACAGCTGCCGCGCGACGGCCCCCGGCGGCGGTGGCGACCGCGAGCCCGGCGGCGGTCAGGCCGGACGCGACGCCGAGCGCGACGGCCGGGCGCACCCGGCCGGACGGGATCGGGCGTTCCGGCCGCTCGACCGCGTCCAGCCGCCGGTCCGCCCAGTCGTTCGCGGCCATCCCGGCCCAGTAGAGCAGCACCGACGCGCCGGCCAGCGCCGGTGTCCGCGGGCCGAGCGCACCGGCGGCCGCCGCGCCGGACAGCACGTCCCCGGGTACGGAGAGCGCGGCGGGCGCCCGCACCAGCTCGGCCAGGTCGGCCAGGCGGGTCACGGCGTCACCCGGGCGTGCAGGCCGGCGACGAAGTCCCGCAACACCGTCCACTGGTCGCCGAGCGCGTGGCCGGTCGCGCCGAGCGGGTCCTTGAAGAAGAACGCCAGCTCGGTCAGCGGGCCCTCGCGCCCGGCGGCGTGGGCGGCGGCGGTGAGCCGGGCCAGGTCCAGCACGAGCGGCGCGGCCAGCGCCGAGTCGCAGCCGTGCCAGGTGAACTCCATCCGCATGCCGGTGCCGAGGAAACCGGCGAACGTGACCAGGTCCCAGGCGGTCTTGAAGTCGCCGAGTTCCTCGACGTACTCGATCCGGGTGTGGCCCTGCGGCAGGTAGCCGAGCGTCTCGGCGAGCACCCGCTGTTTGCTGCCCACCTTCGCGGCGTTGGCGGCCGGGTCGGCGAGCGTGGCGCCGTCGCCGCCGCCGAGCAGGTTCGTGCCGGACCAGGAGCGCACGGCCAGGTGCCGCATCGCGAACATCGGCGCGAGCACCGACTTGAGCAGCGTCTCGCCGGTCTTGCCGTCGTGCCCGGCGTACGGCAGTCCGCGTTCGGCGGCGAGCGCGGCCAGGGCCGGCAGGCGGGCACCGGTGGACGGGGTGAAGTCCACGTACGGGCAGCCGGCGGTGAACGCCGCGTACGCGTATCCCGAGCTGGGCGGCAGCACGTCGGCCGGGCCGGTCAGCGCGTCGCGCAGCGCGGCCGGGTCGCTGTGGGCCGGATGCGGTACGGGCGCCGGTTCGGTGGCGGCGACGTTGACCACCACCACCCGATCCAGCCCGTGCCGGGTCCGGAAGTCGGTCAGGTCGCGCACCACTGCGGCGATCCGTTCGCCCTGGTCGCCGTCGGTGGGCGTGGGCCGCAGCGCCGCCTCGACGGCGGCCAGGTCGGGTGCCACGGCGTCGGCCAGCCGGGCGGGCAGCACCCCTGCGGCGGCGAGCGCCTCGGCGCGTTTGGTCAGCGGGGTGGCGACCACGTCGTGGCCGCCGAAGACGAGATCGGCGAAGCCCGGCAGGGCGGGCCCGCGCAGGTCGGGCAGCTCGGTCACGCAACCGGTCGGCGCGGTGAGCCCGGCCCGCAGGGCCAGTCCCCCGACCACGGCGGTGGTGGCGACCGAGCCGCGCGCACCCACCAGCCACACACCCGTACGCATTCGCGCTACCTCCCCAGGTAAGGCCGGTCCGCCGGTGCGGCCGGGGAATCCCGGTCCGGCCGCACCGGAGGGCCGTGCTGGTCGTGCCGGCGGACACCGGCGGCACGCTCCCCGGAGCCGGCCTCGTCCCCGCCGCGGGGCGCAACCGCGGGCGGGCCCTCGCCGGCCGGCGCCGGTGAGTGTCGGGCGGGCCTGGCCCGCCTCGGGTCAGGCGGAAGCTTCGGCCAGAGCGGGCTCCACCTCCGTCCAGGCGGCCCGCTCGGCCGAGCGGGTCACCGCGTCGAGCACGAGCTGGACCTGCAACGCGTCGGCGAACGACGGGGCCGGGTCGGCGCCGGTGGCGACCGCCTCGACGAAGTCGCGTGCCTGGTGGGTGAAGGAGTGCTCGTAGCCGATGATGTGGCCGGGCGGCCACCACGCACCCAGGTACGGGTGGTCCGGCTCGGTCACCAGGATCCGGCTGAAGCCCTGCTCGGCAGTGGGCCGGGTGGCGTCCAGGAACTCCAGTTCGTTGAGGCGTTCCAGGTCGAACACGACGCTGCCGCGCGAGCCGTTGATCTCGACCCGCAGGGCGTTCTTGCGGCCGGTGGCGAACCGGGTCGCCTCGTACGTGGCGAGTGCTCCCCCGTCGAGCCGGGCCACGAACACCGCCGCGTCGTCCACTGTCACCTGCCCCATGGCGCTGCCGTTGCCGTCGGCCTGCGCGGCCAGGCCGCTCGACCCGGCCACGAGCGGCCGCTGACGCACGAACGTCTCGGTGAGCGCGCTGACCCCGCTGACGAGCTGACCCGTGACGTACTGGGTCAGGTCGATGATGTGCGCGCCGATGTCACCGAGCGCGCCGGAGCCCGCCCTGTCCTTCTGCAACCGCCACACCAGCGGGAACTGCGGGTCGACGATCCAGTCCTGGAGGTAGGTCGCCCGGACGTGCCGGATCTCGCCGATCCGCCCGTCGGCCACCAGCTGCCGCATCAGGGCGACAGCGGGCACCCGCCGGTAGTTGAAGCCGCACATCGCGCGTACGCCGGACTCGCGTGCCCGGGCCGCGGCCCCGGTCATCTCGCGGGCCTCGGCGACGCTGTTCGCGAGCGGCTTCTCGCACAGCACGTGCTTGCCCGCGGCGAGCGCGGCGAGGGCGATCTCGCGGTGGCTGTCCCCCGGTGTGCAGATGTCGACCACGTCGATCTCGTCGGACTCGACGAGCCGCCGCCAGTCGGTGGTGTAGCCGTCCCAGCCGAGCCGGTCGGCGGCCTCGGCCACCTTCGGCTCGTCGCGGCCGCAGACGAGCGCCATCCGCACCCGCGCCGGCAGGTCGAACACCCGGTTCACGGTGCGCCACGCCTGGGAGTGCGCGGCGCCCATGAACGCGTAGCCGACCATGCCGACCCGCAGGATGCTGTCGTGACTGGACAAGGTGGGTCTCCCCCCGTGTGTCAGAACCCGAGCTTCAGGTAGTCGCTCGCGTTCTCCTTGGTGATCGTCTCGGAGGCGAGCACGATCTCCTTCGGTACCTGGAGTTCGACCAGGTCGGACATGCCCTTGCCCTGGCCGATCAGGCGGGCCAGGGAGATGGCCGAGGAAGCCATCGACGGGCTGTAGGTGACTGTGGCCTTGAGAACGGTGTTGTCGGCGGCGATGTCCTCCATGGCCTTCTTGGAGCCGGCGCCGCCGACCATGATGAATTCCTTGCGGTTGGCCTGGTTGACCGCCGCGAGCACGCCGATGCCCTGGTCGTCGTCGTGGTTCCAGACCGCGTCGATCTTCGGCAGCGCCTGGAACAGGCCGGTGGCGGCCTGCTGACCGGAGTCCACGGTGAACTCCGCAGGCCGCCGGTTGGCGACCTTGAACCCGTACGAGGCGAGCGTGTCGGCGAACCCCTTCGACCGTTCCTGGGTCAGCTCCAGCGACTCGATGCCGGGGATCTCGCCGATCACCGGGTTGCTGACGCCCTTGGCCTTGAGCTGCTCGGCGATGTAGGTGGCGGCGGCCACCCCCATGCCGTAGTTGTCGCCCTTGATCTGCAGCCGGTAGGCCCGCGCGTCCGGGAAGGCCCGGTCCAGGTTGACCACCGGGATGCCGGCCTTCATCGCCTCCAGGCCGAACGCGTTGAGTTCCTTGCCGTCGTGCGGCAGCAGCACGATCACGTCGGGCTTCTGCGAGATCAGCGTGGACAGCGCCGCCCGCTGGGCCGCCGCGTCCGCGCCGGCCTCGACCGACTTCAGCTCCACGTCCTGGTACGCCCCGGCCTGCGCCTTGGCGTTGTTGGTGATGGCGGCGATCCAGCCGTGGTCGGCGGCGGGGGCGGAGAAGCCGATGCTCACCTTCTTGCCCGTCTCGGTGTTGGCGCCGGAACCGGCCGCCTTGGTCTGCGCCTCGGTCGGGTTCTGCTCGTTGCTGGTGCAGCCGGCGAGCAGCACCCCGGCGGAGACGGCGGCCCCGCCGAAGAGCAGCCGGCGGCGGGACAGGTCATGGCGCGGTGTTCTCATGACGCCTCCTGGGATGAGGTGGTGGGGTGGTTTCGGGTGTGGCGGGCCGGACCACCGTCGGTACGACGGCAGCCGGGATGTGCGCGTGGGGTCAGGTGGTGGTGGCCCGGTTCCGGGCGAAGAACTGGGTGAGGCTGCCGAACTGCACCTGCTGGACCAGGACGGCGGCGACGATGATGCCGCCCTTGACCATGTTCTGGGCCTCGGCGGAGAGGTTGTTGATGGCGAACAGGTTGGTGATCGTGGAGAAGATGATCACTCCGAGCAGGGAGCCGATGATCGTTCCCCGCCCGCCGCTGAGCAGCGTGCCGCCGATGATCGCGGCGGCGATCGCGTCCAGCTCGTAGAGGTTGGCCATCGCCGCCTGCGCGGAGGTGGCCTGCGCGGTCAGCATGACCGCGGCGATGCCGCAGCACAGGCCGGACAGCGCGTAGAGCATCACGGTGTGCCGGCGGACGTTGATGCCGGCCAGCCGGGCCGCCTCCGGATTGCCGCCGACCGCCACCGTACGGCGGCCGAACGTGGTCCGGTTCAACAGCACCCACCCGGCCGCCACCACCGCCACCAGGATGTAGACCAGCAGCGGGATGCCGAGCACGTTCGTGCTGGCGATGCCGTTGATGAACGTGTTGCCCGACACCTGGGTCTGCTTGTCGGAGATCTCCGCCGCCAGCCCTCGCGCTGCCACGAGCATGGCGAGCGTGGCGATGAACGGCACCAGCCGCCCGTACGACACGAGCAGCCCGTTCACCACGCCGACGGCGAGCCCGACGGTGAGCGCGGTGAAGATCATGCCGCCCGCGCCGTAGCTCTGCGTCGCGACTGTGGTGCACCAGACCCCGGCGAGCGCGACGATCGCGCCGACCGACAGGTCGATGCCGCCGCCGATGATCACGAACGTCATGCCGACGGTGACCACGCCCACCACCGAGGCGAGCTTTCCGATGGTGAGCGTGTTGCCCCACACCCAGTTCGGGTCGCCGTAGAGGTCGGGGCGGGTCAGGATGCCGATGACCACCAGCACGACCAGCGTGGCGAGCAGGCCCAGGTTGCGCTTGGCGCCCTCCCCGCCGTCGCCGCGCCACCAGGAGAGCTTCGCCGGCGCGCCGACCTTCGCGGTCTCCGCCCGCTCCACCGGCGGCGACTGCGCGGGCAGCGAGGTGTCAGTGGCTTCGCTCATGCCGGTGCGCCTTCCATGAGGGACCCCGCCATGACGAGGTCGAGCACGGTGTTCTCGTCCAGTTCGCCGGCCGGGGCCTCGCGGACCACCCGGCCCTCCCGCATCACCAGCACCCGGTCGGCCAGGCCCAGCACCTCGGGCACCTCGCTGGAGACCAGCAGCACCCCGACGCCGCGGGCGGCCAGATCGCGGATCACCTGGTACAGCTCGGCGCGAGCGCCCACGTCCACGCCCCGGGTCGGCTCGTCGAGCAGCAACAGCCGGGTGTCACCGAGCAGCCACCGCCCGACCACCACCTTCTGCTGGTTGCCGCCGGACAGCGTGCGCACCGGCCGGCGTACGTCCCGGGGCCGCAGCTCCAGCGACGCGGCGATCCGGTCCGCCTCGGCGCGTTCCCGCCCGGTGTCGGTGAAGCCGAGGCGGGCGTACCGGCTGAACGTGGCGAGCGTGACGTTGCGGTAGATCGGTTCGCCGAGCAGCAGCGCCTGGCTCTTGCGTTCCTCCGGTGCCATGCCCATCCCGGCCCGTACCGCCGCGCCCACGCTCCCGGGGCGCAGCGCGCGGCCGTTCACCCGGACCGTCCCGGCGTGCGCCCGGCGCGCGCCGAAGATGGTCTCCAGCAGCTCCGACCGGCCCGAGCCGACCAGCCCGGCGATGCCGACGATCTCTCCCGCCCGGACCCCGAGCGAGACGTCGGCGAACTCGCCGGGCCGGGTCAGCCCGTCCACCCGCAACAGCTCCGCGCCGCCCCCGTGGTCGGCCGGGCGCTGCGGGAAGACGTACTCGATGGTCCGCCCGGTCATCCGGGCGACCAGGTCGCGGGTCGGTGTCTCGCGGGCCGGCAGGCTCGCCGCCGTGGTCCGGCCGTCCTTGAGTACGGTGACCCGGTCGCCGATCTCGCGGATCTCCTCCAGCCGGTGCGAGATGTAGATGACCGCGATGCCCTGCGCGGTGAGTTCCCGGATGATCCGGAACAGGTTCGCCACCTCGTCGTGGGCAAGCACCGCGCTCGGCTCGTCCATGATGATCAGCCGAGCCTCGTGGGACAGCGCCCGGGCCATGCTGACGATCTGCTTGCCCGCGGCGGGCAGGTGCCGCACCAGCCGTCCCGGCGGGATCTCCGGGTGGCCGAGCCGGGCCAGGATCTGCCGGGTACGCCGGGCCATGTGCCCCCGCCGGACGAAACCGAACCGGCGCGGCTCGTGGCCGAGGAACGCGTTCTCCGCCACCGACAGGTCGTCGACCAGGTCGAGTTCCTGGTAGATGGTGGCGATGCCGGCGCGCATGGCGGCCTGCGGGTTGGCGAACGAGGCCGGCTCGCCGCGCCAGCGCACCTCGCCGGAGTCCGGTCGGTGCACCCCGGCCAGCACCTTGATGAGCGTGGACTTGCCGGCGCCGTTCTGCCCCAGCAGGCAGTGCACCTCACCGGCCCGCACCTCCAGTTGCACGCCGTCGAGCGCGCGTACCCCCGGGAACGTCTTGACGACGTCGGTGAGGCGCAGGACCACCTCGCCCGCGACGGCGTCGGCGGGCGCCTCGACGAGCGGCCGGGCCTCGGGCTGTCCGATCTCGCTCATGCTGCTTCTCCGAACGCGAGGTCGCTGGCCAGCACCGCGGCGCCGGCGACGCCGGCGCGCGGGCCCAGCTCGGACAGGACGACGGGCAGGTTGCCGGTGGCGAGCGGCAGCGAGCGGCGGTAGACGACGCTGCGGATCTCGGCGAGCAGGATGTGGCCGAGCTGGGCGAGCCCGCCGCCGATGACGATCATCGACGGGTTGGTGAAGCTGACCAGCCCGGCCAGTACGCTGCCGACCCGCCGGCCGCCGTCGCGGATGAGCTGGATGCAGGTGACGTCCCCCTCGATCGCCCCCTGCGCCACGTCCAGCGCGGTCACCACGCCCCGGGCGGCCAGCCGCTCGGCCAGCGCCGGGGACACCTCGGTGCGGGCCGCCACAGTCGCCTCCCGGGCCAGCGCGGCGCCGCTGAACACCGCCTCCAGGCAGCCGAGGTTCCCGCAGCTGCACATCGGACCGTTCGGGTCGACCTGGATGTGGCCGATGTCCCCGGCGCAGCCGTCGGTGCCCCGGTAGACCTCGCCGTGCAGGTAGATGCCGCAGCCGATGCCGGTACCGATCTTGATGAACAGGAAGTCGTCGACGGAGTGGGCCACGCCGCCGTGCCGCTCGCCGATCGCCATGATGTTGACGTCGTTGTCGACCACCGCCGGGCAGCCGTGCTCGCGGGTGAGCAGTTCGCGGACCGGGAACCGGTCCCACCCCGGCATGATCGGCGGGGAGACCGGCACGCCGTCACGGAAGCTGACCGGCCCCGGTACGCCGATGCCCACCGCGTCGAGCCGCTCGTACGCGCCGTCCACCTTGGCCTTGTGCAGCAGCTCGTTCACCCGCTGGAGCGTCACCTTCGGGCCGGAGCGGATGTCGGCGGCCTCGGTGTAGGCGGCCACCGTCTCCAGCCTGCCGTTCACCACCTCCACGTCGATCGAGCTGGCGCCCAGGTCGACGGCGGCGAAGCGCAGGTGCGGGCTCAGCTCGACGAGCGTGGAACGGCGCCCGCCCCGGGAGGCGGCCAGCCCGGCCTCGGCCACGTATCCGAGGGAGACCAGGCGTTCCAGCTCGGCGAGCAGGCGCGGACGGGGCATCTGGAGCCGGTCGCCGAGTTCGGCGCGGGACACCGCGCCCTCGTCCCGGAGCAGTCGCAGAAGCCGTACGTGCAGGGGGTCGACCGTCCGCACCGGCAGTCACCTCCGCATCGGCGTTGTGTGTCGTGTCCGACACAGTAGGAGCCTTCCGGGCCGCATGTCCATAGCTTCGGCACGCCTGATGCAAACTTTTGTCCATACGAACAAAAGCGAGTTCCGGATCATGAAAACGCGCCGCCCCGCCCGTGTGACTTCCGGGCGGGGCGACGCGATCTCGGGTCGGGTGCGTTCTCGGGTCAGCGGGAGGGCGTGCGGCCCTTCTTGCGCAGCTTGCGGTCGTCGCGCAGCTCCACGTAGGGCTCCTCGTCGGCCGGGTGCCCCGCCGCGATGGCGCGGCTGCGCTCCAGCTCGGCGTCGAACTCCGCGCCCAGCAGGATCGCGACGTTGCTCAGCCACAACCACACCAGGAAGATGATCACGCCGGCCACCGCGCCGTACGTCTTGTTGTACGACCCGAAGTTGCTCACGTAGAGCGCGAACAGGCCGGACACGACCAGCCAGAGCACCACCGCGAGCACGCCGCCGGGGCTGACCCAGCGGAAGCCGCCGTGCCGGGCGTTCGGCGAGGCCCAGTAGAGGATCGCGAACATCAGGCTCACCAGCACCAGCAGCACCGGCCACTTGGCGATGTTCCACACCGTCACGGCGGTCTCGCCCAGGCCGATCGCGTTGCCGGCCTGCTCGGCCAGCCCGCCGGTGAACACCACGATCACGGCGCTGATCAGCAGCATCACGCCGATCACCGCGGTCACACCGAGGCGTACCGGCAGCGTCTTCCAGATCGGCCGCCCCTCCGGCACGTCGTAGATGCTGTTCGAGGCGCGCATGAACGCGGCGACGTAGCCCGACGCCGACCAGAACGCCGCCACCAGACCGATGATCGCCGCGATGCTCGCCAGCCCGCCGGACTGGCCAGCCTGGTCGATCGCGCTCTCGATGATGCGGCGGATGTTCTCCTCCGGCACCGCCTGCCCGACGGTGTCCCGTACCCCCTCGGTGGCCCGGTCGCCGAGCAGGCCGAGGACCGAGATCAGCACCAGTACGCCCGGGAAGATGGAGAGGACGCCGTAGTAGGTGAGCGCTGCGGCCCAGTCGGTGAGGCTGTCGTCCTGGAACTCCCGGACGGTCCGCTTGAGGGTCGCCATCCAGCCGGTGGCCGACAGGTCGGCCGGGCTGTCCGGCCCGTCGTCCGGCCCCACCGGCCCGGTGCGCTTCCGCCCGCCGGGCCGGTCCTGCCCAGCGGGGACGTCGTCGCGCGCAGCGGGGGCGTCGTCGCGGGTGTCGTCGTGGACGTCGTGGGCGTCGTCGCGGGCGGCCATGGCACCTCCTCGTCGTCATGTCGTCCCGCACGACATGCCCTGACGAGGGCAGCGATAACCACCGCACCCGCAAACCGGCCACTCGACCGCCGGCGACCGGTCCCCGCCCCTTCCCTGCCCCTTCCCTGCCGGCCCGGTCCCCGGCCGAGCTCTGCCCTCGACTTCCGCCCGCGCCCCCACCCGCGCCCCACTGCTCGCACCCTGCCGCCGCCTCCACCCCTCTCGCCGCCGTTTGCTCTGCAGCCATGCGCGCGGCGGACACGCTCCGTAACCATGTGCGCCGATGGGTGCAGAGCAAAGGAGGCGGGGGCGGCGCTCCCACCGGCACCCCGCCACTCCCCGCCCGAAATCCGGGCGGGCGGCCGCTCCCCCGCGACCACCAATCGCCACCATCTCGACGACCGTCACGACGAGTGGAACGTCATGGGTGTCAAACGGGACCGGAAGCACCCATGACGTTCCACTCACCGAGGTCGGCCACCGGCGTGCGCGAAAGCGAGAGCGGCGGCGTACGGACGGCGACGGCCGGGGCGCCGAAGTGACGCGTGATCCGTCCTCCGATGCCACCACCTCGGGGAAGTGGGGATGATCCTGGAAACGCGAGCCGGCGAACACGCTCTCCGGCTATTTCCCCACCGGGTGAACGCGGCGGGCACGAGCGCGCACGCCCCGGCGCGACGGGTGCCGCCCGCGCGAGCCGACACGGGAGACGCACCCACCTGAGTGGACACATTGCGTGACGACAAGCATCACGGGCACGCCCGCTTTTCATCGTTGTAAGCGATATCGGGAGAGAGCCGCGAGAGACCGCCTCCCGCCATTGCGAGACAGTTTCAAGAAATATGCGACGCGAGTGAGCGAACCTCCATTCCGTCACTCATTGCAATCACGATCGGCAACGTTCCCAACATGCGCGCTATTCGCGTATCGTGCCCCCTCGTGCCGTCCGTTCGCCCCTCCGACGCGACTCCCCCCAAACCCCGGCCGCCGTCCGGCGGACGACCGGGGTCCGACGTGGACGCCGAGGTGGTGTCGCTGCCGCCGGACGACGGAAGCGTCGCCGGGCCCGAGTGGGCCGACGACGGGCCGGGCGAGACGCACCACCACAGCCGAGCAGCGCACCACACCGCAGGCGAGCACACCGCGGACGAGCACCACACCCGGGACGAGAACGAAGCCCGCGACAAGGGCGAGAGCCCGGACCAGACCCGGGACGCCCGTGAGCTGGCGGCCCGGTTCGAGGAGGAGAAACCGGGACGGGTGCTCGCCGGCCCGGTCGGGGTCCTCTTCACCGGCGTCACCGTCGCGGTCGGACTGCTGACGCTCTGGCAGGTGTTCTTCCCGCTGGCCCAGGGCAGCAAGTACTACCTCATCTTCTTCCTGGCCGGCGTCCTGCCGGTGGTGTTCCTCGCGTACCCCTCGGGAGTGCGGCTGCGACGCGCCGAGGCCGACGCGGACGACCGGCGCGGGCCCACGCCCGCGGACTGGCTGCTGGCCCTCGCGGCGCTCGTCGTCTGCCTCTACCCGGTGCTGCCGGTCACCATCGGTGCCGGTGGCGGCGGGTACGACGCCTTCCTCGACCGGCAGGGCCTGCTGGATCCGCTGGACGTGGCGTTCGGCACCGGGCTGCTGCTCCTGCTGCTGGAGGCGTGCCGGCGTACCACCGGATGGATCCTGCCCGCGGTGTGCGTGCTGTTCCTGGGGTACGGCTACTACGGCGGCCTGCTGCCGCAGTCCTGGCCGGTGGCGCACGCGGGGCTCGACTTCGGGCAGCTCGTCGACGCGTTCTACAACTCCGACAGCGGCTTCTACGGCACCCCGCTGGACGTGGCCGCCTCGTACATCGTGCTGTTCACGATCTACGGCGCGGTGCTCGACCTGTCCGGCGCGGGCCGGTTCTTCGTGGAGCTGTCCGCCGCCGCGTTCCGCCGCTCGCGGACGGCCGCCGGGCGTACCGCAGTCGCCTCGGGTTTCCTGCTCGGCACGGTCTCCGGCTCCGGCGCCGCCACCACAGTCAGCATCGGCGCGGTGACCTGGCCGATCCTGCGTCGCGCCGGCTACCCGGCCGAGCGGGCGGGCGGCATGCTCGCCGCGGCCGGCGTGGGGGCGATCCTGTCGCCGCCGACGCTGGGCGCCGCCGCGTTCATCATCGCCGAGTACCTGGGCGTGTCCTACCTCCAGGTGCTCGGCTGGGCCACGGTGCCGACGATCCTCTACTACCTGGGCATCCTGCTCTCCGTGGAGATCGACGCCCGGCGCTCCGGCGTGCGCCCGGTGGTCATCGACACCGGCTCGGCGTGGCGGTTGCTGGCCCGCTTCGGCTACCACTTCCTCTCGCTTCTCGTGATCATCGTGGTGCTGGCGCTCGGCGCGTCGGCGATGCGGGCGGTCGTCATCGCCACCGTGATCGCGGCGGCGCTGTCCTTCCTGGACCGCCGGCACCGGCTCACGCCCGCCCGGCTGGTGGCGGCGCTGCGCGACGGCGTACGCGGGGTGCTCGCGGTGAGCGCCGTCTGCGCCGCGGCCGGCATCATCACCGCCACCACCACGAAGACCGGTCTCGGGCCGCAGGCCGCCGCGCTGCTGATCGACGGCGCGCAGGCGGTCAGCTCGGAGCCGGCGGTGGTGCTGGCGCTGACCGCGGTGCTCGCCGCCGTCGCGCTCAGCCTGCTCGGCCTCGCCGTGCCGGTCACCGCGTCGTTCGTCATCGGCTGGGTGATCATCGGCCCGGCGCTGCTGAACCTGGGCGTCGAGGCGCCCGCAGCGGCCATGTTCGTCTTCTACTTCGCGGTGCTGTCCGAGGTCTCGCCGCCGACCGCGCTCGCCGCTGTCGCCGCCGCCGCGGTCACCGGCGGCCGGCTGGTGCCGACCATGTGGCAGACCCTGCGGTACGCGCTGCCGGCATACCTGATCCCGCTGGCCTTCGTCATCACGCCGACCGGCCTCGGGCTGCTCGGCATCGGCGGGCCCGGGCGGATCGTGACGGCCGGCCTGGTGTCGGCGCTCGGCGTCGCGGTGCTGGCGGTCGCGGCCGGCGGCTGGCTACCCGGTGTGGGCCCGGCCGGCGTGCCGGAGCGGATCGTCGGCGCGATCGCCGGGCTGGTGCTGCTCTGGCTGGAACCGCTGCCCATGGCGATCGGCGCGGCGCTCGCCGCGCTGGCGGTCGCGGGCGTGTACGTCCGACGTGGCGCCGCCGGGCACGCCGGCCGCCCGGCGGTCGAAGAATCCGTGGACCTTGGGGAGGAGAGAGAGTGGGACGGATCGACGCGAGGATAGTGGCGGGTGTCGGGGCACTTGTCCTGGTCGCCGCCGGTGCCGCCGGCTGCGGGGGCCGTCAGGACGGCGCGGCGAAGGACGACGCCGCCCGCGAGGTCAGCTGCAAGGTCACCAAGGACACCCGGGTCGGCATCGCCACCGGCAACGCCACGGGCGTCTACTACGTGGTCGGCAACGCGCTCGCCGGTGAGCTGAGCAAGACCACCGACGGGAAGCTCACCGGGACGGCCGCCGAGACCGGCGCCTCGGTGCAGAACGTGGAGCAGCTCGTCGCCGGCCAGTACGACGTGGCGTTCTCCCTGTTCGACACCGCCGTCAACGCGGTGCAGGGCAAGGGGAGCTTCACCGCGCCGCAGCCGGTGAAGGCGCTGGCCCGGATCTACGACAACTACACGCAGGTGGTGGTCCGCGCCGACGCGGGGATCACGTCGGTGGCCGACATGAAGGGCAAGAAGATCTCCACCGGGTCGCCGAAGTCCGGCACCGAGGTCATCGCCAACCGCCTGCTCACCGCCGCCGGGCTGGATCCGGCCAAGGACATCCAGGCGCAGCGGCTGGACCTCACCAAGACCGTCGACGGCATGAAGGACGGCAGCATCGACGGCTTCTTCTGGTCCGGCGGCGTACCGACCGGCGGGGTCACCGACCTGTTCACCACGTCCGGCGACAAGGTGAAGTTCGTCGACATCAGCCCGCTGCTGCCGAAGATGGCCGAGCTGAACCCGGCGTACCAGGCGGGCACCATCGGCAAGGACATCTACCGGACCCCGGCCGACGTGCCCACCATCGTGGTGCCGAACGTGCTGCTGGTGCGGGACGACCTGGACGCCGACGTGGCCTGCGCGATCACCCGGACGGTGTTCGACTCCAAGGACGCCCTGGCCCAGGCGAACCCGGCGGCGAAGGGCATCGAGCTGGGCAACGCCCGCAAGACCGACCCGGTGCCGCTGCACCGTGGCGCGGAGCGGGCGCTGAGCGACCTCGGCGCGAGCTGACCTGAACGGGCCGGGCCCGGACGTCGCGTCCGGGCCCGGCCCACCGACCCGACCCGGAGACCCCCGTGCCGCTGCCCCACCCGGCTCGCGTACGCCGGCATCACCGCTCCGCGGACCGCACCGGACGCCTCCGCTCGGTTCGCGTCCAACTGCTGGCCCCGATCCTGGTGGCCACCGCCGGCCTGGTCGTGCTGGGGGCGGCGCAGACCGGCGCGGCGCTCGACGCGTCCGCCGACGCCGACCGGGCCCGCGTGCTGGCCGGCACCGCCACCGCGACCGTACGGCTGGTGCACGAGCTGGAACGCGAGCTGGGCGAGACGGCCGCGTTGCGCCAGCGCGGCGGTACGTCGGGTCGCCCGCTCGTGGACGCGCAGCGACGCCGGGTGGACACCGCTGTCGATCGCTACCGCGCGGCGCAGGGTGACGCCCGCCGGGCCGCCCCCGACCTGGCACCCGTGCTCAACGACGCCAGCCGGCGCCTGGACAAGCTCGCGCCCACCCGGGAGCAGGCGGTGGCCGGCGAGGACGCCGACCCGGCGTACGTGTCGCTCGTGGAGTCGCTGCTCGCGGTCGCGGACGCGCTGCCGAGCCAGCTCCGCGACGCCGATCTGGCCAACCAGGCCCGTGAGGTGGCCGCGGTGGCCGCCCAGGAGCACCTGTCCTCGCTGGAGCGCGACCTGCTGCGGGCGGTGTTCGTCCGGGGCGGGCTGGAACGCGGTGAGCTGGCCCGGCTGGGCCGGTTGCGGGGTGCCCGGGAGCAGCGGCAGGCCGAGTTCCTGCGGATCGCCTCCGACTCGTCGAGAACCGCCTGGTACCGCAAGGTCGACGGCACGGACGTGACAGCGGCCCGGCGGATGCGCGACACGGTGCTCGACACCGACGGCGCGCCGGACGCGCTGAAGAGCGACGGCGACGCCTGGTACGTGGCGCAGAGCGGCGCGATCCGCCGGTACAACCTGCTCGGCCGGGACCTGTCCGACGGGCTGGACCGGGACGCGGCGGACCTGGCCGGGGCGGCCCGGTTGCGTGCGGTGCTGACCGCCGGCGCGACGAGCACGGTCGCGCTCGGCTCGCTCCTCACCGCCGTGCTGCTGGCGGTCCGTACGAGCCGCCGGTTGCGCCGGCTGCGGGTGGCCGCGCTGACCATGGCGAACCGGGAACTGCCGGAACGGATCACCGCGATCGCGGCGGGCGAGCGGACCCCGGCGGAGGGCCCGGCGACCCGGATGACCGACGGGATCAGACGCGGCCGGGACGAGGTGGCGCAGGTCGCCGAGGCGTTCGACACGGTGAACCGGGCCGCGTTGCGGCTGGCCGGTCAGCAGGCCGAGTTGCGGCTGGACGTGACCCGGATGGCGGAGGCGCTGGCCCGGCGCATCCGGACGCTCATCACCCGGCAGCTGCGGCTGCTCGACGACTTCGAGCGCGAGGAGACCGACCCGGACGCGCTGGCCCGGCTGTTCGCGCTGGACCACCTCGCCGCCCGGTTGCGCCGCAACGGGGAGAACCTGCTGGTGCTCGCCGGTGGTGAGCCCGGCCGGGGGCACGAGGGCGCGTTGCTGCTGGACGACGTGGTGCGGGCGGCGGCGTCCGAGATCGAGGACTACCCGCGGGTGGAGATCGACGTGCCGACCGCCGCGGTGCACGGCACGGCGGCCGGCAACCTAGTGCACCTGCTGGCCGAGCTGCTGGAGAACGCCACCGTCTACTCGCCACCGGAGGCCCGGGTGCTCGTCGACGGCCGGCGCACGGTCGACGGGCTGGTGCTGCGCGTCCGCGACCAGGGCATCGGCGTCAGCGAGAGCCGGCTGACCGAGATCAACGAGCGGCTGGCCGCGCCGGCCACGCTGTCCAGCGCGGCGGCGGGCAGCATGGGCCTGCACGTGGTGGCCCACCTGGCCGCCCGGCACGGGATCCGGGTGCAGTTGCACAACCCCGGTACCGGCACTGTGGCGCAGGTCGACGTACCGGAATCGGTCCTGACCCGGGTCGAGTCGGTGGCGTCCCGGCCTGCCGCCGAGCGGCGGCCGCGCGCCGCGGCCTGGTTCAAGTCCGGGCCGGCCGCCGGCCGCAGCCTCGTCACCAGCGCCACGACCGTCGGGCCGGCGCGCGGCGTCGCCGCGGTCCGCACGCCGGGTGGCGCGTTGCTGGCGCCGAGCACCGCCCGGATCCGCCCGGTGAGCGTGCCGCCGACGCCCGTCCCGACCACCGCCGCCGGGCTGCCCCGGCGGCAGGTGGGCGGCCACCTGCCCGAGCCGATGCCGGACACCACCGCGCCGCCGCCGGCCACCGACCTGCTCGACCCCGAAGTGGTACGTGCCCGGCTGTCCGCCCTCGCCGAGGGGGTGGCCAGCGCGACCCGCCGTGCCCCGAACACCACACCCAACGGGAGAAGACCATGACCTCACCGTCCACCACCGGACTGGACTGGCTGCTGGCGAACTTCGCCGAGCAGGTGCCGGACGTCTCGCACGCGCTCGCGGTCTCCGAGGACGGGTTGCGGCTGGCGTCCTCGCCGGACCTCTCCCCCGACCAGGTCGACCAGCTCGCGGCGGTGATCAGCGGGCTGGCGAGCCTGACCGTGGGCGCGGCCCGGCTGATGTCGGCCGGCCGGGTACGCCAGCAGATCGTGGACATGGACGGCGGGGTGATGCTGGTGATGGCGGTGGGTGAGCGGGCGCTGCTCGGCGTGCTGGCCGCGCCCGGCTGCGACCTGGGCCAGATCGGCTACGAGACGGCGACGCTGGTGCAGCGGGTGGCGGAGGCGCTGGAACCGGCGGTCCGCCGATGACCGGCCGCGTGCTGCGGCTGACCGCCGCGCTGATGTCGGCGGTGCTGGTGGCCGGGTGCGCGGCCGAGGACTCCGCGCCCGAGGCGTGGCACGGCGGGCGGATCTTCCTGGCCACCGGCAACACCACAGGCGTCTACTACCAGCTCGGCGGCGGGTACGCCGACCTGATCACCCGCCACCTGCCCGGGTACGAGGCGCGGGCCGAGCCGACCGGCGCGTCGGTGGAGAACATCACCCGGGTGGCGAGCGGCGACATGGAGATCGCGTTCAGCCTGGCCGACACGGCGGCGGACGCGGTCGACGGGCGCGGGGCGTTCGACAAGCAGCCGCAGCCGGTACGCGCGCTGGCCCGGGTCTACAGCAACTACACGCACGTGATCGTCCGCGCCGACGGCAAGATCCGCAGCTTCGCCGACCTGCGCGGCAAGCGCATCTCCACCGGTTCGCCGAAGTCCGGCACCGACATCATCGCCGGGCGCCTGCTCACCGCCGGTGGCATGGACCCGAACCGGGACATCCAGCGGTTCAACCTGTCGCTGCCGGAGACGGTCAAGCGGATGCGGGCGAAGGGCCTGGACGCCATGTTCTTCTCCGGCGGTCTGCCCACCCCCGGTGTCAAGGATCTGCTCTCGTCCGCACCGGGCACGTTCCGGCTGCTGCCGATCGACGAGCTGATCGAGCCGTTGAGCGCCCGCTTCGGCGCCGTCTACACCACGGCGACGCTGCCGAAGGAGGTGTACGGGACACCCGAGCCGACGCCGACCATCACGGTGGCGAACGTGATCCTGGTGGGGGCGGACATGCCGGACCAGCTGGCGTACGACCTGACCCGGGTGCTGTTCACCTGGCAGGGCGAACTGATCCAGGTGCACCCGGAGGCGGCGAACTTCAACCGGTCCAGTGCCGCGTCGACCCGCCCGATCCCGTTGCATCCCGGCGCGCAGCGGTTCTACCGCACCGGCTGAGGGCGGGACCGCGCCGCCTCGACCGCGCCGGGGCGGGGAGGCGCCTGCTCACGGCGTCCAGTCGCGCCGCAGCAGGCCGTAGATCACCATGTCCCCGAAGCCGTCGCCGTCGTACCCGCGCTCCCGCTGGGTGCCTTCGTGGACGAAACCGCATCGCTCGGCGGTACGCCGCATGGCCGTGTTGGCGGCGAGCGTCTCGATCTCCAGGCGGCGCAGGTTGCGGTTGCGGAAGCCGTACCGGCAGAGCAGCCGGATCACCTCGGTGCCGTAGCCCTGGCCGCGCGCCTCGGGGAGCAGCGTGATGCCGAGGTGGGCGAGCCTGCTGAACGTGTCGATCCCCCACAGCACGCCGGTGCCGAGGAACGTGCCGTCGGCGACGGTCTCGGCCAGCAGCGACACCGCGGCGCCCGCGTCCGGCTGCTCGCCGGCGCGCTTCTCCAGCCGGGCCCGGACCTGCCCCACGTGGTGCGGCAGGAACGGCCCGTCGTCGGTGATCAGGTGCAGTTCCGGATCGGCGTGCAGGCGGAACAGGTCCGGTGCGTCGTCGGGGGTGGGGGTACGCAGGCGGACCCGGTCGGTGGCGAACATCCCGCGACGCTAACAGCCGGGCCGCAGCCACTCGACCGGATTATCCGGCCGCCGCCGGGCGCCCCACACGCCTAAAAACTAAGTGCTTAGCTAACTGAGGAGGTCGCGCTGTGTCTGCTGAGGCTGCGCACTACAACATGCATGACGCCAAGACCCACCTGTCGCGCATCATCGAGCGGGTGGAACGCGGCGAAGAGATCATCATCGACCGGGCGGGCACCCCCGTGGCGAAGGTCGTGCCGCTCGTGCGCCGAACCGACCGCACGGCGGTCGGCTCCCTCGCCGGGCAGGTGGACCTCTCCGGTGACTGGGACTCGCCACAGACCAACGCCGAGATCGCCGCCGACTTCGGAATCGGCGCATGACCCTGCTGCTGGACACCCACGTCGCGCTCTGGGCCATCACCGGCGACGCCACTCTCGGTGTCGAGTTCCTCGACCGGCTACGCCACGACCCCGATGTCTTCCTCTCCCCGGTCAGCCTCTGGGAGATCACCGTCAGGCAGCAGGCGGGGAAGCTCTCCGGTCCTCCCGACCTCGCGGAACGGGTGCGGGACATGGGTTTCCGTGAACTCCCGGTGACCCACGACCACGCCATCACCGCGGGCCGCCTGCCGCCGCATCACCGGGATCCCTTCGACCGGATGCTGGTGGCGCAGGCGATCACGGAGAACCTGACCCTGGCCACCCGCGACGCCTCCATCCCGCTCTACGACGTCGACGTCCTCAAGGTGTAGGCCTCAGGCGTCGGCGGGGGTGGTGGCGGCCCGCGCCGCCGCGACCAGCCGGGCGGTCTCGTCGGTCACCGCCTCGTCGTCGGTCGGCGTCCCCGGGTCGTAGCGGACCGTCCAGGTCAGGCCGTCGACCCCGGGCACCCGCCGGGCCGCGATCCGCCCGGAGCCGCCGGGCACCTCGTGGTGCGAGGTGTACGCCACCGAGCCGGTGACCCGGGCCCGGACCTGGTGCGGCAGGTCACCCGGGTCGACGAGCAGGTACGTCTCGGGGAGGCCGTCCGCGACCACCAGGTAGCCGTCGCGCTCGGCGACCGGCTCGGCCGGCGTGACGGTGAGTTCCCGGCCGGACCAGACCGCCTTGAGGATGTCGTGCCAGCCGAGGCGGTCCACCCGGCCGGGCAGCCAGAGCCCGCGGTTGCTGGCGACCAGCACGCCGTCGTTGCCGCCCTCGCCGGTGCCGGCGGCGGCCCAGGCGAGCACCCGCTCGTCGGCGACCAGCGGCGGCCGGTCCGCCGAGGGCAGTTTCGGCCGGCGGTTGAACAGACCCATCACAAACCTCCGGCGGCCTGCTCGCGCAGTGCCCGTGCGTGCTGTTCCAGCGAGAGCAGTTCCCCGAACAGGGCGAAGTACTCGTCCTTGTTGCTCACCGGGTTGACTCGCTGGATCTTCGACTTCAGGTCACGGATGCGGCCGGTGACCGAACTCCACTGGAGCCGAGCCATGGTGATCGAGACGTACCGCGGGTCGGGCTCGCCGTCGATACGCAGCGGTTCCACCGCCAGCTCGCCGATCAACGCCTGCCCGGCCAGGTCGTCGCAGGCATCGCGGACCCGCTCGATCCAGACCGCGCCGCCGGTGGCGCCGGACGCCCCGCCTGCCGCTGCCACGGCGGCGCGTACCGCGAGGTGCACCGGATGCTGGTAGTCGGTCGCCTCGACCGCGTCGAACATCGGGCCGGCCAGGACCGGCTCCTGCAACGCCAGCTTCAGCGCCTCCCGCTCCACCATGGAGCGAGGGCTGTCCACAGTGGGCGCGTTCGGGCGGGGGCGCCCGGACGCGGCGGGCCCACCGGGGGCCGGTTGCCCGTTCGCGGCGGCCAGCACCGCGCGCTGCACCGGCTCGATCTCCATGCCGAGGTCGCCGGCGAGTTTGCGGACGTACTCCGGGCGCTTCTCCCGGTCCTTGATCTTCGCCACCAGCGGCGCGGCGCGGCGCATGGCCTCGACCCGGCCGTCGACGGTGTCCAGGTCGAACCGGTTGATCACGTGCCGGAGTGCGAAGTCCACCAGGGGCTCGCGGCGGGCCACCAGGTCGCGTACGGCCAGGTCGCCCTTTGCCAGGCGCAGATCGCACGGGTCCATGTTGTCGGGGCTGACCGCGATGAAGGTACGCCCGACGAAGCGCTGGTCGTCCTCGAAGGCGCGCAGCGCGGCCTTCTGCCCGGCCGCGTCGCCGTCGAAGGTGAAGATGATCTCACCGGCCCGCTCGTCGCTGTCGAACAGCACCCGGCGCAGCACCGAGATGTGGTCGCCGCCGAACGCGGTGCCGCAGGTAGCCACCGCCGTCGGCACGTCGGCCAGGTGGCAGGCCATCACGTCGGTGTAGCCCTCGACCACCACCACCTTGCCCTGCTTGGCGATCTCCCGCTTGGCCTGGTCGATGCCGTAGAGCACGTGCGACTTCTTGTAGATCGGCGTCTCGGGGGTGTTCAGGTATTTCGGGCCGTCGTCGTCGTCGAACAGCTTGCGGGCGCCGAAGCCGATCACGTCGCCGGTGATGTCCCGGATCGGCCACATCAGGCGGCGGCGGAACCTGTCGATCAGCGAACCGGAGCGGGCCGGGCGGGACAGCCCGGCGGTGACCAGCTCGTCGTGGGTGAAGCCCTGCTGACGCAGGTGCTTGGTGAGCAGGTCCCACCCGTCGGGGGCGAAGCCGCAGCCGTACCGCTCGGCGGCGGCCCGGTCGAAGCCGCGCCCGGCGAGGAACTCGCGGGCCGGGCGCGCGCCGGCGGTGGTGAGCTGGGCCCGGTAGAAGTCGACGGCGGCGGCGTGCGCGGCCACCAGGCGCTGCCGCTGCCCCTGCTGCGGGCGGGGACGCGGCGCCGACCTGTCGTCCTCGACGTAGCGCAACTGGATGCCGGCGCGGGCGGCCAGCCGCTCGACGGACTCGACGAAGCTGAGGTGCTCGGCGTCCATCAGGAACTTGATCGCGTCGCCGCCGACCCCGCAGCCGAAGCAGTAGAACACGTTGCGGGCGGGCGAGACGTTGAACGACGGGCTCTTCTCGTCGTGGAACGGGCAGAGCCCCTTGAGGTTGCCGCCGCCGGCCGACTTGAGCGTCACCACCTCGGAGATGACGTCCGCGATGGCGGTGCGCTCGCGGACCAGCGCGATGTCCTCGTCCCGGATCCGCCCCGCCATGACCGCCACCCCCTCGGCGTACATCCTGCCCTGCCGGACCGACGTTCCGGCGGCCGGGGGGACGGGCGTGTGGCCGGCCACGCCCGTCCCCGCCGGCTCAGGCCGAGCGGGCCGCCGCGGGGTCGCCGATACGCGGGAACGGCTCGATCGAGAAGACCACCTCGACCGGCACCTCGAAGTACGCGGCGATGCGCAGCGCCAGGTGCAGGCTGGGCCGGAACTCGCCGCGCTCCAGGTAACCGACGGTCTGGTAGTGCACACCGAGCGCGTCGGCCAGTTGCCGGCGGGAGATGCCCCGTTCGGCGCGCAGCACCGCGATGCGGTTGTGCACGGTCTCGCTCATCGACGCCCTCTCATCCGACCCGCTGCATGGCCCGCTCCCGCCGGGCCGCGACCCGCGAGCCGGACTCCCGGCGGGCCATCCGGCGCAGCACCACCGGGGCCAGCACGAGCCCGAGCACCGCCCAGGCGCCGAGCACGCCGACCGTCTCCAGGTGCCGCCAGGAGCCGCCGAGTTCGACGGCCGCGAGGTCGCCGGGGAGCAGCGCCGAGCGCATGCCCAAGCCTAGCCAGTAGAGCGGGAACACCTGGGCGACGCCCTGGAGCCAGCCGGGCAGGCCGTTGATCGGGTAGAAGATGCCGGACAGCGCGATGAGACCGAAGATCGGCATCACCACCAGGCCCATGTTGCGGGGGTTCTCCACCAGCGAGCCGATCACCGCGCCCAGCGGCAGCGTCGCCACCAGCCCGAGCGGCACCACCCAGGCCAGCGTGAGCCAGGCGCCGGGGTCGCCGAGCCGCAGCCCGTCGAGGAAGAACAGCCCCGGCGTGAGCTGGATGACCACGCCGATCAGTGCGACCGCCGAGACCAGCACGATCTTGCCGACCAGGTAGCCGAGCATGCCGTCCGGGATCGCCTTGGCGCGCAGCAGCGTGCCGTCCTCCCGGTCGATGACGAGCTGGTTGGCCAGCCCGAGCAGGCCGCCGAAGAGCAGGCCCATGCCGAGCGCGCTGGGCAGCGTACGGGCGCCGAGCGAGAAGTCGGTGCCGGGCACCGTCGAGCCGCGCATCCAGAACACGGCGATCAGCAGCACCACTGTGGGGAAGAAGTAGGTCCAGAGATCCTGGCCGTTGGTGAACGTGGCGCGCAGCTCGATCACGCCGCGCCGCAGACCGGCCCGTAGCGCGTTGGTGGTCGGGTTCATCGGTTCGCCTCCTGCTGCCACACCCGCTCGGCCCGGCCGGTACGGATGCCGGTCTCCTCCTCGTGCACCAGCGCCAGGTACGCGTCCTCCAGGCTGGCCCGGCGCACCTCCAGCTCGCGTATCCGGTCGCCGTGCTCACGGAGCAGGTCGCGCAGGAACGCGGTGGCGTCGGCGGTGGCGTGCACGTACCGCTCGCCGTCCCGGGTCCAGCGCACCTCGGCGTCCCCCGCGACACGCCGGGCGAGCTGGTCGGGCGACCCCTCGGCGATGATCCGGCCGCCGGCCAGGATGAGGATGCGGTCGGCCAGCTTCTCCGCCTCGGCCAGGTCGTGCGTGGTCAGCACGATGGTGGTCTCGTCCAGGTCGGCCAGGCGGTGCACCAGCTCGTGGAACTCGCGCCGGGCGGCCGGGTCGAAGCCGACGGTGGGCTCGTCCAGGAACAGCAGTTCCGGCCGGCCCACGATGCCGACAGCGACGTCGAGCCGGCGACGCTGACCACCGGAGAGCCGGGACACCCGGCTGCCGGCGTGCGCGGCCAGGCCCACCGTCTCCAGCAGCTCGTCCACCGGCCACGGGCGCGCGATCCGATCGGTGGCGTACGGCGCGTAGAAGTCGCCGAGGTGGGCGAGCAGCTCCCGTACCCGCCACTTGCCGTGGTCGCGCCAGGACTGCAGCACCACGCCCAGTCGTGCGCGCCACCGCTCGTCACCGCGCGCCGGGTCGGTGCCGAGCACGCGCACCGTGCCGGCCGAGGGCAGCCGGAAGCCTTCGAGGATCTCGATGGTGGTGGTCTTGCCCGCGCCGTTGGGCCCGAGCAGCGCCACCACCTCGCCCCGCCGGGCGGTCAGGTCGACGCCGTGCAGCACGTCGACGGCGCCGTAGCGCATACGCAGATCCCGCACGTCGAGGACGAGATCCTCGTCGGGCGGTCGGGGGGACGCGACGGCCCCGGGAAGTTCGACCGCAGTCATGCCTCGGAATGTAGCACTCATACTACAAACAGAGGTACCCCCACTCAGGAGCGTGGGCGGTGGAACCAGCGCGTGACGGGGGCCGGTTCCTCCTCCTCGTACGACCGGGCCGCGTTCACCGCGGCGGCCAGGCCGGAGCGGCGGGGCCGGGGCCCGGCGCGCAGCATCGGATCGGCGGCCATCTCCCGGAGCACCGCGACGGCCAGGCCCAACATCACCACGACGAACGGCAACGCGACCAGGATGGTCGCCTGTTGCAGCGCGGCCAGGCCGCCGGCCAGCAGCAACGCCGCCGCGACCGCGCCGATCAGCACGCCCCAGAGCACCACCACCCCGCGATGTGGCCGCAACGCGCCCCGCGAGCTGAGCGAGCCGAGCACCAGCGACGCCGAGTCCGCGCTGGTGACGAAGTAGAGACCGATCAGCACCATGGCGAGCACGCTCGTCAGCGTGGCCAGCGGCAGCGCGTCGAGCAGCCCGAACAGCGCCTGCTCGGACCCGGCGTCCACGTCCGCCACCAGATCGCGGGTGCCGGTGGTCTGCGTACGCAGGGCGGTCCCGCCCATCACCGCGAACCAGACGGTGCTCGCGCCGCTGGGTATCAGCAGCACCCCGATCAGGAACTGGCGGACCGTGCGGCCGCGCGAGATGCGGGCGATGAACGTGCCCACGAACGGCGCCCAGGAGATCCACCACGCCCAGTAGAAGATCGTCCACGAGCCCAGCCAGGCAGGATCGGAGAACGCCCCGGTACGCGTGGACATGCGCACCAGGCCGCTCAGGTAGTCACCGACCGAGGCCGGCAGCACCTCCAGCGTGTAGACGGTCGGACCGACCACGAACACGAACAGCATCAGCACGACCGCGATCAGCACGTTCGTGGTGGACAGCCACTTCACGCCCCGGTGCAGGCCGGAGAACGCGGAGACGACGAACGCGAGTGTGAGCGCGCCGATGATCGTCAGCTCGACGGCCCGGCTGTCCGGCCGCCGGCCACCAGATCCAGGCCGGCCGCCACCTGGAGCGCGCCCAGACCGAGGCTGGTCGCGGAGCCGAACACGGTGGCGAAGACGGCGAGCAGGTCGATCGCCCGACCGAGCGGGCCCTCGGTCCGGTCCCCGAGCAGCGGCGCGAACGCGGACGAGATCCGGTTACCACGCCCCTTGCGGAACGTCGAGTACGCCAGCGCCAGCGCCGCGATCGCGTAGATGCCCCACGGATGCAGCGTCCAGTGGAAGAGCGTGTACTGCATGGCCGTCGCCGCGGCAGCACCGGTCTGCGGCTCGACGCCGGACGCGGGCGGCGGCGTCGCGTAGTGCTGGATCGGTTCGGCGACGGCGAAGAACACCAGGCCGATGCCCATGCCGGCGCTGAACATCATGGCGATCCAGGCCAGCGTGTCGAACTCCGGCTCGTCGTCGTCGGCCCCGAGCCGGATCCGGCCGAACCGGGAGGCGGCCACGACCACCGCCAACACCAGGAAGGCGTCCGCCGCGACCACGAAGAACCAGCCGAACGTGCTCACGGTCCAGGCCAGGCCGGACTCGCCGAACCGGGCCAGCGAGCCCCGGGCGAACACGCCCCAGGCCACCTCGGCCAGCACGCCGGCCACGCGGGCCCGAGCACCACCCGGTCGACCCGCTTGCCCACGTCTTCCCCCATGGCCCCATCCTGGGCAGCGCAGCCGCCCGGGTAGGACGAAACGCCCCACTCCGCCTCCGTCGTCTTGGAGTTGTGGCGCCCGGAATGCCGGCTTCACGCTGGTATCAGAGGTGCCACAACTCCAAGACGCTTCTATGTGTGTGGTGATCGGTTCGGTTGGTTGCCGTTAGGGTTCGGCATCGATGATCACTTGGGTGACTCTTCGT